>DASUFT010000079.1:0-3739 GCA_036274395.1 Candidatus Polarisedimenticolaceae bacterium | reverse complement strand
GCCGCGACCGCGGCACGCGTGCCGTAAGCACGCCGCGCCGACACGTAGACCAGCCCGAGCGCCGCGGTGCCCAGCGCGAGCTGGACGCCGAGGATCGCTCCCAGGCTCGGCCCCGCCGCGGCGAACACGGCGGCGACCAGGGCCGGGTACAGCGGTGCCTGGGAGAAGGCGCCCGCCTCGAACGTCTTTCCCACGGCCCACGTGCTGGCCCAGGCGTGGTAGCGGTGGGCGTCGTGCACCAGGAGGTCCCACAGCGGATCGTGCGCGCGCCAGGCCAGGAGGTAGGCGCCGTGCAGCGCCGCGCTCGCCGCAAGGAGGAGGACGAGACGATGCTTCTCCTTCACTCGGGGAACTCGACCCTGCTCCCCGGCACGATCGCGTCCGTGCCGTCGTCCTCGAAGCGCACCCAGGCCTTGGTCCCGCCGTCGTAGTCCCGCGCCACCCGTAGGATCCGGGCGGGGCGGCCGAACGCGTGTCCTGCGCGCGACTCCGTGGACTCGAGCCCCAGGATCGCCCGGGCCAGCGGGTTGGCATCGCGCTCGAGCCCGACCGTCGTCTCCGGCCCGTGACCGGGGAGGAGGACCGTGCTCTTCGGATAGCTCAGGATCCGCTCCACGGAGGCGCGCTGGTCCGCGAAGCCCGAGGCACCCGGACCGACGGTGCCTCCGATGGACCCGCGGAAGAGGGCGTCGCCCGTGAAGAGGCCGGTGCCCTCGATCCACCAGCCGGCGTGCCCCGCGGTGTGTCCGGGGAGGGGAACGATCGTCACCTGCAAGGCGCCGAAGGAGATCTCCTCGTCCTCGCGCACCGCGCGCGCCGCCGTGACGTGCGGCACCTCCAGGGGATGCGCCAGCACGGCCGCCCCCAGGCGTACGGCCTCCGCGTTCCCCTCCACGTGGTCGGGATGGCGGTGCGTGGTGAGCACCGCCGCCAGGTGGAGACCGTGCTCCGCGATCGCCGCCAGCAGCGGCGCCAGCGGCGCGCCCGTGTCCACGAGCACCGCCTGCCCCCGTGCTGCGTCCCAGACCAGCCAGGCGTTCGAGAGCCAGCGCGCGTCCTGGGAGCAAAGGTGCGGCATGGCGGGAGCGTACCACCGCGCTACACTCTCGCCCCATGAAGTCGCCCCAGGCCGAGAAGGCAGCCAAGGACAAGAACACGGTCAAGGCCATCGTCGAGGTGGCCGGCAACATCGAGAAGCGGATCGAGGCGCACGCCAAGCCGGAGGTGACCTTCCCCATCCGCTCCCTGGGGAACGTGCACTACGACCCCAAGAAGGGCTGGTTCGAGATCGGGAAGGGGAAGTCCATCCGCACCCTGACCGTGAACACGGCCAAGACGTTTGCCCAGACGCTGAAGATGATGGCGCTCTCCAAGGAGCTCGTGGAGACGAGCGATTTTGCCACCAAGCGAGACGCCTACTACCAGTCGAAGAACTGGGGAGAGGCGAAGTTCGACGACCAGTCCGAGTCCGACACCGTGATGGACGACATCGAGGCCATGTTCGCGGTCTCCGGCGTCAGCCGCGAGCAGCTCCGCTACATCCCCGACGAGCACGGGGGGGCGGTGGCGGGGGAGCTGATCATCTACGACCAGGACCTGGAGACGGGGAAGACCGAGAAGATCGATTGCACGAAGTTCGGATCCGGTGCCTACACCATCCCCTCCCTGGTGGAGCACCTAACCTTCGAAACCAAGGCCAAGTTCATCCTCTGCATCGAGACGGGGGGCATGTTCCAGCGCCTGCAGAGCCACAAGTTCTGGCAGAAGTCGCACTGCATCCTGGTCTCCATGGCCGGCGTCCCCACGCGCGCGACGCGCCGCTTCGTGCGCCGCCTCTCCGATCAGGTGGACATTCCCGTGTATGCCTTCGTGGACTGCGATCCCTACGGGATCTCCAACATCTATCGCACGCTCAAGGTCGGATCGGGGAACGCCGCCCACATCAACCGCTTCTTCTGCGTCCCCCGCGCCACGTTCCTGGGCGTCACCCCGCAAGACATCGAGGACTACAAGCTGCCCACGCATCCCCTGAAGGACGTGGACGTCAAGCGCGCCAAGGACGCCCTGAAGAACGACCCCTTCTTCAAGATCCACAAGTCCTGGGCGGCGGCGATGGAGAAGCTGGTCCGGATGGGGGTGCGCGCGGAGCAGCAGGCGCTGGCCCGCTGGGGACTCAACTACGTGATCGACTCCTACCTGCCGGCGAAGCTGAAGAACACGAAGGCATTTTTGCCGTGAGGGGGCCAGGTATTGCCTATTTCCTTTTCCGCCAGGCGAGAGAAAAGGAAATAGGAAATACCTGGCCCCTTCACGGCAGCATCCGCTCCATCGCCGCGCAGAAGACGGCGGCGTTGGTGAGGGTGTTCTGGGCCAGGGTGGGTGGCAGGCCGAACCAGGCCGTGCCGTCCGGGCGGCATACCACGAGCAGCAGGTCCGCCAGCTCGCGCACGCCGTGGTCCGTGAGGACCTTCTCCAGGGCCTCGAGGGACAGGGTCGGCTGCATCGTCAAACGGCGCACCAGTTCGGTGCGGAACGAGGCCAGGTCGAAGGGGACGGCAATCCGCTGTTCCGGTGCAAGCGCATCGAACGAGTGCGCCACCGGGACAAACGCCATCAGCAGCGCTTCTTGGATGCGTATGTCCCGGCGCGGATCGGCACCGAAGGTGCGCTCCACCTCCTCGAAGGTCCAGCGGGAGACCAGCGCGTGGCGGGTCAGCACTTCGGGGGAGATGGCCGCACTGCGGGTCTCTGCCTTCCACTCGATGCCCTCGCAGTGATAGAGGCCGTGGCTGAGGACCGTGACGGTCCCGCCACAACCCTCGCGTGCCGACACGCCGCGCGTGAAGGTCGTTCCGGAAGGGAGGGGAGCGAGCTCGGCCGCGGGAACTTCCTTCGGGATCGGTTCCGTCGCCTCCAGGCGCAGGGCGGCGTCCCGCGCACGTCGAGGGCTGGACAGGGCACGGATCTCCTCGACGGCAGAGCCTTCGCTCGCTCGCCAGAACGTGGCGCACACCCTGCCGGAAAAGTCCATGCCCCGCGATCCGCCGCCGGTGAACGCCTCCGCCCGACCCTGATCGCCGAAACCCTTGCCGCGGACACAGGACCAGGATGGAGCAGTGGACCTGTGGAGCAGTCGCTCCATCGGCCAGGGGGACTGCAAGAACCCGGCGAGCGTGGTGGAGAAGGAATCGGTGCCCAGCGCGTGCAAACGGTCACGGAAGGTGTCGTCGAGAGCCTGCAGGTCCTGCTCCTCCAGGCGCGGAGCGACGAGGAGCGCACCGCGTTCCTCGAGTGTCACTTCTCCGTCCGCGCTGCGGGTCTCCAGGAAGAACTCCATCCTGTACAGGCGGGAGAACCGCTGCTCCGACCAGTCTCCCAGCTCCCAGTTCTGGACGTCGCGGATCTTCTGGACCTCGGGCACCTCGAGCAGGGGCGCTTCCACCGTGCGCAGACGGACGACCCCCGTCTGCACTTCCAGGGGGACCAACCGCTCCATCACGGGCGTCCCCGCAAGGGTCAGGGCGCACAGAAGGGAGGAGACCATGCGCGCCAGGCTACATCGGCCGGGACGTCTGCAAGAGGACCTTGCCGGTCCTACGGCAGCATCCGCTCCATCGCCGCGCAGAATGCGGCTGCATTGGTCACCGGGCTCCGGGCGGCGGTCGGAGGAAGCCCGAACCAGGCCGTGCCGTCGTCGCGACAGAGCACGGTCATCCAGCCCTCCGACTGGAGCCACTGT
>DASUFT010000078.1:0-28172 GCA_036274395.1 Candidatus Polarisedimenticolaceae bacterium | reverse complement strand
GGGATCCCCGCAGAGCGAAGAGGCCAGGCTGCGGGATGCGCACATGCACGCCTCGGACAACCTGCACAAGCTCGTCCGTCACACGGCCAAGCACCACACCCGGGAGACGATCGCCTTCCCCCGGCGGCTCAATGCCGCCTTGGAGCGCGGCTTCGTGCATGCGATCTGGCGCGACTTCGTGAAGGGCCGCTCGGAGAGGAAGCCGGACCGGCGGACGCCGGCGATGCTGCTCGGGCTGGCCCACGAGCCCTGGAGCTGGACGCGCGTGCTGGGGAGGCGGCTGTTCCCGTCGCACCTCTCCTTGCACCCGAGCTGGGCCAGGCTCTACCGGCGCGACTGGATCACGCCCGAGCTCGGCGCCAACGCCCGACACGCCCTCCTGCACGCCTTCTAGCTCGAAAAAAGAACGGGACCGCGTCTCCGCGGTCCCATTCCTCTCAGCGATTCACCAACAAGCTCGGGTCCACGATGGTCACGGCGAATGCGACCGCCGCCGCCCCGCCCCCCATCGCCGTCCGGGCCCGGAAGCGATGGAGCGGAGGGGCCGCTCCGTCCACCTGCACGTGGACCGTGAAGGGCCTCTCCACGAGCACGTGACCGGCAGGAAAGCTGGCCTCGGACACACGTACCAGCAGCCCGCCGCGGGCGGACCCCTCGGCCGGCCCCGCCGCCTGTGCACCCTGGGCGGCGGCCTCGAGCACGACGCAGGAGGGGACCCGGCCACCGTGGGCCAGGGGAGAGCGCGCGGGAAGGCAGGCGGTGGCCCGGCCCTCGCCCACGCCCGTGACCAGGAGCGCGGGGGGGGCGTGGGGGAGGAACGGTGCGGGGAGCGTCTCTCCGGGGTCCGCGAGCGGGAGGTCGCCGGCGGCCGCGGCAAGCCCCATCTCTCCCTCGACGGTGACCGCATCCTGCCCGGTGACCGAGAAGCGGCCGTCCTCGAAGCGAACGTCGAGCAGGACGCCGGGACGGGCCGGGGCACGGAAGCGCACGCCGCGGAGGCGCACCGGCACCATCTGCTGGTCCGCATGCTCGCTGGACAGGTCCGCGATCAGGACCAGGAGGGCGATCCCGGGGACCACGGGCGTTCCCGGGAAGTGGCCTTCGAAGAGAGACGCACCCGGCGGGACACGCACACGGGCGCACCACCCGCGGGGGAGCCCTTGCAGCCGTTCCAGGACGAAGCCGCCCCGCATCACCTCGCGGCGCGCGAGGTGGCGCGGCGCGCCTCGAGCACGTCGCCCACCCCGTTCCACGTTTCCGGGTCGAGCGCGAGCAGGGAAGCGAGGTAGACGTCCACTTCGCGCGCGGGGAAGCGGGAGCCGAGCGCCTCGGCCGCCCGCGCCAGCGCACCTTCGCCGGGCGGCTGCACGTCGTGGTCCTCGGCGATCATCCCGTTCTCGTGCGGGATCCCGAGCGCATCGAGGAAGGCGGCGAGGAGCGCGCGCCGCTCCTCCAGGTGGAGCGCCAGGAGGAGCGAGCCCGCCAGCGAGTCGGCCGGCTGCACCGCCTTGGCCAGGTAGCCCGCCCGCTTGTCCAGGGGGAGCTTGCGCACCGCGTCCTCACGGAAGCGGAGGGCGCGGGCGATCGCGAGCTCACCCTCGCGGCGTGCGGAGCCATCCGCCCAGGCGTGGGCGAAGAAGGCGCGCGCCCCCAGCATGCGCTCCTCCGCCGCGAGGCTCCGCCACAGTCGCGCCGGGGTCAGACCCTGAAAATCCAGTTCTTCGAAGCTCATGGCCGCAGAGGGTAGCCCGGCGCGGGAGTTTCCTGCCAGAAGGCGCGAAGAAGTTACCGGGACAGGGGCGAGAACGCCGCCCGCCGCGGTGTGCACGGATCTTGAAACGGAGGGATGCAGGAGGATCCATGACGCGATCCAGCGGCAGCCGCTCCGCCAGGCTGCTCCTCGTGGAGGACTCCCCGGCGGACGCCCGATACCTGCGCGAAGTCTTCAAGGAAGCGAAGATCCGGAACCACCTGCACCACGTGGCCGATGCCGAAGCGGCGCTCGCTCACCTGGCCACCGACACTCCCGATCTGATGCTGCTCGACATGCATCTCCCCGGCATGCAGGGGGCCGAGCTCATCCGTGCCGTCCGCGCCGATGCGCGCTTCGCCTCCATCCCCATCGTCGCCCTCGCCGCCAGCGAGCTGCACGCCGAGCGCATGCACCGGGAGGGACTGCAGGCGCACTGCTGCCTGCTCAAGCCGATCAGCGTCCACGCGCTGCTCGCCTGGGTGGCGAAGATCGACACGCTGGGAGTGGCCCTGGTAACCGATGGGGAAGCGGCCTGACCCTACCTGGCCAGCCGCAACCCCGCGAACTGCCAGCGGGCCGAGGGGGGGAAGAAGTTGCGGTAGGTGGCGCGCACGTGCCCGGCGGGTGTGGCGCACGATCCCCCGCGCAGCACCATCTGGTTGCACATGAACTTGCCGTTGTACTCGCCCAGTGCGCCTCCCGCGGGCTGGAAACCGGGATAGCCGACGTACGGACTCGCCGTCCACTCCCAGACGTCGCCGAACATCTGGTGCAAGCCGGTGCCGGTGCGCCCCCGCGGCGGCGCCGGGTGCAGCCGGCCGCTCTCGAGGAAGTTCCCCTCCACGGGGAGGGGTGCGGCCGCGATCTCCCACTCCTCCTCGCGCGGGAGACGGCAGCCCGCCCAGCGCGCGTAGGCATCGGCCTCGTAAAAGCTGAGGTGGCAGACGGGCTCGTCGTAGGCGAGCTCGCGCATCCCGGACAGGGTCATCTGCCACCAGTGGCCGGAGGTGCGCTCCCCGCCCCGCCGTCCCGGTCCGTCCTGGCGCTCCCAGTAGAGGGGAGCCGTCCAGCCTTGTCCCTGCGCCGCCGCCCAGCCGTCCGACAGCCAGAGCTCGGGCCGCGCGTACCCCGCGTCGTCCATGAAGGCGAGGTACTCGCCGTTGGTGACGGGGCGGGAGGCCAGCTCGAACGGCTCCAGCCACACCCGGTGGCGCGGGCCCTCGTTGTCGAAGGCGAATCCATCCCCCTCGTGGCCGATGGAGAGGAGCCCGCCCGGATGGTGGATCCAGCCCATCCTCCCCAGCTTGCGCAGGGGACGCACCTCGGGAGCGTGGTAGGCCGGGCGCATGGGGTTTGCGGCAAAGACGTGCTTGATGTCGGTGAGCAGGAGCTCCTGGTGCTGCTGCTCGTGCTGCAACCCGAGCTCCAGCACGGGCGCCAGGATGGGGAGATCGGGCCGCTGCGGCTGCAGGCTCTCCAGCAGCTCGACCACGTGCCGGTCCACGTGCTCGCGGTACCGGCGCACCTCTTCCAGGGTGGGGCGGGTGAGGAGTCCGCGCGCCTGGCGCTCGTGCCGCGGCCCCACCGCGTCATAGTACGAGTTGAAGAGATACCCGTAGTGGGGATGGAGCTCCAGGTACTCGGGGGCGTGCGGCCGCAGGAGGAACGTCTCGAAGAACCAGGTGGTGTGCGCCAGGTGCCACTTGGTGGGGCTCACGTCCGGCATGGACTGGACGACCGCATCCTCGGGGGTGAGCGGGGCCGCCAGCGCGACGGTGCGGGCGCGGATCTGACGGTAGCGGTCGACGGGAGAAAGGGAGAGGTCCGCCGTCTCCTTGGCGAGGCGCATGAGAGAGCTCCTGAGGTGATGGAGGGATGGTCCCATCGGGACCCGTCCCCGTCAACTCAGGCCTGGCGCCGGCGCACGCACTTGCGAAAGACGATCTCACGCCCCTGCTTTCGGTGCTCGACGAAATCCGTGAGCTGCCGCACCAGGAAGAGCCCGCGCCCGTGCTGGAGATGGATCCGGTCCTCCGTGCGGGGGTCGGGCACGGCGTCGGGGTCGAATCCCTTCCCCTGATCGCGCACCGCCACGATCACACCGTACCCGGGCTGGCCATACAGGCGCACCCGCACGTTGCGCGTGGGGTCGGCCTGGTTGCCGTGCAGGACGGCGTTGGCGATGGCCTCGTGCAGAGCGATCTCGAAATCCGTGCGCCCCTCCCCCAGGAAACCCCCCTTGCGGGCGGCGGCCACGATGCGGGCCACGATCCGGGGGACAGAGTCCGAGGAGCTGGCGAAGCTCGCACGCCAGCGCAGGGTGATGCGCCGGCGATCGAAGCCGGCCGAAGCTTGCGACCCCTTCACCCGCCCCCTCCCCCGATGCGGCCGCATAGGATACTGCGCGAATCGCAAAGGGCCACGGGAGGATACGGATGGCGCGCCGCTACTGGCTGTTCAAGTCGGATCCGGAGACCTTCGGATGGGAGCACCTGGTGGCGAGCCCCGGGCGGACCACCCGCTGGGACGGGGTCCGCAACTACCAGGCCCGGAACAGCCTGCGGGACGAGGTACGGGTGGGGGATCGCGTGCTCTTCTACCACTCGCAGACGGCGCGGGCGGTGGTGGGCACGGCGGAGGTGGTCCGGGCGGGGTACCCCGATCCCACGCAGTTCGATCCCCGCAGCCCGGGGTTCGACCCGGACAGCCCCAAGGAGGTGCCGCGCTGGTATGCGGTGGATCTCCGGGCCGAGGAGCCGCTCCCCACCCACGTGACCCTGGAGGCCATGCGGAGCGTCCCCGCCCTGCGGGAGTTTCCGTTGCTGCGGCGCGGCCAGCGCCTGTCCGTCCTTCCCGTGAGCGCGCGGGAATGGGAGGCGGTGCTCCGGCTGGGGAAGCTCGCCTAGAGCAGGGCGTCCAGCTTGGCCGCGCAGATGAAGTCGTTGTCCGAGAGCCCGCCCACCGAGTGCGTGCTGTAGCGCACCACGACCCTGTTGTAGTGGACGGAGAGGTCGGGGTGATGGTCCTCCCGGTGGGAGATCCAGGCCAGCGCGTTCACGAACTCCATGACCGCGTGGTAGTCGCGGAACGCGAGCGTGCGGGTGAGCGCCTTCCCCTCCTCGGCCAGGCGCCAGTCGGGATGGAGCTGGGTCAGCAGCGCCTCGGCGGCGGCGGGCGCGAGCGGAGGCGAGCCCTTCGGCTTCTCCGAGCACCGGCGGGAGCGCAGGTCGTCCATCAGGAGCCCGACGCGACCTGAAAGGGCTTCGCCCAGCCGATCTCCGGGCTGGCGCGGTAGGCTTCCACGTCGTGGAAGCGGAACTGCCGGGGCGTGCGCGTGTGCATCCACCCCCACCCCAGCCCGTTCAGGCAGCAGGGCTCGAGGCGCGTCCCGAAGGCGCCCCAGTGCGCCCGAGAGTAGCCGAGGTTGGCGTTGAAGCCGGTGTGGCGCACGGCCCCGCTGCCCCCCAGCAACCAGGGGTGCAGGTGGCTGCCGCACAGGCGCAGCACCGTGGACTTGGCGTCGGGGAAGCCCTGCCGGGCCGAGCCCCGGGCGGGGCTGAACACGTCCCCGCGCTCCTCGGTATGGAGGATCCAGCCGACGTGTCCGTGCTCGAAGTGCGTGATGAAGTAGTTCTCCTCGTGCATCAGGCACCAGATCCGCTCGCACCGGTTCCACCGGGTGCCTGGTCCGGTGGCCGGCGTGCCTCCGCGCTCGCTCACGGAATAGGCCGGCCGCGGCGGAGGCTCGACCGCGGCCGGCGGCGCCTCGGGATTGCGGCTGCAGGCGCCCAGCCCCAGGGCGAGGAGAACGGCCAGGCGGACGGCGTGGGATCGCACGCCAGGAAATCTAGGGCCTGGAAAGCCCCTCGGCACCGGGCTCGCGGGGAAGGGTCGCCGTCCGGATCCAGAAATCTTCGATTTTTCGCACCGCCTGGAGGAACAGGTTCAGCCCGATGGGCTTGGTCACGAAGCAATTGGCGGCCAGCTCGTAGCTGAGCTTGATGTCCTGCTCCCGGTCGCTGGTCGTCAGGACCACGGTGGGGATGGTCCGCAGGGACTCGTCCTGCTTGATCTCCGCCAGCACCTCGTGGCCGCTTTTCCCCGGGAGGTTGAGGTCGAGGAGGATCAGGTCGGGCCGGACCGCCCCGGCGTAGGGGCCCTGCTGTCGGAGGTAGGCAAGCGCCGACTCCCCGTCCTGGGCGATGTTCAGGTGCTTCTCGATCACTCCGCCCTGGAGGGCGAGCCGGGTCAGGCGCACGTCCGCGGGGTTGTCTTCGACGAGCAGGACCTCGATGGGATCCGAGGGTCGCGTCATGGCCGGAGTTCCTCTTGCCGAACCAAGAGTAGTGCGGGCGGGCCCAAATGGCACCACTTTCCTGGTGAACCTAGAATGTGCCTCTCATGAGACGACAGGACCGCCCCGTCGAGACGGCCGAAGAGCGCGAATCCCTCGCCGTGGCCGAAGGCGCCCGTGAGAAGGAGTGGACGCACCCCAGCGTCCTCAAG
Organism: Candidatus Polarisedimenticolaceae bacterium; assembly: GCA_036274395.1. GTDB lineage: Bacteria > Acidobacteriota > Polarisedimenticolia > Polarisedimenticolales > DASUFT01 > DASUFT01. The sequence goes on along the minus strand of DASUFT010000078.1, from coordinate 21,913 downwards.
GAGCTGTTCCTCGGCCGGTACCGGCTGGACCTGGTCGCCGCCATCGACCGCCCGGGCCCGTTCCGGCCCGAGTTCAAGGCGTTCTACGACCGGCTGGAGACCTTCCTCCGGGAGAAGGTGGACCCGGTGGCCCTGGATGCCTCCGGCGAATATCCTCCCGAGCTCGTCGATGGGCTGCGGCGCCTCGGCGCCTTCGGGATGAAGATCCCCACCGAGTACGGGGGCTTGGGGCTCTCGCAGGTCGAGTACTCCCGGATCATGGAGCTGCTGGGATCCTACGACGGGAGCGTGGTGGCGCTGCTGTCCGCCCACCAGTCCATCGGCCTCCCCCAGCCGCTCAAGATGTTCGGGACCCCCGAGCAGAAGAAGGCGTTCCTCCCCCGCTGCGCGGCGGGGGCGATCTCCGCCTTCGCCCTCACCGAGGAGGGGGTGGGCTCCGATCCGGCGCGGCTCTCCACGACGGTGACGCCCCTTCCCGACGGCTCCGGGTGGATCCTGGACGGTGAGAAGCTCTGGTGCACGAACGGCACCATCGCCGAGCTGCTGGTGGTGATGGCGCGGCACGCGGACAGCAAGAAGATCTCCGCCTTCGTGGTGGAGAGCGCCTGGCCCGGCGTGCGGGTGGACCACCGCTGCCACTTCATGGGTCTGAAGGCGCTGGCCAACGGGGTCATCTCCTTCCACGGCGTGCGGGTCCCGCGCGAGAACCTCATCGGCAAGGAAGGCCAGGGGCTCAAGATCGCGCTCATGACCTTGAACACCGGCCGCCTGTCGCTCCCGGCGGGAGCGGCCGGGATGGCCAAGGTCTGCGTGGAGGTCTCCCGCACCTGGGCCAGGGAGCGGGTGCAGTGGGGTCAGCCGGTGGGACGGCACGAGGCGGTGGCCCACAAGATCGCGGACATGGCGGCCACCACCTTCGCCATGGATGCGGTGTCCAACCTGGCCAGCGAGATGGCCGACCGGGGCGGCTACGACATCCGCCTGGAAGCCGCCGCCGCCAAGGAATGGAACACCGTCCGGGGCTGGAGGATCGTGGACGACACGATGCAGGTGCGCGGGGGCCGCGGGTACGAGACCGAGGCCAGCCTGGCCGCGCGGGGCGAGCGGCCCATGCCGGTGGAGCGCGCCATGCGCGACTTCCGCATCAACCTCATCTTCGAGGGCAGCAGCGAGATCATGCACCTGTTCATGGCCCGCGAGGCCGTGGACCGGCACCTGGAGATCGCCGGCGACCTCATCGCCCGCGACAAGACGTCGGGCCAGAAGATGGCGGCCCTGCCCAAGGTGCTCGGCTTCTACGCCGGCTGGTACCCGACGCTCTGGCTGGGCTGGGGACGCTGGCCGCGCTACACCGAGTTCGGGAACCTGGCCCCGCACCTGCGCTTCTGCGAGCGCAACACTCGCCGCCTGGCCCGGAACATCTTTCACGGCATGGTGGTCTACGGGAGCAAGCTCCAGAAGAAGCAGGCCTTCCTGTTCCGCATGGTGGACGTGGCCAACGAGCTGTTCGCCATGACCGCCGCCGTCTTCCGCGCCCACCGCATGCGGGAGAACGGCCAGCCCGGCGCGGAGCGGGCAGCGATCCTGGCCGACCTGTTCTGCCGCGACTCCCGCCGCCGCGTGAAGCGCCTGTTCGCCGAGATGTGGCGGAACGACGACGTCCAGAAGTACCGCGTGGCCCAGCAGGTGCTGCGCGGCGAGCACGCCTGGCTCGAGGAGGGCGTGATCGGTCTGGACGAGCACCCCGCGAGCAAGGAGGGGGCCTGGGAGAAGGGGCAGATCAAGACGCCAGAGACGAAGGTCCCCGTCTAGCCGTCAGGGCTTGAAGAGCTCGCCCACCTTCACGGAGAAACCAGGGATCACGCGGCCGCCGTCCAGGAGGTCGTCTTCCCAGAGAACGAGCGAAGCGTCTGGGCCGTCGTGCACGGTGACGGTGCGCCGCTTGGGATCGACGATCCAGACCAGCGGACAGCCGGCCCCGACATAGGCCGTCACCTTGCGCCGGATCTCGACAGGCCGGTTGCTCGGGGAGAGCACCTCGATGGCGAGATCGGGAGCACCTGGAAAAGGCGTGGTGGCCTCGATGTGATCCTTCCCTCTGGCGAAGGTCAGATAGCTCACGTCCGGGATCAGGACTGTCGGAGGGTCCGAGGCGAGCACATATCCGCCCTCCGCAGTCAAGGTGAAGCCGAGCTGCCGAGGCTCCACATAGTTCTCGATCAGCCGCACCAGGCGGGCGCTGACACGCGCGTGCTTGGTGCCCGGGTGAGGCTCTGCCAGGACGAACCCTCCCAGCAGCTCGTACTTCCGGTCATCCGGGTGGTAGGCGTAGTACTCCTCGAGCGTCATCCGTTCCTTCGGGGAGGAGGCGGTCATGCCGAGAGCGTACGAGCGGGCGCCGCGGCGGACAAGCGGGATGGGTTACCGCGTGGAAACGGCGTCCGCCATGTCCGATGCCAGGTCCAGCATGGCGCGCATGCGATCGGGATCGTGCGCCGTCCTGCGCACCAGGAGCTCGAGGCGTCCCTCCCGCGCGATCATGGCCGTGGCGTCCTTGGCCCGGTCGAGGACGGTGCGGACGCCGGGGCGGCGGAGCAGGGAGATCACGGCCTGCTCCGGCGTGCCCTGGATGCGCCAGGTGCGATCGAGGGCGTCGTCTCCCGTCTTCAGGTCCTTGACGAGCCCGAGCGCCTCGCCCAGGCGGGAAGCCGGCGTCTCGCGCCGCACCAGCATCCAGACGTCGGAGGGCACGCCCTCCACCAGGGCCCGCGTGTAGTGCGTGGAGCCGTGGCTCCCGTGGGAGACGCGAGCGAAGTCGAGGCGAGCGTTCCTGCCGCGCCAGGAGCCGATCAGGCGGTCGTTCCCTTGCGGCCGGATCCGCCCCAGCACCGCCCCCCGTGTCGCCCCCTCCCGGTCCCGGAGGTAGGCGAGGCCGAGCCGTTCCGCCGCCTCCAGGCGCGCGGCCACCTGCCGCCGGTGCACGGCGACCAGGGCGACGACGATGCCGGGGAGGCCCACCGCCGCCACGGCCACGAGCGCGATCTGTTCCGGTCGCATGGGGGGAGTCTACGCTCCCCGGGACCTCAGGTGTGGCGGGGCTTGCCCTTGGCGTAGTCCGGGAAGTCGTAGCGCATGTCGTCGCCGAACGCACCCATCCACTTCCAGATGCGCGAGGGGAGGTCGGACATGAAGTTGGCGTTGATCGTCCGGTGATGGACGGCCATCAGCAGCTCCCCCGACTTCGCGTCCACGAACTTGATGTCCCAGGTGGCGCTTCCCGAGAACTTGGCCGCCTTGGTCGTGTTCACGTCCACCAGCCGCCCCAGCACCACCACGTTCCCCCGGTAGAGCGAAACCTCGGCCTTCCCCCGCAGGGAGGTGGCCAGCGCCGCCTTGAAGCGCCCGTGCATGGCCTTGGTCAGCTCCTCGGCGCGCTGGGCGTCCACGGTATCGCGCTGTTTTCCAAGCCAGGCCGGCTCGTCCCAGGGCTTGATCCAGAAGGATTGCCCCTCGGACTTGAAGCCGGGCTTCATCCAGACGTAGTCGACGTCCCCCGTCTCCCGGAACTCCACCCCCGGGCCCCCGAACCACTGGGGATCGAGCTTGCCGTCGTCCAGCGCCGCTGTCCCCGCGGCGGCGGCGGCGGCCAGCGCGAGGGGAGCGAGCCACATGCGCACCATGACCATCCTCCTGGGGCCGCGTTTTTCCGCGGCGCGGGAGGGCCGAGCGGGATCGGTGCCAGGGGCTCACGGCAGAACGAAAAGGAAAACGGAGGTGACCAACACCTTCTCGTGTTCCGATGCCGTCAGCGCTGTTGCAGCATCGTCATCAGCTCTTCGGAACTCAGAACGAGATCGAGCGCACCGCCCGGTGGCCGCGGCGGAAAAACGTGTCGGGAGGAGGCGAGCAGGCGCCTGCGTGGAAGCTTAGAATCACGCAGTCGATGAAGATCCACCGCAAGCGGCCGGCCCAGAGGACGGCCACCGGAGCCTCGCCATGACCTCCACCTCCTCGACCCCCACGTTGGTCCAGGCCTGCCTGGAGCGCCGCCAGCGCCTGATGGACGAGCTGTCGGAAGGGCTCGTGCTGGTCCGTGGCGCCGCGGCCTCGGGCGTGAACGAGAACTTCCGCTACCTGACCGGGATCGCCGAGCCCCGCGGTGCCCTGCTCCTGGCACCGGAAGGCGCGCGCATCCAGACCGGGCGCCGCTGGCCGGGACGGGATTACGTCAAGGGGAAGATGGCGCGCTCCATCCTCTTCCTTCCCTCGCGCGACCCCCTGCTGGCGAAGTGGGGAGAGGACGCGGCGGCCGTGGCCGACGATGCCACGCCCGGAGCCCACGCCGTGGACGCGATCTTCGCCGTCTCCGATCTTTCCGAGGTCCTGTCCCGTGCGCTGCTGGACGTGGACGTGCTGCACGTGGTGCGGTCCGGTGTGCCCGCCCTGGGCGGCGACCCCGACGGGGATGCCCTGTTCGTCGACGACCTCCGCCGCCGCTTCTTCGGCCTCACCGTCACCGACGCCACCCCCGTCGTCCACGGCATGCGGCGCCTCAAGGGTCCCGAGGAGATCGTGCAGATGGAGCAGGCGGCGCTCGTCACCGGGGAGGCGGTGGAGCACGTCATGCGGGTGGCCCGTCCCGGGATGCGCGAGCACGAGCTGGAGGGCGAGGTGCTCCGCGTCTACCGCTCGCACAACGCCGGCCTCGCCTTCGAGACCATCGTGGCCGCCGGTGGGAACGCCTGTCTCCTTCATTACACCGCCAACGCCGGACGGGTCATGGCCGGGGACCTCGTCCTGCTCGACACGGGCGCGTCGCTCGCCGGCTACCGCGCCGACGTCACGCGCACGTTCCCGGCGGGGGGCCGTTTCACCCCTCGCCAGCGCGAGGTCTACGAGGTGGTGCTGCGCGCCGAGCAGGCGGTGATCGAGGCCTGCCGCCCCGGCGCCAAGCTCGAGGAGCTGCACGCCATCGCCTGGGACGTGATCGAGGCCGCGGGCTTCTCCGCCCACTTCCCCCACGGCACGTCCCACTACCTGGGCCTGGACACCCACGACGTCGGGCAGATGTCCGAGCCCCTCCAGGCGGGCGCGGTGATCACGGTGGAGCCCGGCATCTACCTCCCCGAGGAAGGGATCGGCGTGCGCATCGAGGACGACGTGCTCATCACGGGGAGCGGCCACCGCGTGCTCACCGAGGCCATCCCAAAGACCGTGGCCGCCGTGGAGGCGCTCACCGCGGGGGGGAGGAGAGCGGGTGGTCCGTGAGGCGTCCCAGGCCGATGCCGGTGCGCTGGCGGATCTTCTGACCCAGCTCGGCTACCCGACGATGCGGGAACAGGCCGTCCTGCGCCTGGCGCGGATCTTCTCCGATCCCGCCTGGGCCACGCTCGTCTGGGAGGAGGAGGGGCGGGTGCTCGGGTTCGGCGGGATCCAGGTCTGTGCCTCGTACGAGCACGACACGCCGGCGGCCAAGATCGTGGCGCTGGTGGTGGACGGGAGCGTGCGGCGCCGCGGCGTGGGTGCGCTGCTGGTCGCCGCCCTGGAGGGGCGTGCCGCCTCCATGGGAGCGCGGAGGATCGTGGTCAACAGCGCGATGCACCGCGCGGATGCCCACGCGTTCTACGAGAAGATCGGGTACGCCCGGACCGGGATGCGCTTCGGGAAGGAGCTGCGCGCTTGAAGCTTCGCACACCGCTCTGCGATCTCCTGGGGATCTCGGTCCCCATCGTGCAGTCCGGGATGGGGACGCTGGCCGGGGCCGAGCTGGCCGCCGCCGTCTCCGAGGCCGGGGGCCTGGGGATCCTCGGCTCGGCATGGGCCGAGCCCGGCGCCCTCCTGGAGGCGATCCGCCAGGTGCGGCTCAAGACGCGCCGGCCCTTCGGCGTCAACGTGCTCCTCCCCGACGAGCTCCGGCCGCCGCTCGCCCCCTCGACCGTGACCGAGGCGGCCGCGGAGCGCGTGCAGGCCATCGCCAACGAGGCGCGCGCGCAGCTCCGGCTCCCCCCGCGCCAGGGCAGGCCCCAGCCCTTCCCGGACCTGATCCCGCGCTACCTGGAGATCGTGCTCGAGGAGCGCGTGCCCGTGCTGAGCATCGGCCTCGGGCACCCCGGCGCCGAGCTGATCGCCCGGTGCAAGGAGCGTGGGATCGTCACGCTGGCCATGGTCACGACGGTGGAGGACGCGCGGCTGGTCGAGATCGAGGGCGTGGACGTCGTGGTCGCCCAGGGAGGCGAGGCGGGGGGACATCGCTCGCATTTCGCCAAGCCCCCCGATCCTGCGGAGGGCCGGATTGGCACGCTCACCCTGGTGCCGCAGGTGGTGGACGCGGTGGCGATCCCGGTGCTGGCGGCGGGAGGGATCGCCGATGGCCGGGGCCTGGCGGCCGTGCTCGCGCTGGGGGCCCAGGGGGCCCTGATGGGGACGCGCTTCGCCGCCACCCGCGAGGCGGTCGCCCCGGAGGCCTACCGGCTGGCCCTGGTCGGAGCCCGGGCCGACGACACGGTGCTCACCGATCGCTGGACGGGGCGGTGGGCGCGGGTGATCGCCAACCCGCTGCTCGGCATGCTGTCCCGCACGGATCCGCTGCCGCCCTACCTGCAGCAGTCGGCCCTGATGGACGTGATCGAGGCGGCGGTGGTGCAGGGGCGGCGGGACCTGATGCCGCTCTACGCCGGCCAGGGCGTCGGCCTGATCCACGACCTCCCCGGCGCCGGCGAGGTCGTCCGGAGGATGGTCCAGGAAGCGCAGAGTTTCCAAACCGCCACCCGGTGAGGCGGGTTCGATTCCCCACGGGCATCCCGGCCGAGGCATCGTAGGCGCGACGGTGGAGCGTCCTCCCATCTCAGCAGGGAAGGCGTTTCGTATCAGCAACCCACTTTGGGATCGCTGCTGGACGTCGCCGCCGGTTTGCCGTGTATTCCTGGGTCGTTGCCGTCCTGGGAGGGTCCTTTCGCCCGACCGGGACGTCACGATCGGCGAGATCGTCCCGCGCCCACCGCCGCAGGGGGGAAAGGTGGAGCAGAAGGAGAATGTCGGGGGGGTCAAGCGGTTCGGGTCCTACCTTCGGGGGGTTCGGGAGGGGCGCAAGCTCTCCCTGGATGCGGTGGAGGAGCTCTCCACGGTCTATCCGGAGCGGATCACGAAATCCCACCTCTCCCGGATCGAAAACGGCCAGGCGCTGCCGACGTTCCCGCGCCTGTTCGCTCTGGGCCAGATCTACGGCGTCCCCGTGGCGTCCCTGGCCGAGCGGTTCGAGGTGCACTACCAGCTCGAGCAGCTCCCCAAGATCGAGGATGGGGCGCTCGACCGGGCAGGGCTGGGACCCCGCCTGGACCGCCTGCGGGACGAGGGCCGTTATGCCGAGGCCCTGGACCTCATCCTCGCCGCCATCGAGCAGGCGGGGGAGGACGCCGCACTCCGCACCGATCTGCGCGTGGGGGAGGTCCAGTGCCTCGTGCACCTGGGCCGCTTCGAGCTGGCCAAGGCGCAGTGCGAGGAGCTGCTGGGGCTCGTTTTGACCCCGCGCGACCGGGTGATCGTGCTGCACCACTTCGTCACCTGCTGCTTCCGTCTCGGGCGCTTCGCCCTGGCGGGCATGGTGCTGGAGCAGACCCGGCACGAGGCCTTCGAGGCCGGCCTGGACGTGCGCGTGCTCGCTTCCCTGGAGAACCTCGGCGGCAACCTCATGGTGGCCACCGGGGACCAGGAGCGGGCGCGGATCGCCTACGAGCGCGCGGTCCATCTCTTCCAGCAGGTCCCCAGCGACTTCGAGGCCTGCCGCTCCCGGGTCAACCTCGCCTTCGTCCGCTACCGGTGCGGCGACCTCGCCGGCGGGCTCAAGGACCTCGATCAGGCCCTGGAAGACGCGCAGCGCGGCGGCTTCGAGCGCCTGCAGGCCATGGGATGGTCGCACCTGGCCGTGATCCACTTCGAGCGCCGGGAGCTCGAGCCCGCCGAGAGCTACGCGATCCGCTCCAACGCGATCGCGCGCAAGCAGGAGTTCTTCTCCCTCGTCTTCCGCAACTGCTACTACCTCTGGCGGATTGCGCGCGCCAAGGGGGACGGGGCGGCGGAGAAGATGAACGAGCGCACCCTGCGCGCGTACCTGTCCAAGGTCGACGAGACGATGCCCGAGACGTCGGCGTTTCGCGAAGCCATGGGGGCCTCGGCCGCGTCCGCCATGGGAGGTGAGGCATGAATCGCATCCGAGGAGGGGTTCTGGCCTTCGCCTGCGGTCTCGCGTGGAGCGCCGCGGTACCGGCCCGCGCCGAGGTGGGCATCGTCACCTCGGGGGAGGTGCGGGTGCCCTACGTGCTGGCGCAGATCACCGACGATTCCGACCCCTGGGGCGGGGCCTGGAAGCGTCTCACCTACGAGTTCAATCGCACCGTGCTCAATCCCGAGGGGTTCTTGAACGGCGACGGGACGCCGTCGATCGAGGTCCTTCCGGACGGACGGGTGCTCGCGGCCTGGGCGCGCAACTCCCCCCAGGGCTTCGATGTCGTCATGAGCGTGCACGACCCCGCCGGGTGGTCCCCGGTGCAGGTGATCTCCGGCAGCGCGGAGAGCGAGCTGGACCCGTCCCTGGCCGTGGAAGCAAACGGCACGGTGCACGTGGTCTACACGGTTCTCGATCCACAGGCGCAGGAATCCCGGGTGGCCCACCGCCAGGCACCTCCCAACCTGGCCGCCTGGTCGGCCGAGTTGCCGGTGTCGGCCCCCGGAGAGCTGGCCCGCCGTCCCAGCGCCGCCTGGGACGGGCAGAGCCTGCGCGTCGGCTACGAGATCGATCCGTTCGGCCTGGGGCAGACCCCGCGGTGGATCGCCGCGGCACGTCTGGACGCCGGGGCGTTCGAAGGCGAGATCGTGGCCGTGTCCTCGTTCGCGGGGGATCTCGGCCCCCGCATCCACTGCACCGCCGCGCGCGTCTGGCTCGACTGGACCGACGCGGAGCACGAGGTCGCCTGGACGCGCCTGGACGCGCAGGGTGGCTGGGAGTCCCTCCGCTACGCGGCGTACGAGACCCTGCCGCACCAGGAGTTCCAGGTCCGGCCCGGGCTGCGCCAGGCCGCCACGGCACCCTGATCGATCCCGTTCCACCGCCGCGCGGCCCTCGTTGTGCCGGAGGGACCGCGCGGCGGGCGGGACGCTCACCGCCGACCTATCTTCCCCGCGTCCTGGACGGTGCCTCCGGAGAGGACGGCATGAGGGGAAGGACGTTGCTGACGGGAATGCTGGTGATGATGGCCGTGGCGGGCGCGGCATGGGCGCGGGACCCGATCGACGGCGAGGTCTGGACCGACTCCGAGACCGAGATCGTGCTCGAGCTCGCCGACGCCGAGGTGCAGCCGATGGTGGACTGCTCCGACCAGCGGCCGGACGACGATTGTCTGAGCGGCAGGCTGGGCGCGGATCAGGTGATGCAGGCCTGCAACGGCATCGGGCCGCTGTTCGGGGCCGGCAGCTGCTCCACCCACTGTCAGGTCGGCTACTACGCCTGCGGCCGCTGCGGCTTCGGTGGCTTCGCCGCCTGCACCTGCCGAGAGAACTTCAGCTGCGATCCCTATCGGCCCTGACTCATCCCGGCGGCGCCGTCCGGCCGGCCAGCTCGCCGGGCGTCGCCGCCTTCTGCAGGATGGCGAAGAAGCGGGCGGCGCGGTCGGGCCCGGTGCCGACGGCGCGCTCCACCAGGTCCTTGCCGATGACGTAGGTGAAGACGTAGGCCCGGTACTCCCGGATGAACGCGAGCGCCCGCTCGGCGTGCTCCTGGTCCTGGAGGGCGTAACGCATGAGGAAGGCGCGCACCTCCTCCTCGGGCCGGCCCTCCTCGAGGAGCATGCGCGCGGCCAGGGGGCGCGTGCCCTCCAGGTGCTCCATGGCCTCGGAGACGGCGAGGTAGGTGTCCAGCGCCTCCTTGTCGGTGAAGCCGGCCAGGGGGGCCAGGGTATCCCGCACGAAGGCGCGTCCCTCCTCTCCCGGGAAGATGGTGTCCCAGGCGGCGTCCGCCGTCCCTTCCGCGATCAGCGACTCGGGGGACCACAAAGGATAGACGGTCCGCTCCACGAAGCCGCGCATGCGGACCAGCCGGTCCTCCTGCAGCACGTTGAAGACGTGGTGCCCCGGGTAGCCCTCGTGCACCAGCGTGTGCGCGAGGCCGGCGAGCTGCACCGGCAGCCCGACGTTGAGCTCGATGCGGCTCTTCAGCCCTCCCAGGTACCAGTTGTAGGCGCCCCAGGAGGCGCCGGTCACCTGCCGCAGGGCCACGCCCTCGCCGGCGGGGAGGTCCACAGCGGCCACCGTGCGCCGCCTCGACTCCTCCAGCACGGCCCGCGCGACCTCCTCCACCCGGTCCGGAGGGACGGTGAAGCGGCGCTTCAGGGCCTCGACCCTGCGCCCGAGGTCCCCCGCGCCGGGGACGACGCCCTCCAGGCTCCGCCGCGCCTCCTCGAGCGCGTCCACCGTGACGTAGCTCGGCTCGGCGTCGAAGAGGAGACGTGCCTCCTCCGCGAGCGTGAAGCGCTCCCCCAGGCGCCGACGCAGGTCGGTCTCCAAGGCCACGAGCTGCGCCAGGAGGAAGGTGCGGCGGTCGGACGCCCCCGCCGCGCGCACCTGGCTCAGCAGCGCGCGCGCACGATCGAGGAGCGCCGGCAGGGGCACCGGGGCGCCCCGCTCCGCCCGCTCCTTCCACTCCCTGGGCCCGTAGTAGGCATCCACGACGCGCGCATCGTGACGCCCCAGGGCGAGCACGAGCGCCACGTACCCCTCGGCCGCCGGCGCCAGCGCCGCCGCGGCCGGCGGCCGCACGGCGGCCGCCGCGTCGGCCGGATCGGACGTGCAGCCCAGGGGGACGAGCAGAGCGGGGAGCAGCAGGAGACCGGGGGTGGGAAGACGCATGGACCCTCTCTCGGGAAAACCGTGAGAAGGTATCCGCCCCCGGCCGGTTCCACAACCGTTCCCCCGGGGGACGGAGCGCCCCAGGATGGACGCCGATCGCCCCTGGTTCCGCTTCTACGAGTCCACCGTTCCCCGGAACGTCGAGCTCCCGGAGATGGCGCTGCACGAGGTGCTCGACCGCGCGGCCGCCACGTGGCCGGACCGGATCGCCGTGCGCTTCTTCGTGGATCCCGGCCTCCCCCCCGCCATCCTGCGCTACGGGGAGCTGGCGGAGGCCAGCCGCCGCTTCGCCCTGGCCCTGGCGCACATGGGGGTGAAGAAGGGCGACCGGGTGGCGCTCATGCTCCCCAACTGCCCCCAGTTCGTGATCGCCTTCTACGCGGTGCTCCGGCTGGGGGCGATCGCCGTCAACACCAATCCGCTCTACGTCTCCCGGGAGATGGCCCACCAGTTCGCCGACGCCGGGGCGGAGACCGTCATCCTGCTCGACCAGTTCTACCCCCGCATGCAGGAGGCGCAGGCCCAGACGCAGGTGAAACGGGTGATCGTCACCGACGTGGCGGAGAGCCTGACCTGGTGGGCGCGCCTGGTGGTGCACACGGTGCAGCGGAAGCACGGGGAGCGGGTCACCGTGCGCGCCCAGGGGGACATCTTCTCCTTCAAGACGCTCCTCGCCGCCCACGGACCCTACCCGCCCGAGGTGGCGGTCGCTCCTTCGGATGTGGCGCTCTTCCAGTACACGGGCGGGACGACGGGCACGCCCAAGGCGGCCATGCTCACCCACCGGAACCTGATGGCGAACGTGCTGCAGATCGACGCCTGGTTCACCACCGCCGACGAGGGCAAGGAGGTGATGCTGGCGGTCCTCCCGTTCTTCCACGTGTACGGGATGACGCTCTGCCTGCTCTATGCCCTGTGGGCGGGGGCGGAGATCGTGGTGATGCCCCGGCCCCGGCCCATCGACCACGTGATGAAGGTCCTGCAGCGCACGCGGGCGTCCATCTTCCCCGGCGTGCCCACGCTGTACACGGCGATCAACCACCATCCCAAGGTGCGCGACTTCGACCTCTCCAGCGTCAAGATCTGCCTCTCCGGCTCCGCGCCACTGCCCCAGGAAGTGCAGCAGCGCTTCGAGGAGCTGACCGGGGGAGACCTGGTGGAGGGGTACGGCCTCTCGGAGACCTCGCCCGTCACGCACGCGAACCCGCTGCAGGCGCAGCGGAAGGCGGGGAGCATCGGCCTGCCCCTCCCCGGCACCGATGCCCGCATCGTGGATCTCGAGACCAAGCGGCCGCTGGCGGTGGGCGAGGTGGGGGAGATGGCGCTCCACGGCCCCCAGGTGATGAAGGGTTACTGGAATCGCCCGGAGGAGACGGCGGAGGCGCTGCGGGACGGGTGGTTCCACACCGGCGACGTCGCACGCATGGACGAGGACGGCTTCTTCTACATCGTCGACCGCGCCAAGGACATGATCGCGGCCTCCGGTCTGAAGGTGCTGCCGCGCGACGTGGAGGAGGTGCTGTTCACCCACCCCGCGGTGGCCGAGGCGGTGGTGGCGGGTGTCCCCGATCCCTACCGCGGTGAGACCGTCAAGGCCTGGATCGTCCTCAAGCCAGGGCACAGCGCCACCGCCGAGGAGATCACCGCCCACTGCAAGCAGAACCTCGCCGCCTTCAAGGTGCCGAAGCTGATCGAGTTCCGGGCCGAGCTGCCGAAGACGATGGTGGGGAAGGTCCTGCGGCGGGTGCTCCAGGAGGAGGAGAAGGCGAAGGGGAAGGCCGGCTGAGAACAGCGTGGTCCTGGAGCCAGGGCACTGCAAGCAGAATCTCAGCGCCCGATCTAGTGAACGCTGAGAAACCGTGCTCCGCGCTCCGGGTTCCATCGCAGGGAATGACGAACACCGCCGGACCGCCGCACGGGCGCGACCTGGACCTCTCTCACCGAACCGTTCGCTGCCACCTGAAGCGTCACCGTGCGCGCACCAGACGGAACGACGTTGAGGCCAAAGCGATACCGCGTCAGTTCATTCGGCCCGATGATCGGCGGATCGCCCCGGAGATCACCGATGTCGATGATGCGATCGCCCACGCGCAGGTCAACCCTCGCCGCCGGCCCATCGGCGTCAATCGCGAGGACGACCGCCGGCACGATGCCCATCGGGTCCGCGCCCTCGTATCGCGCTTCGATTCCGAGATACGTCAGCGTTGCTGGCTCGGGGATCTCGTCGAACCCCGCGGTGATCAGCATCGGTCGCACTGCCGGGACATGCGTGCCATCGATGGATTGCGTGTAGACGTCCGACACGCCGAGGTGGGTCATCGCCATCCGGATGTCGTCGAGTCCGTATTCCCGTTGGGAGCGCGACAGCAACTGTCGGAGCAAATCCGTTACGGTCGACCCCCGCTGTCGCAACTCGATGTCGGTGAAGAACGCGAGCAATGCGCCGCCCCGATACGCCATGGTTTCGTTCGGTCCGTTGCCGTCCCGCCACTGGGTCCCCGGCTCGGCAAATCTCACGCGCCCCAATGATGTGCTGGTGCGCGCCGTCCGGTCGATGTCGAGCATGCGCTCGGCAAATTCCGCGGGCGACAGGAGGCCGGTGGCAGTGGCGTGCCAGAGCGAGATGTAGTCCGTGAAGCCCTCACTGAACCATGTCAAGGATCCATCCTCGACCAGTTGAGACCCCAGCCACTCGTGGAAGAGTTCGTGTGCGAGCGTCTGTTTGGCCGGCGCGGACAACGGTGCGACTGGCAGTTCCACGACCAGACCGTCGTTGGTGTGGGTTCCGCTGAACACGCCCTCTTCGCGCGGGGGCTCGACGATGACGCGTACCGGTCCCCGTGGCCCGCGGCCTGTCGTTCGTGCAAATGCCGCCACGAGCGAGTCCACGCAGTCGGCGATCTCGCCGGTCACGTCGGGACCGGCCGCAAACTGGGCAACCTCGACTGGGACGCCGTTGGCGGAGCGCGTGGTCAATCCGGCGACGCGACCGATCGCGAATACGCCATTGTCCGTGAGGAGCTCGGCGGACGCCCCGGCCGTCTGCCGGCCCATGGCATGGCCGCCCCAGCCCGTGAAGATGGCGTCGTCCGGCGCCGCCTCGATGCTGATGATGCTCGGCCGCTGAATCGGTCGGCCGTCAACGAGCAACTCGGCCAGCGTGTTTGTCGCGAAGCCGAAGAGGTGCGCACCGTCTCGATACGGCAGCAGCCGGCGTTCGAGGTGCGCCTCCGAAGCAGCATCGCGAACGCGCAGCTGATAGGTCACGACGATCTGGCCGTCCGCGACGAGGGCTCGCGGTACCACCACCTGGCCTGCCGCGTCGAACGAGAATGGGCTGCCGTCAATCCGGAAGTCGCGGACGTACGGATCACGTGCGGTGGTCCATTCTCCCCAGTCGGGAAGCGCGATCACGAAGATCCTCGACGGGGGGCCCAAGGCGCCTGCGCGGAACGAAACGCTCAGCGATCCCCGGTTGCCAGCCGTGTATTGGACCCGGTATTCGAGTGGCGGAGCCGGCCGAAGTGCGCCCGTTCGTGGCGTGCACGCGAGCGTCAGGGTCACGGCGGCCGCCAGGAATCCTGGCGATGCTGCGATGACCCCCCGCCGCAGCCGGTTCAGGAACAAGCCGCCATTCCGATCGCGCACCGAGCATGGCTCCGGCGGGGAGGTTCCGATAGGCTCGACCTCATGTCAACCGGACCCGTTCCTTGCGCGTCTGCCGCAGCTCTTGCGTCAGATGCAGGGAGCCGTGGGCTGCTCGGCCCCCTGAGCTACTCCCTGGCGGGAACTCCATCGCGGGCGCACCGACCGCGCGGTGTGCGAGCGCTTCTCACCACGGTCCCTCGGCAGAGCAGACGCTGTTGAAGGGCGCGATCTCGTAGAACCACGGGCTGCCCACATCTCCGGTCCCGTCCACGTACTGCGTGTCCGCTGTCCCCGGGTCCATGTCCACCACGTTGGAGCCGATCATCGTCCAGGGCCCCTGTGGGTCCGACGCGCGGTAGATGTTGTAGCCGGTCACTTCCGATTGCGGGTTCGGGTCCGTGTAGTGCAGCACCGGCTTGCCGTCGACGTCGAGGGTCACGAGGGAGATGTGGACCTCCTCGTCCGGGGCAGAGCACGGCGGGGCCGCGCCTAACCGGATGCGCCACAGCTCGAAGCCGCTGACGCCGTCGTTCCCGGCGAAGTAGAGCGCGCCGTCGAACAGGGTGAAGCGGGTGTCGTCCATGGCATCTCCGGTCGGGTTGATGGGCGAGCCATCGCTCTTCCGGATGACCTGCGTGCCGGTCGACGTGCCGTTGGTGACCCACGGGTTCAGCCAGGGGCCATCCCCTGGCGATACGAAGAAGAGAGCGTTCGGCACGGCGATCGGGCCCTCGAAGGCGGAGTTCGCGCTGCCCGGCGCCACGTCGGCGACGAGGCGCGCGCCGTAGCCGTTGGTGGCGCGGAGCTCGAATCCCGTCGACGCGTCGCTCGCACCGAACAGCAGCTCGCCCCCGAAGGGGATCAGGTTCCGGAACGTCGATCCGGTGGGGCCAGGGTAGATGTCCGCTACGAGGCGCGTCCCGGCGTCGGTACCGTCGGTGATCCAGAGCTCGCGTCCATTGAGGCCGTCGTCGGCCGTGAAGTAGACGCGGTCGTTCATCCGCACGAAGCCACTCGGCTGGAACGCGAAAGCGACGGACTTGTTGATCTCGGTATCCAAGCCGGTCCCGAGATCGAGCACGTGCAGGTTCCTCTGGCCGAAGGGGTTGGAGGCGTTGAAGATCAGCAGGTTCCCCAATCCGGTCATGCCACCGGGGTTCGATGACCCGCCCGGAACCAGGTCGACGACCTCGGTCACGGCGACGCCGTCGTAGGAAAAGAGCTCCGCGCCGGTGGCTGCGGTGGCGGCGCCGAAGTAGAGCACGCCGTTGTGCACCACGAAGCCGTACGGGTTCGACCCATCCGGGTCGAGGTTGAACGCAGTCAAGCCGTTGGGACCGAAGGCGAACAGGTCCTCGCCGCCGGAGACGCCATCCCAAGCCTTGAAGAACACTCTATCGCCGTACGCGGTCAACCCCGGGGAGAAGAGCGACGCTTGTGAGCCCGGGCGGACGTCGGCGGCGAGGCCCGCAGGGCTCACGCCGTCATACTGGAAGAGTTCCGTCCCGGCGGCCGTGGTGGTGGCAATGAAGTACAGCGTGTTGCCTGCCACGGTGAGGGAGGTCGGGCTGGATCCTGCGGTGCCGAGTGCGATGTCCGTCACCAGCTCGGGCGCCGCCGCACCGCGCGGGAGGCGCCAGAGCTCACGGCCGAGAGTGCCGTCGTTGGCCGCGAAGTACAGGGCGTCGTTGAACACGGCCATGGCCGTGGGCGCCGAGCTGCCCGGGCCGGGGCGGATGTCCGCCACTCGCTCGGCGGAGTACGCCAGGCAGAGCTCGGGGATCGTCGTGGTGTAGTCGTGCGCGACGGGTGTGCCGGGTTCGGGGCTGCACGGGCGGGTGAACCCCGGATCGATCACCGCACTGCACCCGGACGCATTGGTGATGAACAGCGGCGCCAGGCTGGCGCAGTTGCCAAAGGTGTCCCGGACGCGGAATCGCAGGGTATCGCCGGGCTCGGCGGTGAGCGGCAGCTGGAACGGGATGCGTTCACCGCTCGGCGCGTCGCCGTCGCTGTAGAACTGTACCCCGTTGAGATCGACGTCGAGCGCATCGTCGACGACGAAGGACCCGGTGCCGTCGGGGGAACCGGAGATGACGTACTGCTCCGCGAACGCGGGGCGCGCGGTCACGATCCCCAGGCACAGGACGGATACGATCCCGCAGGCCGGCCACCGGCCGAGGGCGGTCCAGGGGCGACGAACGGCCAACGTGTTCAGAGAGTCAGGGATGACACCGCCGGTCAACGGGAAGATCCACCCGGTCTTCGCCATGGCAGCCTCCGAAGATGCCGGGATTATCGGGACAAAAACGGCGTTCTACCCCTGTCCGTTTGAACAGCAACGTGAGAGCCCTGCGGCGTTTTCCAGGATCGCGCGCGTCCGGACGCGGAGGTTCAACGTGCGAGCCCAGATCGCGTTCCGCTGTCGCCCCGGGCGCCGCTTCTCCGTACGTTCCTCCCTGACACTTCGGCGCCAGCCGTCATTTCGGGGGGAGGGGTCATGCCTCGTATCGTCATCCGCGCTCTGGTCGCCGGGGTCGGCATTCTCGGCTTGGCGTCCGGCGCTGACGCCCGCCCGCTGGGCCTGGAGGAGCGGGTGGACGCCCAGCGCGCGATCGAGCGCGTGCTCTGGGAGCACCGGCTCTGGCCGGCGGAGAACCCGGGGAGCAAGCCGCCGCTGTCCGCCGTGATGGGGGACGCCGCGATCCGCGCCAAGGTCGAGAAGACGCTGGCCCGCTCCGAGGAGCTCGGAATCGTCCCCGCCCAGCTCCAGGCCGAGATGGATCGCATGGCCGCCCGCACGCGCGACCCGCGGCTCCTGCGCGCGCTGTTCGCGGCCCTGGGGGACGATCCCTTCCTGATCGCGGAGACGCTGGCCCGCCAGACCCTGGTGGAGCGGGGGGTGCCCGGCCTGCCGCAGGCCGGCGACGCGTTCGCCTCCTTCGTGTTGCCGGAGCTGCCCGATCCCCACGGCGGCGCCTGCCCCGGGAACGCCTGGGAGCCGACGCTCCAGGACCTCCCCGACGGACGTTACGGCCACAGCGCGGTCTGGACCGGCTCCGAGATGATCGTCTGGGGCGGGCAGACCTGGAGCTCGGTCGCCACCGGGGCCCGCTATTCCCCCGCCACCGACAGCTGGACGGCGACCTCCACCGGTGCCGGAGTCTCCGAGCCCCGCGCGAATCACACCGCCGTCTGGACGGGGACGGAAATGATCGTGTGGGGCGGCCAGGGCTGCTGCGAGACCACCGGAGGGAGCGGAGGCCGTTACAACCCGTCCAGTGACACCTGGGCGGCGGTCGCGACTACGTCCGCCCCCAGCGCGCGCTCCGGTCACACGGCGGTGTGGACCGGGACGCAGATGGTGATCTGGGGCGGCTCCACAGGCGCGGCGACGAACACCGGGGGGCGCTACACCCCGGCCACCAACAGCTGGTTGACGACCTCCACGACCGGCGCCCCCGTGGCCCGCTTCAACCACACCGCCGTCTGGACGGGGACCGTGATGATCGTGTGGGGCGGGCACACGGGGGTGGGCGCGACCGTCCTCAACACCGGCTCCCGCTACAACCCGGCGACCAACGCCTGGACCGCGACCTCCACCGGGACCAACCTGCCCGAGGCCCGCAACGAGCACTCCGCGGTCTGGACGGGAACCGTGATGATCGTGTGGGGCGGGACGGGGACGTCCGGCTGGCTGAACACGGGCGGCCGCTACAATCCCACGACCAACGCCTGGCTGGCGACCTCCACGGGGACGAACGCGCCACCCGCGAAGCCGTTCCCCCGGCTCGTGTGGACCGGCACGGAGATGATCGTCTGGGGCGGCCTCGTGAGCGGGAACGTCGGTGGCCGCTACAACCCGACCACCAACACCTGGCTCGCCCTGGGGAACCCGCTGGGCCTCGCGACCGACCGCGGCACCGCCGTATGGACCGGGACAGAGATGATCGCCTGGGGCGGCGGCGCCGGCGTGCGCTCGAACGACGGCGGCCGTTACGACCCGGCGAGCGATACCTGGGTGCCCACCTCGCGGGGGACCGTCCCGCGCCAGCGGACCCGCCACGCCACGGTGTGGACCGGTTCCGAGATGGTGGTGTGGGGTGGGACGGGCGATTCCACGGGCGGCCGCTACACGCCGGCGACGGACTCCTGGGCGCCGACCTCCACGGGTCCGGGCGTGCCCAGCCCGCGCAGTTTCCACGTCTTCGGCTGGACGGGGAAGGAGATGCTGGTGTGGGGCGGAGTCTTCGGCGGCGGCTACGTGACGACGGGGGGCCGCTACGACCCGGCGACCGACTCCTGGCTCTCCATGTCCACGGCGGGAGCGCCGAGCGGCCGAACCTACGGCACCGCGGTCTGGACGGGCCGGGAGCTCGCGGTCTGGGGCGGGTTCACCGCGTCCGGCGTCACGAACACCGGAGGAAGGTACGACCCGATCGCCGATGCCTGGGTCGCCACCTCGACGGTGGGAGCCCCCGCCGCGCGGGCCCAGCACACCGCCGTCTGGACAGGCGGGCTCATGCTGGTCTGGGGCCCCGATCCGAGCGGTGGGCGGTACGACCCGGGTTCCGACACCTGGTCGCCGATCTCCACCGTGGGAGCGCCGGAACAGCGCACGCAGCATTCGGCGGTGTGGACCGGCCAGGAGATGATCGTCTACGGCGGGACCGGCGGACCCTTCGGTCTCCCCCAGAACACGGGCGCGCGCTACTCTCCCGCGAGCGATACGTGGCAGCCCACCGCGACCACGAGCCCGAGTGTTCCCCTGCCCCGTGCGGCGCACGCCGCCCTGTGGACCGGCGACGCCATGCTGGTGTCGGACGGGGGAACCGCCGACCGGTACGATCCGGCGACGAACTCCTGGCAGACCCTGGCCTCGGACGCGCGCATCGACTCGCGGGCGCTGCCGGGAAGCGCGTTCACCGGCACCGAGTGGATCCTCTGGGGCGGGGAGATCGGCAGTGCGGTGCCCACGGCCAGCGGCGGCCGCTACTGCGCTTGTCCTGGGGGGACGCTCGTTTACCTGGACGTGGACGGCGACGGGTACGGCGCCCCGGGAACGCAGACCGGCTCCTGCGACGGCTCGGTCCCCGCGGGGTACGCGGCCAACCAGCAGGACTGCCGGGACGACCTCACGGCCGTGCATCCGGGCGCCGCCGAGGTCTGCAACGGCCGCGACGACGACTGCGACCTCGCCGTGGACGAGGCCGTTCCCGCGCCCTCCGGCTCCCCCGCGCTGGCACTCGCCGGGTCCCTCCTCTCCTGGAGCGCGCTCGCGAACGCGACGGGGTACGACCTCGTGCGCGGCGACCTCTCGGCGCTTCGCGCCTCCGGCGGCGACTTCTCGTCGGGGACGCTTTGCGTCGGGAACGACCTGCCAGCCGCCGCCGCCAAAGACCCCTTCCAGCCGGCGGTAAACGAGGGAGCCTGGTACCTCGTGCGCGCGGTCAGCGCCTGCACCGGGGCCGCGAGCTACGACGAGGACGGCGGCGCGCAGCAGGGCGCGCGTGATCCCGAGATCGCAACCGCCCCGGCGGCCTGCCCGTAGGGCTCCGACGAGGCAGACTCCCAGGCACCGGGCATGATGCCCCCGGACCCTGGAGTCCTAGCCCCGCCCCCCGCTGACCGGGTCCCCCCTGCGGAGAGATCACATGCCTGTGCGATGGCGCCTGGGGCGCTCGCCGGGTACACCCACGGTGTGCGATATGGGTTCCTCTTGCTTGGCGCGCTCCTCGTCCCTGGCGTGCATGCCACGGAGACGAAGTTGACTGGAGGGGGCGATCCGATCGGAACCATGCAACCGTCCCTGGTGCTGCATTGCGGCGTCGCCTATAGCGGGGCGTTCCCGAGCGCAGGGCTCTGCGGCGCCGGCAGCATTCCCATGCTGGCGGAGATCCGCCTCTTTGCCGGGAGCTTCGTGCCGGCAGGGTACTATCCGGCGGACGGCCAGCTCCTCCCCATCTCCCAGAACACTGCGCTGTTCTCCCTGCTCCTGACCACCTACGGCGGCAACGGGTTCTCCACCTTCGCCCTGCCCGACCTTCGTGGCCGGGTACTCGCCGGCGTGGGAGGCCGCCCCGGTCTCACCACACGCGCACTGGGGGAGGCGTTCGGTAGCGAGACCATGACCATGAACCTGGCGAGCCTGCCCGTCCATGTCCACTCCGGACCGGGCAGCACGACGGGACCGGCGGGTAGCAGTTTCTCTATTCCCACGCTGCAGCCGACGCTCACCCTCCGTCCCCTGATCTGTCCCTTCTCGGCCGACTTCCAGTACATCTCGGAGATCCGCTTCTTCGGAGGAAGCCTCGAGCCGGGGTTCACCTGCGATGGCCGCCTCCTGTCCGTGGACGAGTACCCTGCGCTGTACGCAGCGATCGGAAATCACTACGGCGGAGACGGGGCGAGCACCTTCGGCCTCCCCGATCTCCGATCCGAGCTTGCCCTCGGGGCGGGAGCCGGGCCCGGTCTCCCCAGCCGCGTGCTCGGCGACTACGCCGGCGTCGAGTTCGTCCCTCTCGTCGCGGCGAATCTTCCGGGGCACACCCATGACTTCTTTGCTGGCGCCACCGGCTCCACGGGGTCGGGGCAGAGCTTCGAGAATCATCAGCCCAGCCTGACGCTGCGCTGGGGGATCGCGATGAACGGCGTGTTCCCCCACCCGGACTTCCCCAATGATTCGGAGGCGCCGACGGTGGGAGAGATCCGGCTCTTCGCGGGCGATGGCTTCCTTCCCTCCGGATGGGCGGACGCCCAGGGCCAGATCCTGTCCATCGCGCAGAACACGGGCCTCTTCTCGGTGATCGGGAGCACGTTCGGGGGGAACGGGGTCAGCACCTTCGCGCTCCCCGACCTGCGCGGCCGCACCCCCATCTGCAGCGGCCAGGGTGTCGGCCTCACGGAGCGCGTGCGGGGCGAGCTGGTCGGAACGCCAGCGACGACGGTGACGGTCGCGCAGATGGCGCCGCACGCGCACGTCCTCGATCCGGCCAATGTGCGGCACCCGGGCGAGCCGCTGCTCCTCCGGCTGGGGAAGAACGCGGTGGACCCGAGCAAGATCGACCTGACCTGGGGAGTCGGCTGTCCTTCGGGCGTGACCAGCTTTGCCGTGTACCAGGGATGGCTGGGGAACTTCACCTCGCACGCGCTCCTTCCCAACGCCTGCGGCATCGCCGGCGGGTCGCTCACCGCCCAGACCCCCTGCGCCGGAAGCTGCTACTACCTGGTCTCGGCCGTGGACGACGTGATCGTGGAGGAAGGGAGTCTCGGCCGGAGCTCGAGCGGCGTCGAGCGCCCGCGCCCCGCGGTCCCGTGCCGCACAGGCGTGGACCTCGGGGGCTGCGTCCTCCACTGAGTTCAGGCAGGG
>DASUFT010000077.1:0-6683 GCA_036274395.1 Candidatus Polarisedimenticolaceae bacterium | reverse complement strand
CCCTCCGGGACCTCGCCGCCGAGGAGGAGCCTCGCCCCCGCCTGGACGGAGGCGGTGAACTGGCGGTGCAGGTCGTCCCGCAGGTCGGCGCGAGCGAGCGGTCCCACCTCGGTGTCCTCGCGCAGAGGATCCCCCACCTTGCGCGCGCGCATCAGGGCGACGAAGCGCTCGGTGAACGGCTCCAGCACGTCCGCCACGACGATGAACCGCTTGGCGGCAATGCAGCTCTGGCCGCTGTTGACCAGGCGCGCGTCCACGCAGGTCCTCGCCGCCTGGTCGAGGTCTGCGTCCTCGAGGATCAGGTAGGGGTCAGAGCCGCCCAGCTCCATCACCGTCTTCTTCAGGACGGCGCCGGCCTGGGAGGCCACCGCCTGCCCGGCCGGCGTGCTCCCGGTCAGGGTCACCGCGCGGATGCGGCGGTCCTCGACGATCTCCTTCACCCTTCCGCTGGGAAGGAGCAGCGTGCGGAAGGCGTGCTCGGGAAAGCCGGCGTCGCGGAACATGGCCTCGATGGCGAGCGCGCAGCCGGACACGTTCGAGGCGTGCTTGAGCACCCCCACGTTCCCCGCCATCAGCGCCGGTGCGGCGAAGCGGTACACCTGCCAGAGCGGGAAGTTCCAGGGCATGACCGCCAGCACCGGCCCCAGGGGCTGGAACGCCACGTACGACTTCCCGGCGCCCGTGGCAACGGGGTCCGGGGCAAGGTGCGCGGCCGCGTGGTCCGCGTAGTAGGCGCAGGCCCAGGCGCACTTCTCGACCTCGGCCCTCCCCTGCCGGACGGGCTTCCCCATCTCCTCGGCCATGAGCCGGGCCAGCTCGTCCTTCCTGGCGCCGAGCAGTGCGGCCGCCTCGCGCATCAGGGATGCCCGGTGCTCGAAGGAGGTCTCCTTCCAGACGAGCCAGTCCTCCCTCGCCGCGTCGAGCGCGGCGTCCACCTCGGCGGGGGACATCTCGGGGTAACGCTCGATGGTCCGGGCGGTCGAGGGGTTCACGGAGAGCAGGCTCATGGTCAGCGCTCTTGGGTCACGCCCACCGCCTGCTCGACCACCTGCACGATGCCTTCCGCGGGGCGCGCCCCCACGCTGCGGCCCACTTCCTTCCCGCTCTGGAAGACGGCCATGGTGGGGATGGACTGGATGCCGTAGCGCGCGCCCAGCTCGGGCACGTCGTCCGTGTTCACCTTCGCCACCACCCAGCGGCCGCGGTGCGCGGCGGCGACCTTCTCCAGCTCCGGCGCCACCATGCGGCAGGGCCCGCACCAAGGAGCCCAGAAGTCGACCACGACCGGAAGAGGAGAAGACCCGATCAGCGCGTCGAAGGCGGCCGCGCCGGGCACGTCGAGGGGGGTCCCGGGCGCCTCCAGCGACGTGTGGCACTTCCCGCACTGGGCCGCGCTCGCGAGCTTGTCGAAGAGGATGCGGTTGACCTGCCCGCAGGAGGGACAGGGGATGTGGGCGCCGCGCTCGTCCGTCTTGGTGCTCATGATCCGACGGTACCAGAAGGTCAGTAACGGGGCACGCCGGGGTCGATCCGCTCCGCCCAGCGATCGATCCCGCCCGCCACGTTGCGCGCGCGGGGGAACCCCGCCTCCCGGAGCAGCTTCACCGCCCGCGCGCTCCGGGCGCCGACCTTGCAGAGCACCACGATCTCCGCGGCGGGATCGAGCCGGTCGAGCTGCTCGGAGAGCTGGCGGAGCGGGATGTGCACCGCCCCCGTCAAGGCGGCGATCTCCACCTCGTGCGGCTCACGGACGTCCAGCAGGACGAAAGCGTCCCCGCGGTCGCGCTTGAGCTTCAGCTCCTCCACCGACAGCTCGGAGGCCGCGTCGTCGGTCCGCGGCATCCCGCAGAACTGGTCGTAGTCGATGAGCGTGCGCTGCGTGGCGTTGGGTCCGCACAGCACGCAGTCGGGATCCTTGCGGAGCTTGAGCTCGCGGAAGCGGAGGCCCAGCGCATCCACCAGGAGCAGGCGTCCGATGAGGGGCTCCCCGATGCCCAGGATCAGCTTCACCGTCTCCGTGGCCTGGATCACCCCCAGCAGGCCGGGCAGGATCCCCAGCACGCCACCCTCGGCGCAGGAGGGGACGAGGCCGGGAGGCGGCGGCTCCCGGTAGAGGCAGCGGTAGCAGGGACCCTTCTCCGCGAAGAAGACCGAGGCTTGGCCTTCGAACCGATAGATGGACGCGTAGACGTTCGGCTTCCCGAGCAGCACACAGGCGTCGTTGACCAGGTACCGGGTGGGGAAGTTGTCCGTCCCGTCCGCCACCACGTCGTAGTCCTGGAGGATCTCCAGGGCGTTCGCCGCCGACAGGCGCGTCTCGTGGGGGACGATGCGCACGTGGGGGTTGATGTCCGCGAGACGCGCGGCCGCGGACGCGAGCTTCTTCCGCCCCACGTCGGCGGTGCCGTGGAGGATCTGCCGCTGCAGGTTGGAGTCGTCGACCACGTCGAAGTCCACGATGCCGAGCGTGCCCACCCCGGCCGCCGCCAGGTACAGGGAGAGCGGCGACCCCAGCCCCCCCGCCCCCACGCAGAGCACGCGGGCGGCCTTCAGCTTGCGCTGCCCGCCGAGACCGACCTCGGGGAGGATGAGGTGCCGGGAATAGCGGCGGATCTCGTCGTGGCCGAGGGCGGGCGTGGCCTCCTCCGTGGTGGGCGCCCCCCCGGCGATGGAGGGGACGATCCACAGCGTGTCCTCCTCGCACAGGGGGGTGGCGGGCCCCTGGAGGAAGCGCACGTCCTCCTCCCCCTTGTACACGTTCACGAAGGAGCGGAGGCGCCCCCCCTCGTCGAAGAGGTGCCGCTGCAGCGTCGGGTGCTGCACCGTCAGGTCCCGGAGCGCCTCGCCCACGGTGCTCCCCGCCGCCTCCACCGCGTCGCGGCCGCCGGCGTAGGGGCGCAGGGGCGTGGGGAGGGCGATCTTCGCCATCAGGCAGTCCTCCGTGCGGGCAGGATCGGCTCCTCCCGCATGATGGAACGGTCCTCGCTGAGCAGCCAGGACGTCATCTCCCGGGGCGCCCCCGCGTCCACGGCGACGATCACGTAGTGGAGGTTCGGCCAGGCGTGCTGCCGGTCGAACTCGGAAGGCGTGGCCGGGTGGTCCGGGTGCGAATGATAGAAGCCCAGCACGACGAGGCTGCGGCGGTCGGCCTCCTGCTCCACCTGCAGGTAGTCGTGGGGATCCACCAGGAAGCGCCGCCCGCGCGCGTCCTCCCGCACGTTGGCGATGGGCCGCACGGTCTCCACCGTCGGCACGCCGTCCACGTAGCGCCCGAGCAGCGCCCCGCAGCACTCCTCGGGATAGGTCCGCCGGCCGTGCTCGCGGATGGCGGCCGCTTGCGTCTCCGTCAGCCCGATCACGGGTAGCGGCTCCCGTGGTCCGGGAGAACCGTGACCACCACCGCCTCCGTTCCCGGAGGGACTGCCTCGGCCACGCGCAGGGCCGCGGCCACGTTCGCCCCTGCGGAGGGGCCGACGCACAGTCCCTCCTCCGCGGCCAGGCGGCGCGCCATGGCGTGCGCCTCCTCGGTTCCCTGCTCCAGGCGCACGTCCGCCAGCGAGGGGTCGTAGATCGCGGGCACCATCGCGGATTCCAGGTGCTTCAATCCCTCCAGACCGTGGAGCGGTCCATCGGGCTCCAAGGAGACCGCCACCAGCGAGGGTTTGCGTGCCTTGAGATAGCGCGTCGTCCCCACGAAGGTGCCGGAGGTGCCGATCCCGGCCACGAAGTGGGTGATCCGTCCGCCGGTCTGCTCCCAGATCTCGGGGCCGGTCCCCTCGAAGTGCGCCCGCCAGTTGGCGTCGTTGCCGTACTGATCCCCGTAGAAGTACGCCTCCGGCCGCTCCGCGTACAGCGCCCGCGCCCGCAGGATGGCGCCGTCGGTGCCCGCCAGCCGGTCCGTCAGCTCGAGCCGTGCGCCCTGGGCCTGCAGCAAGCGCTTGCGCTCGGCCGAGGCGTTGGCGGGGAGGCAGACCCGCACCTCGTGGCCGAGCGCCCGCGCAAGCATGGCCAGGGCGATGCCGGTGTTCCCGGAGGTCGCCTCCAGCACGGTCTGTCCGGGGAGGAGCGTCCCCCGGCGCAAGGCATCCATCAGGATCCCCCGCGCCGCGCGGTCTTTCACGCTGCCCGAAGGGTTGAGGTGCTCGGCCTTGGCGTATAGCGCGACGTGCCGCAGATGCGCGGCGATCCGCCGCAGCCGGAGTAGGGGGGTACCACCGACCGCGGCGAAGAGCTCCGGCAGCCCGCCCTGCCGGTCGTCGATCCGTGCCAAGGAGTGCCGGGACACCGTCACCCTCCGGACAGGTGAAAGAAAAAGGCCCGGGAAGTTTCTCCCCGGGCCCTCGTTTGCCAACAAATGACGTTGGGACGGCTACCGCAGGGAGAGACCTCCTCCCGTTCGACAACAGCGCCAGCAGCACGTCCTGTTCACGGCAGACCTTGTACGCCGAGGAGGACCATCCGTCAACCGGGGCACGACAGCTTTCAAACACGACTCCGACTTCCTCCAAGACAGGCGATTACGGATTCTTCCATTCTCCCCGCGCATTTGCGGCAGTTGCGACCTTTTCCGTCCTGCCTAGATTCCGCACCTCGACACAGGAGGTCGCGATGCAGGCTCGTCCGCTGTCCTTCCTTCGTCTGGTCGTTCTCTCCGTCACCGCTCCCGTCCTGGCCGCGGCCCCCGCAGCGGACACCGCACCGCCTCGCCTCGAGGTCACGGTCGCCGTGCAGCGCGAGGTCACGCGCGTGGACGTCCACGGGCGCTCCCAGGTCGTGCTGGAGCCCGTGAAGGCCGCGAACCCGGGAGACGTCCTCGTCTACCGTCTTCGCGCCACCAACGTCGGCCTCACGCCGGCGCGGGAGGCGAAGATCGACGACCCCATCCCGGCGGGCACCGTGCTCGTGCCCGAGTCGGTCGGCACGAAGAACGTCCACGCCAGCCTCGACGGGGGCAAGACGTGGCAGCCGTTCCCCGCCACGGTCGCGCGCAAGCGCGAGGACGGGCAGGTGGAGCGGGTGCCCGCCCCGGCCCACGCCTACACGCACCTGCGCTGGGTGCTCGAGCAGGCCGTGCCCCCCGGCGACTCGGCCGAGGTCGGCTTCAAGGTTCAGGTCCAGTAGACCCCCTTCGATGTAAACCATGGAGACGCACATGAAGCGGATGCTCTCGCTGCTGGCGGCCACCCTCGTGCTGGGTGCGGCCGCGACCCTGCCCGTGCTCGCCGTGGGCACGCCGGCCGGGACCGTGATCAGCAATCAGGCCTCGGCGAGCTACACCGACGCCAACGGCAACTCCCTCTCCGCCCTCTCCAACACCGTCACCACGACGGTCTCCCAGGTGGCGTCCCTCACCGTGGACCCCAACAACAGCCAGGGTGCGGACCCGGGGGACGTCCTCTACTACGCGCACCTCGTCACCAACGGCAGCAACGGCGACGACACGATCGACCTCTCCGCCGTGAGCAGCCAGGGCTGGACCCTGGCCCTCTTCCACGACGTCAACGGTGACGGCAACTTCGACGGTGGCGACGTCGCGCTCGCCGACAGCGACGGCGACCTCGTGCCCGACACCGGCGTCCTCGCCGCCGACGGCACCTACCGGATCCTCATCCGCGTGACCGTCCCCTCCGGCACCGCCGACGGCACGGTGGACGTGACGACCGTGACCGGCACCTCCTCGTTCAACACCGGCGTCTCCGACACGGCCACGGACACCACCACGGTGGCGGCTCCGGCGCTGACCATCCTGAAGTCGGTCTCCCCGGCCGGCCCCCAGCCTCCGGGCACCGTGCTCACCTACACGATGGTGGTGACGAACGGCGGAACCGGCGCCGCCAGCGGCGTGGTGCTCACCGACCCACGGCCGGCCAACACCACCTACGTGGCGGGCTCGATCACCCAGGATGCCGCCGGCCGCACCGACGGCACCGGGGACGACAACGCGGACTTCAACGGCACGACGCCCAACGCGGTGACCGTGAACGTCGGCAGCCTCGGTGCCAGCGCGTCCACCACGATCACCTTCCAGGTGTCGATCAACTAGACCGATCCGGGCGGCGCCTCGCCAGGGGCGCCGCCCGTGCCTTCGCCTCGCCCGCTTTCACCCCGCATCTCGCGAGGACGGAGACCACGTGTCCGGTCGCCGCGGCGGCAGGCCATCCATGCTTCGCGCGCGCACACGCGTTTTTGTTATGCGCGCGCTGCGTGCCGTGCCTTGCCTGGCCGCGCTCACCCTGGGCTCGCCCCTCCCCGCCGCCGACCCCGTCCGTGACGACGACCATGACACCGCCCCCGCCGAGGTGGTCAACGTCGCCACCTGCGCGGCGACGTCCGAGCGCCAGCCCTCCATCCCCCTCCTGGTCCGCTCGAACGCCGTGCAGACGCCGGTCCTGGGCGGCGCCTGCGCCGGGGTCCTGACGCTCACGCTGGAGCCGGAGGGCCGCGTCCACCCCGGGGACCTGCTGGAGCTGCGGGCACACGCTGCCGCCACGGGCCCCACGGGGATCGCCGCGCCGCAGCTCGTGCTCACCCTCCCCTCCCCTTGGACCCTGCCCCTGGACACGACGGCCGCCGCCGTGACGACGGAGCTGGGGGATCCCCTGCCCTTCACGGGCTCGGTGGATCTCGCGGGACGGCGCCTGCTGTTCCAGCTCCCCGATCTTCCCGCCGGATCGTCGGCCGTG
>DASUFT010000076.1:0-24959 GCA_036274395.1 Candidatus Polarisedimenticolaceae bacterium | reverse complement strand
AGATCTGCCGCAGTTCTCTCTCCCGCTTGAGCTCTTCACCGAACGAGGACATCGGATCTCCCCCGGGCGAGCCCGCGAAAGAGAGCCCCCAGGGCGACGCCGGATTCTAGGAACCCGCCCGTCGCACTGTCAACGTCATGGACGCTCTGCCGCCAGCCGGCGCCCGGCACCGATCTGCACGATCCTCGGGACCGCCTGGTCCCGCACCACATCTTCGAGGTCGGAGCCGGCAAGGCCGGCCACCAGGTGGAGCGCTTCGGGGACGGGGGTGCGCGGGTTGCGCAGGAGCGCCACCCTCACCGCCCTCCGTTCTCCCCACGCCGGGTGACGCGCCACCCGCCGCAGGGTCTCGGCGGGAGCCTCCTCGCCCGCCGCGATCCGCACCACGTCGCGCTCCCGCAGACGCGGGTTTCCGAGCAGCGCCGCCAGCACCCGGGGCGAGCGGCTGCGCGCGAGCGCGTCCACCAGCCCGGCGCTGGCGCGCCGCGCCAGGGACACGACCTCTCCCTCCGCCATCTCCAGCAGGCGCGTCTTCAGCGTTTCCTCGGCGTGCCGGCGCACCGCCGGGGAGAGTCGCGTGTCCGCCGCGGCCTCGGCGAGGTCGGCCCAGAGCAGATGCGGCAGGAGGCGCCGGGAGAGGGGGACGGGGACGCGGGGGTGCCGGACCAGCCCGCGCTTGACCTCGTAGACGCGTGCCCAGCGCACCGAGCGGCCGATTCGCAGGAGCAACGTCTGGGTGGCGTGAGGGTTCCTCACCAGGAGCGCGACCGCCTCCTCGTCCAGGGCGGGATTGCCGAGGGCGCCCTCCAGGTAGGCCGCGGGGGCGGTCGCCAGGCGGAGCAGCAGCTCCGGACGGGCGTCCCCCCTCCCGCGGGCCGCGTCCAGCGGACCGGCTCCGGCCGGCGTCTTCCCCCGTGTGTCGGCCACCTCGGGAATATAGGCCCCGTGCTACCGTTCCGCCGCGTGGGCGCCGACACCCTGCCGCTGCTGGGTCTGTGGTACGCCGTCTTCCTGCTCTCCCTCACCTGTCACGAGGCCGCCCATGCCTTTGCCGCCTGGCGCGGAGGGGATCCGACCGCCTACGAGGCGGGTCAGGTGAGCCTGTCCCCGTGGCCGCACATCCGGAGGGAGCCCTGGGGTACCGTGCTCGTGCCCCTCCTGACCTTCTTCATGTATGCGGGGAGCGGGTCGGCCTGGATGATGGGCTGGGCCAGCGCCCCCTACGACCCGGTCTGGGAGAACCGGCACCCCCGGCGGGCGGCCGTGATGGCGCTGGCCGGCCCTTTCGCCAACCTCGCGCTCGTGGCGTGCGCCTTCGCCAGCCTGGCGGTCCTGTTCTCGGGAGGCGTGCTCGTCCCGCCGGACCGGATCGGCATCGATCGCCTGGCGGTGGCGGCCCCCGGAGCGGCGCCGGTGTTCGACGGCGTGGCCCGGCTGCTCTCGATCCTTCTCTCCCTGAACCTCCTGCTGTGCGTCTTCAACCTCATGCCCTGTCCGCCGCTCGACGGGGCCTCGGTGCTCGCGGGCGTGCTCCCTCCCGCGCGCACCCTCCGCGACCGGCTGCGCGCCTCGCCCTTCGGGTCCATGGTCGCCTTCGTGGTGGCGCTGGTCCTCTTCCCCCGGGTGGTGGCTCCCCTCGTGTTCCGCCTGCTGTCCGTCCTCCTCGGCTTCCTGTTCGCGTTCGGGGCCTAGCCTCCGGCGGCCGCCCGGCGGCGGGCGATCGTGAGGAGAACGGCGGCGACCACGGCGGGCACGCCGTAGGTCCAGAGGGCGGACGCTCCGCGCTCGGCAAGGAGCGTGAGCCACCGCACCCCGATGAAGCGGGCGCCACCTGCGAGCAAGGCAGCGGCGGCAGGGAGCACACGCGCCCATCCGCGCGCCCGAACGGCTTCCAGGGCCAGGAACAGCGCGGAAGCGAGAAGCGTGCTGCGATCGGCGAGGTCGAGCGCGCGGTAGAGGCCCGCGCCGTGGGGGAGCACCGGCCACAGCGCGTTCAGCGCCAGCGCGGCGAGGACGAGGACCGCCAGCAGGCCCGCCGGAACCGGCGAGGGCGTCACGCGCGCCAGGCCTCGTCGCGGTGGAGCCTGGACTCGAGGGTGGCGATCTCCTCGCTCTCCCGCCGCGCACTCCAGCCGAGGAGCGTGCGCATGCGTGCGGCGACCATGGGGGCGAGCGACCGGCAGCGACGGGGATCCTGGGCCAGGGGAAGGCGGCGCAGCAGCACGTCCGTCAGCCGCCGCGCGAACTCCTCCTCGACCGCGACGTCGACCTCGGCGGCGATCTCCGGGCCCTCGCCGTCCAGGGGGGCAGCGGCGTCCCGGTCGGAGGCCGCACGGGCCAGCACCGCCTGCCCGCGGGCGCCGTAGTGGGCGGCGAGGTGCGGGGGGAGACCGGCCACCGGCCCCTCGGCGACGACCCGGGTGAGGGAGGCGCGCGCCACGGCCGGCGGGGCCGGTCCCGCCATGCGGTCGAGGAGATCGGCGGCCATGGCGCGCCAGGTGGTGAGCTTCCCGCCCACCAGGGTGAAGAGACCTCGCTCCTCGAGCACGGCGTGGTCCCGCGGCGCGTCGAGCGTGGCGTGCGCGGCGGAGCGCAGCAGGGGCCGCACGCCCGCGAACGCGGACAGCACGGACTCCGGACCGGTGCGCCACCGCGGGAAGTGCGCGGCGATCTCGGCCAGGAGCGAGCGCACCTCCTCCCCCGTGGGGGCGACCGCGTCCGGCGCCCCCCGCTCGGGGAGGTCGGTGGTGCCGACGAGGGTGCGTCCGCGCCAGGGAAGGACGAAGGTGCGCCTTCCCCGCCGCTCTCCGAGCAGCATCACCCCCGGGTCGGGCATGGGCCGGTGGAGCACGACGTGCGTGCCGCGGCTGGGGGCGAGCACCGGCTCGTTCAATCCCGCCAGAGCGCGCAGGCGGTCCGCCCACGGCCCGGTGGCATTGACGACGAAGCGTGAGAGGACCTCCGTCCGTTCCCCGGTGATCCCGTCTTCCAGCGTGGCCCCGGCCACCTTTCCCCGCCGCTCTAGCAGCGCCACCGCGCGCAGGCCCACGCGGATCTCGGCGCCGAGTGCTGCAGCGGCGCGCGCGATCTCGACCGTCAGGCGCGCGTCGTCCGTCTGGCGGTCCGCGAAGGCCACCCCCCCTCGCAGTCCCTCGGTGGTCAGATCGGGAAGGAGAGCGTGCGTGCGCGCGGTCGAGAGGAGACGCCCCCTGGCCAGGGGATGTGGTCCCGCCAGGAGGTCGTACAGTCCCACCGCGGTGCGCAGGGCGAGGCGGCCGGGGCGCCGTCCGTCCCACGCCGGCACCACCAGGGGGAGCGGGCGCGCCAGGTGCGGCGCCAGGCGGGCGGTCACCTCCCGCTCGCGCAGGGACTCGCGGACCATGGAGAGCCACCCGTATTCCAGGTAGCGAAGCCCGCCGTGGAGGAGCTTGGTGGACGCTGAGCTCGTGCCGGCGGCGAGATCCTCCGCCTCCGCGAGCAGGACGCGCATCCCGCGCAGGGCGGCCTCGCGCGCCACCGCGCAGCCGGTGATCCCTCCTCCCAGGACGAGGACGTCGCGCGTCACTTCGGCCAGAAGAACATCCGTACGGCGAGCGCCAGCAGCACGACGGCGAAGATGCGGCTGAAGGCGGCGGGATCGACCCGCTCCACCACGCGCGCCCCGAGCTGCGCGCCCACGACCCCCCCCACTCCCAGGAGCAGGCCGACCTTCCAGTCCACGTGGGCCAGGCGCGCGTGGGCGAAGAGGGCGGAGCAGCCAAGCACCAGGATGGTCACGAACGAGGTGCCCACCGCCTGCGGGTGCGCTCGCCCCAGGAAGATCAGGAAGGGGACGACGAGGAAGCCGCCGCCCAGACCGGTGAAGGCGGACGCGCATCCCACCAGGATCCCGAAGAGCAGCAGTCCTGCCGTCTCCATGCTCGCCTCACTCCCCGGCCGGCTCGACCAGGACCTTCCCGGCCGCGCGCTGGCCCAGGCGCAGCGGCGCACCGTCCTCCGGCACCACCTCGACCGTGTCCGCCACGGCGTCCCGGGCGTGCACGGCCAGGCGCCGGCCCGGCATGAGCCCGTGCCTCTCGAGGAGGCGGAGGAAGTCGGGGCTCTGGTCGGTGACCCGGGCCAGGCGCAGCGGGGAACGGAGGGCACAGGACAGCAGCGAGCCGCGCGCCATGGGGTGCAGGCGCGCGCCCGCGGCGGGGATGGGATCGCCGTGAGGGTCCACCGAGGGCCGCCCCAGCATCTCGTCCATGCGCTCGATGAGGCGGTCGGAGACGGCGTGCTCCAGGACCTCCGCCTCGCCGTGCACCTCCGTCCAGTCCATGCCCACCACCTGGACCAGGAACTGCTCGATCAAACGGTGCCGCCGGAGCACGTGCGTGGCCAGCTGCTCCCCGGCGGCAGTGAGGGCGACACCGGCGTAGGGCTCGTAGCGCACGAGGCCGGAATCGGCCAGTGTCTTCACCATGGCGGTCACGCTGGCCGGGGCCACCTGCAGCGCGGCGGCGATCTGACCGGTGGCCACCAGGGTTCCCGGGGCGCGCTCCTGCTCGTGGAAGATGCACTTGAGGTAGTCCTCGACGGTGCTCGTGGCCATGGCGGCCGCCAGGATACCTGGTACGATCGCGGCCATGCGCGTGCTCCTCCCGCTCACCCTGGGGCTGGTGCTGGCCGCTCCCGCAGCGGCGCAGGACGCCGAGGCCACCCCGCGCGCCATCGTCGAGAACCCGAAGCTCGACCTGGGCCGCGTCGTGCGTGGCGAGGTCGCGGAGGGGACCTTCCGCGTGCGCAACCTGGGGGCGGCGACGCTGCACATCAAGCAGGCCAAGCCCGGCTGAGGCTGCACCGTGGCCTCGTTCGACGAGGTCATCCCGCCCGGGCAGGTGGGCAAGGTCACGGCGAAGATGAACACCAAGGATTTCCGGGGGCCGGTGGATCGCGGCATCACGCTGTACACCGACGATCCCGACCAGCCGCAGATCCCCTTGTGGCTGCACGTGGAGGCGGCGGGGAGCGTGCAGCTGTTCCCGCGCGCCTTCCTCGACCTGAGGCCCGGCGTGAGCGGCGGATCCTCGACGGCGCGACTCCTCGTCCGACAGGACCCCGGCGAGAAGGGGGAGCTGCGCGTGACCGATCCCGAGGTGGATGCGCCCTGGCTCAAGGTGACGGCGCGCAGGGTGGCGGCACCCGAGCCCGCGATCGAGGGCCTGCCGGAGGCCAGGGCCGGCGACGTCCTCCTCACCGTGGAGCCGGCGGGGGAGGTTCCGGAAGGATCGCGCTCGCAGAAGCTCCGCTTCGACACCGGTCTTCCCACGGAGCCCACGGTGGAGGTGCCGGTCTCGGTGTTCGTGCGCCCGCGCATCCAGGTCACCCCCGAGACCATCGCCTTCGGCCCGGCGGAGCCGGACGGCACGCATCGCGCCACGGTCCTGGTCGCGCTCCGGGCCGACGTGGCGCAGTCTCCCCTGGTGGTCGAGGCTCCGGTGGGCATGCAGGCCACGCAGGACTCTGCGGGAGCGAACCGGTTCAACGTGCGCCTGAGCTGGACCGGGAAGGAGCCGCCCCGGGGGGAGATCGTCTTCCGCGCGGGAGCGGTGACCCGCTCGGTTCCCATCGCGCCTTGATCGCGCCGCTCTTCTGGCAGGTGGCGCTGGCGGCGGCGCTGGTGCTCCCTCCGCTCCCCGCCGGAACGGATCGGGCGGAGGCCGCGGTCACCGAGGACGGCCTGCGCGCAGCGGTCCGCTTCCTGTCGGACGATCTGCTGGAGGGCCGGGGACCGGGAAGCCGCGGGGACCTGCTGGCGCGACGGTGGATCGCCTCCCAGCTCGAGCAGATGGGGTACCAGCCCGGGGGACCGGGCGGGAGCTTTGAGCAGCCGTTCGACATGGTGGGGGTCACGGCGACCCCGCCAGCGGAGTGGCGGTTCGTGGCACCGGGCGGAAGTCACGTCCTGCGCACGCTCGACGAGTTCGTCGCCTTCGCGGGGCACCCGGCCGAGGAGACCCGGCTCGCCGATGCGGAACTCGTGTTCGTCGGCTACGGCATCCAGGCGCCGGAGTTCGGCTGGGACGACTACAAGGGGGCAGACCTCAAGGGCAAGGTCCTGGTGATGCTGAACGACGAGCCGGATGGCGATCCCGCGCTGTTCGCGGGCTCCCGCCGGCTCTACTACGGGCGCTGGGACTACAAGCTGGAGAGCGCGGCCCGCCAGCAGGCGGCCGGCGTCCTCCTCGTCCACACCCGCCGCTCCGCCGGCTACGGCTGGAACGTGGTGCGGACCTCTTGGACGGGGGAGCAGTTCGAGCTCCCCGACACGCAGGGCCCGCGCCTCGAGGTGGCGAGCTGGATCAGCGAGCAATCGGCCGCCGCGCTCGCGCGCCTGGCCGGGCGTGAGCTGCCGGCGCTCCAGCAGTCCGCGAAGGACAAGCGCTTCCGGCCCGTTCCTCTGGGGATCCGGACCTCGCTCGTCCTGCGCAACAGCTTGCGCAAGGTGACCACGGCGAACGTCCTGGGGCTCCTGCCTGGGAGCGACCCCACGCTGCGGGACGAGGTCGTCGTCTTCACCGCGCATCACGACCATCTCGGCGCCGGCGCTCCCGATGCCAGGGGAGACACCATCTACAACGGGGCGCTCGACAACGCCGCCGGGGTGGCGCAGATGCTGGCGGTGGCCCGGGCCTTCGCCTCCCTCCCCGTTCCGCCCCGGCGCTCCGTCCTGATGCTGGCGGTGGCCGCGGAGGAGTCCGGCCTTCTGGGCTCGGGATGGTTCGCGCGCCATCCCACGTTCCCCGCCGAGAAGATCGCGGCCGACGTCAACTTCGACGGCGGCAACATCTGGGGCCGGACCTCGGAGGTGCCGCTGATCGGGTACGGGAAGTCGGGCCTGGACGCCTTCGCGCGTGCCGCCGCCGCCCGGCAGAACCGGACCATCACCGACGAGCCCTTTCCCGACCGGGGGTTCTTCTACCGCTCCGACCAGTTCAGCTTCGCGCGCATCGGCGTGCCGGGGCTCTACTTCGACACCGCCACCTCGTTCCTTGGCCGTCCCCCCGGCTGGGGAAAGGAACGGATCGAGGCGTACGAGAACGACCTCTATCACCAGCCGGGAGACGAGCTCACGGACGCCTGGGTGTTCGACGGGATGGTGGAGGATGCACGCTTCGCCTTCGTGGCCGGCCTCCTGGTCGCGCAGGCCGAGGTCCCGCCCGCCTGGACCCGAGGCGACGAGTTCGAGCGCCTGAGAAAACGCTAGTCGAGGTGGGCCATGCGGCCCACGGCCTCCACGGCGTCCTCGAGCGTGGCTGCCGGGACCCGCACCCGGACGCGGCCGCCCCCGTCCTGCACGCGGATCACCAGGTCGCCGTCCTGCTTGGCGACGACCACGTGCCCGCCGTCTCCTTCCTTCACCTCCACCAGCACGCCGTCGGGGATGTCCCGGAGCTGCGCGCAGGCGGCGCGCACCAGCGGCCAATGCGGGCGCACCTCGGCCATGGCGGCGTCGAGCTCGGTGCCATGCATGGTGGGTGCGAAGGTCAGGGCCGCGCGCACCAGGGAGGCGGGCACGCTCATGCAGAAGTCCTCGCCGACATCGCCGCGCACCTCCACCTCGATGTTCCCGTCCCGCATCACCGCCACCGCGGCGAACGTGGCGGTGGCGGCCACGATCAGCACCACGCCGGCCAGGACTGCCAAGAGCAGGCGGGCTCGCGGGCTCATGGCCTGCCTTCCTGCACGCCGTCGATCCAGACCCGGACCTGGCTGTCGTCGCTCTCCACGCGCACGAGCTCGCCGTCCCCCTCGTCTCCCAGCGCCCGCAGGGCGGCGAGAACATCGATCTCGTTCTCGCCGGAGGAGAAGAGCGCATCGAGCACGGCCACGGGGACCCGCACCTTGACGTTCTGGAGGTCGTCGCGCCCTCCCTCCACCGTGGCCAGGAGGTAGGGCCCCTTGCGCGAGACGCGCACGCGCCCCCGCGTGCCGTCCACGGTCAGGAAGTCGGTGTCCCCCGAGGAGCGCAGCGCCTTCCACATGGCGCGGAGGTCGACCCCTTCCACGTCGTGCTCCCCCAGGCGGAGTCTTCCGCCCGACAGCTCCTCGGTCTGGATGAGCGGGACCAGGGACTCGACGGTGGAGAGGGGGACGTTCACCCGCACCGTGTCCCCCGAGTCGCCGTGCTCGACCACGTGCACGTGGAGCCACCGCTCGGCGGCCGCAGCCGGTGCTACGGCGAACAGCAGCACGATCCCGAAACCCAGCAGCCTGCGTCCCATGGCCTACCTCCGAGGGCGGCCATCCCGCCCCCTGCAGGAGGAACGCAGACCACCCCCGCGAGGTTTCCATGGTGGTGCGGAGATTGATGCTCGTTTGTCCGCCGGCGGCCGCGACCACGGACGCCGGCGGCCGTCGGGTGAAGAAAGCCGACGGAACGCCACCAATTGCATGGGCATCCCTCTTGCCTTGGTCGAGGAGCATGGAGTGGCCGAGCCGCCCAGTGGAAGACATCCCGCCCGAGACCTTCGTGCCTCCCCATTGCCCCAAGCCGAACTGCCCGTCGTGGAAGGGTGAGCCGTTTGTCTGGAAGCGGGATGGGGGATTCAGACGCTTGCAGGACCGGCGCCGGGTGCCCCGGTTCCACTGCCGGACGTGCGGCGGAGGGTTCTCGCTCCAGTCCTTCGCATTCTCCTATTACCTCAAACGCGCCGACCTGACCGTTCCCATCGCGGCGCAGCTCGTCGCCGGGTCCGCCCATCGGCAGATCGCCCGTACCCTGGGGTGCGCCCCCTCCACCGTCACCCGGCGGTCGGCGAGGCTTGGGCGGCATGGGTTGATGCTGCAGGCCCTCGCACTCCAGCACGTGCAGATCGAGGAGCCTCTCGTCTATGACGATTTCGAGGGGTTCGCCCACTCCCAGTTCCAGCCCACGGGGATCGGGATCCCCGTGGGGCAACGCTCCTGGTTTGCCTACGGCGCGGAGGCGGCACCCCACGGCCGGGCCGGCCGGATGAGCCCCGCACAGCGCCTGCACGCGGCCAAGCTCGCGCTGCCCAAGCACCGTGACAGCGCGCGAAACGCGCTCACCCGCACACTCTCACGCCTGCTGCCACGAGCGAAAGGGGCACTCCGCCTGGTTACGGACGGCCACCAGGCCTACACGAGGGCGGTCGCGTCCGTAGGGACTCAGGGCAGGGTGGCGATGGAGGTGCATCCCAACCCCAGGCGCGGGCCGAAGGGAGCGCGACGAAGCACGCTGGCTCTCCGCCGCGACCACGCGATGTTCGCGGCCGACCTCGCGCACCTTTTGATCCGGCACAGCCAAGCCCATCACCGAAGGGAGACGATCGCCTTCGCGCGACGACACAACGCGTTGATGGAGCGCCTCCACCTCTTCCTGGTGTGGAAGAACCTGGTGAAGCGCCGATCGGAACGGGATGGCCGCAGCTCCACCCCAGCACAGTGCGTTGGCCTCACCGACAGCCGATGGTCCTGGGAGCGGGTGTTTGCGAAAAGGCTGTTCCCGTACCGCCTGATGCTGACGGCGGAGGATTGGCGCCTCTACCGGCGGGAGTGGATCACCCCCCAATCCGGCCCGAACACCCTTCACCAGCTCCGTAACGCATTCTGATCCGGCCCATGAACCCCGCAGGCTTCCCCCAGGCTGCGCCTTCCAGCCTCAATCTCCGCACCACCATGGTAGAGTCCCGGGCCGCCCGGGAGATCCCATGAAGCCGTTCCTCACCTCCGTTTGTTGTCTCTTCTCCCTCACCTTCGCCGCCGCCCCCCCCCGCGCCCCCCAGCCGGCGCCCGTGGACGAGGCGCTCCTGGCCGGGCTCAAGGCGCGCGCGATCGGGCCCGCGATCATGGGAGGCCGCGTCTCGGACGTGGCCCTCGACCCCGCCGATCCCTTCACCTTCTACGTCGGCCTCGCCACGGGCGGCGTGATGAAGACGGCGGACGACGGCGCCACCTTCTCTCCCGTGTTCGACGGGCAGCCGTTCCACTCCATCGGAGCCGTGGCCGTGGCTCCCTCGGATCCCAAGGTGATCTGGGTGGGAACGGGGGAGGCCAACGACCGGAACAGCTCCGGATGGGGCGGTGGGGTGTGGCGCTCGGTGGACGGCGGAGGCACGTGGAAGCAGGCGGGTCTCCCGGACAGCCGGGCCATCGCGCGCATCGTCGTCCACCCCACGCGCCCCGACGTGGCCTGGGTGGCGGCGGTGGGGCACCTCTGGGCCAGGGGAGGGCAGCGCGGGCTCTACAAGACCGAGGACGGGGGCACGACGTGGACGCGCGTGCTGGGCGCGGAGGGAGCGGCGGCCGAGGACGCCGGGTGTGGCGACGTTGCGCTCGACCCGAAGGACCCGGGCGTCGTCTACGCGGCGCTGTACGCGCGGCGGCGGACGCCGTGGTCGTTCGCGTCGGGGCCGCCCGCCTCCGGCGGCAAGGACGCCGGCGGCATCTTCAAGTCCGTGGACGGGGGACGGAGCTGGAAGAAGCTCTCGGGCGGGCTCCCCTCGGGAACGGGCCGGATCGGACTCGCCGTGCACGCGGCCCGGCCCTCCACCGTCTACGCCGTGGTGCAGGCGGAAGGCGAGGGGCGCTCCGACACCTGGGAGATCCGCAGCCGGGTGGGAGGCGTGTTCCGCTCCGACGACGGGGGAGCGACCTGGACCCGGACGAGCTCGCTGAACCCGCGCCCCTTCTACTTCAGCCAGATCCGCGTCCATCCCACCGAGGCCAACCGCGTGTGGCTCCTCGGCTACACGCTCCACGTCTCCGACGACGGCGGGAAGACCTGGCGCGAGGACCTGGCCGGCAAGCTCCACCCGGACCTGCACGCCCTCGCCGTCGATCCCCGCAACCCCAGGCGGCTGCTGCTGGGCACCGACGGCGGCGTCTACCAGAGCAAGGACGACGGCAAGGGCTGGGCCCACGTCAACGGCATGGCGGCCGGCCAGTTCTACCGGGTGGCCCTGGACGACTCCGATCCCTTCCGGATCTGCGGCGGCCTCCAGGACAACACGAGCTGGGTGGGGCCTTCCCGCACCTTCACCAAGGACGGCATCGTGCACGCCGACTGGATCCAGCTCGGCGGCGGCGATGGGTTCTCCTGCGCCTTCGACGGCGAGAACCCCGACCTCGTCTACGCCGAGTCGCAGGAGGGAACCCTCTTTCGCATGAACCTGCGCACCGGGGATAGCCGCCCGCTGCGGCCCTCCCCGCTGGAAGGGGAGGAGCCCTACCGCTTCCACTGGAACGCTCCCCTCCTCCGCAGCCTGCACGCCAGGGGGACGATGTACCTCGGCGGCAACCGGGTCTACCGCCTGACCAAGCAGGGGGAGAGCGTCGTCCCCATCAGCCCCGATCTCTCCACCGGGGATCCCGCGCGGGTGTGGCGTACGGGAAGTGGTGCGGAGACCTACGGGGTCGTCTTCGCGCTGGCGGAATCCCCGGTGACGGCGGGTCTGCTGTGGGCGGGCACGGACGACGGGAAGCTGTGGCGCACGCGGGACGACGGCGCCACCTGGAGCGATCTCACCGGCTCCCTCCCGAGGGAGGCACGCGGCCACTGGATCGAGCGCTTGGCCGCGAGCCCGCGCCAGGCGGACACGGCGTACCTGGCGGTCACCGCCTACCGCGAGGGGGACGATCGACCCCTGCTCTGGCGCACCCGCGATGGGGGGCGCACCTGGATGTCGCTCGCGGCCGGGCTCCCGCAGAACGGGCCCGCGCGCGCCGTGCTGGAGGACCCGTTCCGTCCCGGGCTGCTCTACGTGGGCACGGAGTTCGGCCTCTTCGTGAGCCTGGACGACGGCGCCAGCTGGGCCGCCTTCGGCGGCCTGCCCCCGGTCCCCGTGTTCGACGTGGTGCTGCACCCGCGGACGCGCGACCTGGTGATCGCCACGCATGGGCGCAGCCTCTTCGTGCTGGACGACCTCACGCTGCTCGAGGAGCTGGACGCGGCGGCGCGGGAGGCGCCGGTGTTCCTGGCCACGCCCCGGCCGGCGTTCGGCCGCTACCTGCTCCCCGGGTGGTCCGAATGGAACGGCAACGCCGTCTTCCGCGGCGAGAACCCGCCCGAGGGCGTGCTCTTCACCGCCTGGGTGGGCGCCTTCACCGGTGACGCCTTGAAGCTCGCCATCTCCGGGCCCGCGCCCAGCGAGCGGCCGGTGGCCACGCTGAACCTCCCCGGCACGCCGGGGATCAACCGCGTGGCCTGGGACCTGAAGCCGGGGAAGGATCAGTCGGTCGAGTACGGCGGCCAGGGATCGCGCCTGGTCGCGCCCGGCACCTACAAGGTGACGCTCACCCGTGGCGAGGCCAAGCTGGAGCGCACGTTCCAGGTCACGGTGGCGCCGGGGATCGAGACGCGCTGAGGCATCGCGTGAGGCCACGCTCTTCCCTGGTGGGGGCGCTCGCGCTCTCCGCCCTCGCCTGCAGCGGGGCGGGGAAGCAGGCGCCGCCCGCGGGACCCCAGGACCTGCTCCTGATCACGCTCGACACCGCGCGCGCGGACCGTTTCTCGTATGCCGGCTCCGCCGTGGCCACCCCAAACGTGGACGCCCTGGCCGCAGAGGGCGCCGTCTTCTCGAACGCGATCACGCCCGTGCCGCTGACCCTTCCCGCACACGCTTCCCTGATGACCGGCCACCTCCCCGCGCGCCACACCGTGCGGGACAACGGCACCTTCCACCTGCCCGAAGCGGAGAAGACGCTGGCCGAGCTCCTGAGCGGCGCCGGCTACGCGACCGCCGCGTTTCTCGGCTCCCAGGTCCTGGACCGCCGCTACGGCCTTGCCCGGGGCTTCGCCACCTACGACGACCGGATGCCCGACTCCCGTGATGCGGTCTTCCGCTTCTACGCGGAGCGGCCGGGGGAGGAGGTCGTGGCGTCCGCCCTGCGCTGGATGCAGGCGCAGCCGCCCGACCGTCCGCTGTTCGTCTGGGTGCACCTGTTCGACCCCCACGCCCCCTACCGGCCTCCCGAGCCCGAGCGCTCCCGCTATTCCTCCGGCTACGACGGGGAGATCGCCTACACCGACCGGGTGGTGGGAAGGCTGATCGATGGATGGGAGGGGAGGCGGGGTCTCGCGCGCACCGTGGTGGTGGTGACGGCCGACCACGGCGAAGGGCTGGGAGAGCACGGCGAGGCCACGCACGGCGTGCTCCTGCACGAGGCCACCCTGCGCGTGCCCCTCGTCCTGCGCGTCCCGGGGATGGGGAAGGAGACGATCGATGCCCCGGTCAGCCTGATCGACGTCTTCCCCACCGCGCTCGCTCTCCTGGGGCTCCCGGTTCCCGGCGGGGTGGAAGGCCGCAATCTCGTGCCCCTCCTCCGGGGGGAGGAGGTGGACTGGAAGCGGACGTCGGGCTACGCGGAGAGCCTCTACGCCGAGCTCCACCACGGCTGCGCGCCGCTGCGTGCGCTGCGGGAGGGGGAGTGGAAGCTCGTGCGGGGGACGGTGGACGAGCTGTACGACCTGGGGAAGGATCCAGGCGAGAACCGGGACCTCGCGAACGCCGAGGTCCAGACGAGCGCCACCCTCGGCGAGGCCCTGCGGGAGCTGGAAGAGCAGATGGGGGCGCCGGCGCCGGCGGAGCGCCTCCCCCTGGACGAGGAGACGCGGGACGCGCTCGCCTCCCTGGGCTACGTCGCCTCCGGTCCGGCGGAGCCATCGGGCGCACCACGGGATCCCAGACTGGCCCTGGTCTCGCTGCGGCGCATGGCGGAGGCGGACCGCCTGGCGCTCCATGGCGACCCGGCGGGGGCCATCGCCGCCTACCGGGAGGTGATCGCGGGAGAGCCGGGGAGCGTGGATGCGCGTTTCCGGATGGCCCAGATCATGCGCGCGAGCGGCCGCGGGAACGAGGCGGTGCGCGTGCTCACCGAGGCGTTGGCGCTGAACCCCAACGAGCCTTTCCTGTACGAGAGCCTGGGGGACCTCCTCGATCGCTTGCGGCGCCATCGGGAGAGCCTCGCCATCTACGATGCCGGCCTCGACCGTCACCCCCAGGCGCGCACGCTCCGGAACGGCCGCTGGAAGGAGCTGCACCAGCTCCGCCGCGACGGCCTCGTCCTGCAGGAGGCCGAGCGCGCCGTCCTCGCGGACCCGAAGGATGGAGCCGCCCGCTACGCCCGCGCGCTGGCCTGCTGCGGGCAGGGAAGCGACGCCGACTACCGCGCCGCCCTGGAGCGGGAGCTGCGCGAGCTTCCCGGAGACCCCATTCTGCAGGGAGCGCTGGCCAAGCTCGGCTCCTAGCGGAACTGCCGGATCAGCACGGCGTCGCTGCTCTTCCGCCCGGCCGCCAGGAGCAGCCGGGTACCTTGGCGGTTCCAGCGCATGCCGAAGATCTCCTCCCCCAGGAAGCGCGTCACCTGCACCGGCTGCGTGCCGTCGCCCCGGGTGAGCCAGACGTTCGTGATGTCGCCGATCTTGCGGGAGATGGCCAGGCGCTGCCCGTCGGGAGAGGGGGCGAAGTTCTCGTTCCTCCCTTCGGTGAAGCGCGTCACGGGCTCGGGGGGCCCCCCCGCGACCGGCGCCCGGAAGACGTTCCGCACCCCGTCGTCCTCCTTCATGAACAGCATGGCGCTTCCGTCGGCGCTCCAGAGGGAGGTGCCCGTCCTGGGGTCCACCTGCAGCGTCACCGGGGAGCCGGTGCCGTCGGCGCGCGTGATCCGGAACTGGGACCGGAGCATGCCATCCGCTCCCGCCTCGAGGTCGGGGACGACGATCCATGTGCCGTCGGGCGAGATTCCGCCGCCGCGGTCGTTGTCCCTGAACTTCCTGGGAGGGCCTCCCGCCACAGGGACCACCCACAGGCTCCTGTCGTCGGGACGGCGGACCGTGGCGATGCTGCCGTTGCGTGCGACGGAGACGATCTGGGCGGGCATCCCCTGCACGAAAGGTCGGCGGTTGCCGCCGTCCCCGTCCACCCTCCAGACGTGCACGGCGCCGTCCGCGTCGAAGCGATCGTAGAGGATGCCGCCGGGCACGCAGCGAGGGTTCATGGAGGCGGCGTCCGCCTCGGTGAGGGCCTTGGGCTCGCCGCCTTCCGCCGGGACGGACCAGAGGCGGACCGCGTCGTCCCGGTTGGCGGCGAACACGATGGAGCCGTCGTCGCAGTAGTCCGAGCCGATGGGAGAGCTTTCGGCGCTGGAGAAGGTGGGCACCCGCGTGGGGTCGCCGCCCTCGACGTCCACGATCCACAGATCGGCCCGCAGGATCTGGCGGATGGCGGCGATGGCCTCGTCCCCCGTGGACACGGAGACGTGGAAGTAGTCGTTGGCGTCCCGCGTGATCCGGTGCACCGATCCCTGCGGGTAGTCCACGAGCGAGATCTGCCGCGCCACCGACACGCCGAAGTCGAAGCCCGCGCGCACGATGCCGCTGCCGTCGGGTAGCCAGGCGATGGACTCGTGGAAGGCGCCACGGCCGGTGCTCAGGTCCGTGCGACGCCCGTCGGCGACCCCGTAGACCGCGAGCACGGAGGTGAACGACCCCTGCACGGCGGAGGAGTCGAGCACGGCGATGTGGGCGCCGTCGGGAGACCAGGCCGGCGCCCCCGGCATCTCGTGCGCGCCGGTGACCTGCGCCAGCTCCCGCTCCCTCCCGCTGTCCAGGTCGCGGACCACCAGGGCGACGCGCTCGTTCTGGGGGAAGCCCCTCTTGAACGCCACCTTCCGCCCGTCGGGTGAGAAGGTGGCGCGCGAGTCCACGTCGAAGGCCGCCTCCTTCGAGGGCCCGCCCAGCGAAGCGACCTGCATCAGCGCGCTGTAGCTCGGCAGGTCGCGGCGGCGCTTGCGGTAGAAGAGGTAGTTCCCGTCGGGGGAGAACGAGAGCCCCTCGAACAGGCCCTCCTCCGAAGGCACCACCTCGAGGTCGCTCCCGGTGGCGATCTGGCGCACGCGCACGCTGGTGCGCCCCGCCTTGCCGGTCAGGTAGGCGAGATAGCGCCCGTCGCTGGAGATCGCGGCTTCGGTGACGTCCCCCCGGTTGGTCTCGGTCGAGGTCTTGATGGCCGGAGCGACATCGGCCACGACCGCCGCGTCGCGGCGATGGAGCACCCAGACGCCGGCTGCCACACCCGCTCCCAGGACGACCAGG
Organism: Candidatus Polarisedimenticolaceae bacterium; assembly: GCA_036274395.1. Taxonomy (GTDB): domain Bacteria; phylum Acidobacteriota; class Polarisedimenticolia; order Polarisedimenticolales; family DASUFT01; genus DASUFT01. Next base: position 8,860 of record DASUFT010000076.1, on the reverse strand, counting down.
GACGCCACGAGGGCCGCCAGCGGCAGGCGCCGCCCCGTCCTCGGCGGCGCCGCCGCCATCCCGGACCCGGGAGAGCTGGCGGAGGCGGAGAGGCTGTCCCACTCCTCCACGATCTCCCGCAGCTCGATGGCGACGTCCTTCATGGACTGCACGCGCTGATCGGGGGACTTGGCGAGGCACCGCCGGATCAGCCGCCGCAGCTCTGCGGGGCAGGCCGGATTCCGCTCCTCGATGGGCGACGGCCGGTCGTGCAGGATCCGGTGCATCGTCTCCACCTGGGAGTCCGCCGTGAACGGCGCCACGCGGGTGGCGGCCTCGTAGAGCACGCAGCCGAAGGAGAACACGTCCGAGCGGGCGTCCACCGGCAGGCCGCGGACCTGCTCGGGGGACATGTAGCCGGCGGTGCCCAGGGCGCGTCCCGCCCCCGTGACCTCCGCGCGGGTGGGGGCGCTGGTGGCGTCGTCCTCGCTCACCGTGTTCTCGGTGAGCTTGGCGAGCCCGAAGTCGAGCACCTTCGCGAACCCGTCGTTCGAGACCATGATGTTGCCGGGCTTGAGGTCCCGGTGCACGATCCCCGCCGCGTGGGCCTTGGCCACGCCGTCCGCCGCCTGCGCCAGGTAGCCGAGCAGGGTGCGCAGGTCGGTCCGCTCCTCGTGCAGGAGCGTGGACACGGTCTTCCCCTGGACCAGCTCCATGGAGATGAAGGGCACCTCCCCCGCCTGGGTGGGAGAGCCCTCCCTGGTCCGCACCAGGTCCTGTCCGATCTCGTAGATGGTCACGATGTTGGGATGCGACAGCGAGGACGCGGACTTCGCCTCCAGCACGAAGCGCCGCATGCGATCCTCGTCCCGCACCAGCGCGGGGGGAAGGACCTTCAGCGCCACCTTGCGGTCGAGGCTCTGATCCTGCGCGAGATACACCTCCCCCATGCCTCCCACACCGAGGGGGCCGACCACCCGGTAACGTGCGACGACGTCCTCGGGCTCGAGCGTCATGGGGCCGGGGGGGCGAGCATGACGCACGATGATACGTCCGGGAGCGGGTGGCGGTTGACCCGGCGGTCTCTGCGATACTGCCTTTCGCCGCACGGCGAGGAGGCGGGGATGGGTCCGACCAACCAGGCGGACGGGAGGGCGGAGCTGGGGTGATCGTCCCCCTGGAGCGCATCCTGGCCGCCCGTGAGGTGGTGGCGCCTCGTGTCCACCGCACGCCGATGCTCTCCTCGGCCACGGCGGCCCGCGTGCTCGGCGCCGCCGGCGGACCGGCGCCGGCCGGCGGGCGGGTCTTCGTCAAGGCCGAGCACCTCCAGGTCACGGGATCGTTCAAGCCCCGGGGCATGACCTACCGCCTGGCCACGCTCCCGCCCGAGCAGAGGGCGCGGGGGATCGTCACCGTCTCCGCCGGGAACGCCGCCCAGGCCTACGCCTGGGCCGGCCGGGCCGCCGGCGTCCACGCCGTGGTGGTCATGCCCAAGGGGGCGGTGCGCTCGAAGGTGGAGGCCTGCCGCGGATATGGCGCCGAGGTGGTGGTGCACGGCGGGCACGTGGGAGAGACGTTCCGGCGCATGGAGGAGCTGCGGGACGAGCGCGGCCTCTTCTTCGCCCACCCCTTCGACGATCCCGACGTCATCGCCGGCCACGGCTCCGTCGGGCTCGAGATCGTGGAGGACCTCCCCGACGTCGGCGTGGTGGTGGTGGGGGTGGGCGGGGGCGGCCTGATCAGCGGCGTGGCCGCGGCCGTCAAGGAGCGTCGCCCCGGCGTGCGGGTCTACGGAGTCGAGCCGGTGGGCTCGGACGCGCTCTCGAGAGGCCTCCAGGCCGGCGCACCGGTGCGCATCGAGCCCAGGAGCGTGGCCGACGGGCTGGGCGCGCCTTTCGCCGGGGAGTGGACCGTGGCCATGGGCGCGCGCTACCTCGACGGCATCGTGCTCCTGGACGATCCCACGATCCTGGCCGGCATGCGCTTCGCGGCGGAGCGCATGAAGCAGGTGCTGGAGCCGGCGGGTGCGGCGGCCCTGGCGGCCGTGCTCTTCAACCGCGTGCCGCTGCGCCCCGGAGACCGTGTGTGCGCCGTCGCCTCCGGAGGGAACGTGGAGACCAGCCGCCTGGGCACGCTCCTGGACCAAGCGGCACCGCTGCCCGGTTCTACATGAACCCGAGCGTCAGCTTGGCGGCGTCGGACATCAGGTCCTTGTGCCACATGGGCTCCCACACCAGGTTCACGCGGGCATCGCGGACGCCGGGGACGGACTTCACCTTGTCCTCCACCTCACCGGGAAGCGAGCCGGCCACCGGGCAGCCGGGGGAAGTGAGGGTCATGGTGACGTCCACGAAGCCGGTGGCGTCGATGTCCACGCCGTAGATGAGCCCCAGCTCGTAGATGTCCACGGGGATCTCCGGGTCGTAGCAGGTCTTCAGGGCCGCGATCACCCGCGGCTCGAGCTCGCTGGGGTCGACGGGATCGGCGGCGGCCTCGCTCATTCCGTCCTCACCGGGTCGTCGGCATCGTGTGCATCCCCCTCCAGGGCGGCGCGGAAAGTGTGCCAGGGAAGGGTCGCGCACTTCACGCGCACCGGGAACTCGCGCACCCCCTCGAACACCGCGAGCTTGCCCAGGGAGGACTCGGCTTCGGGCGTGCCCTCCGGGGAGGTGACGAGATCGTGGAAGAGGCCGAAGAGGCGCTCCGCCTCCTCCAGGGTCTTCCCCTTCAGCGCCTCGGTCATCATGGAGGCCGAGGCGGTGGAGATGGCGCAGCCGTTCCCCTGGAACGACACCTCCCGGATCACTCCGCCCTGGACATCGAGAAAGATGGAGACCCGGTCCCCGCACAGGGGATTGTGCCCGTTGGCGCAGCGCGCATGCTGGAGCACGCGGAAGTTCCGCGGTTTGCGGCTGTGATCGAGGATCACCTCCTGGTAGAGGTCGCGCAGGTCGCTCACCGGGGGCTCCGGAAGAGTTCTAGCGCGGCTCCGATCCCTGCCGCCAGCGCCTCGATCTCCTCCTCCGTGTTGTAGACCGCGAACGACGCCCGCACGGTGGCCGGAACCCCCATCCGCTCCATGACGGGGTAGGCGCAGTGATGGCCGGCGCGCACGGCGATCCCCCGGGAATCCAGCACCGTCCCCACGTCGTGGGCGTGGATCCCCTCCAGCACGAAGGAGACGAGGCCCGCCCGCTCCTCCGCCGTGCCGATCTGCCGCACCTCCGGAATGCCGTCCAGGGTCGCGACGGCACGCTGGAGGAGGGCGCGCTCGTGCCCGGCCACGGCCTCCAGCCCCAGCCCCTGGAGCCAGTCCAGCGCCGCCCCCAGTCCGATCACCCCCGCGATGTCCGGGGTGCCCGCCTCGAACTTGTAGGGGACGTCGTTGTAGGTGGTGTGCTCGAAGGTGACGTGGCGGATCATGTCGCCCCCGCCCTGCCAGGGCTCCATCGCCTCCAGGAGCTCCCGGCGTCCCCACAGGACGCCGATTCCCGTGGGCCCGTAGAGCTTGTGTCCGGAGAAGGCGTAGAAGTCGCACCCCAGCGCACGCACGTCCACCGGCATGCGGGCCACCGCCTGGGCGCCGTCCACCAGCACGGGAACGCCCGCCGCGTGGGCCATCTCGGTGATGCGGCGCACCGGGTTCACCGTGCCCAGCGCGTTCGAGACGTGCACCAGCGCCAGCAGGCGCGTGCGCGGCGTGAGCATGCGTTCCAGCTCGTCCATGCGCAGATCGCCGGCGTCGGTCATGGGAAGGACGCGCAAGGTGGCGTCCCGGGCGGCGCACAGCATCTGCCAGGGCACCAGGTTGCTGTGGTGCTCCATGGCGGTGATCAGGACCTCGTCGCCGGCGCGCACGCGCGCCCGGCCGAAGGTCTGGGCCACCAGGTTGATCCCCTCCGTGGTCCCCCGGACGAACACGCATTCCGCCGGATCCGTCGCGCCGATCAGCCGCGCCACCTTCTCCCGCACGCCGTCATAGGCCTCGGTGGCCTGAGCGCTCAGGAGGTGCACACCCCGGTGCACGTTCGCATATCCCTCGGCGTAGAAGCGGGAGATGGCGTCGATCACCACCTGCGGCTTCTGCGTGCTGGCCGCGTTGTCCAGGTAGACCAGGGGCTGCCCGTGCACGGTGCGCGCGAGGATGGGGAACTCGCCGCGCACGCGGGCGAGATCGAGCGCCCTCCCCACGGCCGGGCGGGGAAGCGCGGTCACGCCGGCTCCAGCTCCAGGTGCAGCCGCTGCGACACGGTCTGCTCCAGGCTCTGACGCAGCGCCGGCACGGGGATCTGCTCCAGGATCTCGGCCGCGAACGCCCGCAGGAGCAGGGCGCGCGCTTCCTTCTCTCCGATCCCGCGCGCCCGCAGGTAGAAGAGCGCCTGCTCGTCCAGGCGCCCGATGGTGGCGCCGTGCGTGCACTTCACGTCGTCGGCGTAGATCTCGAGCTGCGGCCGGGTGAAGACCGTGGCCTCGCCGGACAGGAGCACGTTGCGGTTCGATTGCTTGGCGTCGGTCTTCTGGGCGTCGGGACGCACCACGATCCGGCCGTTGAAGACGGCCCGCGCGGAGCCAGAGAGGATCCCCTTGTACATCTCGCGGCTCGGGCAGTGAGGGCTCGCGTGCTCGAGCGTGGTGTGGTTGTCCACGTGCTGGTGCCCTTCCGCCAGGTAGAGCCCGTGCAGCACGCATTCCGCCCCGCTTCCCGCGAGCTTGCTGCCGATGTCCAGGCGCGTGAGCGCCGCCCCCAGACAGATGTTGTGCGAGACGAGCCGGCTGTCGCGCTCCTGGATGGCCTGCACGGCACCCACGTGCCAGGCACCGTCCTCGTCCACGATGCGGACATGATGGACGATCGCGCCCGCGCCGAGCACCAGCTCCGTCACGGCGTTCGTCAGCAGGGAACTCCTGATGGAGCCGTACGCTCGTGCACGGTGGAACGTCTCGACCACGGTCACCTGGCTGCCCTCGCCCACCAGGATCAGCGTGCGCGGGTGCGCGACCGTGGGGCTTTCTTCGGGAGCGCTGGCGTAGGAGAGCTGGATCGGTTGCTCGACCAGGGTTTTCGGGGGCACCACCACGGCCGCGCCTTCCCGCAGGAAGGCCGTGTTCAGGGCCGAGAACGGGCGGCGCGCCACCGGAGCCACCGCAGCCAGGTGCGGCTCGAGCATCGCCCCGTGGGTGGGGAGCAACGTGGAAAGAGACCCGACCAGGACCCCGTCCGGCAGATCGCGCGACGCCGAGCCGGCGAGCAAGCCATTCAGGAAGGCGATGGTGCCGCCGGAGCCCGATGCCGAGGGCACGTAGTGCACGTCGTGCTTGCGGGGATCGGACAGCGCGAACGGCGTTCCCGCGATGGGGGCCACGTTCGTCTGCCGCCACTCCTCGTCCCCGGGACGCGGGAACCCGTCCGCTTCGAAGCGCGCGAACGCCTCCTGCCGACGGCGGGCGAGCCACGACGGTCCCGAGGACGGCGCCTGGCCGAACGCCTCGGACCACAGGGAAGGCCGGGCGGCGGCCTGGCTCATGCCGTCTGCGCCTCCAGCCAGCCGTAGCCCTTCTCCTCGAGCTCCAGGGCCAGGCGCTTGTCTCCCGAGCGGACGATCTTGCCATCCACCAGCACGTGGACCGCGTCGGGGACGATGTAGTTGAGGAGGCGCTGGTAGTGGGTGACCACCACCACCGAGCGCTCGGGGCTGCGCAGCTTGTTCACGCCCTCGGCCACGATGCGGAGAGCGTCGATGTCCAGGCCGGAGTCGGTCTCGTCCAGCACCGCGAGGCGCGGGTCGAGCACCGCCATCTGGAAGATCTCGTTCCGCTTCTTCTCCCCGCCGGAGAACCCTTCGTTCACGGGGCGGGTGAGGAGCGCCTCCTCCATCTCCACCAGGCGCATGCGCTCGCGCGCCAGCTTCATGAAGTCCATGGCGTCCAGCTCCGGGACCCCGCGGTGCTTGCGCACCGCGTTCAGGGCCGCCTTCAGGAAATACAGATTGCTGACGCCGGGGATCTCCACCGGATACTGGAAGGCGAGGAAGATCCCTTCGCGCGCGCGGTCCTCGGGAGAGAGCTCGGTGAGGTCCTTGCCGTCGTAGAGGATGGAGCCCTCGGTGACCGCGTAGGTCTCGCGTCCGGCCAGCACCTGGGCCAGCGTGCTCTTCCCCGACCCGTTGGGGCCCATGATGGCGTGCACCTCGCCGGCCTTCACGGTGAGGTCCACCCCCTTCAGGATCTCCACCCCGTTCACGGACGCATGCAGGTTCTTGACTTCCAGCAGTACCGACATCACCCGACGCTCCCTTCCAGGCTCACTCCCAGCAGCTTCTGCGCCTCCACCGCGAACTCCATGGGGAGCTCGCGGAAGACCTCCTTGCAGAAGCCGTTGACGATCATGCTCACCGCGTCCTCGGTCGAGATCCCGCGCTGCTTGCAGTAGAAGATCTGGTCCTCCCCGATCTTGCTGGTGGAGGCCTCGTGCTCCACCGTCGCCTCTGGGGTGGCCACGTCGATGTAGGGGAAGGTGTGCGCGCCGCACTTGTCCCCCAGCAGCATGGAGTCGCACTGGCTGTAGTTGCGGGCGCCCTTGGCCCCCTTCAGCACCTTCACCGCACCCCGGTACGTGTTCTGCCCATACCCGGCGGAGATCCCCTTGGACACGATGGTGCTGCGGGTGTTCTTTCCCACGTGGATCATCTTGGTGCCGGTGTCCGCCTGCTGGCGGTGGTTGGTGAGGGCCACCGAGTAGAACTCGCCCACCGAGCCGTCCCCCTGCAGGATGCAGGAGGGGTACTTCCAGGTGATGGCGGAGCCCGTCTCCACCTGCGTCCAGGAGATCTTGGCGTTCCGTCCTTTGCAGAGCCCGCGCTTGGTCACGAAGTTGTAGATGCCGCCGCGCCCCTCCTTGTCCCCGGGGTACCAGTTCTGCACCGTGGAGTACTTGATGGTGGCGTCGTCGAGCGCCACCAGCTCCACCACCGCGGCGTGCAGCTGGTTCTCGTCCCGCATGGGGGCGGTGCACCCCTCGAGGTACGAGACGTAGGCGCCGGGCTCCGCCACGATCAGCGTGCGCTCGAACTGCCCGGTCTGGGCGGCGTTGATGCGGAAGTAGGTGGACAGCTCCATGGGGCAGCGCACGCTCCGGGGCACGTAGCAGAACGATCCGTCCGAGAAGACGGCGCTGTTCAGGGCGGCGAAGAAGTTGTCGGTGTGGGGGACCACCGAGCCCAGCCACTTGCGCACCAGCTCGGGGTGCTCGCGCACGGCCTCCGAGAAGGAGCAAAAGATGATCCCCATCTCCAGGAGCTTCTCCTTGAAGGTGGTGGCCACGGAGACGCTGTCGAACACCGCGTCCACCGCCACCCCGGCCAGGATCTCCCGCTCCCGCAGGGGAATGCCCAGCTTCTCGTAGGTGGCCAGCAGCTCCGGGTCCACCTCGTCCAGGCTCTTGGGCTGGATCTTCTGCTTGGGCGCGGAGTAGTAGCGGATGGCCTGGTAGTCGATGGGCGGGTAGTGGACGTTCGCCCAGGTGGGCTCCTTCATGGTGAGCCAGTGCCGCAGCGCCTTGAGGCGCCACTCCAGCAGCCACGCCGGCTCCCCCTTCTTCTCGCTGATCAGGCGCACCACGGACTCGTCGAGGCCGGGGGCCACGGTCTCGCTCTCGATCTCGGTGACGAACCCGTACTTGTAGTCGCGGCTCGCGAACTCCTGGACGGGGTCGGCGCTCACGTCTCTACGCTCCATCTCTCCCTCAGCGCGGAACCGGGTCGCCCACGCTCAGCAGCTCGTGCCCGCCGGGGCCGATCATCTCGGACAGGGGGATCTTGTCCAGCGCCTCCCGCACGGCGCCGCTGATGCGCTGCCAGTTGACCTTCACGGGGCAGCGCGGCTCCCACTCGCAGCTCCCCGGGGTGGAGGCGCAGTCGGTCATCCCGATCGGGCCTTCCAGGGCCCGGATCACCTGCGCCAGCGTGATGGACTCCGGCGGCTGGGCCAGGCCATAGCCCCCCTTCACGCCGCGCTTGGTGACGAGGAGCCCCTCGCGGGCCAGGACCTTCAGGATCTTGCTCACCATGGGGAGGGGAAGACCTGCCGCCTCCGCCACGTCGCGGGCGGTGTGCACCAGCTCCTGCGGCCCGCCGGCGAGGTAGGTGAGGAGGATGATGCCGTAGTCCGTCTGCCGCGTGATCCGGATCATGAGGCCGAAATAGTACTAGGCGAGTACGGATTCGTCCAGGGCACGGTCGGCCCGAAAAAGGACCTATTTGGGCCAGAGATCCCGGTCCGCCACCTCCAGCAGATTCCCATCGGGGTCGTGGAAGTAGAAGGACCGGCCGCCCCCCGGCCAGGTCTGCTCCTGCAGCACGGGCACGTTCCGGGAGGGGAGGTAGGCCTTCCAGGATCCGTAGGCGCTCTCCGGCACCTGGAAGCACGCGTGTCCGGGTCCCCGGGCGCCATGCGGCGGGAGCGCTCCCGGCCGCAGCGTCTCGCCGGCCCGGAACAGCAGGAACACGCTCGCGCCCGCGCGGAGGAAGAGGCTCCGCCCGGGCTCGGCCGACAGCTTGCGGAACCCGAGGACCTCCACGTAGAAACGCTCCGCCCGGGGGAGGTCTTCGACGTACAGAACGGTCTCCAGCACGCCGGAGAGGGCGGGAGGTGCGGGTGAGGCGGGCATGCGACGGACGGTAGCACTGGCGGGGGCGCTGGCGATCGCGCTCCTGGCCCTTGCAGCCGACGCTCCCGGGGACTGGATCACGGTCGAGTACGGCGCGCTCCTCGACCGGCGCGAGCTGACGCACTCGGGAGAGCCGGTGGGGATGCTCCTCGGCCGTGCGGGCGACGCGCGCGCGGAGGCGCTCCTCGAGCCGGTGCTCGAGCGCTACGCGTTCGT
>DASUFT010000075.1:0-3471 GCA_036274395.1 Candidatus Polarisedimenticolaceae bacterium | reverse complement strand
GCGCGCCTGCGCGCCGCCGGGAGCGGATCTGGCCGACGTGCGCGTCGTCACCGTCGCGAGCGACGCGACGGCGCAGGTGGAGCCGTCGTCCCAGGAGCCGCTGGGGGTCGGGTCCCGCTGATCCCGTAGGTCCAGACCCCCAACCCCGGCAGCCTCTCGGCGCGGGTGCCCCGCCCGAGGCGGCCGACTGCCCCCGCCAGCGCCCGCACGCCGTCGAGCCCCGCCAAGGAGACCGCGACACCCGCCGGACCACGCGCGAGCAGGTCGGCCGTGAGCGCCGGGGGGAGGTGACCGGCAAGGGAGAGGACGGCGAGGTGCCGCCCCGCCAGACGGGGGTCGGAGGCCAGCGCGGCCGCACGCGCCGCCAGGACGGCGGGGGCCTCGGCCGAGAGCAGCACGACGAGGTCGGGCAGCCTCCTCTCCGGCAGGACGGTGGCCCGCGGGGCCTTCCCGCAGGCCTGCACGACGGCGTCCCGCAGCGGGGCGGCCGCCCCGGGGAAGGCGTCGTCGGGCACGAGGAGGAGCGCGCGCCCGAGGAGCGGGGCCCTGGCCCATCGCGCGGGCCCCTCGGTGCCCACGCCGAGCACGACGGGAAGGGCGGCGTCGCGCAGGGCCTCCGCCAGGCGGATGGGGTCCTCCTCGCCAGGGAGACCGGGCCCCTCGAGGTCGGGGGTCCACACCATCCAGGCCGCGGCCTGCCCGAGGTCTGCCGGCGGCGGGACGAGGCCGGGCAGCGTCGCGCTCCCCGCCGGCGCGAGCTCCTTCCCGAGGAGGAAGCGCTGCAGCCCCCGGCGGGGAAGATCCGCCGCGCGGTCCTGCCCGCCGCCCTGCAGGCGGACGGCCACCGTGTCGCTCGCCGTCTCCTGCTGCCTGCGGGCGAGGGTCAGCACCGCCAGACCGTCGGGCTGGCTCCCCGGGGGCGCCAGGACGGGCGGGGCCGCGGCAAGAGGGCGGGCGGTCCACGTCGTGCCGCTGCGGTCGAAGCGGAAGAGGAGCGAGCGCTCCCCCTCGCGGCGACGCACCTCCTGCAGCGCGCAAGGCGTCTCGAAGTGGAGGATGCGCGCGCCGTCCACGAACTCCGCCGGGCAGGGGGTCGTCAGGGGCGGGAAACCATGCGGCGGCATGGCCCCGGCAAAACGCTGCGTCGAGGGGGACGCCGTGGGCGGGGGGACCGGGGCCCGCGTGCGCGCCGGAGCCGGGGTCCCCCCGCGTGCGCCCCGCAGGTCGAGCCCCCGCCGCGACGCCTTCGCGAGCACGCGGCTCATGCCCAGGTCGAGCCCACCGATCCCCACACTGAACAGGCGCTTCCCCCCCAGGCGGGTCCGGGCATCGTCCGAAAGCGTGCCCAGCACCAGCGCGTGCATGCCCAGGCGCTCCGCGCGCCAGGCGAGCAGATCCACGGTTCCCGCTTCCGCATCCGCGGGGAGCGCCTGCACGTCGCGGAGCAGCGCCGCGTGATCCGCCCGCGTCGGGTCCAGCCGCCCGAGCGCCCGCTGCAGGCGGAGCCGCGCGGGAAGGGTCCCCAGCGCGGGCTCGAGCCTCTGCAGCGCGCGCCCCACCTCGCCCCGTCCGAGCACCGCCACCTCCCCTCCTCCCGGGGCGGCGGGAAGGCCGTTGACGGCCAGGATCTGCGGCCAGGTCCGCGGCGTGGGCTGGGAGGGAAGCTCGACGTCCAGCAGCACGTCGAGGTCGGGCACGGGGAGCCCGTCGGCCCGGGCCTGCTGGAGCCAGGTGGCGAGCGCGAGCACGCGCACCACCTCGTCCAGGTCGTGCAGCTCGGGAAGACTCGCCGCCAGCACGGCATAGTCTCGGTTGATCGCGGCCACGGTTTCCCGTGTCCACGGAGGGTCCTCCTCCCTGTGCACATCCTGGCGCTCGGAGGCCGCGGTCATGCGCGCCCGCGCGATCACCAGCGCATCTCCGGACGCCGACAGGCCGAGCTCGACGTCGTCGGGATAGAACCAGAGGCGCGTCTGCTGGCTCCAGGTGCCGGAGGCGGTGGCGTCGGCGGCGAAGCGCTCGAGATGGGTCCGGAAGCCGGGGATGGCGGCGCGAAGCTGCTCCCGGAGATCACCATTCCCGTCCGGTGCCAGCCCCAGGCTGAAGGTCTTGAAGCGGATGTCACAGCGCAGGCTGACCAGCCCCAGGGCGGTGTCGCGCAGGCGGCCACCGTAGCTCACCCGCGTCGTCCATGGGGACGCCCCGCGATCCAGGCTCATGTAGGGCTCGGCGAGCCCGCCGTGCGCCACCGCGCGCCAGGCGACCGCGAGGTCCGACAGGGCGAGGGGACGGCCGAGCAGCGTGGGGGGCGAGCCGCCCTCGTCGCCGAGGAGGCGCACCTCGCCTGGGCCGGCCAGACGCGCCCCCGCCAGCGTCATGCCCCGCGACAGGAAGCGCGTCCAGGCGTCCAGGTCGAGGGGGGGCGCCGTCCCCCCCTCCGTCTCGTCCACCGCGGTGCGCCAGGCGGCGACGCCGACCCGGAAGCGCGCGGCGGACAGCTCGTGCACGTAGGGGTAGACCTCCACCGCGATCTCGCTCGGCCGGCGGCGGCGCTCGGCGGCCACCACGTGGCGGAGGACGGGCCAGGCGTCCTTCCAGGCGGCCTCGGCGGCGGCCGCCGAGCTTGCGTCCACGCTTCCCGCAGGAACGGGCAGGAAGGCGCGCAAGGCGCCCGCACCGTCGCTCTCCACCACGTACCGGCGCGCGCGCAGGAGCTCGACCCAGGCCGGCTCCTTCCCTCCTTCCGGCCAGAGGCGTCCCAGCTCGGCGCGCGGCGCGAAGCGGCCCATGGAATCGAAGGCATCGGGGAGCACGAACGCGTAGCGCTCGAGCACCGGCTCGAGGAGCGCCTCCGCGCGCGCGTCGCCCGCACGGCCGAGGAGCATCCCCACCGGCTCCCCCGAGTGCGTCAGCTCGCGCCGATCGAGGAGCGCGCCGTACTCGACCGTGATCCAGTCCCCGGGAGGGTCGGCTGCCCAGGCCAGGAGCGCGATCGCCAGCACGCCCGCCAGTGCTAGCGTCCGTCGCATGCTTGCCTCACCCGCACCTCCCGCCCTCTCCGGCGTCCTGGAGACCGTTCTGTACGTCGAAGACCTCGCCCGGGCGGAGCGTTTCTACGTGGAGGTCCTCGGGTTCCGCAAGCTGTCGGCCGAGCCCGGGCGGAGCCTCTTCCTGCGCGCGGGCGCGAGCGTGTTCCTCCTGTTCCGGGCCGGCGAGACGCTGCGGCCGGGAGCGCTCCCTCCGCATGGCGCCCGAGGACCCGGACACGCGTGCTTCCAGGTGCCGGAGAGCGCCTACATGTCCTGGAAGGCCTACCTCCCCTCCCGGAACGTGCCCGTGCTGCAGGAGCAGACCTGGCCGGGGGGCGGCCGGTCCTTCTACTTCCACGACCCCGATGGGAATCTGCTGGAGGTGGCGGACCGGGATCTCTGGCCCAAGTAGGTCCTTTTTCGGGCCGACCGTGCCCTGGAC
>DASUFT010000074.1:0-12344 GCA_036274395.1 Candidatus Polarisedimenticolaceae bacterium | reverse complement strand
TGGAGGCGGCGGGAATCGAACCCGCGTCCGAAAAGGTTCGTACGGAAGCTTCTACACGCTTAGGCGTCTCGTTTTCTTATCTCGCCTTCATCCCGCTGAGCGCCAAATGGGATGTCGGCCAGCCCGTGCATCTCGTCCCTCGGCCACGGGCGTCGCCTCGGGACCATCCCGACTTGTCGTCGCCTCGCTAAGCCGTTTCGGGAGAACCGCTCAGGAGACGTCGCGGCTTAAGCCGCGAGAGCCAGCGTGTTGTCGTTGGCTGTTTTTAGTCCACCGGTTTAACGAGGTGAGTGGACCTCGGCGTGCTACTTCCGCCTCTGCCTTCCCGTCGAATCCAGTTCGCCCCCGTACCAGGAGGGTCGCCGCAGAGTTAACAGCCCCGGACCAGGGTGTCAAGCCGGGGGTGCGGGAGGCCGGGCCTGAGGGTATCCTCGATTCAACGACCAGGGACGCCCCCCACCGGAGGCGCCACCCCGCCGGTTCGAAGGAGAAACACAATCCCATGAAAGCCCGTGGCTTCTACGAATGCATCGCCATCGCCGGCCTCCTCGTCCTCGCCGCCTGCGCGGAGACGGACGCCGGCATCACCACCAAGGTCAAGTCCAAGCTGGCCGCCGACGACGTGGTCAAGGCCCACCAGATCGACGTCACCACCGCGGACCACGTGGTCACCCTCACCGGGAACGTGGACAGCGAGGACGCCAAGCAGCGCGCCGTCCAGCTCGCCCGCGAGACAAAGGGCGTGACCGACGTGCAGGACATGATCTCCGTCCGCAGTGCGGAGGGGACGGGGCAGGCACCCGACATGGACCGCTCGCCCGGCACCGTGCTGGACGACGCCACCATCACCATGAACGTGAAGAGCAAGCTCCTGAGCGACGACCTGGTCAAGGGAACCCACATCGACGTGGACACCCGGGCCGGAATCGTCTACCTGACCGGCACCGTGGGCAGTGACGCCGAGCGCGACCAGGCCGTGAAGCTGGCGCGCGAGACCGAAGGCGTGCACGACGTGCAGGCCAACCTCACGGTGGGCAAGAGCTAGCTCCGCCTTTCCGCCGGGGCGAGAGCGGTTGACCCGCTCTCCCCCGCCGCCTATCCTCCGCCTTCCATCCAACCAGGCGGCGGAGATGAAGGCCGGTCACGAGCTGCCCCTGTTCCGGTTCCGGGAAGCGCTGTCCACCCAGCTCAAGCAGACCCGGGACGTCACCAAGGCGCTGCGGCACTCGCTGCGGGCAACCCGCGAGTTCTTCGGGGCATCGCAGGCGGCGATCGCCGTGGCCCGGCCGGGGGAGAGGGAGGCGGAGCTGCTGCTCACGCTTCCCGACGGCGGCGGCTGGGACCTGGCCCTGCTCGCCGCCTTCATCGGCAACCGCTATCCCGCCATTCCCCCCGACATGCTGGTGGCGCCCTTGCGCCGGGGTGGACGCACGTGGGCGGCGATCGCCCTGCGCGGGGTTCGACCCTTCGACCGCGGCGCCATCCGGCCCCTCCTGGAGATCGCGTCCGCGGTGTCGGAGTCCATCGAGCGCATCGACCTCGAGCGCATGATCGAGGTGCGGGACCGCATCGACCGCAAGATGATGGAGCGCCTGCGCTCCAAGGACCTCTTCTACCAGATCCTGGACGGCCTGCGCTCCCTCACCCGCTACGACCATTCCTCCGCGCTCCTCATCCAAGACGAAACGGGGATGCTGCAGCTCGTCGCGGAGCAGATCGCCTGGAGGAAGGCGAAGAGCCAGCGCATCGGATTGTGCTGCCTCCCCCTCACCCCCGAGGTGCGGGACCTCATCGGTAGCGGCGAGGTCTTCGGCTTCGAGCGGGAGGGGGACGACTGGCGGGAGTGGCGGGGGCGGCCGGTGACCCCGCTCGCCGATCTCCTCGACTACAACCGGGCGGACGAGACGGGACACCCCGAGGCCCGCGAGCGGTCCATGCTCTGCGCGCCCCTGGCCACCGGGGACGGCCTCCTGGGGGTGCTCAAGATCGCCTCCCGCAGGAACGGCACCTTCGGCCCGTACGAGGCCGGCCTGGTGGAGCGGTTCCGCTCCCACGTGGCGCTGGCCATCCGCAACTCCCAGCGGGCGGAGACGCTGCACACGCGCATGATCGAGGCCGAGCGCAAGCACGCCATGGCAGACCTCGCCCGCTCCGTCGCCCACGACGTGAACAACGCCCTGGGGTCGGTGCTGCCGCTCGTGCAGCAGCTGCACGCGGAGACCCGGGGCGGGAGCGTGGACTGTGCCGAGCTGGGGGCCGACCTGGAGCAGATCCAGCGCTCGCTCGAGGTGTGCCGGCGGATCTTCGGCGGGATGCTGTCCTTCGCCCGCGACGGAGCCCGCACCGGCGGCCGGGCCCAGGTGGCGCAGGCGGTGGAGAGCACGCTCGGGGTCCTGGGGGACGGCCTGGACCGGATGGGCATCGCCGTCGAGGTGGCGCTGGAGGAGCCGCTGCCCGCGGTGGCGGGAAGCCTGAGCGAGCTGGAGCAGGTCCTGCTCAACCTGCTCACCAACGCCCGGGAGGCCATGCCCGGCGGCGGACGCATCGACCTGCGCGCGCGGCCGGTCCCGGGGGGACTGGAGATCGTCATCGCCGACACCGGCGTGGGCATCCCCCCCGAGCTGCTCGCCCGCGTGCAGGAGCCGTTCTTCACCACCAAGGAGCGGGGGAGCGGCCTGGGGCTCGCCATCTGCCGCTCCGTGGTGTGGAGCATGGGGGGCAAGCTCTACCTGGAGAGCGCGCCCGGGAAAGGCACCAGCGTGCGCATCTTCCTGCCGGAGGCAGTGTGAAGCCGGCGCGCATCCTGGTGGTGGACGACGAGCCGGGCATGCTTCGGGCGGTGAGGCGCATCCTCTCCCCTCGCTACCAGGTGACGGAGGCCACCACGCCCACCCAGGCGCTCTCCGTGCTGCCGGAGCTCCAGCCCGAGCTGGCCATCGTCGACGTGCGCATGCCGGAGATGGACGGCTTCGAGCTGACCTCCCGCCTGAAGCGGGCCCGGCCCGACCTGGACGTCATCCTCATGACGGGGAGCCTCAGCGAGCTGGACGCCAAGATGGTGCGCGCCATCCGGGAGAACGCCTTCTACTTCATCCAGAAACCCTTCGACCGCGAGCTGCTGACCACGCTGGTCGAGCGCTGCTTCGAGCTCCGGCGCCTGTCCGAGGAAAACCGGCGTCACACGCTGCGCCTGGAGTCCGAGCTGGCCCAGGCGCGGGTGTTCCAGGGAAACCTGCTTCCGCCGCGCGAGGCCGTGGTGGAGGGGCTGCGCGTCGCCGCCCGCTACCGGCCCTGCTCCGAGCTGGGGGGTGACCTCGTCGACTACGCCGCGGCGGGGCCGGGAAGAGCGGCCCTGCTGGTGGCCGACGTCTCGGGCCACGGTGTCTCGGCGGCGATGCTCACCGGCATCGTCAAGACCGCCTTCCGCTCCGCGCGCGACGACGGATTCGATCCACTGCCCGTGGTGGAGCGCCTGTGGGGCGCCCTCGGCTCCTTCGACGACGCGCGCTTCGTCACGCTGGTGGCGGCCGTGGTCGACCTCACCCGAGAGACGATGACGTACGTCAATGCCGGCCACCCGGCGCCCTTCGTCTGGAACGACGGCGCATCGCCCGCGGCCCTTCCTTCCACGGGCCCGCTGATCAGCGCCGCGCTTCCCGGCCTCACCTGGTCGCGGGAGACGATCCCCTTCCCGCCAGGGACGCGCCTGCTGCTCTACACCGACGGGATCACGGAGGCCTCCGGCGAGGACGGCGACTTCGGCTTCGCGGGGATCGTCCGGGAGATCGCCTCCAATTTTGCCGGCGGTGTCGCCCTCCTGGACGCGGTGCTCGAGGCCGTGCGCCGCCACGGGAAGGGACGCCCCCAGGAAGACGATTGGACCCTGCTCACCGCTTCTTTCTGATTCTGCCCATCGACTCCGGCTGGCGCGCTTCGAGGGCAAGGAGGTCGTGGACTTCGCCTGATCCCCCGGACGGGACCCGTCTCGCCATCGTCAAGAGCTCCCGCTCCGGGGACGTGGTGCTCTTGAAGCGCGCCCGCTCGTAGCCCGGACGCTCGAGCACGCCCGGCGGACGCCGGGGCATGGGCCACCTTCCCCCTGGATGCCGGGTCAAGCGATCCGTACGAACCGTCATGGGGACGCCCCTTCCTCCCGTGTACGTTCAGCGAGCCCCAATCACGAGGGAGGCCGATCATGAGAACGATCCTGAACGCATTGCTCCCGGCACTGCTCCTCGCCGCCCCCGCGGCCTCCGCCGAGGACGAGGTCGTGCACTGGAACCGGGTGGCCACCAGCGAGGCGGCCGCCGCGCAGACCGATCCCATCACCGAGTCCCGCGTCTTCGCCATGCTCCACGTCGCCATGTTCGACGCCGTGAACGCGGCGGAGCCGAAGGGCACGCCCCCCAGGGCATCCGCATCGGCCGCGGCCGCCGCGGCCGCGCACGACGTGCTGGTGCAGATCCTGCCCAACCTGCGTGCCGCCTTCGACCGCGAGCTCGACCTCTCCCTGCGCGCCCTTCCCTCGGGGACGGCCACCGACGACGGCGTGGCTCTGGGGCGCGCCGTGGCCCGGGACGTGCTAGCCGCCAGGAAGAGCGACGGAGCCGACCGCAAGGCGAGCTCGGCCGCGGGCACCAAGGCCGGCGCCTACCGTCCCACCCCGCCCGATCTGACCCCCGCTTTCATGGTCCAGTGGGGAGACGTGAAGCCGTTCGCCCTCCGCTCCCCCGCGCAGTTCCGGCCCGGGCCTCCTCCGGCCGTGGACAGCGAGCTGGCCCGGCGCGACGTCGAGGTGGTGCGCGCCGTCGGCGCCCAGGAGGACTCCACGCGCAACGACGAGCAGAGCGAGATCGCGCGCTACTGGTACGAGAACTCGACCCAGGGCTGGAACCGCATCGCCCGGGAGGTGGCCGGGGCCCGCGCGCTGGACCTGCACGAGAACGCCCGCCTCTTCGCCCTGGTGAACATGGCCATGGCGGACGGGTACATCGCGGTCTTCGATGCCAAGTACCACTACAACTACTGGCGGCCGGTCACGGCCATCCGCGAGGGGGGCAAAGCCGACTGGCTCAGCTACCTCGGCACGCCGCCCATCCCCGACTACCCGTCGGGGCACGCGGTGGAAGGTGCGGCGGTCGCCACGGTTCTCGCTCGCTTCTTCGGAACCGACTTCGTCCCGTTCCAGATGGAGAGCGGTGCGCCCTATCTCGGGATCAGCCGCCGGTTCTGGAGCCTCTCCGAAGCGGCGCGCGAGAACGGGGCGTCCCGGGTGTTGGCGGGTATTCACTTCCCCACCGCCGTGGAAAAGGGCTACGCGCTGGGCGAATCGGTCGGGAACTGGGTCTTCGACCACGGTCTGAAGCCGTCGCCCCCCGTCGTCGTCTCGGCGCGGTGAGTCACTGGGGAAGAGGGATCGCTTCGGCCGGTTTGCGATCGCGCCAGAGTGCAGGCGAGACCCCCACCAGTCGCTTGAAGGCACGGCTGAACGCGGCCTCCGACTCGTAGCCGACCTCGAAGGCGGCCTCCACCACCTTCGCGCCCTTGGACAGCATCCCGGCGGCCACCTGCATCCGCCACCGCGACAGGTACTGCATGGGCGGCTGGCCCACGAGATGAGTGAACCGCTCGGCAAGCGCCGAGCGCGACAGGCCCACCTCGCGCGCCAGCTCGTCCAACGTCCACGGGTGCTTCGGCTTCTCGTGCAGGAGTGAGAGCGCCCGGGCGGTGTGAGCATCTCGCAAGCCCGCCAGCCACCCAGTCTGCCCGGATCCCAGCCCCTCCAGGTACCGCCGCAGTACCTCGACGAACATCAGCTCGGAAACCTTGGAGAGCACCGATTGACCACCCGCCCTCTTCTGGCTCGACTCGCTGAGCGCGAGATCCACGAAGCGGGTGAGCCAACCTTCGCGGTCCCGGACGACCAGGCTCTTGGGGAGGGATTCCAGCAGTGGATTGAAGGGGTACGCATCACATCCGAGGTAGCCGCACACCAGGCGAGTCATCTCCGTGCCCTCCCCCAGCGTCAGCGGCACGGGAAGTTGTCCGTCCGGCGGGCGGACGTACACGGACAGATCGGTCGCCTTCCGCATGCCGGGGGCGCTGGAGAGGGCATGGGGGTGCCCCTGGGGCAGGACGATGATGTCCCCCGCTTCGAGCCGGACCGGCTCCTCGCCAGTGACGCCTCCCCAGCATGCGCCAGACGTGACCGCGTGGTAGGGGATCAGGTGCTCGGTCCCAGGCAGGACCGAGGGGGCGATCAAGTGTCCCTCCGGAGCCTCGGTCACCCAGGGCGCGAGGCAGGTCACGTCGAAGAACACGGCGCTCTTCAGGCGTACCGTGCTCAGGACGTCGGAGAGGACGTCGATGCCCATGCCTCATCCCCCGGGAGAGTCCAGAAGGTAACACGCCGGAGGTGAGCGAGCGTCGAGCTGCTATCCTCTTCGCCTGACATGACGGACACACTCCGCTTCCTCCAGGACGAGCTCGAGAACTTCAAGCAGATCGCGCGCGTCGTGAAGCCCTCGGCGGGCGAGGTGCCGCGCCTGGAAGGGATCGAGATCTCCGCCCTCTCCATCCCCCTGAACGGCGAGTTCGGCGGCGATCACGTGGTCTTCGTCGACTTCAACTGCCGCTACGACCTGGACAGCCGCATCCGGCGGGCGGAGGCCGAAGGCCGGCGGGAGGTGGCGGCGCTGCTCGCGCAGAACCGCACCCGCGCCGGGGTCCTCATCGCCGACGTGGCCGGGCACCGACTCACGGACGCCATGGTGGCGGCCATGCTCCATCAGGCCTTCCTGCTGGGGACCTACTACGAGCTGGAGACCTACGGCGAGATCACCACCCAGCTCATCCAGCACATCAAGCGCCGCTTCTACGAGTCGACGAACATCCAGAAGCTCGTGGCCATGCTCTACGGCGAGATTCACCAGGGAGGCCGCTTTCGCTACACCTCGGCCGGACACCCGCCGCCGCTGGTCTGGTCCCGGGAGTTCGGCCGCCTGGTGCAGCTCGCGCCCGAGCGGCGGGCGACGCAGGGCTTGATCGGGCTCTCCCCCGCCTCCGACGTTCCCGTCAACGAGATCGAGCTGCTGGGTGGGGGAGACATCCTGATCCTCGCCACCGACGGGCTGACCGAGCACGGGGACGGCGCCTACGTCATCGACGAGCTGCCCCGCTTCCTGGCGCGGGTGCAGGATCTCCCCGCCGCCGACATCGCCTGCCAGCTCAAGGACTCCGTCCGTGCCTTCACGGCGCCCTCCGACGACGTGACCGCGGTGGTCTTCAAGCGCAGCTGAGCGGCGTTCGGCTTTCGTTCAGCCGCGCGCCACCCCGGGGATATTCCGAGCTTCCCCCCAAGCGTCCTTCTCCGGCATTCACCTTGCTGTTCGCGCAACGCGGGGGTTCCTGGGGGCGGAGCATCGTGTCCGGAACAGCTGCCAGGCAGGCGAGAGCAGCACGCGCTTCCACGATCGCCATGCCGATTACGAAGCGGCACGTGGTGGTGTTCGCGGTCCGCATCGCCGGCTGGACGATCGCGCTGGCGATTCTCGGGATTGCCCTGGCAGGCCTGCCCTACTACACGAAGCCGCTGGCCGGGCGGGTACGCGACCCGCTCCATTCCTGGCTGCGACCGTCGGGCACCGTCGGGCAGTCACTGGGGATCCTCGCGCTGTGCCTGTTCCTCTTCCTCTGGTTGTACCCGCTCCGAAAGAAGCTCGCACGCGTTCCCTCGCTGGGATCGCTGCCCCGCTGGCTCGACGTGCACGTGGTGGCGGGCTTGCTCGTTCCCCTGGTGGCCGCGGTGCATGCAGGCTTCCGCTGCGACGGTCTCATCGGCCTCGGCTACCTGGCCATGGCGATCGTCTGCGCGAGCGGCATCATCGGACGGTACCTGTACGCCCACATCCCGCGGAGCCGCTCCGGGATCGCGCTCACGCTGGACGAGGTGGGTCTGGAGAGACGCCAGCTCCTCCATGACCTGGCCAGGACGATCGGCCGACCCGTGCCCGAGGTGGAACGTCGGCTCGTGCCCCCCGCGGCACTCGCCCCCACGCTGAACCCGCTCCGTCTCCTGGTCCGCATGGGACGCGGGGACCTCGCCCGCCGGCATGCGCTGCGGCACTTCCGGGCCGAGCTGGCCGCCAGCGGCGTGCACCTGGATGGGGAGCGAAGCCGGCAGGTGCTGGCCTCGGCCAGGCGTGAGATGGCGCTCGCTCAGCAGGCGGTGCTGCTCGAGGCCGTCCAGCGGCTCTTCCGCTGGTGGCACGCCGCGCACCGTCCCTTCGCTGTGACCGCGCTCGTGGCCGTGCTGCTCCACGTGGCGGTGGCGGTGATGCTGGGCCAGACCTGGTTCCGGTGAGCGCCCCGTGATGGGAACGGCCATCGTCTTCTGCGCGGTCACGGCGATCCTGGTCTGGCTCCACGTGCGCCGCTCCCGGCCGGCACCCGCCCGGCCACCGCGCCCCCTCTCCTGCCCGCGCTGCCGGATCCCCGTCCCGCAGGGGAGAGGAACCTGCCCGCGCTGCGGGGTGCCACCCCAGGTGTACGACGTGGTGGCGGCACCGGTGGCCGCGCCACGAGCGCCCGCGCCTGCGGCCGAGAGGCTGCACGCGGCCATCCGCGGGGACGTCTGTGTGGGTTGCGGCGCCTGTGTGGCCGCCTGCCCGGAGCCGGGAGCGCTCACCCTGGAGGGGCGCCTGGCGGTCGTGCACGCGGACCGGTGCAAGACCTCCGGCGCTTGCGTGCAGGCCTGCCCGGTACAGGGAGTCTTCCTGACCGCTGACGCGTCCGTGCAGTGCGTCGAGGTCCCCGAGGTGGACTTCGACTTCCAGACCAGCGTGCCCGGACTCTACGTGGTCGGCGAGCTCGGCGGCCGAGGCCTGATCAAGAACGCGATCAACGAGGGGAAGGTGGCGGCCGAGGCCGTGGCGCGCGCGCTCGGGACGGCATCGGGCCCTGCCCCGCCCATCTACGACGTGGCCATTGTGGGCTCGGGACCGGCGGGGCTCAGCGCGGGCCTCACCTGCGCCGCCCGCGGACTGCGCCACGTCATCCTGGAGCAGGGGGAAGCGGCGGAGAGCATCCGCCGCTACCCGCGGCACAAGCTGCTGCTGGCCGAGCCGGTCGGCTTCCCGCTCTACGGCGACCTCTGGGTGAAGGACGCCTCCAAGGAGACGCTGCTCGGCATCTGGCAGCGCGTGATCGAGCTCTCGGGCGTCGAGCTACACACCGGACAGAAGGTCACCGATCTCCACCGTCACGCCTGGGGCTTCGAGCTGCTCACGCCCTCGGGCTCGTGGGCAGCACGGCGCGTGATCCTGGCCATGGGGCGCAGGGGAAGCCCGCGCGTGCTCGGTGTCCAGGGGGAGGACCTGTCCAAGGTCTTCTACGACGTCGCCGAGATGGAGGAGTTCGCGGCGCGGCGCGTGCTGGTGGTGGGAGGCGGGGACAGCGCCGTGGAGTCCGCCCTGGGCGTGGCGCGGCAGAGGGGCTCGGTGGTGCACCTGAGCTACCGGGGGGAGGAGTTCTCCCGCCCCGCGCCGCGCAATCGCGCGAAGCTCGAGGAGGCGCTGCGGGCGGGAACGGTGCGGCCCCTGCTCCGCTCGCAGGTGCTGGAGATCCAGCCGGACGCGGTGCGTCTCGACGTGGCCGGCCGGCAGGTGACGCTTCCCAACGATGACGTCCTGATCCGCGTCGGAGGCGAGCCGCCCAGCGCGTTCCTGGACCGGGTGGGGGTGCGCCGCGTCGTGAAGGAGCTCGCCCTGGCGGCGCTCCTTCTCACCTTTCTGCCGCCGGCCCGGGCCCAGGTCTCCCCCGGGCCGCTCTCCCGGGCGCACCGGTCGATGGAGGGGAACACGCACTGCCTGGACTGCCACGGCACCCGCAAGGACGCGCTCCCCGAGCGGTGCCTGGACTGCCATCAGGAGATCCGCACCCTGCGCAAGGCCGGACGCGGCTTCCACGCGCGCGATGGAGCGGGTGCCTGCGCCGCCTGCCACCCGGAGCACGCCGGCGCCGCGTTCGCGCTCGTCGAGTGGCCCGGCGGCAAGGCGGAGGCGTTCGACCACACCAAGGCCGGCTTCCCTCTCCAGGGGAAGCACGGCCCGCTCGCCTGCCGCGACTGCCACCAGGCGAAGTTCCGCAAGGGCACGCGCGGAACATACGTGGGACTGGAGCCCTCCTGTGCCTCGTGCCACGCCGATCCCCACCGGGGCGCGCTGGGAACGGCGTGTGCCCGCTGCCACACCCCCGCGAGCTGGAAGGCGGCGTCCGGCTTCGATCACGCCGCCACGGCGTTTCCGCTGCGCGGCAAGCACGTGGACGTCGCCTGCGCCAGGTGCCATCAGCCGCCAGGCGCGGAAAGGGCGGTGTACAGGCCGGTCGCGCACGGGCGCTGCAGTGACTGCCACGCCGATCCTCATGCCGGCCGTCTGGGCGCGGAGTGCGCGCGCTGTCACGTGGAAACGAGCTTCCGGCAGGTGAGCAAGGCCGCGTTCGACCACGATCGCACCCGCTACCCGCTCCGGGGCGCGCACGCCGCCGTGGACTGCGCACGCTGCCACGGTCCTGCTCGCCCGGCCTTCGCGACGTGCGCTGCCTGCCATGCCGATCCCCATCGCGGGAAGGCGACCCTGGCCGGCGCACGGGTGGACTGTGCGGCCTGCCACACCCTGCAGGGGTTCCGTCCCGGTGCGCTCACCCTTGCCCGGCACGCGCCCGAGACCTTCCCTCTCCTGGGGAAGCACGCGGCGGTCGCCTGCGCCCGCTGCCACGTCAAGGGGCTGCAGGGAGTGGAGCTGCGGCCCGCCCATGCGCGCTGCGCCGACTGCCATGCCGATCCGCACCACTACCAGCCGGCTCGGGCATGCGAGCCCTGCCACCGCGTGGAGGGATGGGTGCCTTCGCGCGTGGGCGTGGCCGAGCACGCGAGCTACTCCTTGAGGCTCGAGGGCAAGCATGCGGCCGCGGCTTGCGCCGCCTGCCACCGCAAGCCCACCTTGGCGCTCACCGGCGTCTCGGCGACCTGTGGGAGCTGTCATCGGGACGTGCACGCCATGGCACCGGGACGGGACTGCAGCCCCTGCCACGACGCCCGCGCCTTTGCGCCCGGTCGCGTGGGCCCCAAGGAGCACGCGGCCTATGCCTTCCCCCTGGAGGGGGCGCACGGCGCCACCCCCTGCTTCTCCTGCCACAGGGATCTCGCCCAGCCAATGCCGCGGAAGGCGGTCTCCTTCCGCGACAGCCGCCGCGCCTGTGCGGACTGTCACCAGGACGTGCACGGAGGAAGCCTGGGACGGGAGTGCGCCCGCTGTCACACGCCCGCCTCGTTCCGCCCTGCGTCCGGGTTCGATCACGATCGCGATACACGGTTCCGTCTCGGGGCCGCCCACGCGCCGCTGGCGTGTGCGCGGTGCCACCCGGGGAATCGCTGGGCCGGGATCCCGCAGCGTTGCCAGGACTGCCACACCGTGCGTCGCGCGGAGAAGGGGGCCCCATGAGGAGCATCGCCGTCGCTGCCGTGGTCTTCCTGGGGTCCGCCGCCTGGGCGGCCGAGCCCGATTACCCGCACGGCCGTTTCTCCGGGGAGTGCACGGACTGCCATACCGCCGACCGCTGGAAGCCGGCAAGGATCTCCAGGGAATGGAGGCATCCCCGCGGCTTCCCCCTGGTGGGGGCGCACCGCAGCACGCAGTGCACCGCCTGTCACGTCGACCTCGACTTCACGCGTACGGCGAACGACTGCGCCGACTGCCACCGGGACGTGCACCGCGGGGAGCTCGGCAGCGACTGCGCCCGCTGCCACCGCCCCACCAACTTCCTGGATCGCTCGCGCCAGCTCGACGATCATCGAGCGACCCGATTCCCCCTGACGGGAGCCCACGCGACGCAGGACTGCGAGGCCTGCCACCGCATGCAGCCGGCGGGGTCTCCCATCTGGGTCGGCCTCGACACCGCCTGCGTCTCCTGCCACCTCGACGACTACCAGGCCACGACGGCTCCCGACCACGAGACCGCCGGTTTCCCCACCGACTGCCTGAGCTGCCACCGGCCCACCGCCTGGGAGCGCGCGGCCCTGGACCACGACCGGACCGGGTTCCCCCTGACCGGGGCGCACCGGACCGTGGCCTGTGCCCAGTGCCACACGAGCGGGTACGCGGGCACGCCGGCGGACTGCTTCGCGTGCCATGCCGCCGACTACCGCGGGACCACCGACCCCAACCATGCCGCGTCCGGCTTCCCCACCACCTGCACCACCTGCCATACGACGGTGACCTGGGAGGGCGCGCTGATGACGAATCACGACGCCCAGTTCTTCCCCATCTACAGCGGCCGCCACCAGA
>DASUFT010000073.1:0-13549 GCA_036274395.1 Candidatus Polarisedimenticolaceae bacterium | reverse complement strand
CCCTGGTACACGAGAACTTCTCCCCGGGTCTCCGTCACCGCCTTGTCGGAGAGCGGGTGCTCGACCTTGACGCCCTCGTAGGCCTGGCAGCGGGGCGTGGCGCAGAGGTCGAACCCCTCGCGCGCGAACTGCCCGAGGTTCGCCTGGAGGTACGTGCGCGCGGCCACCGCCTGCGCCTTCAGCGCCTCGAGCTGAGGCCAGACCTCCGGTCCCAGCTCGGCGGGGACGACCCCCCGCAGGTACGCTTCGCGTTCGATCCAGTCGATGGCGCGCACCGTGCCGTAGGGGGAGATCCGCAGCTCGATCACGCCGCGGTACGCCTTGCCTTCCACCTGGAGCGTGGCGCCTGCCTCGGGGACCACGGCCAGCCGGGAGAGGCCGGTGGGGAGGGACTGCCAGCGTGCGTCCACCAGGCGGAGCGCCCCGCCGCTCCGCTCCTCGGCTGGCTCCTCCACGATCCAGCTTCCATCCACGCCGAGCCCGCGCAGGCGATCGGTGAGATCGGCGAGCGCGTCCCGCGTCGTGCCCGCCCCCAGGCGCACGCGCCAGACGCCGCGGTCGGGATCGAAGGCCACGCGCGCCACCTCGGGGAGGAGGGTCTGGAGCCGCGCGACCTCCGCCCTGGCCGCCTCCTCGGTGTCGAACGAGCCCACCTGCACGCGGAACACGGAGGCCACCTCTCCGGCCCGGCCGGCCTCGGACACGGCGGTGATCGGCTCGTCGTGCGTGGGACGCCACACGGGCTCGCCCGTGACGGGATCGACGATGCGGAACGGCCGGCTTGAGCCCACCGTCACCTTCGGGCCCAGGTCGAGGCCGATCCGCACCACCGTTCCCCCCTGTCCGGCGTCCGCGGCCAGCCGCGCGAACCCGGCGTCGATGTCGGCGGGAGGAGGTGCGGCGGCCAGGAGCAGGCAGGCGGCGGCGAGGCTCCTCACCGGGAGGGCCCGGGATGCGCGAGCAGCTCCAGCACCTCGCGCCGGGCCGGGGCGTCGGCGTACACGCCGGAGGAGGCGACGGTGACCAGGCGGCTTCCCTCCTTGCGCGTCCCCCGCAGGGTCATGCAGGTGTGCTCGGCATCGAGCAGCACCAGCGCGCCCTGGGGCTGCAAGCCGCGTTCCAGCTCGTGCAGCACCTGACCGGTGAGGCGCTCCTGGATCTGCAGCCGCCGCGCCAGCGCCTCCAGCAGGCGGGCGATCTTGCTCAGGCCGGCCAGGCGCTTCCCGGGCAGGTAGGCGACGTGGGCGCGGCCGAAGGAGGGCAGCAGGTGGTGGACGCAGACCGAGGTGAAGGGGATGTCCCGCACCAGGACGAGCCCCGCCCGCTCGGGGGCCTCGCTGTAGGTCAGCTCGGCGGCGGGGTCGGTGCCGTAACCGGCCACCAGGTCCTCCGCCCAGGCATCCGCCACCCGCGCCGGCGTCCGCTCGAGGTCGTCCCCGGGGAAGCGCTCCCCCACGCCCTCCAGGAAGAGGCGGATCCCGGCCTCCATCTTGCCTCTATCCATGGGCACGCACGCGCTCCATCTGCACGCCCACCGAGTCCACGATGCCATCCAGCACCGGGGTCTCCTTGCGCACCCGCAGCACGATCCGCTGCACCGCCGGGAAATCGGCGAGGAGCGCGTCCAGCACCGTAGAGGCGAAGGACTCCAGCAAGTGGTGCGACCGCCCCCGGCCCAGCTCCACCACGCGTGCGTGGACGCGCTGGTAGTTCACGGTGTCGGCCACGCGGTCGGTGCGCCCGGCGCGGGTGAGGTCGACCTCCAGGGTGACGTCGACGGACAGACGCACGCCGATCTGCCTCTCCTGGCGCGTGAGCCCGTGATAGCCGTGGAACTTGATTCCTTCGATGAACACGAGATCGGACAAGAGGTCCTCGGCGGCGCAGTCTAGTTCACCCCGCGATCAGTTGCAGGAGCACCGCCTCCGGCGGGCAGTGGAGGCGCAGCGGCACGCCGGTGGCGCCGAAGCCGCGGCTGACCACGATCTCCGCCCCGCGGGAGGCGGAGACGTAGCGGCCCTCGTCCAGGCGGTAGCGGCTCTGCCGCACGAGCACGGGGAGGCCGGGGAGACGCACCTGCCCGCCGTGCGTGTGGCCGGAGAGGACGAGCGTGATCCCCCGGGCGGCGGCGTCGAAGAACACGTCGGGGTTGTGGGAGAGCAGCACGACCGGTGTGTCGGCGGCGCGCGGTCCGACCGCCCCCAGGGCGGCATCGAGGTCGGGCTTCCCCATGAGGAGGTCGTCCACCCCGGCGAGCACGAGGCGCGCACCGGCACGCTCCAGGACGACGGCGCGGTTGTGGAGGACCTCGATCCCCGCCTCCTCGATCTTGCGGCGGAGGGCGGCCGCGTCCTCCACGTAGTGGTCGTGGTTCCCGAGGACCGCGAAGGTGCCGAGGCTCCCCCGCAGGGGGGCGAGCGCCGCCAGCACCTCGTCCACCTCGTCCAGGCGGCTCGTGGCCAGGTCGCCCCCGTGGAGCACGAGGTCGGGCTGGAGGAGCGCGAGCTTGTCCACCGCCTCCACCACGGCGGCCGGCCGCAGAAAGGGCCCGGCGTGCACGTCCGTGAGGAGCAGGACCCTCATCCCCGCGAGACCGGGCCGCAGGCCGGGCAGCTGCACGGCGGCGTCGGACAGCACCAGGGAGCGGCGCACCTGTGCGCTGTAGATCGAGGGGAGCCCGGGGATCCAGGGGAACACGTGGCGCGCGAGCCAGAGCGAGGCGGCACGCTCCAGGCGCCGGACCCATCCCCGCTGCGGGTGGAACAGCGGCCGCCGGTGCGGGCGCGCGGGCGCGGGCTCGGCGAGGTGGCGGCAGAGGAGGGGCGCGCGGCGCATCAGAAGACCTGCCGTCCCCCCACCCAGGTCGCGCGGACGCACCGGGCCGCGGGGTCCCAGACGACGAAGTCGGCGAAGGCGCCGGGTAGCAGCGTGCCGCGCGGCGCATCCCGGCCCGAGACGGCGGCGGCGCCCCGGGTGTACGCGGTCCAGGCCGCCTCCTCGGACATGCCCTCGTCCTCCCTGCGCCTCGCGGCCTCGAGCCCCAGGCGGGGGTCCAGGGGCGCGATCGGCCAGTCGGTGCCGAACCCCAGGGGAACCCCGGCCTCCTGGAGGCTCCGCCAGGGGTAGACGAGCGCCTCACGCGCTCCCAGTCGCGCCGCGATCCAGGATGCATCCTCCGAGAAGTGCACCGGCTGCACGGAGGCTCCCACACCGAGACGGGCGAGGCGGGCCAGCGCGTCCCCTCCCACCACCTGCAGGTGCTCGATCCGGTGGCGTCCCGGGCGGCGCGTGCGGCCGAGCACGCGCACGGCCTGGTCCACCGCCGCATCGCCGATGGCGTGCAGGGCCACGCTCCACCCCGCGTCCTCGAAGGCGCGGACGCTCTGCTCCAGCTCTCCCTCCCCGAAGCGGAGCTCTCCGCGCGTCTCCGGCGCGTCGGCGTAGGCGGAGGAGAGCGCCGCCGTCCGCGATCCCAGGGTGCCGTCCAGGAACAGCTTGCGCGTGGTGACGGCGATCCAGGGATGGTCCGGGGGATGGGCGCGGCGCAGCGCCGCCGCGCGTTCCTCTTCGAGGTCGGCGGGGAGCCAGATACCGATGCGGGCGGTGAGCAGGCCATCGTCGCGCAGCTCCCCATAGAGCTCCGGCGCCCAGCCCTCTGCCACGTCCTCGACCGCCACGACGCCCAGCGAGGCGGCGAGGCGGAGCGCCTCGCGCACCGCCGCCCGCCGGAGCGCTCCGGCATCGGCGGGGATCCGGCCGCGCGCCTCCTCCATCGCCTCCTCGAGCAGGATGCCCGTCCCCTCCGCTCCCAGGGCACGGAGCCCGGCACCGTTCACCCACGCCGCATGGCCGTCCACGCGGACGAGGAACGCCGGCCGGTCGGGAAGCGCGGCGTCGAGCGCCTCCCTGGTGGGCCAGGGAGCGCCCGGCCAGCGCGTGTGATCCCACCCGAAGCCGCGCACCCAGGTCCCGGGGGGGAGGGACGCGGCATGCGCGGCGGCGCGCTGCGCGGCATCGGCCGCGTCCCTCGCCGTGCGCAGGTCGATCCGGGCCAGGGCGTCCACCGCTCCCGCCGAGAGGTGCGTGTGGGCGTCGTGGAACCCCGGGCGGACCACGCCGCCGCCGAGGTCGATCTCCATGTCCTGGGGATGGCGCAGCTCGGCGCGCGCGCCCACGGCGACGACGCGGCCATCGGCGACCCGCATCGCCTCCGCCGGGCTGCCGCCGGGAACGGGCTCGATGCGAGCCCCCGTGAAGAGAAGCCGCTCCGCCATCGCGCGCGGGCCGCATCGTAGCGGAACTTGGTACCCTCTTCCCCGTGCGCTCGCGCCGCCGCCGCGTTCTCCCCCTGCTGGTCCTGCTGGCGTGCGCGTGGGCGGGGATGGTGGCGTGGCTCTCCCAGCAGATGGTGATGCCGCCGCGCCCGCGGATCTCGCAGTCGGCGCGCGCGTTCCTGGGAGCGGCGCTGCGGGACACCGCGCGCGGTCCGGTGGTCGCGACCGTCGTGCCCCCCGCGAGCACTGCGGGCCTGCGTGCCGGGGACCGGCTCGTCTCCCTCGACGGACGGCCGCTCCAGAGCGCTGCGGCCCTCACCGAGGCCGTGGACGCAGGCGGGCCGGGAGCGACCTTGCGCCTGGAGGCGCGGCGGGGGGAGGACGGCGTGCTCGTGGACGTCACCCTGGAAGAGAGGCCGGTCTCCCCCGCCGACCTCGGGCTCGCCTTCCGCGACGTCGCCTTCCCCGATCCCTGGAAGCTGACGCTGCGCGGCTGGTACCTGCCTCCCCCGCCCGGTACCCTCGCCCCCGCCGTCGTCTTCGGGCACGGGAATGCCGCCGACCGGCGCCACGGCCTCGACCTCGCCTGGGAGCTGCACCGCCGGGGGTTCGCCCTGCTCCTCCTGGACTTCGCAGGGCGCGGCGAGAGCGACGGCGAGGTCATCACGCTGGGCGCGCGCGAGGCGGGCGATCTCGGGGCGGCGCTGGACTGGCTCCGCGCCCAGCCCGGGGTGGACCGCACGCGCCTGTGTCTGGCCGGCCGGAGCATGGGCGCGGCCGCGGCCCTGCTGTGCGCGGCGGCCCGGCCGGAGGTCCGTGCCGTGGCCAGCGACAGCGCCTACGCCGATCTCGGGGAGGTGGTGGACGATGCGCTGCGCGCGCGGAACGTCCCGCCCTGGCTCTTCCGCCCGGCCCTGTTCGCGGTGGCGGGGTTCCGCGCCGGCTACCGGCCGGCCGAGGTGAAGCCGGTCCTCGCCGTGGCGCGCACGCAGGCGCGCCTGCGCCTCGCCCACGGCACCGCCGACCGCGAGGTGCTCTTCCGCCATGCGGAGGAGCTGAAGGAGGCGGCGGGTCTCCGCGCCACGCTGGTTCCCCTGCCGGGGCTCGGGCACAATGACGCACGCTCTCCGGAGGAGGCCGCCGCCGTCGCGCGCTTCCTCGGCGAGGCCGTCCGCTGATCGCCGGAACTTCCTCCCTCCTCTCTGGTCCAAGGCCGGAGCGAGGGGCTCCCCGGAGGCAACCATGCTGCGCGCCTGTGTGTTCCTGTTGGCCGCCATCCCCGCACTCGCCCAGGAGCGGCCGCCCGTGGTGGAGAGCGCCGCGGACGACCGGAAGGAGGTTGCGCTCACCGCGACCCAGGTGGGCTTCGGCCTCGTGCGCGAGGTGCGGCGGGTGGACCTCCCCGCCGGACCGGTGAGGCTCCGGCTGGCGGACGTCTCCTCCTCCGTCAATCCCCGGAGCGTGCTGGCGAGCGTCGCCGGGAGGGACCACGCGGTGGACGTGCGCGGCGTGGAGTTCGCCTACGACCTGCTCTCCCCCGAGCGTCTGCTCGAGCGCTACGTGGGGAAGGAGGTGGTGCTCGTCGATCGCGGCGAGGACCTGACGGAGCGGCGGACCAGCGCCACGCTCCTCTCCGTCGCCTCCGGCTCTCCCGTCTTTGAGACCGCCGACGGCATCCTCCTGGGGCGCAGCGGGCCGCTGCTCCTCCCCGACCTTCCGGAAGGGCTGGCGGCGCGTCCCTCGCTCCTCCTCGACCTGGAGTCGAAGGGGCGCGGACCCCGGGACCTCGAGGTCGCCTACCTCGCGGACGGGCTCTCCTGGTCGGCGGATTACGTGCTCATGCTGGGGGCCGACTCCGGGCCGGCCGACCTCTCCGCCTGGGTGACGGTGGAGAACCGGACGGGGGCCGCATTCCGGGACGCGACGCTCAAGCTCGTGGCCGGCCAGGTGGCGCGCAACCCCGCCCCCATGCACATGCTGCAGGGGCGTGCCATGGACAAGGCGATGCCCATGGAGGCTGCCGCCGCGCCGCAGTTCCAGCAGGAGGGCCTGGGGGACCTCCACCTCTACACGCTGGACCGGCCGGTGAACCTGCCGGACGCACAGTCGGCGCAGCTGGCGCTCCTCTCTGGCTCAGGGATCCCCGTGACGCGCCGCTACCTCCTGGAGGGACAGACCTACTGGTACCGTCAGGCCATGGGCGGGCCCATCGAGCAGGACCGGCCGGTGCAGGTGGAGCTGTCCTTCGAGAACTCGGCCAAGGCCGGGCTCGGCAAGCCGCTTCCCCGGGGAACGTTCCGCGTCTACCAGCGCGACCGCACGGGCGCACCTCAGATCTCGGGCGAAGCCGCCATCGATCACACGCCCGTGGACGAGACCGTGCGCGTGCGGATCGGCGAGGCCTTCGACGTGGTGGCGGACCGCGTGCAGACCGACTACCGCGCGCTGTCGCCGCGCCAGAGCGAGTCCGCCTACGAGATCGCCATCCGCAACAGGAAGAAGGAGGCGGTCACGGTACTCGTGCGCGAGCCGGTGGGTGGCCAGTGGGAGGTGCTGGACTCCTCGCTGCCCTCGAAGAAGGCCTCGGCGACGGTGATCGAGTTCTCGGTCCCCGTCCCGCCCGGCCAGGAGGTCAAGCTCCGCTACCGGGTGAAGGTGACGTCCTAGGGGACAGGCACCAAGAAGACCTGCAAGAGTTCAGGTATGGCCTGGAAAAACGCCAGAGCTTACTGGTGCCTGTCCCCCACGAACACCACGCGGGCGAAGCGGCGCTTGCCGACCTTGATGAGGTGGCTGGCTCCGGCGCGGGCGGGGATGGTGCGCGTGCCGGGCGCCACCACCTCGTCGTCGACGTGCACCCCGCGCTGGGCGATGAGGCGCATGGCCTCGGAGTTCGAGGGGGCGAGCCCGAGGGTGACCAGGAGCCTGGGGAGCATGGCGGTGCCGTCCCCCGCGGGCACGCGGTGCTCGGGCACCTCCTCCGGCGCTTCCTTGCGCTGCACCACCCGCGCGAAGTCCCGGTGAGCGGTCTCCGCCGCGTCCTCGCCGTGCAGATCGGTGACGATCCGCATGGCCAGGCCCTCCTTGGCCTTCATGGGGTGGAGCTGCTTGCTTCCCACCAGGCGCTTCATCTGCTCGATCGTGTCCTCGGACACGCTCGTGCAGAGGAGGTAGTACCGCCACATGAGGTCGTCGCTGATGGACATGAGCTTCCCGAACATCTGCCCGGGAGACTCCTCCACCCCCACGTAGTTTCCGAGCGACTTCGACATCTTCTCGTGCCCGTCCAGGCCCTCGAGGAGAGGTGTGGTGAGCACGACCTGCGGCGCCAGGCCATAGCTGGGCATGATGTCGCGCCCGACGTTCAAGTTGAAGAGCTGGTCCGTGCCCCCGAGCTCCACGTCCGCCTTCAGGGCCACCGAGTCGTAGGCCTGCGCCAGCGGGTAGAGGAACTCGTGCAGGCCGATGGTCTGCTGCCCCTGGAAGCGCTGCTTGAAGTCCTTCCGCTCCAGCATGCGCGCGACGTTATAGGTGGCGGCCAGCCGGATGAACCCGTCGGAGCCCAGGGGCTCCAGCCACTCCCGGTTGAAGCGGATCTCGGTGACCTCGGGATCGAGGACCTTGAAGCACTGGCGCTTGTAGGTCTCGGCGTTGGCCTCGATCTCCTCCCGGGTGAGCGGGGGCCGCGTCCGGGAGCGGCCGGTGGGGTCGCCGATCATCCCCGTGAAGTCGCCGATCACGAAGATCACCCGGTGCCCGAGGTCCTGGAACTGCCGCATCTTCCGCAGGAGCACGGCGTGGCCGAGGTGGATGTCGGGGGCGGTGGGATCGAACCCCACCTTCACGGTGAGCGGCTTGCCGGTGGCCAGGGACCGGGCGAGCTTGTCGCGGAGCTCCCCCTCGGTGACGAGGTCCACCGCTCCCCGCTTCAGCAGCTCCATCTGCTCGTCCACGGGACGGAACCCTCGCGTCATCGTGCGGAGGATTCTAGCAGCGGCCTGAGCTAGTCTCTCCGTGTGACCGAGCCGCTCCATGTCTTCAAGGCCAGCCGTCTCACGGCAGGGAACCGCCTCTTCCCCACCCGGATCGAGGTGAGCCCCCACCACGTCGCCCGGGTCAAGCCGCGCTGGTTCGGCCGCGACGAGGAGACGATCGCCATGCACAAGGTGGCCTCGGTGACGATCCACCGGGGCGTGCTCTGGGCCGACCTGCGGATCGACTCCTCCGGAGGCTCGAACCCCATGCTCAGCCACGGCCACAGCAAGGGAGATGCGGAGCGCATCCGCGAGCTGATCCATCGCTACCAGAGGACGACCGCCGACCGCTGACGCCATGCTCGCCGCCCTCCCGCTCCTCGCCGCCGCGCTGATTCAAGGACCCCCCGCAGACGACCTTCTCTACGGCGCGAGCGAAGCGAGCGTGCGCGGCGTCCCCGGGGCGGAGAGGATCGATCTCTTCCTCGACGCGTACCCGGTTCCCTTCTGCCGCCTGCCGGGCTCCGGTGGAGCCTGTCCCTTCGAGGCCGGCACCGCGTTCGAGTCCCGCCGGCTGCGCGCGGTCGCGCTGGATGCCCGCGGCCGCACGCTCGAGGAGGAGACCGTGGTCACCCGAGGCTTCCCCGCCCCGGTGCGCGTCACCGCCCGCTCGCTCCTGGTGCCCGTGGTGGCCGAGCCGCCCCTGGCGGCCGGGGACCTCGACTGCAGGCTGGGGAAGGAGCCTTGCCGGGTGGTGGAGCTCCTGCCCGCCGGCGCCGCCGGCGCCGCCGAGGTCTCGATCGCGCTCCTGGTGGACGTCAGCGGCAGCATGCACGCCGACCGTGCGGAGCTGCGCGATCTCCTGGGGAAGCTCGTGGGCTGGCTCCCCTCGAAGGCCGCGGTCTCGCTCAGCCGCTTCGCGGAGGACTACGAGGAAGTGGTCCCGCTCACGCGCGATGCCGCCGCGCTCGGCGCCGGCGTGGACGCCCTGGAGGAGGGGGTCTCCACGTGCATCTGGGCGGCGCTGGGGCAAGGTCTCGATGCGCTCGCCACAAAGCCCGGGTTGCGCGTCCTGGTCCTGATCACGGACGGGGTCGAGACCTGCGCCTCCAGCTCCTCCGCCATGCCGCCGGCCTTCGGCATCGACGCCGTGCGCCGGGCGGGGGCGCGCCTCTACGTGTTCCGCTCCGGCCAGTTCGCGCAGGGGCGCAGCCTGGAGGCGCTCGCCCTGGACAGCGGCGGCCGCGTCTTCGGGCGCGGCGGCTTCGTGGGGCTGGAGCGCGCGCTGGCCGCGCTCGCGGAGGACGTCCGCCACACCTTCCTCGCCGACGTGGCGCCGGGCCCGGGCTACCGGGACGGCGAGCGGCTGACCCTGAAGCACCGCGGCGGCAAGTCGATCCTGGTGCCCGCGTACGTGCCGGCCTCGGCGGAGCAGCGGAACCTGATGGTGCTCGCGCACGGCGACGCGGAGGCGCGCCGGGAGGCGGCGGCGGCGCTCGCCGACGCTCCCACCCGCACCGTGCTGCGCGGACTCCTCGACACGCTCGAGGAGACCGAGGATGCGGCTCTCCTCGAGGCGTTCGGCCGCGCGGCGGCCGCGCTGCTCCTGCACGGCGAGGGCCGGGACCAGGAGGCTGCCTTGGACGCCGCGGAACGGGCCACGCGCCGCAAGCAGCCGCTCTCCGCCATCCTCCTGGCTGCCCTGCGAGTGTACCCACGGACCGGACCGCCCGAAGGGCGTGCCCGGAGGGCCGTTTCCCTGGTTCAGCGGCAGCTCCCCGCCGAACTCCCAAAAAACCGACACAGTTAGCCTCCAAATTCGTATACTGCATCACGCACGCTGCGCTGCTGCCCCAAAGGAGTCTCGCCATGCCGCGAGTGGCCATCCGCCCGTCCCGCGATCTCGCCGAGCTCCTGCGCAGGAGGCGGAAGGAGCTGAAGATCACCCTGCGGGAGGCCGAGGAGCGCTCGCGCGCCTTCGGCAGCGTCATCCCCTTCTCGACGCTGGGGAAGGTGGAGCAGGGACGCGTGGACCCCGGCGTCATCCGCTTCCAGCAGCTCCTCGACATCTACGACATCCCCAAGGAGGTCGCGCTGGACGTGGTGGCCCTGGAGACCTTGCGGGGAGAGAAGCCGGAGGCCACCGATCCGGAGGCGCTGTACGCGGAAGCGGTCCGCCTCTGGAACGCGCGGCAGATCGGGAAGGCTCTGGGGGCCATGTACGCGCTCCGGCAGGCCGTCACCGGCCGCCCGGAGCTCGATGGCCTCCGTCAGAAGGCGCAGCTGCACCTCGCGGTCGTGGTGGCGAACCTGGGGCGCTTCAACCTCTCCAAGTGCCTGATCGAGACTCTGCTCCGGGAGCGGCTGCCCGATCCCATCCGCCTGCGCTGTTTCGTGCAGCTGGCGTCCGCCTGGATGCGCCTGGGGAACCACGAGCTGGCCGCGGCCATGCTCGCGCGTGCGGAGATGCTGGTCTCCGGCGCTGGGCCCCAGGAGGCCGGCTGGGTCGCCCAGGAGCACGGGCTCATCGATCTGGCGATGGGGAACCATGAGGCCGCCGCACGTTTCTTCGACCGCGCCCGGGATCTCTTCGCCGCCGCCGGAGACGTGCGGGGCATGTTCAAGGTCGGCCTCAGCCGCGTGCGGGTCCACCTCGCCCGGGGGGAAGCGGACGCGGCACTCGCGCTCGCGCAGGAGCTGCTCGCGGGCGCCCTTCCCGGCTTCCAGGCCCCCGTGCGCATCCTCGTCGGGCAGGCCCAGCTCGCCGCCGGTGCCGTGCAGGAGGCCATTGCCACGCTTGGCCGCGCGATCGAGGAGGCGGACGCCGGGGACGCCCCCACCCGCTACCTGGGACACCACTACATGGCGCTGGCGCATGCCGCAGCCGGCGACGCGGCGGCCGCCGCCGCCGAGCGGAACGCCGCGCGGCAAGCCCGTGGTGCGCTCGATTTCACGCCCGATCCCCTGGTGTTCGCCAGCGGCGCACCGCGGCAGGATCGGCAGGCACGCGCCTAGGGGTCGAGGCAGCACCGAAAAGGTCCCGTGACCTTCGTTTTCGGGCTGGTGTTCACCGCTCCTTCAGAGGATAAGCGCTCCATGTGGCGGCGCTCTGACGTGGCGCGCTGTCTCGGCCTCACCCTGCTCTGGGCCTTCTCGTCCGCGGTGAGCGGCGTCCTGCTGTGGGTGCCGCTCGGGGGAATGGCCCACGCGTTCGCGGCACCGACGGGGACGGGGATCGTGGTCCCGCTTCTCGCGCTCTGGTACGCGCCGTTCGTCGGGGCTCTCGTCCTCGCCTTCGGCACGCCTGTACTCGCCGCCCTCTTTGGCACCTGGGGCGCTCTCTGCCGGCGCCATCCCACGTTCGACTCCCCCAGGGGTGTGGCTCTCTTCGCCCTTTTGCTCGCCCTGCCGGGTGCCTCCCTCTGCGCCGCAGCCTTCGCACGCCCCTCGTGGGTGTTCTCGTGGGCGATCTTCTGGACGCTCCTGCCCTTCTATGTCTTCATCCTCGGGGGCGCCGTCATGCTGCCGCGGTGGCTGTGCTCGCTCCTGAGTCCGGGAGCCTTCTCTACAGCACGCCTCTCTCCCTCAAGCTCGTGTAGCCGCCGCGCGCCACGATCAGGTGGTCGTAGAGGTCGATCCCCATCAGCTCCCCCGCGCGCTGGATCCCCTGGGTGAAGGCCACGTCCTCTTCGGACGGATCGAGGCAGCCGCTGGGATGGTTGTGCACGAGCAGGAAGCCGTGGGCCAGGTGCTCGATCGCCGGGTACAGGATCTCCCTCGGGTGCGTGCGGGTGATGTTCAGCGATCCCACAGAGACGGTCTCGCGGTGCAGCAGGCCGTTCTGGGCGTCGAGGTAGAGGGCGACCAGGTGCTCCTTGCGGGCACGGCACAGGTCGCGGCACAGACCCCACGCCTCGTGGGGGCGCGCGACGGTGGGACGCTCGGGCTCCCCTTCCTTCCCGTACGTGCGGCGCCCGAGCTCCAGTGCGGCCGCCAGACGCGCGGCGCGCGCCGCGTGCAGACCCGGCTCGTGGCGCAGCACCACCCAGTCCAGCTCCGCCAGGCCGCGCAGGCCGTGCCGTGCCAGCAGGCGCTCTGCCGCGCGCAGCGAGGCGTCGTGGGACAGGCTCGTTCCCAGCGCCAGCGCCAGCAGGTCGCGGTGGGCGAGCGCCCGCACGCCGCGCGCCGCGAGCTTCTCCCGGGGGCGCAAGGCTCTGGGCAGCTCCTCCAGGGGCCGGAAGCGCGGGTGGGGCCCGCCCTCCTCGTCCAGCAGGGGCTCGGCCATGGATGGACCTCGCGAGGAGGCGAGGGAGCGGACAGGACTAGGGGCGCTCGGCGGGAGCTTCGGCCAGGACGTGCACGCGGCGCCCGTCCAGCTTGAGGCGGCCATCGAAGTACAGGGCCACCGCCTCGGGGTAGATCCGGTGCTCCTGCTCCAGGATCCGGGCGGAGAGCGTCTCCTCCGTGTCGTCCTCCAGGACCGGCACCGCCGCCTGCAGGATGATCGGCCCTCCGTCCGGCACCTCGTCCACGAAGTGCACCGTGCAGCCCGCCACCTTGGCCCCGTAATGCAGCGCCTGCGCCTGGGCGTCGAGGCCGGGGAAGGCGGGAAGGAGCGAGGGGTGGATGTTCATCATCCGGTGGTGGTAGGCATGGACGAAGGTCTTGCCCAGGAGGCGCATGTAGCCGGCCAGGCAGACCAGGTCCACCTCGTGGCGGGTGAGCGCGTCCAGGACCGCGCGCTCGTGCGCCTCCCGGGGCCGCAGCTGCCGGTGGTCGATCACCTCGGTGGGGATCCCCCACTGGCGCGCGCGGGCGAGCCCGGCGGCGCTGGGGTTGTTCGTGAGCACCAGCGCCGGCTCCGCCTTGATGTTCCCCTCGCGCATGGCGGTGACCAGCGCCGCCATGTTGCTCCCGCGCCCCGAGCACAGGATCGCCACCCGTCCCCGGCGCTCAGGCATAGCGGACCTTCCGCTCCCCAGGTACGATGCGGCCGATCCGCCAGTGCGGCTCCCGGCGCCCGTCGAGGTGCGCCTCGAAGGCCTGCAGCGTCGCTTCCGGCACCACCGCCACCATCCCGATCCCGAGGTTGAAGGTCCGCCGCATCTCGGTCTCGTCGATCTTGCCCGTTTCCTGCATCCAGCGGAAGAGGGAAGGGAGGGGCCAGGCATCGGCGCGGATCTCGGCCGCCGTCCCCTCGGGGAGGATGCGCGGGATGTTGTCCGTGAGGCCGCCTCCGGTGATGTGCGCCAGGGCGGCGACCAGACCGGCGTCGAGCGCCCCCGCCAGGACCGGCAGGTA
>DASUFT010000072.1:0-2849 GCA_036274395.1 Candidatus Polarisedimenticolaceae bacterium | reverse complement strand
GACGGGGCGGCGCTGGCGGGGCTGCGCGCGCAGCTCCAGGACGTCTTCGCCGCCGTGGGGCAAGGTCCCGAGGGGACGCTGCCTCTTCCTTTCCGGCAGGCGTGGCGGATCGACTACATCTTCGCCTGCAAGAGCTTCGTTCCGCGCACGAGCCGCGTCCTCCGCGTCCGGGCGAGCGACCACTTCCCCTTGATGGCCGATCTCGAGCTGGCCTCCCGCTAGGAGGGGGGGACCGCGCTTACTTTTCCGTACTCACCAAGCGCACGCGATGCCATGCGAACGCACACGGACATGGGCCGCCGATCGCACGGCGGGACCGGGACGGGAAGGCGGTGGCGCGCTCCTCCGTTGTGGCGCACACTCATGGGCACCAGGAGGGCCGCATGAGACCGCACCGCTGCCTGTTCGCGCTCGCGCTCGCGCTCGTCGCCTCCCAGGCGCTCGCGGGCATCAAGGTCTACACGGACAAGAACTACGGGGGCGCATCGATCCAGATCGACTCCGCCGTGCCCGACCTCCGCAAGCTCGATTTCGACGACCGGATCTCCAGCCTCCAGGCCGACGAGAAGTGGCTGGTCTGCAGCGCTCCCAAGTTCAAGGGGGACTGCCGCGAGGTCGAGGGGAGCCTCGTCAACCTGCGGGCCGAGGGCCTGAACGAGCGCATCTCCTCGCTCCGTCCCTTCAAGAAGGGGGACGAGAAGAAGTCCAAGCCGAAGGACAAGGAAGAGACGGAGAAGAGCGAGGGGAGGAGCGACCAGATTCCGGTCGCCACCCCGGCGTCCGCCAAGGCGTCGGAGTGGTGGGGCGGCAGCTTCTAGCTCCAGCGGCAGGCCGGCCTACGCCAGCCCCACGGCCACCAGCAGGAGGTCGAGGAGCTTGATCCCCAGGAAGGGCAGGAGCACGCCCCCCAGCCCGTAGATGAGCATGTTCCGGCGGAGGACGGCGGCGGCCCCGAGCGGCCGGTAGGCCACCCCCCGGAGCGCCAGCGGGATCAGCGCGATGATGATCAGGGCGTTGAAGATGACTGCCGAGAGGATCGCCGATTCCGGCGTGGCCAGGCGCATCACGTTCAGCACCTGGAGCTGGGGGAAGGCCAGCAGGAACATGGCGGGGATGATGGCGAAGTACTTGGCCACGTCGTTGGCGATGGAGAACGTGGTCAGCGCCCCGCGCGTCATCAGGAGCTGCTTCCCGATCTCCACGATCTCGATCAGCTTGGTGGGGTTGGAGTCGAGGTCCACCATGTTCCCCGCCTCCTTGGCGGCGGTGGTCCCCGTGTTCATGGCCACCCCCACGTCCGCCTGAGCCAGGGCCGGCGCGTCGTTGGTGCCATCCCCGGTCATGGCCACGAGCTTCCCCTGCTGCTGCTCCCTGCGGATGAGGCGCATCTTGTCCTCGGGCGTGGCTTCGGCCAGGAAGTCGTCCACGCCCGCCTCGCCGGCGATGGTGGCGGCGGTGAGCGGATTGTCCCCCGTGATCATCACCGTCTTGATCCCCATGGCGCGCAGGGCGGCGAAGCGCTCCTTCATGCCTCCCTTCACGATGTCCTTGAGGTGCACGACGCCCAGCGCGCGCGTGCGCTCCGCCACCACCAGCGGGGTGCCGCCGGCGCGGGCGATCCGCTCCACGATCCCCTGCAGCTCGGCGGGAACGGTTCCCCCATTCTCCTCGAGGAACCTCTGCACCGCGTCCGCGGCGCCCTTGCGGATGTGACGCCCCTCGAGGTCCACGCCGGACATGCGGGTCTGGGCGGTGAAGGGCACGAAGAGGGCGTTGCGGTCGTGCAGCTCCCGCCCGCGCATCTGGTACTTCTCCTTGGCCAGGACCACGATGGATCGTCCCTCCGGCGTCTCGTCCGCCAGGGAGGCGAGCTGCGCGGCGTCCGCGACCTCCTCCACCTTCACGCCGGGCACGGGCAGGAACTCCACCGCCTGTCGGTTCCCCAGCGTGATCGTGCCCGTCTTGTCCAGGAGCAGCGTGTCCACGTCCCCCGCCGCCTCCACGGCACGACCGGACATGGCGAGCACGTTGTGCTGGACCAGACGGTCCATGCCGGCGATGCCGATGGCGGAGATGAGGGCGCCGATGGTGGTGGGGATGAGGCACACCAGCAACGCGATCAGCACGGGAACCGGGATATTCGTCCCCGCGTACCAGGCGAAGGGCTGCAAGGTGACGACGACCAGCAGGAAGGTCAGCGTCAGCACCGCCAGCAGGATGTTGAGGGCGATCTCGTTGGGCGTTCTCTGGCGCTCCGCCCCCTCCACCAGCGCGATCATGCGATCGAGGAAGCTGTGCCCTGGATCCGCGGTCACGCGCACCCTGATCCAGTCGGAGAGCACGCGCGTCCCTCCGGTGACGGCGGAGCGGTCCCCTCCCGACTCGCGGATGACGGGGGCGGACTCGCCGGTGATGGCCGACTCGTCCACGGAGGCGAGCCCCTCCTCGATCTCGCCGTCGGCGGGGACCAGCTCGCCTGCCTTCACCTCGACCAGGTCGCCCTTGCGCAGCGCGCTGGCAGGCACGCTCTCGACGCGGCCGCCCGCCGCCAGGCGCCGGGCCACCGTCTCGCTGCGCGTCTTGCGCAGGGTGTCCGCCTGCGCCTTGCCCCGTCCCTCCGCCATGGCCTCGGCGAAGTTCGCGAAGAGCACCGTGAACCACAGCCAGAAGGCGACCTGGCCCGTGAACAGCGAGGGATGAACGAGGAAACTCACGGTGGTGATGACGCTGCCGATCTCCACGATGAACATCACGGGGTTCTTGATCTGCACCCTGGGATCGAGCTTGACGAACGAGTCCGTCACCGCCCGACGGAGGATCGCGCGGTCCCACAGGGAGATCTTGCGGGC
>DASUFT010000071.1:0-49783 GCA_036274395.1 Candidatus Polarisedimenticolaceae bacterium | reverse complement strand
TGCGCCGTTGCTGCGTAGAGTTTGCGTAGAGTTGCGTTCGAGACCCAGCCACGGCGTTGTGGGACGCCGTGTAAGTACTTGGCACTAACCGACTTGGAATGCCCCCAGGAGGACTCGAACCTCCGACCAGCGGATTATGAGTCCGCCGCTCTTACCGACTGAGCTATGGGGGCGCGAGTCCGGCCTGAGAGTGTAATCCGGACGGGATGTCGGAGGAAAAGAGGCAACTTCCTCCCTTGTGTCCGGCCGCGGTCTCGGCAGAGGCTTCCCCCATGCTCGTCTGCACCGTCCTGCTCCTGGCTTCCACCGCTGCCTCGCCCGCCCAGGCCTTCCTGCGCCATGCCGCCTCCCCGCCGGACTACCTGATGGCCACCCTCGAGCACCATCGCATCGTGATCGTGGGGGAGAGCCACTGGATCGCCCACGAGGTCGCGCTGGTACGAGACGTCGTCCCCAGGCTCGCCGAGCGCGGCATCCTCCTGGGCATGGAGATGCTGCCGGCGAGCAAGCAGGCCGATCTCGACGCCGTTCTCACGGCGAAGGACTGGGATCAGCCGAGAGCCATCGCCATCCTGCGCGCCGCCTCCTGGCCCTACACCGACTACCTGGAGATCCTGCACGCGGCGTGGTCCAAGCGCGTGCGCGTGGTCGCGCTGGGGCCTCCTGCCAACTGGCGGGAGACGCTGCTCTCGCAGGGGAAGACCTACGACGGGTTTATGGCCGACCTGGTGACCGCCTCCCTCGCGGCGCCGGGCTCGCGCATGCTCGTCTACTGCGGCCTCCACCACGGGTTCACCCGCTACACCCAGCCCGAGGTCCGCGACGACGGCAGCGTGGACGCCTTCATGGATCGCATGGGGAACATGCTCCGCCGCCGGGACGGCCAGGAGGTGTTCCTGGTGATGCTGCACCGGCCCATCTGGTGCGGGCACCCGGCGTCCTGGGGGTACTGCCTCCCCTTCGATGGAGCGGTGGACTGCG
This sequence comes from Candidatus Polarisedimenticolaceae bacterium, assembly GCA_036274395.1. Taxonomy (GTDB): domain Bacteria; phylum Acidobacteriota; class Polarisedimenticolia; order Polarisedimenticolales; family DASUFT01; genus DASUFT01. Next base: position 48,802 of record DASUFT010000071.1, on the reverse strand, counting down.
CAGCACCGGACCGGCCGGTCGGCTTCGACGTGGCCGGTTCGCCCTTCGCGGATCTGACGTTCGATCGCACCACTTACTATGCGCACGGATACGCGAGCCTCCGCTTCGCCGAGTTCGCGGACGGCGACGTCTGGAGCGGGCCCGTGGAGAGTTTTGCGGGGGTGGGGCTCATCCCCCTCGACGCCTACGCGCCCGGCGACGCCGCGCTGGCCGAGGTGATCGCGGCGGAGAGCGAGCCCGGGAAGCCCCCGCTCACGCGCGAGGCGCTGCACGCGCGGTGGACCGAGGAGGCCGCTCGGCTTGCCGACGCCGTGCGCGCGCGCCGCTGGGCGGCACTGGCCGCGAGCTGGCGCACCCGCTGCCCGTAGACGATCTGCGCGAGCGCGACCCCGGGATTGGGCGTAGCGTTTCCCCGCTCGGCTCCGAAAAACGGGGAGTTCCTTGCGTCCTTCGTCCCGCCTGGGCCTCGCCCTCGTCCTGTTCGCGCTCGGTGGATCGCCCTTTCCCAAACAAATGCCAAACGCGCGCACCACTTGTCCTCGAGGAGGTCCCGCATGCGTTCCGCTGTTCGTGTCCTCTCCACGTTCATGACCGCTGCCTGTCTTGCGACCGCCGCCCACGCGCAGGTCGTCCTCCAGCCCCGAACGGCTCCTCCGGGACGGGGACGGCCTGCGGTCACCTGGACGAGGCTGTTTCCCGCCGCCTCTCCCTCGCCTCGCGCCGCCTTCGCCATGGCCTACGATCCGGTGAGCGCGCGCATCGTCCTCTTCGGAGGCTACGACGCGACCTCCTACCTGGACGAGACCTGGACGTTCGACGGCACCACCTGGACGCGCCAGGCCCCCGCGCTCTCTCCGCCTCCACGCGCCAGCGCGTCCATGGCCTACGACACCGTCCTCGGGCGGCTCGTCCTTTTCGGTGGCTTCGACGGCAACGGCTATCTCGGGGACACCTGGGAGTGGAACGGGGCCAACGGAAGCTGGGAGCCGGAGCCCACCGCCACCTCGGCCCCGGCGGTGACGGGGCCGCGCCTCTTCACCGATCCGGCCAGCGGCCGCGCCACCATGTTCGGCGGCTTCGACGGCCGCTTCTACCAGGCGACCACCTGGCAGTGGACGGGAACGGACTGGCTCGACCTCGCTCCGGCCAACCCTCCGGGTGGGCGCGCGTCGGCGTCCGTGGCCGTGGACCTCCTCCACCAGGAGGTGGTGATGTCCGGTGGACTCACCGCCATCAATCCCTTCGGCACCTTCCTGTGGAACGGTCTGGACTGGAGCCGCGCCTTCCCCACCACGGACCCACCCCTCGTGTACGACGGGGGCGCCGCCTACGACCCCGGCCGTCAGCACGTGATCACGTTCGGCGGCGGCTCCGGCGGCACCGACATCAACGCCACGTGGGAGTGGACCGGCACGGACTGGGCGCCGCTTGCCAGCGGGCGCGCGCCGGCGGCGCGGGAGGCGTTCGGGATGGTCTACGACCCCGCGCTCGGGCACATCATCGTGTTCGGCGGCCAGAAGAGCGGGACCACGCTGTTCGACGACACCTGGGAGCTGACCTCCCGCTAGCGCAGAAGGGAGCGCTGCCAGGTCTCTCGGCTGCTGTGGCGCAGGAACGGAGCCATGGCGAGCATCCCGGTGGGGCCGATGGAGTTCTCGAGCCACTCCAGCTCGGCGAGCTTGGCCACCGTCTCGGGGTCGGGGTCGGGGGTGAAACCCGCCTCGCGCATGAGCAGGAGGCCCTTGGCCGCCAGCGACAGCTCGAGGTGGATGCGCAGCCAGTTCAGGAGGTCGGCCACCACCGGTCCCTCGAACCGGCTGCGCAGCGCCTCCAGGTAGGTTCCCACCGGGGAGCCCGAGACCCGCCCCGACAGGATCAGCTCCAGCATCTCGGTGTCCGCGTCGAATCCCAGGTTCAGCCACTCCGCGAAGGCGCGCTCGCCGCGGCGGAACGCGACGACGAGGAGGAGGGGGAGGAGCAGCACGATCAGCAGCGCCGAGAGCACGGGGGAGAGCAGGAAGCGGTTGTAGAGGCCGTGGAGGAGGACGGCGGGAAGCAGCGCCACCGCCAGGGCGGCAAGGTTCCTGCGCCGCGGGGGCGTGGAGACGGCGGCCAGGGCGACCAGTGCCGTGGCACCCCCATGCATGAGCGCGGTGCCCGCCCCTCGGGCGATCCAGACCCCGGGGCTGGGGGCTGCGTGGGCCTGCCAGAAGACGAGGTTCTCGATCACCGCGAACCCCGTTCCTACTGCGAATCCATGGATGGCGGCGTCCACCAGGAAGGCCACACGGTGCCGCCGCACCATCCACAGGACGATGGCGGCCTTGAGGGCTTCCTCGATGACGGGGGACACCCAGTGGGCGTAATCGGTTCCGGCCATGCCCAGCGCCTCCCGCAGCACGGAGTGGATGGCCAGACAGAGCAGCGCCACCGCCGCACCGAGCAGAATCGTGCGCGCGACCGCAGGCAGGCGGACGAGCTTGTAGCTGTCCAATGAGAGGAGTCCGACCAGGAGCAGGACCACCGGGCCGGCGCCCAGGGTCAGGGCGATGAGCAGATCGGTCACTCCAGGATTTTCAGGGAGATCATCCCCTCCCGTCGCGGAGCCACGCCGTCCTCGTAGGCCACGGCCCACCCCAGCGAGAAGGTCATGTCCAGGCGGGAGAGCACGCTGAAGCGCAGGTCCACCTGCGCTCCGGCGTTTCCGATCTTCTTGCGGAAGGCAGACTCGTCGGGATCGGTGACGAGACCGCTCACGAAGATGGCGGAGCGTAGCCAGCTGGCGTAGGCGGCGGGCGTCCCGAAGTGGGCGAACCGGAGGGGCGGCAGGTTCCACTCCAGCATCGCCTTGCCGAAGGTCTGGCCCGCCGCCTCGTTGATCCCGAGTCCCGGGAAGGAGATGACGTCGCGGTAGCGCTTGACGTCCCCGTGGTCGACCCAGTTGTTCCCGAAGCCGCCGAAGTAGACGGAGGCGAGCGAGTTCTCGCGATCTCCGGAAGCACCTCCGGCGGCCGTGCGCAGCCAGACGGAGGAGTGGGGGATGGGAAGCGCCAGGCCGGCATCGAACCGTCCGAGCAGCTTGGGAAAGGTGCTCCCCTCCGACCGGTCGGCCGCCCCCAGCAGCTCCCAGCGGAATCCCTTCTCCGCGTCCACGGAGCCCAGGGAAGAGCGGGTGAAGGAGTAATCGAGGGTGGCCGCCGCCGTCATCAGCTTGTCGGAGGGGGCGGCCACATTCTGGAAGATGGGCAGGACCTCGAGGTTCCCGAAGTAGGCGGCGTCCACGTCGAAGCGGAGCATGCGGGGGCGATCGTAGATGAGCGTCTTCCCCCACCCCAGGCCCGCCGAGTACCCCTTCCGGCTGGTCTTGGTGGGACCGAACAGATCGTAGAAGTCCGCCCGGTTGAGGGTGGCGCCGGCGCGCCAGTCGTACCGCTTCCACTTCACGTCCAGGTGAGTGCGCTCGCTGTCCGGGATGGACTGCGTGGGCGTGTAGGAGGCCACCAGGGTCCAGCGGTTCAGGGAGAGGGGATCGGACAGGTTCATCCTCCAGCCAAGGGCGTAGGTTTCCTTGTAGCCCTGCGCCACCGGATAGCCCGATTCCGTCCCGATCCTCCTCCAGGACTGGTACGGCCGGCGCTCGCGCACACGGCTGTCCAGATCGATGCTGGCGGGAGAGCCCAGCTTCCAGTCGCGCACGATCGGGTGCTTCTTCACGATCTCCGCGCCCAGGAAGGTGATGGGCGCCAGATCCTCGATCGGCTTGGCTTCGATGGTGGCGGGAACGAACCCCGCACCGGTGTAGCGGAAGACCAGCAGACGATCCCCCTCCAGCACCGTGGGCCGGAAGAACCCCGTCTCGGCGTTGCTCATCGCCTCCAGCTTCTTGGCGCCCACGTCGTACCGGAAGACGTTCGCCACGCCCGTGTAGTAGGTGCTCCCGTACAGATAGCGTCCGTCGGGCGAGAAGGTGAAGTTCAGGGGAAGGGCGGTTCCGAAGTCGACCTCGTCCACGAAGCCGGGGGCGCTCGGGTCTCCCTCTCCGCGCGCCACCGCCTGCAGGTCCGCGGCGGGGAAGAGCCGCAGGGTGTGCTTCCCGTCCACCTGGCCCACGGAGGCGGAGAGCAGCTTTCCGTCGGGGGAGAGATCGAGATCGTAGGGTACCTCCCCGTACCCGAAGGTCTTGACGCGCTGCCACGCGGTGTAGGGGCGGGGGACGCGCACGATGGACGCGATCCCGTTGAAGTGCCGCACGCCCCACAGCGCCCCGTCGGTGGGGTCGAAGACGAGATCGCCGATGCGCGCATCCTTGAACAGCATCCTGGCCTCGCCGCCGTCCGGGTCCACCTCCCAGAGGTCGCGGTAGCCGGCGTTGTCCGTCGTGTAGAACAGCTTCCGGCTCTCCGGGTCCCAGGCCAGGGAGGTGACGGTGAACAGGATCGGTCCCTTGATGTCCAGGATGTGCCGGACCGAGCCGTCGGTGAGGGAGATGGCGGCCAGGTGGGAGACCGCACCCGGGTAGTTGACCCCGGCGTAGATCACGCCCCGCTCCCGGTCCAGGACGCCCCGGGAGATGGACCCCAGCGCGCGCTTGCCCAGGTCCTGCACCGGGGTCAGCGGGTACTGGCGGATGGCGGCCAGATTCTTCTCCTGGAACGTCTGCTCCCAGGCCACCCACTCGCTCCAGGCCTGGGCCAGGGGCTCTCCGAAGACCTCGTGGAACCTGCCGGCGAAGTAGCGCTTGCTGCCGTCCGTTCGCTTCGCCCATTCCACCACCTGCTCCGGGGACCACCGCCACGCCAGGTAGGAGAGGAAACGTGTGCCGTAGAGGTAGGAGTTCACCTCGCTCTGGAAGTCGATCTTGACCCCCTCCGCCACCAGGCTCAGGGGATCCTGGAAGCGCGTGCCGTCCCGGACCATGGAGCGGAACACCATCTCGTCCCAGGCGCCCTGGGCGCGGCCGATCCCGCCCGCCATCCAGGTCTCCAGGAACACCGCCAGCCCCTCGTGGTACCACCGGGGCGCGGCTTGCCTGGGGGCGGTCAGGTAGAACCAGAGGATGGACTCCGGGTTCTCGGCGACCGGAGTCACCTTGCCCAGGAAGAGACGGCGGGCGATGCGGTCGGCGTGGGCGGCCTGATCCCCCGTCACGATGTGCACCAGCTCGTGGTTCATGAGCCAGTTCATGCGCTCGTTGGAGGAGACGGTCTCGTAGGCCGTGCCGATGGGAGAGGTCTCGAGGAGGAGGAGGTCGCGGGGGACGGGCCCGGCACTGGCGTTGCCCGCATCTCCGAAGTCGTTCAGGAGCACCGTCATCGGCTCGGAGGGAGTGAACTGGAACAGCTTCTCGTGGAAGGCCAGCGCGTTCTCGAAGCAGCGCGCGGCGTGGGGGACGAGGTAGGTCTGCAGCGGATCCCGGTAGACCAGGGTCAGGTCGTCGGTCTCCAGCGTGTCCAGACCCAGGCCACCTTCTGCGGGACCTCCCCAGGCAAGGAGCACGAGGAAGGCGGCACCGATCCGCGCAGGGTACATGGCCGCGCATTCTACGGCGAAAAAGCAGAGGGCCCGGCAATGCGCCGGGCCCTCGCTGGAGTCGAGCGTTCCCGAAGGAGGCTTACTGGTGGGCGGCCTCGCCTCCGAGCCTGGTGGCGTCGCCCATCCGGAGGGCGTCGTTCAGCTTCAGTGCATCGCTCATCTTCACGGCGTCGCTCAGCTTGGTGGCGGCGTCGTTCAGCTTGGCCATCTCCGCCTGGAACTTGGCCGCGTCGTTCAGCTTGAGGGCGTCGTTCAGCTTGAGGGCGGCATCGTTCAGCCGGTTCGCCTGATCCTGGAACTTGAGGGCGTCGTTCAGCTTGAGGGCCTGGGTGGTGTTCAGCTTGAAGGCGTCGCTCATCTTGAGGACGTTGGCGGCGTCGTTCAGCTTCGCCATCTCCGCCTGGAACTTGGCGGCGTCGTTCAGCTTGAAGGCGTCGTTGAGCTTGAGGGCGGCGTCGTTCAGCCGGTTGGCCTCATCCTGGAACTTGGCATCGTTCAGCTTGAGGGCGGTGTTGAACTTGATGGCCGCGTCCAGCTTGGTGGCGGCGTCGTTCAGCTTCGCCATCTCCGCCTGGAACTTGGCGTCACCCAGCTTGGTGTTCAGCCTGAGGGCGTCGTTCAGCTTGAGGGCGGCGTCGCTCAGCCGCGCCATCTCGTCCTGGAACTTGGCATCGTTCAGCTTGAGGGCGGTGTTGAACTTGATGGCCGCATCCAGCTTGGTGGCGGCGTCGTTCAGCTTCGCCATCTCCGCCTGGAACTTGGCATCGCTCAGCTTGATGCCCTGGGTGTTCAGCTTGAAGGCGTCGTTGAGCTTGAGGGCGGCGTCGTTCAGCCTCGCCATCTCCGCCTGGAGCCTGGCCGCGTCGTTCAGCTTGACGCCCTGGGCGAAGGCGATGCGGAAGGCGTCGTTGTTGACGGCCTGGACGAGCGCCTCGTTGGTGAGCGCCTCGCGCGCCGACGGGTCGCGCACGATGCGATCGAAGGTCTCGCTCTGCAGGAAGGCCTGCATCTCGGGGTTGTCGAGCGTGACGTCGGCGGCGGTGATCTGAGAGGAACGGTACCGCTCGGCCTGGCCGATGGTCCCGAACGCCTCTTCCTTGGCCGGCGGATAGTAGCCGCCGAAGTAGACGACCAGGGCCGCCACCGCGAGCACGCCCGCCCCCGCGAAGATCATCCGCCTCTGGAACATGTTCTGCTGCCGAGCCATGACATCCTCCCTGCTCCGCTTCGGAGCGCCGACTCCTGCAGACACGTACCCGTGTTCGTGGGAATAGTTGACGGAATCTGTCCGCTGGGGCCCCCAGGACCATCCCGCCCGGACAAAGGCGCCCCTGAGGCGGGTCCACCAGCTGCCTTCCCGCACCCGGCGGACCGCCGTCATCACGCCCTCGGCGAAGCTTTCCGGCGCCTCGGGGACGGGGGTGCGGCCGAGCAGATCGGCCACTGCACGCAAAGCTTCCAATTCTTCTCTGGTGGACGGATCCCGCTGGAGAAGCTCCGCCAGGGCGGCGCGCTGATCCTCGGTGGCGATCCCGTCCACCTCGGCGTTCAGCAGCTCGATCCGGGTCGCGTCGTCCACTTTCTCGGGGTTCATGGCGTCACTCCCCTGCGCTCGAGGCGCTCACGCAGGCGCTGCCGGCCCGTGAACAGCCTGGACTTCACCGTCTTCTCGGGGACCCTCACGATCTCCGCGATCTCCTGGTACGAGAGCTCGGCGAAGTGGCGGAGCACCACCACGGCGCGCTCGTTCGCGGGGAGCGTCATGAGCGCCTCCTGGACGGCCCGGGAGACGTCGGCGTCGAGCACCAGACGCTCGGGATCGGGCCTCGAGGATGCGGTGTCGCGCTCCATGGGCTCGGTGCGCCCGTGCCGCCGGAGATGGTTGAGGGCCTCGTGAATGGCGATCCGGTACATCCAGCTGTAGAACCGCTGCGTGGGGTCGTAGCCGTCCAGATGCTGGTAGATCTTGAGGAATACCGTCTGGGCGAGGTCGCGTGCCTCTTCCGGGTCACGCACCATCCGAAGGGCGACGTGGTAGACGGGGCCTTGGTAGCGGCGGACCAGGATCTCGAACCCCCGGTCGTCTCCCTCACGGCAGCGTTGCACGAGCTGGGCGTCGTCGTCATACGTCATACGTACACGCCGGCGAGGGAAAGGTTGGGGGGCCAGGGCGGGTCACCGCGCCTGTTCAGAAGCCTCCTCCTCGATGGGGAAGATCCGGTCGAACCCGGAAAAACGAAAAATCTCTCGAATGTGCCGTGAAACCCGCACCAGCCGCAGGGTGGCCCCGGAGGCAGCCAGCCGCTTCTGGGTACGCAGAAGGATACCCAATCCCAGGCTCGAAATGTACTGAAGGTCGTGGAAATCGACGTCCACCGAGGCCTGGATGGCAGACAGGAAGGCTTCCGCCTTGTCCGCCTGCGAGGCGTCGAACCGGCCCGCCATCACGACCCGTCCCCCGTCTCCCCAGCTGATCTCGAACATGCCCTACCCCAGCCTCTTCACGAGCGTCGTGCGGCTGCACCGGTTTTCATACGTGTAGTCCACCCGGTCCACGACCCGGCGCACCAGGTGAAGCCCCAGGCCTCCCGGCTTGCGCGCGTCCAGAGGGAGGGTCGTGTCCGCGTCGGGAGCCGCGGTGGGATCGAACGGCTCCACGTCCTGGTCGGTCAGGCTCGCCAGCAGCAGGGAGTCGCGGCGGACCAGTTCGATCTCGATCGGGTGCGCACCGGCGCCGTACTTCACGAGGTTCGTGAACAGCTCTTCCAGCCCCAGCTGGATGCCGAAGCGATGGTCCGCCGGGATCCCCGCCGCCTCGAAGAACCGATCCGCCCAGTCCAGGAGGTCGGACACCGCGGCCAGGCTGCGCGCGAAAGCCCGGCGCGCTCCCGCTTCGCGGTCGACCATCCCCCCTCCTCCCGCACCGGCCAGGGGCGCCATCCTAGCCCCGATCCGCACCAAATACAGCTACTTGGACTCGAAGACCAGGGTGCCGTCCCACGTGCCCTCCGGAGGGACCACGGCATATCCCTCGGCGAAGCGCCAGAAGGCCTCCGAGGGAGCGTCCTTTCCACCCGCATGGCCGAGCGCCTCGCGAAAGGCTTCCGCGGCCTCTCGGAACCGGCCGGCCGCGAACAGCTCGAGCCCGCGGGCGAACGCCTCCAGGCAGGCGGGAGACGGTTCCTGGATCGCCCCCTCCTCCGCCAGCCCCAGAAGCTCGTGCAGCTCCACGGGCTCGGTCCGTCCCACCACCCGGACGCGGCCGAGCGACCGGGTCAGGAACGCGCCCCCGGTGTGCGCCAGGGCGTCGGCGCTGGCCAGGACACGGGTGCCGAAGGCCTTGTTCAGCCCCTCGATCCGGGAGGCCAGGTTCACCGCATCCCCGATGGCGGTGTAATCGAAGCGCTGCGCGGAGCCGAGGTTGCCAACCACCATCGTGCCGGTGTGGACGCCGATCCGCGTCTTGAGGCCGTCCCCGCGCGTGGCCTCGGAGCGCGCCAGGGCGAGAGCGGCCCGGCAGGCCAGGGTGGCGTGATCGGGACGATGGAGGGGTGCCCCCCAGATCGCGAACACGGCGTCCCCGATGTACTTGACCAGCGTCCCCTGGAACTCGAACACGTGCTGGGTGGCCTGGGAGAAGTACTCGTTGAGCATGTGCACCGTCTCCGGGGCGGTCTTCTTCTCGGCGATGGAGGTGAACCCCGCGAGGTCCGTGAACATGGCGGTGGCCACGATCTCCTCCCCTCCCAGGTTGACCCGGTCGGGGTTCTCGGCGAGCTGCGCCACCATCTCCGGCGCCAGATAGTGTCCGAACGCCCGCTTGATGCGCTCCCGGTCCTTGGCCGTGGTCAGGTAGTACCAGAGCAGGCTCAGGCCGTAGGCGAGCGGGAGCTGGATCACGGAGGGGATCGTCACCGGCATCCAGATCCCTCTCCACGAGAAGGCCAGCCAGCCGACGAGCAGCGGTGCGGGCAGCGACAGGAGGAAGACGACGCCGCCCCGCTGCGGCCCGAGCTGCATGAAGGCCAGGGAGGCGGCGAGCGGCATGAGCAGCAGCAGGAGCGTCTCCGGCCAGAACGGAAGCAGGCGGATCCGCCGTCCATCCAGGAGGTTCGCGGCCACCGTGGCGTGGATCTCCACGCCGTAGGTGGTGCCCGCCTCCGCGGAGGTCCAGGGGGTGGGGAAGGAGTCCTTCCCCTTGTCCGTGGTCACGGCCTCCTGCGAGGCGCCGACGAAGACGAGCTTGTCCCGGAAGAACCCGGGCGGGAGCGATCCCTTGGGATCGAGCGCCTGGTAGAGGGACACCGTGCGGATCGACCTCGGCCCGCCGTAGAAATCGATCAGCCTCCAGGGCTCGCGCTTGGAGGTGTCCTTCGTCGCCAGCTCGTAGGCGGCCAGAGCCAGGCTGGGCCGGTCCGCCCGCATCGGCCAGGCGCTTCGGATCACGCCGTCGGGGTCGTAGGGGAAGTTCACTTCGCCGAGCGCCGCCGCGGCCTGCGCCAGGGGCGGGATCGGCTCGTCCCAGCGCATCTCCTGAAAGCGCGGGTCCGAGGTCACCATCAGGCTGACGCCGAGGATGTCGTTCCCCGCCTCTGCCAGGGCGGCTTCCAGATCGAGGTCGTTCTCGAGCGTGGTCTCGCTGTCGAAGAGGATGTCGAAGGCGACGGCGGCCGCGCCCTCCGCCTTCAGGGTGCGGATGAGCTGCGCGTAGACCGGCCGGGGGACCGCGGCACCCGCCTGCAGGTTCAGCTCGCGGTAGGAAGGGTCGTCGATCGCCACCACGCAGACGCGGTCGGGGGCTGGCCGCGGCCCGCGCAGCTTGAACAGGAGATCGAGCGCGCTCCGCTCCAGGCCCGCGGCGGTGGGCCAGTGCGCGAGCGTGACCCCCACCACCCCGCTGACGAGCGCCAGCAGGAGTGCGGCGCGAGACCGCTTCCAGCCCCGGAGCTTAATACGTGAACGTCGCCTTCAGCAGCACGCGCCGCGCCGGGATCACATCGTCCTGGATGGTGCGGTCGAAGAAGGAGAACTCGCGGTCGCCCAGGTTCTGCGCCTGGACGGCGACCGTGCCGTACCTCCGGGGCAGGCGGTAGCCCAGCTCGGCGTCCTGGACCCAGAAGGCCGCGTGCTGCGTCGTGGTGCCGGGGGTGCTCAGGTCGTCGTCCTGCCGGACGCTCTGGTCGTAGCGCGTGGCGGCCAGGCTCGCATAGAGGCCCATGGGAAGGAAGATCCGCACCTGGGGCCGCACGCGGGAGGTCTTGACCCGGTCCTGGAAGGCGGTGAACTGCCCGCCGGCCACGGACTCGTAGATGCGGTCCTCCCAGGTCCAATCCACGGAAGCTGCCAGGCGCTTGCCCAGCGTCCCGTTCACGTACGCGGAGGCCACGTCGGCATCGCTGTCCTGGTCCACCACGGTGGAGGCCGCCTGGCCCCGGCAGTTGTTGAAGTCGTCCGGCGTGGGGCAGCTTGCCTCGGGAACCTCCATGCGCCGCCACATGTAGAAGCCGCCCGCGAAGAACCGCTTGCCGAAACTCTGGTCGATCCCCAGGCCGTAGTTCCAGGACTGTGTCCCTCCCGGATCCTCAAAGATCTGGTTGAACCCGGCCACCTGCGTGGGCTCCAGGCTCTGCACCCGTCCGATCCCGGAGGCGAGGTGCCCGTAGGCCGTGCCGCGCAGCACGGTCGAGGACCCGGCCAGGAACGAGACGCCCACCTTGGGGCTGACCTGCGAGTCCGAGACAGAGACCGTGGTCGGCGCCTGGAAGGAGTCGCGCGGGGGCACCAGGCCGGCGGCATGATCGACGTCCTCGAAGGCCACTCCGGCCGTGAGGTCGAACCGGGCCAGGTCCCGGAAGGTGGCGTAGGCGTAGGCGTTGCTGTAAACGTCGTCCCCTTCCTGCTCGACGTCGCTCTGCAAGGAGCGGAGCTTCAGCGTGCCGTCGTAGGTCCCGGCGCCCGCCACCCAGGTGACGGGGAGGCGGCTCTGACGGAACACCCACTGCCCCTCGACCTGCGGTCCTCGCGCGGTGAGGCGCGCCACCGGAGCGCCCCCCAGCTGCGCTCCCTCGACCCTGGTCTCGTTGCCGATGGCCGACACCGCGATGTCCATGGCGGGGGAGATGCGGCGGTGCCAGGCCAGCCCCACGTTCGTCTCGCGCGTGTCGAAGCGCTCCAGGTTCAGCACGGTGGGGAACTGCCGCGGCGGCAGGTCGCCCGTGATCCGCTGCCCCGAGATGAAGTTGATCTGCACCGTGTCCTTCCACGTGGGGGCGACCTGCGCGAAGGCGCGGTAGGTGGTGGACTCGGAGTCGGTGTTGGCCCGGAAACCGTCGTCGGCGAGGCGCCACACCGCCCCTGCCACCGCCCAGCGATCCCGGTGCATGCCCAGCGTGATCCGCTCACGGTCGGCGTTCGAGCTGTCGAGCGCGCAGGGGATGCTCCCCGAGGGGGTGAAGCAAGGCGTCCCCGGATCCACGAGCCCGGTCAGGTCCGTCTCCGTCTCCCCGTAGACCCCCTCGGCGGCCACCCGGAGCCGCGGGCGATCGAAGAGCGCCGAGTACTCGTTGAACGAGGCGGCCTGCCCGATCACGTCCGGCCGGACGGCGTTCACCCCCACCGGCTGGTACACGCGTGCCTGCAGCACCTCGCTCAGGAACGCACCCGCGTATCCGGGGAGCGCGCGGTAGGTGCCGGAGAGGAACAGGTGGCTCGAATAGTTCGCGTGGTCCTCGTCGGCGCTGCGGCGGGCGGTGGCCACGCCAAGCTGATCGAAGCCCAGATCGTTGTAGGTGCGGGCCAGGTCGGCGGCCCGGACTGCCCGGTCCTCGTCGAGGAGCAGGCGGGAGCGGTAGACGGCGCGCCGGTCGTTGCGCTCGATGGCTCCCTGCAGCTCCTCCAGCGCCTCCACGGGACGGTTCTCGTCCTGCAGGAGCAAGGAGGAATAGAGCCACGGCGTGGGATCGTTGGGGTCCAGGTCCTTGGCCGCAGCCAGCTCCTTGGCCGCGGGTCCGGTGCGATGCTCCTCCTGGTACGCCTTCCCCAGGTACGCGCGCAGGATCGCGTCGTCGGGATCGAGCGTGACCGCCGTCTGCATCATCTCCCGTCCGGCCTCCAGGTTTCCCTGACGGATGGTGGCCAGGCCTCGCCCCAGCCAGGCCATGGCGAAGCCGGGGTCCGCATCCACGGCGCGCGTGAACTCGTCCAGCGCCTCGTCCGCCTTGTACTGGGCCAGGGCCACGAAGCCGAGCACGCTGTGCGCACGTGGCGACTTCGCGTCCCGGCGCACGGCACGCTCGGCCGCTTCCCGGGCGCCGTCGAGGTCGCCGGCGGCCATGCGCAGCTCGGCCACGCGCGCCTGCGCCTCGGGGTTGTCGGGATCGAGGCGCGCTGCCCGCTCCGCCTGGGCGGAGGCCGCCGCCAGATCGAACCCTGCCTGGGCGGCAAACGAGGCCGCCAGGGCCGCCGACGCGGAGTCCGGCCCGGCCGCCACCGCCTCGTCCGCCAGCCGGCGCGCGTCCTCGCGCGCGTTCCCGGCCACTGCGATCACCGAGGCCAGGGCCAGGGCGACGGGATCACGCCCACCGGCCGCCACCAGCGGACGCGCCTCCTCGACCTGTCCCTGGGAGAGCAGCGTCGCGGCGCGGGTCAGCCCCTCGCCGGCCGAACCCATGCCGGCCAGACGGGCGGCGTCCGCCCCGCCGACCACCGCCGGGTAATGAAGCGCCCAGGCCACCGCATCGCGCGGGTGCACGACGATGCGCTTCTGGGGCGCGCTGCCCGGGGCCGCCACCGCCTGCTCCCCCCGGACCACGGTGACCGTGCCGTAGGAGTTCGAGGCCTCCACCGTTCCTTCGATCATCGTGATCGTGGTGGTCCCGTCCTCGGCCACGTCCACCGCGAACTCGGTCCCCTTGATGGCGGCGGTGACGGTCGGGGTCTGGACCTTCCCGAAGTCCTTGGGGGTGCGGGTCGCGAAGTAGTGCCGGCCGGTCACGACGTTGAGGAGCCCCGAACCGGAAGACCCGTTCGGCGGGAGGATCTCCAGCTCGCTCTTCTCACCCATGCGGTGCAGGGTCTGGTCGGAGTAGAGCAGCGCCGCCCGGCTCGCGGCTCCGGTGCGGATGCGGTCGTGCGCGAACAGGGCCTGGTCGCGCGTCGAGGGTGCCCAGCCGTCGGCGCTGGCCTTCTTCGCCTCGACCTGGTTCTGGACCACCGCGATCTTGGCCAGCCCGTCGGCCGCCCTCGCGGCGGGGCCGGCACCCAGACACGCCGCGGCGGCTATCGCGCACAGAAAACCCCTGCCGAACCAACGACCTAGCATGGTGCCTCCACGTCGTGCGGCGGGAGCTTACCTCATCCAACCCGGCATCTGCCGGGCCGCCACACCTCAACTACACGGGGAACGGCCGTTTCGGCAGGATTCTTTTCTCGGCCGCGACATCGACCGCCTGGGTTTTTCCCCCGACTGCAGCATGAGCTTGCTGGTCCGAGGGTTCGGGGCTCGGGAGATCAGTTAGAATCCGCGCCCATGGCGCCCGCACGTTTCCACCTCCGGTTCTGGGGCGTGCGGGGCACGGTACCCACTCCGTTCCCCGACCGGCTGCGCTACGGGGGGAACACGCCCTGCGCGGCCGTGGATCTGGGCGACAACACCTTCGTGGTCCTGGACGCGGGCACCGGACTTCGCGTGCTCGGGCACACCCTCCTCCAGGAGGGCCGCCGGAAGGGGCTGCGCTTCGACATCTTCCTGTCCCACTATCACTTCGACCACCTGGAGGGGCTGTCCCTCTTCCCGGCGCTGTACGAGGCGGGATGCACGATTCGCGTGCACGGGGCCGCGACGCTGGACCGGAGCGTGGGAGACGTCCTGCAGGCGCTGGTGGCCCCGCCCTACTTCCCGGTCGCGCTCGTGGGCGCGCCCGCGGGGGTGGAGTTCCACACCCTGAACGGCCAGCCCGTGCAGGTGGACGGGCTCACGGTGGCGACGCTGCCGCTCCGGCACCCCGATGGCTGCACCGCCTTTCGCCTGGAGCACGCCGGCGGGCGCCTCGTGTTCGCCACCGATCACGAGCACGGGGACGAGGTCGTGGACCGGGCGCTGGTGGAGTTTGCACGCGACGCCGCCGTGCTGGTCTACGACGCCACCTACGAGCCGGCCGAGTACGAGGAGATGCGCCGGGGCTGGGGCCACAGCACCTGGTATGCGGCGGTGCAGACCGCTCTTTCCGCCGGCGTGCGCCGCCTGGTGCTCTTCCACCATCATCCCGAGCACACGGACGATCAGCTCGATGAGATCCAGCGCCTGGCCCGGGCCGAGTTCCCGGACACCGACGTGGCGCGGGAAGGGATGGAAGTGGCGTTCTAGAGGCGGCGGAGGACGACGATGGTCATGTCGTCGTTCTGCGGGGCCGCTCCTGCGAACCGGTCCACCGCGGCCACCAGCTCCTGCACCTGTACCTGGGCGGGATCGGCGGCGACCCCAGCCAGCAGATCCTCCACGCGCTCGTTCCCGTACATCTCGCCGGCGGCGTTCTCGTACTCGAAGACGCCGTCGCTGATGAGGGCCACCGTGTCCCCCGGTCCGAGCTGCAGGACCTGAGCGGGCTTGGGACGCAGCGAGGGCAGGATGCCCAGCGGCATCCCGGTGGGCTCGATGCGCGTCCAGCTGCCCGTGCCCGCACTGCGGTGCAGGATCGGCCCCTGCCCCCCCGAGTGATAGGCCAGGGTGTGGGCGGAGGTGTCCACCTTGCCGAGGAAACAGGTGACGAAGCGGTTGCTCGAGAGGTCCTGCTCGAGCTGATCGTTCATGTGCTTGAAGGCGTCGTCCACCCCCGCCCCCAAACGCACCGCCATGCGCAGCATGGCCCGCACCTGGGTCACGCTGAGCGCCGGCCCCACGCCGTGCCCGGTGGCGTCCCCGAGCAGGAGGACGCAGCCACCGTCCACCGGGATCACGTCGAAGGTGTCGCCACCGGTCTGGGCTGCGGGACGGCTCCACCCCGCGACCTCGTAGCCGGGCAGCTTGGGCATGGTCTTGGGGAGCACACCGATCTGGATGTCCCGGGCGACCGCCAGCTCTTTCTCCAGACGGTCCTTGTGCGCCTTCTCCTCGAGGAGGCGGCCGCGCTGGAGGGCCACCGCGCACCCGGCAGCCAGGGCCGAGCCCACCGCCACGTCCTCCTCTCCGAAGGTCCCCTGACGCTTGTTCAGGACCTGGAGAACCCCTACCAGCTCGTCGTCCAGGCCCAGAAGGGGGATCGTGAGGAGCCCGCGGGTGGTGAACCCCGTGGCCCGGTCGACCTCCCGGTTGAACCGGGGGTCGGCGTAGGCGTCGTTCACCACGATCACCTCGTGCGAGCGGACGCATTCCCCGGCGATGCCTCGGTCCGCAGGGATGCGAATCTCCCCTGCCCCGGTGGCCACCCTGGTCACGAGCTCGTTCCGGCTGGCGTCGTAGAGGAAGACGCTCCCCCGCTCGACGTCCAGGAGCGCGAGGGCGGCATCCACCACCTTGGCCAGAAGCTCGGTCAGCCCGAGCGGGCGGGCGAGGTCGCGGGTGACCTGGAGGATCCGCTCCAGCGCCTCCGCGCTCGCCGCCCGGCCCGGGGACCTCGTCGCCATGGTCGCGGATGATGCCACGGCGGCTCGTTTCCGGCCGCTATCCATGTGAACCAGGCTGGATTACCTGCAGACCACCTTCAGCGAGCCGATCTGGTCGGCGAAGTTGAGCTTGGCCAGGTTCTCCACTCTCTGGTTGGGCTGGAAGGTGAGGGCGGTGCCGGCGTAGTTGGCGCTCTTCCAGACCTGCACCTCCGCATTGGGGCCCACCTCGATGCTCTCGATGGCGTCATCCCAGTCCTTGCCTTCCAGATTCTCCAGGGTCGCGAGATCGAGGGGGCCGCGGAGGGTCGCGCTGGAGCCGGTGTCGCGGAAGTTGTCGGACTCGTACACCTTGACCCAGCAGTCGTTGTCGGTGTTGCTCGGGGATACCACGTCCGTCCGATGGACGACGCAGGCCAGTCCGAGCAACAGAGCCGCCATCGCGAACAAGGGCAGAGCGAAACGTCGCATGAAAGGGACTCCTCTGTTCATTCTGCGTTGGCCAGGGCACCCTCTTCCCGTGGTGCCCGGATCTCGTCGGCGATCCCGACCACGCCGGGGACGGCGGCCGCCACCGAGCGGGCGATGTCCCGCACGCGCATGTCGTCGACCCTGCCGGTGAGCAGGACGGCGCCGCTGCGCACGGTGATCCCCAGGTCGGCGCGGGCCAGGTCTCCATTGCTCAGGAATCGCTGCCGCACGTCGTACTCGATGTCCCGGTCCGACCGGTTGCGGGTGGAGAGGTCGAGCCGCGTGTCCACCAGGCCGACGCCGCGCACGTTGAGCGTGAGGGCGCGGGCACGGAGCGCATCGGCCAGCGTGGGAACGCTCCCCCGGAGAAGGACCACCCCGCGGTCCACCCGGACATCGATCCCCAGCGAGCGCAGGTGCGGATCGCGGTCCAGGCGGTCGAGCACGGCGCGTGCAAGGGAAGCGTCGTCCAGCGGAGCATCGGCGCACACGGCCGGGGAAAGCCCCCACACGAGCGCCAAGGACAGAGAGACGAGGCCGACACGAAGTGCGCACATGGAGAGCCTCGCGTGCTTCTGGCTGCTGGAAGGCCGGGACGTTGCAGCCATGATCTCACGCGGCTACGGTGAACGCATTGCCACGACGTGGAGGCGGCATGCATGCGGGCTGGTTCGCGACGGGGGCAGCGCTGGCGGCACTGGGGGTGGCTCTCGGGGCCTTCGGGGCCCACGGCCTGAAGTCACGCGTCTCGCCGGAGATGGTGGCGGTGTGGGAGACCGGAGTTCGCTACCATCTGGTGCACGCCCTGGGGCTTCTCGGCGTCGCCATGGCAGTGGAGCGCTGGCCCGCCGCCGGCCTCGCGGGCTGGCTGTTCGTGATGGGGACTCTGGTCTTTTCGGGAAGCCTCTACGTGCTGGTGCTCAGCGGGCAGCGCTGGCTGGGTGCGATCACCCCCCTGGGCGGTCTCGCGTTCATCGCGGGATGGCTGCTGCTGGCCTGGACCGCGCTCCGGGCGCGCTGAAACAGGTCGAGGGCCGCAATCGGCCCTCGAAAAGGAAATAGGAAATACCTGACCCCCTCCTACGTGGGCCCCGTCTGCTCCATGAAGTTGCGCAGCACCTTGCTGCGCGAGGGGTGCCGCAGCTTGCGCAGGGCCTTGGACTCGATCTGACGGATGCGCTCGCGGGTCACCGCGAACGACTGCCCCACCTCCTCCAACGTGTGCTCGCTGCCGTCTCCGACGCCGAACCGAAGCTTCAGGACCTTTTCCTCACGCGGGGTCAGGGTCTTGAGCACGGCCTGCGTCTGCTCCTTTAGATTCAGGTGAATCACCGCTTCGACCGGGGAGACGGCCGTCCGGTCCTCGATAAAATCCTTTAAGTGGCTGTCCTCCTCCTCTCCGATCGGCGTCTCCAGGCTGATCGGCTCCTGCGCAATCTTGAGGACCTTGCGCACCTTGGACTCGGGGATGCCCATCTTGCGGGCGATCTCCTCGGGGGAGGGCTCGCGCCCCAGCTCCTGCACCAGGCTCCTGGCCGTCCGCACCAGCTTGTTGATCGTCTCGATCATGTGCACGGGGATGCGGATGGTGCGGGCCTGGTCGGCGATGGCGCGCGTGATGGCCTGCCGGATCCACCACGTGGCGTAGGTGGAGAACTTGTAGCCGCGGCGGTACTCGAACTTGTCCACCGCCTTCATGAGGCCGATGTTCCCCTCCTGGATCAGGTCCAGGAACTGCAGGCCGCGATTGGTGTACTTCTTGGCGATCGAGACCACCAGCCGGAGGTTGGCCTCGATGAGCTCGCTCTTGGCGCGCTTGGCGTCCCGCTGACCGCGCCGCACCGCCTCGCCCACGTCATCGAGGTCCTTCTTGGGCGTCCCCATCTCCTGCTCCAGGATGCGGATGTCGCCCCGGAGCTGCTCGATCTTGCGCCGCACCTCACGGCGAAGGACGGGGTCGCGGAACCCCTTCATCCGGCGCGTCAGCTCCTGGATGGAGCGCTCATGGCGCTTGATCTTGGCGTCGGCGTCCAGCACCGCCCGGGCCAGGATGTCCACCTGAGCCGGGATCAGGCCCAGGGCGCGGAACTCGCGCGCCACCTGCACGCGCAGCCGAGCGGCGGCGAACTGGTTCGACTTCCAGGCGCGGCTCCCCTCCTTGAGGCGCGCCCCCTTCTTGTTCGAGGCCTCGATCTTAGTGATCAGCCCCTCGATCTTTTGGACGCCCAGCCGGGCCTTGGCCAGCTTCTTCCTGGCCGCGTCCTCTCCCTCCTCCTCTCCACCGGTGAAGAGGTTGTGGGAAACCTGCCCCTTCTTGATGCGCTCGCCGAGCTGGCGGATCTCCTCCAGCACATAGCTGCTGCGGGAGAGGGCCTTGAGGACGCGCCGCTCCCCTCGCTCGATCCGCCGGGCGATGCGGACCTCGCCCTCCCGGGTGAGCAGGGGCACGGTCCCCATCTCGCGCAGATACATCCGGACAGGGTCGTTGGTCTTCTCGAGGGGGCCGGTGCCGTCCGGCTTCTCGTCTTCCTTGGCGATGGTCTCCTTGCGCTCCGGCTGCTCGCCCTCCGGGCGAGGGAGCTGCGCGGCGGCATCGTCCACGATGGCGATGCCGTTCAGCTCGAAGAGCGAGAAGACCTCCTCCAGCTCCTCCGGCGAAGACGAGACCTCGTCGGGGAGCATCTCGTTGATCTCGTCGTAGGCGAGGAACCCCCGCTCGCGGCCCAAGGCGACGAGCTGGCGGACCTCGTCGTACTTGGCCTCGACGCCGGGACTCGGATCGCGTTGCTTCTTGCTCATTGGTCTCCCAAAAACTTCAGGACAGGGCATCGATCCGACGCGCCAGCTCCTGCTTTCGCCGGAGCAGTGCGTCCCGTGCGATGGGATCGGTGGCGGCGCGCTCGATCTCCTTCTGGAGAGCCTTGCCCTCGCGGATCCAGCGCTCCTTGCGGAGGGCAACCAGGCAACTCTCCAGCGCCTCCGGGCCGGGCTCCTCCTCCTCGTCCGGCCGCACCGCGATCCGGGTCAGAAGATCCCGGTCGCTTTCGCTCTCCAGGGCAGAGAAGACGGAACCCGGGTTCACCGGCAGTCCTTCGTCGCTCATTCGCAACATAGTACGGATAATGGAGGCCACCGTCGTCCCTTCGACCTCCACGATTTCCATTTCGACCGCTTTTTTCTCCGCAAGGGTGGAGAGCAAGGCCCGGACCAACCCTGCTTCCGCCTCCCGGATCCGGGGGGAGGCCTCGGGGGGCCGGACCCGCACGGCCGGCCGGGCGTCCTTCAGCGCCGCCTTGAGCTCGGTCAGTACCAGGTGGTCGTCCACCTGCAGGGCGTCGGCGATCTGGCCCGCCCAGGCGGCGCGCTCCAGCGGGGTGGGAAGGTGCGCCAGGTGCGGGAGGAGCGCGTTGATCCCCGCCACCCTCTCCTCTACCCGGCTCAGGTCGCGGGAGCGCCGCTCCCGCCCCAGCAGGAACTCCAGCCAGCCGGGTGCCTGCTGCAGGCGGCGCGCGTAGGCCTCGGCCCCCTCCTTTCGGATGAACTCGTCGGGGTCGAGGCCCCCGGGCAGCTCCAGGATACGGACCTCGAACCCGCGTCCGAGCAGCACGTCCAGCGAGCGGGCCGCCGCCTGCACCCCCGCGCGGTCGCCGTCGTAGGACACCACGACCCGGGTGGTGGATCGCGCCAGCAGCTTGGCCTGACCGGGGGTGAACGCGGTACCCAGGGTCGCGACCACGGCGTCGGTCCCCGCCTGCAGCACCGCCGCGAGGTCCATGTACCCCTCGACGACCACGGCCAGCCCTTCCCTGCGGATCGCCTCGCGCGCCAGGTCGAGCCCGTAGAGGTGCTCGCCCTTCACGTAGATCGCGGTCTCCGGCGAGTTGAGGTACTTGGGCTCCCCCGAACCCATGGCCCTCCCGCCGAAGGCGATGGTGCGGCCATTCATGTCCCGGATGGGGAAGATCAGGCGGTCGCGAAAGCGGTCGTACTCGCCCGGTCCCTGCTTGCGGGGAAGGGCGAGACCGGCGGCGACGATCTCCTCGGGCCGGAAGCGCTTCCCGGTCAGGTGGGTCCGGAGCCCGTCCCAGCCGTCCGGCGCGAAGCCGAGACCGAGGCGGGTCGCGGTGTCCTCGCCGAGTCCCCGGCCCGCGACGTACTCCCTGGCCCGCCGTCCCCCCTCGGGCTCGGAGAATCGGCTACGGAACCACGCCGCAGCCAGCTCGGTGAGCTCGAGCAGGCGCCGGCGCGCCGTCTCGGCACCCGTCTCCGCCGCCGGCAGCGGGACGCCCCAGCGCCGGGCCAGGATCTCCACGGACTCCTTGAAGTCCACGCGCTCGTAGAGTTGAACGAACTTGAAGAGATCGCCCCCCGTGTGGCAGCCGAAGCAATAGAAGAGCTGGGCTTTCGGGTCCACCGAGAAGGAGGGAGTCTTCTCCTCGTGGAAGGGGCACAGACCGAGGAGGCGCGCGCCGCGCGCTTTCAGGGGGACGTGATCGGAGATCAGGCGGACGATGTCGCCGGCCTGGCGAACCGTCTCCACCCAATCGTGATTCCATGATCCGCCCAACGGGGCACCTTGGCACGCCGTAGCCCCGGCGGGGGAACTCCCCGCGCCGGGGCCGCGGACGGATTCACGCGTTGAACCTGCGCTCCTGGGCCAGACGCTTGAGGAGCTTCTTGCGGGCGGCGAGCGCTTTCCTCTTCTTCTTCACGCTCGGCTTTTCGTAATGCTGGCGCTTCTTGATCTCGGTCAGGACGCCCGACTTCTCGCACTTCCGCTTGAATCGCTTCAAGGCGTTCTCGAGGCTCTCGTCCTCACGCACCTTGATCAGCGGCACTCCACTTCACCCCGCTTTCGTACAGATTCTGGAAAGAGGCCCGGTGCAAAGCCGCGATGGTAGCACGCCGGTGTCCTACTTCCAGACCCGGCCCCATCCCGGGACGCCAAGTCTTGAGCGGGTTTCACTCAACCTAGTCGTCGCAGCTGCCGGGAGATATACGAGGTACCTGCCACGGTGTCAATGCGATTTCGACGAAATTGGCGCCTTTATGGCGACGGTGGGGACTGCGTTACGACCGCGTGATGCGGCGGGGCGCGGCCTGACGATTGATCATGGCTGCGAGCAGGCCGGCGCCGAAGCCGTTGTCGATGTTGACCACTCCGATCCCACCGGCGCAGGAGTTGAGCATGGCCAGGAGCGCGGCCTGGCCCCCGGCCCCGGCACCGTAGCCGGTGCTGGTGGGGACCGCGATCACGGGGCAGTCGGTGAGACCGGCGACCACCGAGGGGAGCGCCCCCTCCATCCCCGCCACGGCCACGATCACCCGTGCCCTGGCGAGCGCCACCTTCCTCGCCAGCAGCCGGTGCAGCCCGGCCACACCGACGTCGTAGACCCGCTCCACCCGGTGGCCGAGGACCTCGGCCGTGACCGCCGCCTCCTCGGCCACGGGGAGATCGGAGGTGCCGGCGCTCAGGACCAGGATGCCGGGACGGGGCTTCGGCTGCCGGCCCGCCGGCACCACGACCAGGCCGGGCACCGCGTGGAACACCGCGCCGCGATGCCGCATCCGCACCGCGTCGTGCACCTCGGGGCCAACCCGCGTGATCAGCACCGTCTGCTTCATCCGCGCCAGGCGGGAGACGATCTCCACGATCTGCTCCGGCGTCTTCCCCTGTCCGTAGACGACCTCGGGGTAGCCGCGCCGCAGCGCACGGTGATGGTCGAGGTTGGCGAAGCCGAGGTCCTCGAGCGGGAGGTGCCGGAGCCGCTCCAGGGCATCCTCCACCGTGACCCCTCCCCCCTGCACCTCGCGCAGCAGCCGCCGCATCGCGTTGCGGTTCACCGAAGCCTCCCTGCGCTTGACGACGGTCGGGGCCGCCCCCTAGGATGCGGCGCGTGAGCAAGACCACCGTCGAACGCCGAACCAGCCCCCGCAAGGCTCGCTCGTTCGAGCTGCACGGCCGTGCCGAAGCTGGCGAGTTCGCCCGCATGACCGCGCGCGACCTGTCCCTGGGGGGGATGTACTGTACGTCGAGCGCCGATTTCGCGGAGATGACGCGCCTCGCGGTGACGCTCCTGCTCCCCGACGGTCACGCGGATCCGCTGGATCTGGAGGCGGTGGTGGTGCGCCGCAAGGAAGTGAACGGCACCGCCACGGGACGTCCCCGGTTCGAGCTGGCGCTGTTCTTCCACGCGCTGACCGACGCCCAGCGGAGCCGCCTCGCCTCGTTCCTGGAGAGCTAGCCCCTGTTCTTGTGATTGAATAGCGCGTGGACGCCGCAATTGTGCGGCGAGGGGGGCACAGGCATGAACAAGGCAGAGCTGATCGCCAAGATGGCGGGCGATGCGGGCATCACCAAGTCCGCCGCCGCGACGGCGATGGACAGCCTGGTGGACGGAATCACGTCCTCGCTGAAGAGAGGGCAGCGGGTGACGATCGTGGGCTTCGGCACCTGGGGCATCAGCAAGCGCCGGGCACGTGCCGGGCGCAATCCGCAGACCGGCGAGACGATCAGGATCAAGGCCAAGAAGGCCGTCCGGTTCAAGACCGGCAAGCAGCTCGAGCAGGTCCTGAACCGCTAGGGCCCACGGGCCGGACGCTTCCTCGGTCCGGCCCGTCTCCATCACTCCAGCTCGACCAGCACCGCCCCCGTTTCCACGTGCTGCCCGGCGGCCACACGCACGCGGCGCACCGTGGCGGCGCGCGGGCTTGCGATCTCGTTCTCCATCTTCATGGCCTCGACGACCAGCAGGCCCTGGGAGCGCGCGACCTCCTGTCCTGGTTCCACCAGCACCCGTGCCACCCGGCCGGGCATGATGGCGGTGACGTCCTTGGCCGCGCCGTCCTCCCCGGCGAGATCGATCCGGTCCCGCTCGGGATCCTGCAGGCGCACCAGGGCCTCCGCTCCGCCGCATCGCACCCGCGTGCCGTCGCGCTCCTCGAGGAGCGACAGCTCGTGCGAGGTCGTCCCCACGAGCAGGGACCAGGTGTCGCCCTCCACGCGCTCGAGATCGACCCTGTGCTCCATGCCCTCCACCCGCACGAGGACGGACCGGTCCTCTGGGGAGGGCTCCGCCTCCAGATCGAACACGCGCGCTCCCACCCGGGCCCGCAGCTTCACACCAGGCCCCCCCAGCGCGCGGTCCGGCGCCAGGCGGAGGGGCCTTTCGCCCCTTGCTCGCTCGGCACGGGGACGGGGATGCGCCGGCGCTCCAGGTGGGCCACGGCCGCCGCGATGGCCGCCAGCTGCTCGAAGGCGGGGTCGTTCTCGGGGGCCAGCAGCTCTGGATACTCCTCCAGGAAGCCGGTGTGCAGGTCTCCACGGCGAAAGGCGGGGTGGGCCATCACCCTCCGGTGGAACTCGATGCAGGTGGCCGGACCCTCGACCCGGTACTCATGGAGGGCGCGGGCCATGCGCTCGACCGCCACCTGCCGGGTGGCTCCCCAGGCCACGATCTTGGCCAGCATGGGGTCGTAGTGGACCGGCACCGTCCAGCCGTCGTACGTGCCGCCGTCGTGCCGGATGCCCGGACCGGTGGGGACCCGCAGGCGCCGGATGGTCCCGGGGGAGGGAAGGAACCCCCGCGCCGGGTCCTCGGCGACGATCCGGCACTCGATGGCGTGCCCCCGGGGAGTCAGCTCCTCCTGCGTGAAGGGAAGGCGTCCTCCGGCTGCGATCTCGATCTGCAGCCGGACCAGGTCCAGGCCGAACACCTCCTCGGTCACCGGGTGCTCGACCTGGAGACGCGCGTTCACCTCCATGAAGTAGAACGTCCCGTCGTCGGCGCGCAGGAACTCCACCGTGCCCGCGTTCACGTACCCGACCGCCCGCATGGCCGACACCGCCAGGCCCATGAGGCGCTCCCGCGCCGGCGGGTCCACGACCGGCGAGGGACACTCCTCCACGAGCTTCTGGTGGCGCCGCTGGATGGAGCACTCCCGCTCCCCCAGGGCCACGCAGCCGCCGAGGCCGTCCGCGATCACCTGCACCTCGATGTGCCGCGGCCGCACCACGTATTTCTCGAGGAACACCCGGTCGTCCCCGAAGGCGGAGAGGGCCTCGCCGCGGGCCTGCGCCAGCAGGGAGCGCAGCTCCCTGGCGTCACGCACCAGGCGCATGCCCTTGCCGCCGCCCCCGGCGGACGCCTTGAGGAGCACGGGATACCCCAGGCGCTCGGCCGCGCGGGCGGCCGCCTCGGCGTCGTCCGTCAGCGGAGGGGTTCCGGGCACGACGGGGATGCCGGCCCGGGCCATGTGGTCGCGCGCCCGCACCTTGTCCCCCACCGCCTCCATGGCCTCGGGCGGGGGCCCGATGAAGACGATCCCCGCCTCCCTGCAGGCAGCGGCGAACGCCGGGTTCTCGGAGAGGAAGCCGTAGCCGGGGTGGATGGCCTCGGCGCCCGAGCGGCGAGACGCCTCCAGGACCCGGTCGATGCGCAGATAGGACTCGGCCGAGGGAGCGGGCCCGATGGGGTAGGCCTCGTCGGCCTCGAGCACGTGCAGCGCCCGCCGGTCGGCCTCGGAGTAGACCGCCACCGAGCCGATACCCATGTCACGGCAGGCCCGGATCACGCGAACGGCGATCTCGCCGCGGTTGGCGACCAGGATCTTGCGGAAGCTCACAAGGGGATGTTCCCGTGCTTGCGGGGCGGGTTGCTGTCGCGCTTGTTGGCGAGCAGGCGCAGGCCGCCGATCAGCTTGGCGCGCGTGCGCGAGGGCTCGATCACCTCGTCCACGTAGCCGCGCTCCGCCGCCACCCAGGGATTCGCGAACTTCTGGCGGTACTCCTCGACCCGGCGCGCCCGAAGCTCCAACGCGCCCTCCCCCGCCCCGGCCAGCTCGCGGCGATGGATGATGGGCACCGCTCCCTCCGGCCCCATCACCGCGATCTCCGCCGAGGGCCAGGCGTAGTTGAGGTCGGTGCGGATGTGCTTGGAGGCCATCACACAGTAGGCGCCCCCGTAGGCCTTGCGGGTGATCACCGTCAGCTTGGGAACCGTGGCCTCGGCGAAGGCGTAGAGGAGCTTGGCGCCGTGGAGGATGATGCCCCGGAACTCCTGGTCGGTCCCGGGCAGGAAGCCGGGCACGTCCTCGAACACGATGAGCGGGACGTTGAAGCAGTCGCAGAAGCGCACGAAGCGCGCGCCCTTTACGGAGGCGGCGATGTCCAGGCAGCCCGCCAGGAAACCTGGCTGATTGGCCACGATTCCCACCGGGCGTCCCCCCAAACGGGCGAAGCCCACCACGATGTTGCGCGCGTAGTTCTCGTGCACCTCGAGAAAGTGCCCGTGGTCCACCACCGCCCCGATCACCTTCTTGATGTCGTAGGGAAGGTTGGGCTCGGGCGGCACGATGGTGTCGAGCGAGACATCGGCGCGGTCCGCGGGGTCGTCGCAGGGGCGAACCGGCGGGTCCTCCTGGTTGTTGCCGGGGAGGAAACCGAGGAGCTGGCGGATGAGCAGCAGGGCGTCCTTGTCGTTCCGGGCCGCGAAATGCGCCACCCCGGAAGTTTGGGCATGGGTCATGGCGCCGCCCAGCGCCTCCTTGGTCACCTCCTCGTGCGTCACCGTGCGGATGACGTCGGGCCCGGTGATGAACATGTAGGACGTGTCCTTGGACATCACCACGAAATCGGTGATGGCGGGCGAGTACACCGCCCCCCCGGCACAGGGTCCCAGGATGGCGGAGATCTGGGGGATCACCCCCGAGGCCAGGGTGTTGCGCAGGAAGATGTCGGCGTAGCCGGCGAGGCTCACCACGCCTTCCTGGATGCGGGCCCCCCCCGAGTCGTTGAGCCCGATCACGGGCGCGCCCACCTTCATGGCGAGGTCCATGACCTTGCAGATCTTCTCGGCGAAGGTCTCGGAGAGCGAGCCGCCGAACACCGTGAAGTCCTGCGCGAAGACGAAGACAGGGCGGCCCTCGATGCGTCCGTGCCCGGTCACCACCCCATCGCCGGGGATGCGCTGGGAACCCATGCCGAAGTCGTGGCTGCGGTGGACGACGAGCGCGTCCATCTCCTCGAAGCTGCCAGGATCGAGGAGCACCTCGATCCTCTCCCGGGCGGTGAGCTTCCCCTCGGCGTGCTGCCGGGCGACCCGCTCCTCGCCTCCTCCCGCCCGCGCCTCGTCGTAGCGGCGCCGCAGCGCCTCCAGAGGCGTCTCGCTCACGACATGCTCCGCATTCAGCGCGCCCGCGCCGCCTCGAGCTTCTTCCAGTCCTCCAGGAATTTCTCCTGGCCGCTGGCGGTGAGGGGGTGATCGAAGAGCTGCAGGATCACCTTGTAGGGCATGGTGGCCACGTCCGCCCCGGCCAGGGCGGCTTCCAGCGCATGCACGGGATGGCGGATGGAGGCGGCCAGGATCTGGGTCTCGAAGCCGTAGTTGTCGTAGATGGTGCGGATCTGCCTGATCAGGTCCATCCCCACGTGCGAGATGTCGTCGAGGCGCCCCACGAAAGGGCTGATGTAGGTGGCGTCGCACTTGGCGGCCAGGAGCGCCTGGGTGGCCGAGAAGCACAGGGTGACGTTGACCTTGATCCCCTCGTCGCGGAGGGTGCGGCAGGCGGCCAGGCCGTCCTTGGTCAGCGGCACCTTGATCACGATGTTGGGGTGGATCTTCGCGTACTCGCGTCCCTGCCGCAGCATCTCCTCGCGGTCGAGGGTGGTGACCTCGGCGGAGATGGGCCCGTTCACCAGGCTCACGATCTCGCGAAGGGCGGACGTGAACTCCTTCCCCTCCTTGGCCACCAGGGAGGGGTTGGTGGTGACGCCGTCCGCCAGACCGAGGGCGGCGATCTCCCGGATTTCCTTGATGTTCGCGGTGTCGATGAAGAACTTCATGGCTCGTCGTCCTCGGGTTCGTTCACTTCCGACTCGTCCTCGGGAGCGGAGGCGTCTTCCTCCTCCGCTTCCTCCTCGGGCCCGATCGGCTCCTCGTCGGGATCGGGTGCGGTCGCCACAGGCTGGGTCTTCCCCTCTTCCTCGCGCTCGGCCGTGATGATGGCGGCCACCACCTCGTCCCTCTCGTCCGTCTGGATCAGGCGGACGCCCTGGGCGGCGCGGCCCAGGCGGCTGATCCCCCCCACGTCCATGCGGATGAGCTTCCCCTGGGCCGTGATGAGCAGGACCTGCTCGTCGTCCCCGGCCTCCCGGCAGGCCACGACACGGCCGTTCTTGGCGGTGACGCGGAGATTGATGATCCCGGAGCCGCCGCGCCCCTGCACGCGGTACTCCTCGAGGGAGGTGCGCTTCCCGTACCCCTTGGCCGTGACGGACAGCACGTGCGGCTTTCCGGAGAGGACCTCCATCTCCACCAGCTGGTCGCCCGGACGCATGCGCACGGCACGCACGCCCCGCGCCGACCGGCCCATGGGCCGCACGTCGGTCTCCTTGAAGCGGATGGCCTTGCCGTCGGCGGTGGCCATGAAGATCTCACCCTGGCCGTCGGACAGCCCCGCACCGAGCACATCGTCCCCGGGCTCCAGGGCGAGGGCAATGATGCCGGCCGCTCGAGGGTTGGCGAAGGCGGTGAGCGGCGTCTTCTTGATGTAGCCCAGGCGGGTGGCCAGGACGACGTAGCGGCCTTCCTCGAACTCGCGCACGTTCACCATGGCCGCGAACTTCTCGTCCTGCCCGGTCTGGATGAGGTTGACCACCGGCTTGCCCCGCCCGGCCGAGCTGACGTCGGGGATGGCGTGCACCTTGAGCCAGTGCACCTTCCCCGCCGAGGTGAAGACCAGGATGTAGTCATGGGTGGAGGCCACGAAGAGGTGCCGGACGGCGTCCTCCTCGCGCGTGGTCATGCCGATGCGGCCTTTCCCACCCCGGCGCTGCGAGCGGTACGTGGAGAGCGCCGTGCGCTTGATGTACCCGGTGTGGGAGACGGTGATGACGACTTCCTCGTCGCGGATCAGGTCCTCGATGGAGATGTCGTCTTCCTTGGGGACGATCTCGGTGCGGCGGGCATCCCCGAACCTGTCGCGGATGGCGTCCAGCTCCTGCACCACGATCTGGAGCTGCAGGGCCTCGCTCCCCAGGATCTGCTGGAGGCGCTCGATGAGCTTCAGCGTCTCCTCGTACTCGTCCACGATCTTCTGGCGCTCGAGACCGGTCAGGCGCTGCAGCCGCATGTCGAGGATGGCCTGGGCCTGGAGGTCGGAGAAGGAGAAGCGGCCCTTCAGGGCCTCCTTCGCCTCCGGCGGCGTCCTGCTGGCCCGGATCAGCGCCACCACCTCGTCCAGGTGATCGATGGCGATCTTGAGCCCTTCCAGGATGTGGGCCCGCTCCTCCGCCTTCCTGAGGTCGAACTGGGTGCGGCGGACCACCACCTCGCGGCGGAAGTCCACGAAATGCCGCAGCATCTCCTTGAGGGTGAGGATCTGGGGCCGGCCGTTGACGATGGCCAGGTTGATCACGCCGAAGGTGCTCTGCAGCTTGGTGAACTTGTACAGCTTGTTCAGGATGACGTTGGGGTTCTCGTCCCGCTTCAGCTCCAGCACCACCCGCATGCCGCGCCGGTCCGATTCGTCGCGGATGTCGCCGATCCCCTCGATCCTCCGCTCGCGCACCAGCTCCGCGATCTCCTCGATGAGCAGCCTCTTGTTGACCTGGTAAGGGAGCTCGTGGATGACGATGCCCTGCCGGTCCTTCCGCCCCGGCAGATCCTCGACCCCCGCCCGCCCGCGCATGATCAGGCGCCCGCGCCCCGTGGAATAGGCCTGCTGGATCCCGGCGGTGCCGTGGATGAGACCGGCGGTGGGGAAATCGGGACCGGGAACGGCCTTCATCAGATCGGCCAGATCCACGTGGGGGTCGGCCACCAGCATCTTGATGGCGTCGATGACCTCCCCCAGGTTGTGGGGAGGCACGTTGGTGGCCATCCCCACGGCGATTCCCGACGAGCCGTTCACCAGCAGGTTGGGGAAGGCGGCGGGGAGGATGAGCGGCTCCTCCTCCGAACCGTCGTAGTTGGGTCCGAAATCGACGGTCTCCTTCTCGATGTCCCGCAGCAGCTCCCCGGCCAGGGGGTGGAGACGGATCTCCGTGTAGCGCATGGCCGCGGGTGCATCGCCGTCCACCGAGCCGAAGTTTCCCTGGCCGTCCACCAGGGGGTAGCGCATGGAGAAGTCCTGGGCCAGGCGGACGATGGTGTCGTAGACGGCCTGGTCCCCGTGGGGATGGAAGCGGCCGATGACGGTGCCCACCGTGCGCGCCGACTTCTTGTAGGGCTTGTCCGCCGTGTTCCCGGTGTCGTACATCGCGTAGAGCACGCGGCGGTGCACCGGCTTCAATCCGTCGCGCACGTCGGGCAGGGCGCGCCCGATGATCACGCTCATCGCGTAGTCGAGGTAGGAGCGCCGGAGCTCCTCCTCGATCGTCACCGGGATCCTGTTCTCAGCCCTCTCTGCCACGGGAACGCTCCTGGATCAGATGTCGAGGTTCTGCACCTCGAGGGCATTGTCCTCGATGAACTGCCGGCGCGGCTCGACCTCGTCCCCCATGAGGACGGAGAACAGCTCGTCCGCCTTCACTGCGTCCTCGATGCGCACCTGGAGCACGCGGCGCCGCTCGGGATCCATGGTGGTCTCCCAGAGCTGCTCCGGGTTCATCTCTCCCAATCCCTTGTAGCGCTGGATGGTGAGGCCCTTCTTCCCCGATTCCATGAGCTCGAGGAGGAGGGCCTCCTTGGAGTCGAGGCTCTTCTGGGTACCGTTCTCCTGCACCACCAGGGGAGGGGCGAGGACGGAGACGGCGGGCAGGAGCCGCCGGAGCTGACGCATCTCCACCGCCTGCCACAGCTCGAGGCCGATCCTGTAGTCGCGGCGCGCGCCCATCTTGGCCCGGGCCACCAGCTCGAAGAGGCCCTCGTGCGTTTCGTCCTTCTCCGTGGAGAGCACGGTCTGGCCACGCGCCTCCAGGGCCAGGCCCAGCTCGGCGAGCTTCTCCTGGGACTCGAAGGTGGAGCGATCGGTCACCGTGGCCAGGATGGCCTCCACCACCTCCCGCTCGATCCCCATCCGGGCCAGCGCAGCCACGTTGTGGTCGTAGTCGATGAGGGCCTGCAGCAGGTGGTGCAGCTCGTTCCCGGAGAACTCCCGTCCGGCGGAGGGGATGCGTACCGACTTCTCGTCCGTGGCCTTGCGGATGACGAAGGCGGAGAGCTCCTTCTCGCTGGCCAGGTACATCTCCTCCTTGCCGCGCTTCACCTTGTAGAGCGGAGGCTGGGCGATGTAGACGTTGCCCCGCTCGATGAGACCGCGCATCTGCCGGTAGAAGAAGGTGAGGAGCAGGGTGCGGATGTGGGAGCCGTCCACGTCCGCGTCGGTCATGATGTTGATCCGGCCATAGCGGAGCTTGGTGGGATCGAACTCATCCTCCCCGATCCCCGTCCCCAGGGCGGCGATGATGGTCCGGATCTCCTCGTGCGACAGCATCTTGTCGAAGCGGGCTTTCTCCACGTTCAGGATCTTGCCCCGCAGGGGCAGGATGGCCTGGAAGCGCCGATCCCGGCCCTGCTTGGCGGAGCCGCCGGCGGAATCTCCCTCCACCAGGAAGATCTCGGCCTTGTCCGCGTCGCGCTCCTGACAATCGGCGAGCTTCCCGGGGAGGGAGCCCGAATCCAGCGCGCCCTTGCGGCGCGTCAGCTCGCGGGCCTTGCGGGCTGCCTCGCGGGCGCGGGCGGCGTCCACGCACTTGAGGATGATCTTGCGCGCCACCTGGGGGTTCTGCTCGAAGAACGCGCCCAGGCGGTCGTTGACCAGGGTCTCCACCATCCCCTTGATCTCGGAGTTCCCCAGCTTGGTCTTGGTCTGCCCCTCGAACTGGGGCTTGGGGATCTTCACGGAGACGATGGCGGTGAGGCCTTCCCGGCAGTCCTCTCCCTGCAGGGTGAGGTCCTTGGTGTCCTTCCCCAGGTTGGCGTTGGCCAGGTAGTTGTTGATCGTGCGGGTGAGGGCGGCCTTGAAGCCCACCAGGTGGGTGCCGCCCTCCACGGTATTGATGGAGTTCGCGAAGGAGTAGATCGTCTCGTTGTACGAGTCGTTCCACTGCATCGCCACCTCGAGGATCACCCCCGTGGTCTCGGCCTCGATGGCGATGGGCGGCGTGTGGAACACCTGACGGGCCTTGTTCAGGTGCTGCACGAACTCGACGATGCCGCCGTCGAACCGGAACACGGACTGCCGGGGCTTCTCCGCCCGCTCGTCGGTGAGGGTGATGGTGAGGCCCTTGTTGAGGAACGCCAGCTCACGAAGACGGGCGAGCAGCGTGTCATAGCTGTAGACCAGCTCCTCGAAGACCTGGGGATCGGGCTTGAAGGTGATCTTGGTGCCCCGCCGGGTGGTGGGCGCGCCCTGCTTGAACTCCGTGACCGTCCGGCCCCGCTCGTAGGTCTGTGTCCAGGTGAAGCCGTTCCGCCAGATCTCCAGGTCCAGGCGCTCGGAGAGCGCGTTCACCACCGAGACGCCCACGCCGTGCAGGCCGCCCGACACCTTGTAAGCGTCGTTCTCGAACTTGCCCCCGGCGTGGAGGATGGTGAGCACGACCTCGGCGGCCGGCTTGTTCTCTTCCTTGTGGAGATCGACGGGGATGCCGCGGCCGTCGTCCACCACCGTGACGGAGTTGTCGATGTGGACGATGACGTCGATCCTGGTGCAGAAGCCCGCTTGAGCCTCGTCCACCGAGTTGTCCACCACCTCGTAGACGAGGTGATGGAGGCCCGGCGTGCCCGTGGAGCCGATGTACATGGCCGGGCGCTTGCGGACGGCCTCCAGGCCCTCCAGGACCTTGATCTTGCTGGCGTCGTAGTCGGAAGAATCCAGCCCGATGGGGCCGGGGAGCTCGGACGTCACCTTCTCGCTCATTCACCGTTCCTTCGGCTCATCCCATCGGGGATCCCCTTCGGATCCCGCACGGGCGCTCAAGCCGCGTGAACCGTGCCGTCGTCCACCCGAATCGTGCGCAGCGGCACCGGCAGTCTTCCCGCCAGGTCCCCCTTGGACGAGGCCACCAGGCCCTGGAACCCCCCTGCGTGCAGGTAGGTGGCGAGTGCGGAGGTTCGCGTGTCGTCCAGGTCCGAATCGAAGTCGTCCATGAGGAACAGGGAAGACTCTCCCTTTTCCTCTTGGAGGATCTTCAACTGAGCCAGCGACAACGCTACCACGGCGAGGCGAACCTGCCCACTGGAACCGAAGCGCCGCAGATCCACTCCTTCGAGCTCCACCTGGAGGTCATCCCGGTGTGGTCCCGCGCTCGTGTAGCCGAACGCCGCATCCCGCTCACGGCTGCGGTGAAGGGTCTCCGCCAACCTCCGTTCGTACTCCGCCGGCTCGGCGTCGGCGGCAGTCTCGGGCGAGGGGCGGTAGCGCACGGTGAGGAGCTCACCGGCGGGATAGAGGGCCCGTCCCACCTCCCCCAGACCGGTGCCGATCCGCACCGCATAGGCACGGCGTGCCCGATGCAGCCGTCCCGCCGCCATCGCCAGGCGCTCCTCCCACGAGTCCATCTCCGCCTGACGCCCCGATCCGGAGCGCAACAGAGCGTTGCGCTGCTGCAAGAGACGGCGATACTCGCCCAGCCTCTTGAGATGCGCGGGCTCCAGCCCCAGGAGGCCACGATCGAGGTAGCGGCGCCGCTCGTCGGGCCCTCCCCGCACCACCGCCATCCGCTCGTTGGGGAGCGCCACCAGGTCCAACCAACCCAGGAAGCCCTCGAGGTCCCGCTCGCGGTCGTCCACCATCAGGCGCCGCTCCGATCCGTCGAGGACGACGCCCAGCCGGATCTCCCCTGTCCGCCGCCTCACCTCGCCGGAGACCCGGAGAGGGCCCCCGCTTCGGGCCACGAGCTCTTCCAGGCGGCGTGCCCGAAAGGAGCGGCCCGTCCCCAGAAGGTAAACCGCCTCCAGCAGGCTGGTCTTTCCCTGCCCGTTCCTGCCCGTGAGGAGGGTGAGGCCGGCCGGGAGCGCCAGCCGGACCGCCTTCAAGTTCCGGAGCCGGTCCACCTCCAGCGTGCGGAGCTGCACGCTACAGGTGCATCGGCATCACGACGTAGCGGTAGTCGAGATCGGGGCTGGGCTCGGGCCGGAACTGGCCAGGCTTGTCGCCGGGCCGGGCCTTGGCGGCGTCGCCCTCCTCCCCCGGCTTGACCGGGTTCAGCTCGATCCGGACCGAGGGCGTCCCCACCGCCTGCAGGAACTCCAGCAGGTACCGGGCGTTGAAGCCGATCGTCATCTCGGGACCGGCGTAGTCCACGGCAAGGGTCTCGTGCGCCTCCCCCATCTCCGTCTCGCTCGACAGCTCGAGCTTGCCGTCCCCGAGACCGAACTTCACCGCCTTGCCGAAGCGATCGCTGGCCAGCAGAGACACCCTCCGGACCGCATCCGCGAGATCGACGGTGGGGAGTGTGAGGCTGGTGTCGCAGGCCTTGGGCATGACGTTCTCGTAGCGGGGGAAGTTCCCCTCCAGCACGGTGGAGGTGAGGAAATGGCTCCCCACCCGGAACCAGAGATGATTCCCCGAGCGGCCGAAGAGGATGGTCTGCCCGTCCTCGACCCCCGAGGCGAGCTTCGCCACCTCCCCCAGGGCCTTGCGGGGCACGATCACCTTCTGCTCACCACCCTGAAGTGCCAGCTCGACCTTGCGGGAAGCGTACGCCAGCCGGTGCCCATCGGTGGCCACCAGGGTCATGGAGCCGGGCTCCAGGATGAAGAGCGCACCGTTCAGGGAGTAACGAGGATCCTCGGTGGTGATCGCGAAGGCGACCCGGTCGATCATCTCCCGCAGCGCCGCCCCCGGCAGCTCCACGCCGCGCTTGACGTCGAGATCGGGGAACTTCGGAAAGTCCTCACGCGCCTGGCCGGAGATGCGGTAGCGGGTCCTCTCGCAGGAGATCGCGACCTGGTTGCGGTCCAGCAACTTGAACTGGACCTCGGCCTCGGGAAGGGAACGGGCGATCTCGTGCAGCTTGGCGGCGGGGAGCGTGACCGATCCCTCCTTGACCACCGAGGCCCGCGCCGTCCCGCGGACCGTCACCTCGAGGTCACTGGCCCCCACGTGGAGCCCTTCCCGTCCCGCTTCCAGCAGGAGGTTGGCCAGGATGGGGAGGGTCGCGCGCTTCTCCACCACGCCGGTGACGGTCTGCAGCTCCCGCACCAGCGCTCCCTTCTCGATCACGAACTCCATGGTCCCCCTTCTTTCCGTCTTCAGCTCCTCTTCCCCAGGGAAGAGAAGTAGCCGAAGAATCCGTAGGAACGTGGACGGCGTGGACGGAGCCGGAAGTATAGCTCCTGAGGGAAGTTCCACGCCCCGCGCCCTGTGGACGGTGCTCGCGGAAAATCCCCTGCGGTCCACACGTCCGGCGGGACGCCGGTCCCCCGGTCCAGCATCCACAACGGGCGGGATCCCGGCTTTGTGGGAACTGCGGAAAACGTCAATGGAGCTGCTCGGTGAAGCTCTGCAGGGTGCGCGCGAACTCGGGATCGGAGGCGCGCTTCGCGGTGATCTTGTCGATGGCGTGCAGCACGGTGGAGTGATGCTTTCCCCCGAAGCGCTTCCCGATCTCCTGCAGGGAGCAGGGGGTGAGCTGCTTGGTCAGGTACATCGCGATCTGGCGGGGGAAGGCGATCTTCTGGGCGTTGGTGCGGGACTTCAGCTGCTGGACCTTGAGGTTGTAGTAGTTGCAGACCAGCTTCTGGATGTTCTCCACCGTCACCACCGGGCCCTCGGGCGTGACGAACTCCCGCAGGATCTCGGTGGCCATGGGCAGGTCCATGGCACAGCCGCGCATGGAGCTGTAGGCGATGACCTTGATCAGGGCCCCCTCCAGCTCGCGGATGTTGGACTTGCAGTTGGTGGCGATGAAGAGGGCGACATCGTCGGGGAGCTTGGCCCCCTCCGCCTCCGCTTTCTTGCGCAGGATGGCGACCTTGGTCTCCAGGTCGGGGGGCTGGATGTCCGCGATCAGCCCCCATTCGAAGCGCGAGCGCAGCCGCTCCTCCAGGGTGGGGATCTCCCGAGGTGGGCGATCGCTGGTGATGACGATCTGCTTCTGGGCGTCGTAGAGCGCGTTGAAGGTGTGGAAGAACTCCTCCTGGGTGCGCTCCTTCCCCGCCAGGAACTGAACGTCGTCCACCAGCAGGAGGTCGACCTTGCGGTATCTGTCCTTGAACTCGAGCGTCTTCTCGTAGCGGATGGCGTTGATCAGCTCGTTCATGAAGTGCTCGGCGGAGAGGTACAGCATGCGGGACTGCCCCTTGCGGCAAAGGCGGTTCCCGATGGCCTGCATGAGGTGCGTCTTGCCCAGCCCCACGCCGCCGTACACGAAGAGCGGGTTGTAGGCGTGTGTTGGTTTCTCCGCCACCGCCATGGCGGCGGCGTGGGCGAACTGGTTGCACGAGGAGACCACGAAGCTGTCGAAGGTGTAGCGAGGGTTCAGCAAGGGTCCCAACGTCTCTCCCCCGCGCACCGTGCGCGGCGCTTGCACCGGGGCCGCAGGGAGCTTGGTGTCTCCACTCTTGGGGAGGAACTCCACCGCCACACCGGCGCGGTCGATCTCCACCAGCGTGTCGTGGATCAGGGCGGCGTAGTTGGTCTTCAGCCACTCCGCGAACATGTCGTTGGGCACGCCCACACGCAGGGAGTCCATGGTCTCCGCGACTTGCGCGGTGGGCCGGAACCAGGTGTTGAAGGAGTGGGCGTTGACCTTGCGTTCGATCTTGACCAGCACGCGGTCCCAGGTGGTCTTGCCGAGCGAGCCCGCCAACTCCATGTCTCCTCCCAAGCCTGACAGAATCTCGCGGACGCCACTGGGACCGGCACCTAGCCGTGCACAGGTTTTCCACAACTGTGGATAACTCGGCGCTTGCGCAGGCATCGTCGAAACCGTGAGTTGGGCGGGAGGAAACCGCCGAGGAAGGGGAACAAGACCACGCCGCAGCCCCCGCGCGTGCGTCCGACCGTATGTGTTTTTCGTCGACCCGTGAGCCGCGCGGAATCTACCACGCGCCCTCGTGTGAATCAATCGCGGCGCACATGTTTCTGCAGCGATGCACGCGTGTCACGGGCGCGGAAGTTGCTCGCTCGCGCTCGGCTTGACAGGGGTG
Organism: Candidatus Polarisedimenticolaceae bacterium; assembly: GCA_036274395.1. GTDB lineage: Bacteria > Acidobacteriota > Polarisedimenticolia > Polarisedimenticolales > DASUFT01 > DASUFT01. Next base: position 12,101 of record DASUFT010000071.1, on the reverse strand, counting down.
GGGTGCTTCCCTACCATGGCGGCTTTCTCCGACATCGCAGCGATCGAGGGCCGTCGTCATGAAGCGCACCTTTCAGCCGAACAACCGGAGGCGGAAGAAGACGCATGGCTTCCGCGTCCGGATGAGCACGAAGGGGGGACGCCTTGTCCTTGCCCGGCGTCGCCGGAAGGGGCGGAAGCGCCTCACCGTCTGAGCCGGATCAGCGGTTCCACCGATCCTGCCGGCTCACCGCACGTCGCCAGTTCCTGGCGGTCTACGACATGGGACAGCGCGTCAGCTCCCGATCCTTCCTGGTCTTTGGCCTGCCCAACGCCGTGGGTCACGTGCGCCTGGGGATCACCGTCACGCGCAAGATCGGGACCGCTGTCCGGCGCAACCGGATCAAGCGCATGATCCGCGAGGTGTTCCGCCGGAACCGGCACCGCATCGGCACGGCGCTCGACCTGGTGGTGAACGCGAAGGCGGGGATCCACGAGCGCACTTACGCCGAGCTGGAGGCGGAGTTCGTGTCCAAGGTCGAGCAGCTCGCGCGCAGGTTCGCGTCGTGACGCCGGGCAGCGTGCTCGCCGGTCTCTTTCGCGCCTGGAAGCGCTACGTCTCGCCGGCGCTGCCCCCTGCATGCCGCTTCGAGCCCACCTGCTCGGACTACGCTGCCGAGGCCGTGGAGCTGCACGGCGCCGTCCGCGGATCCTGGCTCGCACTGCGCCGTCTGGCGCGCTGTCATCCCTTTGCCCGCGCCGGGTTCGATCCCGTGCCGCCGCGGCGTGAGTCGCATTGATGGAACGTCATCACATCTACGCGGCGCTGGCCTTCCTGGCCCTCATCGCATGGTTCGTGTGGTTCGCTCCCAAGCCCGAACCGATGCCCCCCCGTCCTGCCGCGGCGCCCACGCCGGCCGCTCAGGCTCCCGCTCCCGTTCCCCCGGCAGCCGCTCCCCCGGAGGAGCCTGCGGCGCCGTCCCCGCCGGCCGGGCCTGCGGTGGCAGCCGCCGAAGTCCAGAACGTGGACGTCGAGACCGCAGCATATGCGATCCGCTTCACGAACCAGGGAGCGAGCGTTCTCTCCTGGCGGCTCAAGGACTTCCACGACAGCCGCAACGCGCCGGTGGAGCTCGTCCCCGAGTTCGTGCGTGCCTCCCCGCAGTCGGCCAGACCCCTGCAATGGGATCTCGACGACACCGAGCTGACCAAGCGGCTCAACTCCGCCCCCTTCGCCGTGGAACGCGAGCGCCGTGCCGGCGGCGAGGTGCTGCGCTTCCGCTATGCCGACGGCGCCGGGTTGACGGCGGAGAAAACCTTCACGTTTCCCCCCAGCGGCTACACGGTGGGCATGGCGGGGGAGGTGGTGGATCGCGGGCGCCACGTGCCCGCGCGTCTCACCTGGGGACCGGGGCTCGAGGCGCAGGACATGGTTCGGCGAGGCTCTTTCCACTATGGAAGCCAGCTGGTACGGAACGTGGGGGGCCGCGTCGAGCGCTTGCGCTCGAACAAGGTGACGGGCGCCTCCACGCTGGACGCTCCCGGCGATCTGCGATGGGCGGGGCTCGAGGATCAGTACTTCGCCGCCCTGCTGCTTCCGGGCGCCAGGGGCGCCAGCCGGGCGTGGCCGGTCCAGGTGCAGGTGCCCAAGGACGAGAAGGAGCCGAACGGCGAGAAGGAGGCGCGCCCCTTCCCCGTGGTGGCCGTCTCCGCCGGTCCCGATGCGCGGCTCTTCGTGGGACCGAAGAGCTACACCGTGCTGCGCGAGGCGGGCCTCCCCCCCCTGCAGGTCATCTGGTTCTCCAACTTCGGGGGGGTGGATTACCTCGCCGAGCTGCTGCTCCGGTTCCTGCTCTGGCTGCACTCCCACGTGGTGGCGAACTGGGGCCTGGTGATCGTCCTTGCCACCTTCTGTCTCCGTCTCGTGCTCTTCCCGTTGAACCAGTACTCGATGGTCAAGATGCGCAAGGCGGGAATGCAGATGCAGCGCCTGAAGCCGCGGATGGATTCCATCAAGAACAAGTACGCGAAGAAGAAGGACGCGGAGAACCGCGCCAAGATGAACAAGGAGATCATGGAGCTGTATGCCAAGGAGGGGATCAACCCGCTCTCCCAGATGTCGGGTTGCCTCCCCATCCTCATCCAGTTCCCGGTTCTGATCGCCTTCTACAACGTGTTCACCGTGGCAGTGGAGCTGCGGGGAGCGCCCTTCGCGGCCTGGATCAAGGACCTCTCTCTCCCCGATCCCATCTGGATCACGCCTTTGCTCATGGGCGCGACCATGTTCTACCAGCAGAAGCTGGCCATGCAGAAATCCGCCATGGATCCCACCCAGGCGCGCATGATGATGTTCATGCCGCTGATCTTCACCGTCACGTTCCTCAGCCTCCCCAGCGGCCTGGTCCTCTACTGGCTCACCAACAACGTCCTGGGGATCGCGCAGCAGTGGCTGGTGAACCGGCACATCGCCCGCATCGAGCCGGCCGCCCAGCGAGCCTGACATGACGGCCGAGTTCGAGGGGAGGAATCTCGAGGAGGCGCTCGCCGCGGCGGAGGCGGCGCTGGGGGTGCCTGCGGCCTCCCTGCGATACGAGCTGCTGGAGGAAGGACGGCGCGGCATCCTGGGTCTGGGCGCGGTCCCCACCCGGATCCGCGTGCTGGAGACACCCGCCCCTGCCGCCGAAGCCCCAGCCTCTTCGCCGGCGGTCCCGGAACGTTCGCCCTTGGCGGAAGAGGTGGGGGACACGCTGGAGACCCTGTTGAGGCTCGCCCGCCTCGACTTGTCGGTCCGTGCCACGGGGACCGGCAGCAGCGTACGCCTGTACCTGCAGGGAACGGACCGGAGACTCCTCCTCCAGCGGGACGCCGAGTTGCTCGGAGCCTTCCAGGTGGTCCTGCAGAGGATGGCGCGGCGGCGCTGGCCGGACGTGGGGTCGATCCAGGTGGACTGTGAGGGAGGTCCTCGCCGCCGGGAGGACGAAGCCCTGGTGGACCGGGTGCGCGCCATGGCCGAGCAGGTCCTGCGCACCGGAGAACCCGGCCGGCTGGGAGAGCTGAATCCCTACGAGCGCCGCCTCGTGCACTTGACGGTGGGCTCCTACCCGGAGCTCAAGTCGACCTCCGAGGGGGAAGGCTTCCTCAAGCCCATCCTCGTCACCCGCGTCCCCAAGGGCTGACCGGGCCGCCGCGGAGCGAGCGCGCCCATGCACGATCTCGAGACGACGATCGTGGCGGTCGCCACCCCGCCCGGCCGGGGGGGGATCGGCTGCGTCCGCCTGAGCGGGCCCCAGGCGCTCGAGGTCGCCGCCCGTCTGTTCCGCGGCCCCCTGGCGCCCGATGGCAAGGCGAGGTTCGGCAGGCTGCTGGCGCGGGACGGCGCGGCCCTCGACCGAGGCTATGCCGTCGGGTTCTCGCCGCAGGCGGCGTATACCGGCCAGGCCACGGTGGAGCTGTGGGCGCACGGAAGCCCGGTCGTGCTGGCGGAGCTGGTGGAAGGGGCCGTGGCAGGCGGCGCACTCCCGGCGGAGGCGGGCGAATTCACCTACCGCGCGCTCCGGCACGGGCGGCTCGATCTCGCCCGCGCCGAGGCGGTGCGGGACCTCATCGGCGCCCGCACGCTGCTGCAGGCGCGCCTCGCCCACGCTCAGGCCGAAGGAGCGCTCTCCCGTGCGCTCGAGCCGCTCCAGGATCTGCTCGAGGACCTGCTCGCGCGCGGCGAGGCGGCGGTCGAGTTCACCGACGAGAGCGAGACGCAGCTGCCGGAGGGAGCACTGCCCCGAGGGATCGAGAACGCGCGTGCCCTGTGCACAGGGCTGCTCGCCGGGTTCGAGCAGGGCCGGCGCGTGCGCGAAGGGGCCACCGTCGTCCTCACGGGCCGGCCCAACGTGGGAAAGTCCTCGCTGTTCAATGCCCTGCTCGCGCGCGATCGCGCCATCGTGTCGGAGCAACCGGGGACCACCCGCGACACCCTGGAGGAGGACCTCGACCTGGACGGGCTGGTCCTCCGGATCGTGGACACGGCGGGCCTGCGCCCCGCCTCCGATGCACTGGAGGACGAGGGCGTCCGCCGGGCTCATCGAGCCGCGGGCGAAGCCGACCTCCGGCTCTGGGTCGTCGATCGCTCCCGTCCACTCCTGGCCGACGAGCCCGAGCACCTGGAGCGGGCCCGGAACGAGGCGCACGTGGTGGTGGTCTGGACGAAGTGCGACCTTCCGGGCGCCGGCGCGCCGGCCCCCGGAGAGCCCGTCGTGTCCGCCCGGACCGGGGAGGGCCTCGCCGACCTGCGCGCCGTGCTCCGGAGCCGTCTCGTCGAAGGCGCGGCGCTCGAGCACGCCGTGCTCACCGACATTCGGCACGCGCAGGCCTTGCGGGAGGCGGCGGACGTCCTGCAAAGCGCGCAGGCGGCCCTTGCCGCCGGCATCCCCCTCGAGTACGTGCTCGAGGATCTGCGCCGCGCGCTCCATGCCCTGGGGACGATCACCGGAGGCGTGGACCAGGAACGCCTGTACGATCGGATCTTCGCCACCTTCTGCATCGGGAAGTGAGGGACGTGGGGTACGACGTCGTCGTGGTGGGAGCGGGACATGCCGGCTGCGAGGCCGCGCTGGCAGCGTCCCGCATGGGATGCTCGACGGCGCTCGTCACCCTGCGGCGCGCCGCCGTGGCACGGATGTCCTGCAACCCGGCGATCGGAGGCCTGGCCAAAGGTCACCTGGTCCGGGAGATCGACGCGCTGGGCGGCGCCATGGGCCGTTTGGCGGATGCCTGCGGCATCCAGTTCCGCCTCTTGAACCGGAGCCGCGGACCGGCGGTCCGCGGACCCCGGGCGCAGCAGGACAAGGACGGCTATCACCGCGCGATGCTCGCCGAGATCCTGGGCTGCCCGAACCTGCACCTGGTCGAGGCCGAGGTGGCGGAGCTGCTCCACGAGGACGGCCACATCCGGGGAGTGCGGCTCGGCGACGGCCGGACGCTCGAGAGCACGGCCGTCGTCCTCACCACGGGGACCTTCCTCCGCGGCCTGATGCACGTCGGGCACGAGGCCACGCCCGGTGGGCGCGTGGGCGAGGCGCCGGCGCAGGCCCTCTCCGCCTCCCTGGCCGCGGCGGGCTTTCGCATGGCCCGGTTCAAGACCGGCACCCCTCCCCGCCTGGCCCGCGCCAGCGTCGACCTCTCCCGGCTCGCGCCCCAGTGGGGCGATCCCTCACCCACGTTCTTCTCGGAGACCACGCAGGGCACGCGGCTTCCGCAAGTCCCCTGCCACATCACCTGGACGAACCCCGACGTGCACGCCGTGGTGCGGAAGAACCTCGACCGCTCCCCGCTGTTCAGCGGCGCGATCCAGTCCCGGGGCCCACGCTACTGCCCCTCGCTCGAGGACAAGGTCGTGCGCTTCGCGGACCGGGACCGCCACCAGCTCTTCCTCGAGCCGGAAGGGCTCGACAGCGATCTCCTCTACGTCAACGGGCTCTCCACCTCGCTGCCGCCCGACGCCCAGCTCGCGCTGGTGCACGCCGTGGCCGGGCTCGAGCAGGCGGTGATGGTGCGGCCCGGCTACGCCGTGGAATACGACTACGTCGACCCCACCGAGCTCCAGCCCACCCTGGAGACGCGCCGCCTGCGCGGGCTCTACCTGGCGGGACAGATCGACGGCACCACCGGATACGAGGAGGCGGCCGGTCTCGGCCTGATGGCGGGGATCAACGCGGCGCTCGCGGTCCTGGGGCGTCCCTCCCTGGTCCTGCAGAGGCACGAGGCCTATCTGGGGGTGCTGGTGGACGATCTCGTGACGCGCGGCACGACGGAGCCGTACCGGCTGTTCACGTCGCGCGCCGAGTACCGTCTGCTTCTCGGGGTCGATACCGCATCGCGCCGCCTCGCCCCGCACGGGGCGCGGATCGGCCTCCTCTGCCCCCAGAGGGCGGCGGCCGCGGCGGAGCGGTGGGCCAGGCTGGTGGAGGGGATGGAACGAGTGGCCGCGGAGCGGTGGGTTCCCGACCCACCCACGCGTGCCGCCCTGCTGCCCCTCGGCATCCGTCTGGAGGCGCCGGCGAGCACGGCAGATCTTCTGCGCCGGCCGGAGGTCGACCCGGCGCGGCTCGCGGCGCGGAGCGCCATCCTGGGCCGGCTCGCGCCCGACGACCTCCGCGTGCTGGTGGAGAGCGTGCGTTACGCCGGCTACCTGGCCCGCCAGCAGCGTGAGGCGGCGCGCGTCGAGCGCGCGGGGGCGCACCCGATCCCGGAGGCGTTCGTCTATCGCGGGCTGCCGGGGCTGAGCCACGAGCTGGTGGAGAAGCTGGAGCGCGTCCGTCCCGACACGCTGGGCCGCGCGTCCAGGATCGACGGCATGACCCCGGCCGCCCTGGCGCTCCTCGCCGGTCATCTGGAGCGCCGCACCGCGTGATCTCCGAGGAGGCGGTCGCCGCGCGCGCCCGGCGGGCCGGCCTCACCCTTCCCTCCGATACGATCGCCGCGCTCACCGCACATGGCCGCGCGGTCCTCGAGGCGAACGCACGGCTCCACCTGACCACCGTCGTCGATCCCGAGGCGTTCGTGGAGCGCCACGTCGGTGAGTCCCTTGATGGCGCCGCGCTCCTCCCGCCCGAAGCGGCCGGCGTTCTCGTCGACGTCGGGAGCGGGAACGGCTACCCGGGTGTGCCGCTCGGCCTCGCCCGTCCCGGCCTCCGCGTGGTCCTCGCCGAGGCTTCGACCAAGAAGGCCGCATTCCTGGAGGGGGTCACGCGCGCGCTCCCCGCCGGCCGGTTCCGTGTCCTGCACGCGCAGGTCCAGCGTGCCGAGGATCTTGCGGACACGGCTCCGGAAGTCCTGGCATCCCGTGCCATGGGGAACTGGGAGCGGGTGCTCCCCCGGCTTGCCCGGGCTCTCCCCAGCGGTGGGCGCGTCCTCCTCTGGGCGGGGGCGGAGGCGGAGGGGATCCTGGAGCGGGAGGCGTGGAGCGGACTCCGGTTGCTCCGCCGGCAGCCGATCGCCGGACGTGAGCGATCCTGGATCTGGATGCTCGAGCGCACGCCGACCGTTGTGTCGGCGTGAAACGCCGCAGATCAAGAATTATATGAGTTAGCATCGTAAGCCTCTGACGTAAAAGCAAAAAACGTCAGACATGAATGTCGGCGGCCGACATAAAGAAGGCGCGCACGACCGATGTTCCACGTGGAACACCCACGTGGTAGATTGCGCGGACGCGGGAGGGTTCGGGTGGGGCGGATCATCGCGGTGGCGAACCAGAAGGGCGGCGTCGGCAAGACCACCACCGCCGTCAGCCTCGCCGCCGCGCTTGCCATCGCCGAGAAGCCCGTCCTTCTCGTGGACGTCGATGCTCAGGCCAACTCCACGCGGGCGCTGGGGATCGGGGAGGATCCCGCGCGACCCTCCCTCTACAACGGACTGACGGGAGAGGTCCCGCTGCAGGACCTCGCGGTCTCGGTCGAGGGCCTCCCCCACCTCCATCTCCTCCCTGCCGACCGCAACCTGATCGGGGCCGAGGTGGAGCTGGTGGACGTCGACCGGCGCGAGTTCCAGCTCAAGGACAAGCTGGAGCCGCTCCGCGCCCGGTACGACTTCCTCTTCCTGGATTGCCCTCCCTCCCTCGGGTTCCTGACGTTGAACGCCCTCACCGCAGCCGACGGGATCCTGGTGCCCGTGCAGTGCGAGTACCTGGCGCTGGAGGGCATCACCCAGCTCATGGACACGCTGGAGAAGGTCCGGCAGGCGCTCAACCCGGGTCTGGCGATCGAAGGGGTCGTCATGACCATGTTCGACGAGCGGACCAACCTCTCCCGCCAGGTCGTGGAAGAGGTCCGCGGGGTCTTTGGCGCCCAGGTGTTCCAGACGGTGATCCCACGCAACATCCGGCTCGGGGAGGCGCCGAGCCACGGCAAGCCGATCTTCCTTTACGACATCCGTTCCCGGGGCGCCGAGGCCTACCTGAGCCTCGCGCAGGAGTTCCTGCAGCATGAAACACAAGGCGTTGGGCAAGGGGCTCCGTAGCCTCATCCCCGAAGCTCCCGTCCGGTCCTCCCCTCCCCCGTCCCCCACCCCGGCCGCCGTCGAGCCCCCCCTGCCCCCCTCCGGCGAGCGGCTGCACATGCTCGACCTCGACCTGATCCGCCCCAATCCACGCCAGCCCCGGCAGGACTTCGACGAGACCTCGCTCGAAGCTCTGGCCGGCTCCCTCAAGGACGATGGCGTGCTGCAGCCGATCGTGGTGAGGCCGGCCGGATCCGGAAGATTCGAGATCGTTGCCGGCGAGCGCCGGTGGCGCGCCGCGCAGCGGGCCGGGCTGCTCAAGGTCCCGGCAATGGTCCGCGACGTTCCCGAGGACAGGCGCCTCGAGCTGGCCCTCATCGAAAACCTGCAGCGGGAGGGGCTCAATCCCATCGAGGAGGCGCAGGCCTACCGGGCGCTCCTCGACGAGTTCGGCTGGACCCAGCAGGAGCTGGCCACGAAGGTGGGGCGGCAGCGCGCCACCGTGGCGAACAGCCTTCGCCTCCTCGGTCTCCCCCGCCCCGTGCAGGACCGCGTGCGCGCGGGGGCGATCTCCATGGGCCACGCCCGAGCCCTGGCCGCGGTCGAGGACGGGGCGCTGCAGACCGAGATCGCGGGCAGGATCGAGAAGGAAGGCCTCTCGGTCCGCCAGGTCGAGCAGCTCGTGCAGCGGAGGGCCACGACGAAGGCAAGCGCCGCCCCCACGCCGGGCGCCGGGCGGGATCCCAACGTGGTATCCGCGGAGCAGAACCTGCAGCGCGCCCTCGGGACGCGCGTGCGCATCGTCGAGAGGGCCAAGGGTGGGACGATCGAGGTGACCTACCACGGGCACGAGGAGCTGATGCGGCTGTACGACGTGTTTGCAAAAGCCGGCCGCGTGCGCGCCTGACGGTTCCGTCATTGCGCTGACGAAAATGTCGGCGTCCCCATTGCGCCGACATAATGGTCGGCCATTCGGCGAGCAATCTGGGGGATTTCGCCGGAAGCGCCCACTGGACGGGGGCGCGTCGCTTGCAATCGCAGGCCTTTCTTTCAACGGAGACGGCGCCGACCGAACCGTCGGCGGAAGCGGTTCGCCGACGAAGACGGCGGCGGCGAGGGAGGGGTCGTGGAGGAGGGGCTGGATTTTCAGGGCTTCCTCGGCGAGGGCTCCTCGCTGGAAGGAGACCTCCGCTTCCAGGGACCCTTCCGGATCGACGGACGCGTCACGGGCAAGGTGGTCGCCACCGCCGGCCTGTGGATCGGACCGAGAGGGGAGGTCGACGTCACGACGCTCGAGGCGGAGACCCTCGTCGTGGCGGGCACGGTGCGCGGCGTGATCGAGGTCGGCCGGCGCCTCGAGGTGCTCCCCGGCGGCACCGTCCTCGGGACGGTGCGGATGCGGAGTCCGGGCCTGATCGTCCACCCGGGAGGCCGGCTGGAGGCGGACCTCGACATGGCGGAGGCGCGCGCGGCCCCCATTTCTTGACACCTCGAAACCGGGCGTGCTACCGTCCGCAACTTCAAGAACTGGTAGTACTTCCGGAGAGCACATGAAGGACCGAAAGCTCGCGACGCGCTACGCGCGAGCGCTCTTCACGGCCCTGCCGGACCCCACCGCCATCGAAGCTGCCGACGTCACGCTGTCCTCGATCGGACGGGCGGTGGCCTCCCACACCGGGCTCGAGTTGTTGCTCATCCACCCCGCGGTGCCGCGCCGCACGAAGAAGGCGGTCCTGGCCGAGCTCGCCGGGAACCGAGCCGGGAAGCCGCTGCTCAGCTTCCTCTCCGTGGTCGCCGATCACGGGCGAGCCGCCCAGCTCCCGTCGATCGCCGAGGCGTTCCACGCCATCCGCGAGGAAGCGCAGGGCATCGTCGCCGCCTCGATCACCACCGCGTCCCCCATGGCGCCGGACCTCGAGGACAAGACGCGCGCTGCCCTGGAGCGGCTCACCGGCAAGCGCATCCGACTGACCACCTCCGTGGATGCGAATCTCCTCGGAGGTGCCGTGACCCAGATCGGCTCGACCGTCTACGACGGCAGCCTCCGCACGCAGCTCGCCAATCTCCGCCGCCGCATGGCCGGCCAGTAGGGGACGGGATGGTGGACATCAAGGTCGACGAGATCAGCAAGATCCTGCGCCAGCAGATCGAGGGCTACGACCGCGGCACCGACCTGGCCGAGGTGGGGACGATCCTCTCGGTGGGGGACGGGATCGCGCGCATCTACGGGCTCGAGAAGGTCATGTCCGGCGAGCTGCTCGAGCTGCCGCACGGGGTGATGGGGATGGCCCTGAACCTCGAGGAGGACAGCGTCGGCGCGGTGCTGCTGGGCGAGGCCTCCGTGATCAAGGAAGGGGACCAGGTCCGGCGCACCCGCAAGATCATGCAGGTCCCGGTGGGGGACGGCTTCGTCGGCCGCGTGGTGGATCCGCTGGGTCAGACCCTCGATGGCAAGGGCCCGGTGGCCGCTGCCACCCACATGCCGATCGAGCGCATCGCACCAGGCGTGGTGGAGCGGACGCCCGTGAAGGAGCCGCTGCAGACCGGCATCAAGGCCATCGACGCCATGATCCCCATTGGCCGCGGGCAGCGCGAGCTGATCATCGGCGACCGCCAGACCGGGAAGACCGCGGTGGCGGTGGACACGATCATCAACCAGAAGGGGAAGGGCGTCATCTGCATCTACGTGGCGGTGGGGCAGAAGCAGTCCACCATCGCCCAGGTGGTGCGGACGCTGGAGCAGTACGGCGCCATGGACCACACCATCGTGGTGGCCGCCGCCGCCTCCGTCAGCCCCGCCCTCCAGTACATCGCGCCCTACGCCGGCACGGCCATGGCCGAGTACTTCCAGATGACCGGTGCGGACGGCAAGCCGGCGAGCAAGGAGAATCCCGGCCGCGCCGTCCTGTGCATCTACGACGACCTCTCCAAGCACGCCGCGGCGTACCGGGAGATCTCGCTCCTCCTGCGGCGGCCGCCCGGCCGCGAGGCCTTCCCGGGGGACGTCTTCTACCTGCACTCGCGCCTCCTGGAGCGCGCGAGCAAGCTCAACGAGCAGCGGGGCGGGGGATCGATCACCTCCCTGCCCATCATCGAGACGCAGGCCGGGGACATCTCCGCCTACATCCCCACCAATGTGATCTCCATCACCGACGGGCAGATCTTCCTGGAGGCCGACCTCTTCTACTCGGGCATCCGGCCGGCCGTGAACGTGGGGCTCTCCGTGTCGCGCGTGGGCGGCAACGCCCAGACCAAGGCCATGAAGCAGGTGGCGGGTACGCTGCGCCTGGCCCTGGCCCAGTACCGCGAGCTCGCCGCCTTCGCCCAGTTCGGCTCCGACCTGGACAAGGCCACCCAGGCCCAGCTGAACCGGGGCAGGCGCCTCACGGAGATCCTCAAGCAGGGGCAGTTCAGCCCGCTCCCCGTGGAGAAGCAGATCCTCCTCGTCTTCGCCGGCACCAACGGCTACCTGGACGACCTCGAAGTGGCGGAGTGCGGCAAGTTCGAGCGCGATCTCTACCAGTTCCTGGATCTGAATCACCGCGACCTGCAGGGGGACTTGGTCAAGAAGGGAGCGCTGGACGACGACCTGAGAGGTCGCATCCGCGCCGCCCTGGACGCGTTCAAGGCCGAGTTCGTGGCCAGCCGGCAGGCGGCCTAGCAGGCGCCATGGCCAAGACCCGCGATCTCAAGCGGAGGATCCGCTCCATCCGCAACACCATGCAGCTCACGCGCGCCATGAAGATGGTGAGCGCGGCCAAGCTGCGTCGTGCCCAGGAGAGGATCTTCGCCGCCCGTCCCTACGCCCGGCAGCTGGACGCCGTGCTGCAGTCTTTGGCCTCCCGGGCCAACCCCGAGCTGCATCCGCTCCTGGAAGTCCGGCCGGAGGAGCGGATCGAGCTCATCGTCGTCACCTCCGACCGCGGCCTCTGCGGCTCCTTCAACACCAACATCCTGAAAACCGGGGTGGCCTTCCTGCGCGAGCGGGAGGGGAAGGCGCTGGTCCTGCAGGCGGTGGGGCGCAAGGGCCGGGACTTCTTCCGCCGCCGCCGCTGGACCATCCGGAAGGAGTGGGCGGACGTCCTGCGCACCGTGGAGTTCTCGCTCGCTCAGGAGATCGGGGAAGAGGTGAGCGCC
>DASUFT010000070.1:0-3413 GCA_036274395.1 Candidatus Polarisedimenticolaceae bacterium | reverse complement strand
GGGCGCCCGGCTGCCGTCAGCCCTCGACGATTTCCCCCGCGGCCGCGAGGAACCGGTCGGCGCAGTCGAGGGCGCGCGCGGACTGCGCGGCGGAGAACGCCTGACCTGGCGTTCCGGCATCGAGCCCGTTGGGGTAGCGGGTGGGGAGATACAGCAGGTCGAGCTCGCGCGCGCAATCGGACAGGGCATCCAGTGCGTCCTGGCGGGGCGCCAGGGACTCGATCAGGGCGCGCACGCTGTGTCCGATCACGGCCCGCGCTCCGCGCGCGTAGTGGACGGCCTTGACTGCCTTCTCGGCGGCCTGCTGGGCATGGAAGCAGGCGGGGGCGTGGAAGCCGGCCGCAGCGGCGTGCTGCGCCCAGGCCAGGTCCTCGCGGGCGGATGCGAGCCAGCGCAGAGCCTCCGCCTCAGCTCCGCGCATAGAGCGTGACTCCTTCCTCGGCGATGGCCGCGAAGATCCCTCGCCCTTCCGTGATCCCGCGCCGGTACTCCTCGGGCGTGTAGACGAGGAGATCGACGGGAAGGGGCAGGGCGTCGAGCACGCCCCGGAGCTGCTTCCAGCGCTCCAGGAACGGGCGGTCCGTGCGGAGCACGACGACGAGGTCGAGATCCGAATAGCCGTCGGCCTCTCCGCGCGCGTAGGTGCCGAAGACGACCGCCCGCTCCGCACCCGCCGACTCGAGAGGGGCACGCGCGAGCCGCGCCAGCTCCTCCAGCGAGTGAGCGGCCTCGGCTCGAAAGACCTCGACGTCGCCCGTGTGCGCCACGATGCAGTTCCCGGTGCATGCTACCAGGACCGCGCCGCTCGCGGGCCAGCGTGCGGGATGCGCGATCCTGAACGCACGCTGAATCGCGGGTTTGACGGGATCGCGCGCGCGCCCCACCCTGTCTCCCGTGCTCGCCATTTCGCTCGCCGCCCTCCTCGCTGCCTCGCAGCCCACCGCACCTCCGCCCGCCGCCCTCGACCTCGCCCGCTTCCAGGGGAAGGTCGTGCTGGTGGACTTCTGGGCGTCGTGGTGCGCGCCCTGCCGGGAGTCGTTCCCGTGGATGGCGCGCATGCAGCAGCAGTACGGCCCGCGAGGCCTGGTGGTGGTGACCGTCGATCTCGACGAGGACGCGGACGCGGCGGCGCGCTTCCTGGCGGCGCAGCCGGGAGCCGCCGGGTTCGCGCAGCTCCCTGACCCCGACGGCCGCCTGGCCGAGGCCTACGGGCTCACCGTCATGCCGAGCTCCCTGCTGTTCGATCGCCAGGGGAGGCCGGTGCACCGGCACGAGGGTTTCCGCTCTGAAGAGGCCGATGCCTACGAGCGCCGCATCGTGGATCTCCTGGAGGGCCGCGGACCGGCAAAGGCGCTCGTCCTCGCTCCCGCCGGCGACGTGGGCCTGGGCGTGCGCCCATGGGAACGAGGCCTCCTCGCCGATCCCGCCATGCAGCTCCTGGCCAACCCGCTGGAAGCGGAGATGGACGACCACATCTACTTCAGCAAGGAGGCGAGCAGCGGCGGACGCGGCTTCGGGGGCGGGGGTTGCGGATGCAACTAGGCCCGCCCGGGCGCCTCGCCTCCTCCCTGTTCGCGGCCACCGCCGCACTGCTGGGCACCCCCTCCGGTCCGTCCCTCGCGCAGGAGACGGACCGCTGGAAGTTCGACACCTCGCTCCTCTACTACGGCGAGGCGCAGCGGGTACAGGACCTGAGCGCGAACCTCCTGGCACGGCGCGGGTTCGGGAAAGGATGGCTCAGCTTCCGCCTCACCGCCGACGTCCTCACCGGAGCCTCGGCCAGCGGCGCGGTGCCGGCGCTGTTCCCCCAGACCTTCACCACGCCCTCCGGGCTAGGCACCTATCACATCGACGCCCGGTCCACGCCGCTCGATCCCAGCTTCCACGACACCCGGATCGCGGCCAGCGCGGGGTGGCTGCGAGGGATCGGGAAGCGCGGCGAGCTCGACCTCGGCCTCTCCGCCTCCAACGAGTACGACTACCTGCACACGGGCGCGAACGCGCGGTACTCGCTGGGGCTCAACCAGAGGAACACCACCCTGGGTTTCGGGCTCGCCTTCGCGGCCGACAGCGTGGACCCGGTGGGTGGGGCGCCCCTCCCCTTCGCGCCCATGCTCCCGCCGGGGGAGACGGGGAACAAGGCGGGGAGCGACAGCAAGACCGTGCTCGACGGCCTGGTGGGGGTCACCCAGGTCCTGGGGAAGCAGACCGTCGCCGAGCTGAACTACTCCTACAGCCGCTCCAGTGGCTACCTCACCGATCCCTACAAGGTCCTGAGCGTGGTGGACCCGGGGACCGGGGATCCCGGCGCCTCTCTCTTCGAGTCCCGCCCCGACCAGCGGACCAAGCAGAGCGTCTTCGCCCAGGTGAAGCACCACTTCGGCCGTCCCATCGCCGACCTCTCCTACCGGTACATGACGGACGACTGGGGGATCGCCTCCCACACCGTGGAGATGCACTGGCGCCAGCCCCTCCGTGCCGGCTGGTACGTGCAGCCGCACCTCCGCTGGTACACGCAGACCGCCGCCGACTTCTACCGTCCCTATCTTCTCGACGGCGCGGCGCTCCCCGACCATGCCTCGGCCGACTACCGGCTGGGGTCGCTGGACGACACCACGCTCGGCCTCAAGGTGGGGAAGGTCCAGCAGGACGGCCGCGAGTACTCGCTGCGCGTCGAGTACTACCGCCAGACCGGGCGCGCCCCCCCCGGCGCGAGCTTCGGCTCGCTCTCGGGCCTCGATCTCTTCCCCACGGTGGACGCCACGATCGCGCAGTTCCAGGTCCGCTTCTAGAGCGTGGGCGAGACGACCCTCGAGCGGGCGGCGGGGCACTGGACCGGTGCCTTCACCGCGATGGCGAGCCCCTGTCAGGTCCTGATGGAGGTCGACGACCGCCGGGACGCTGCGCGCGTGCTGGCGGCCGTCGCCTCCGAGGTCTCGCGCATCGAGGCCAAGTTCAGCCGCTACCTTCCCGGCAACATCGTCCACCGCATCAACCACTCCCAGGGCCGTGCCGTCGACGTGGACGAGGAGACGGCCCGCCTGCTCGACTACGCCGGGCAGCTGCACGCGCTGAGCGGGGGGAAGTTCGACGTCACGTCGGGCGTGCTGCGGCGGGTGTGGCGCTTCGACGGGAGCGACCGCGTGCCCGCGCCCGAGGACGTGGAGCGGGTCCGCGCGCTCGTGGGCTGGGACCGGGTGCGCCGGGAGGGGAGCACCGTGCGCCTGGAGCCGGGGATGGAGATCGACTTCGGCGGGATCGGCAAGGAGTACGCGGCCGACCGCGCGGCGGCCCTTCTCCCCGCACACTGCCTGGTGAACCTCGGGGGCGATCTCCTGGCCACCGGTCCCCGGAGGAACGGAGACCCCTGGCGGGTGGGCGTGGAGAGCCCGGACGCTCCCGTGCCCGTGGCC
>DASUFT010000069.1:0-38091 GCA_036274395.1 Candidatus Polarisedimenticolaceae bacterium | reverse complement strand
AGCAGCCCGTCCACCGCGAACACGCCGGCGCCGCGGAGAAGGCCCGGCAGGTCGCGGTAGTCGCCGTGGAGGGGGAGGAAGCGGGTGCCGAACCGTGCCAGCCGCCTTGCCGCGAGCTCCAGTGCGCGCGGATCTCGGTCGATCCCTACCAGCCGTCCGTCCTCGGAGAGCCGCTCGAGCACCGCCTCCGCGTGACCGCCCGGTCCCAGGGTGGCATCCACGTAGACGCCGTCCTTCCGGGGGCGAAGCCACCCGATGGACTCTTCCAGCAGCACCGGCGCGTGCACCGGCCCAGCCATGGTCACGTCCTCGCTCGACAGAGGCAGCATCGGCGGAAGGTCAGATCCCCATGCGCGAGAGGTTCTCGAGATCCTGGTCCGTGAGGGGTGACTTGGTGAGCCGCTCCTCGAACACGGACCGGTTCCATATCTCCAGGAAGTCCTGTTGGCCGATGACGGCGACCTCGCCGCGCGTGCCCGCGGATTCCCGGAGCAGGGGGTGGATGAGGATGCGTCCCTGCGGATCCATGGACGCGCTCTGGCCGTAGTAGTTCACGGCGTTGCGTAGCCGCATGACCGCGGGATCGAACGCGGGCGCCTTCGCCAGCCGCTCCTCGAAGCGGCTCCAGACCTCCATGGGGTAGACCCGGACGGACTCCCCGCGGAGGCTGGTCACGAAGTACTCGGACCCGTACTTGGGCTCGATCAGCGCGCGGAAGACCGAGGGGACCTTGAGACGTCCCTTTTCGTCCACCTTGGCGAGTGCATTTCCCCGGAGCATGGGCGTCGTGGACCACCGCGGTCCCGGAGCGGGGAGGCTGCGCCCCAGAGCCCCCGATGGACCCAGAGCCGCAACGTGGACCACCCCGGAGGATGAGGAGGGAGAAGTGGCTCCCTGCCGGGCCACTTTGCTCCACTCCAGGCCACCCGAAGTCTAGGCGTGCCCCCTATACCTGTCAAGAAGATGCAACAGATTTCGTCCTTGGACGGATAGGACGAAAAAAAGGCGAAACCTCAGATTCCGCCTAGGTAGGCATGGATACGGTGGCTAGGTGCGACGATCGGTCAGATCCCGATGCCGTTCGCGCTGTCCTCCGCGTCGCCCTCGGTCTCGTTCCGCGACGGCGGGAAGCCATCCGGCCCGTCCTGGATGCCGAGCGGGCTCGAGGCCGCGGTGAGGGAGACCATCCGCAGGACCACCCGGTCACCCACGCGGTAGCCGACCAGGAGGGCGGTCTCGATCGGCATCAAGGTAGGGGCGAAGGCGCGCTCGCCGGGCAGAGACACCAGCATTTGAGAACTCAGGCGCGTCGCCCCCGCAGCCAGACGGGACACCACCACCTGGCCGCTCTCTTGAAGGGTGTGGGCGAGATAGAGGTTGCCCGCGGCGTCGAAGCTCAGCGCGGGGTCGACCTGATTCCTGCCGTCGGAGTAGCCCACGAACACGGGCTCGGACCACACCCCTTCGGCGTTCCGCACCGACACCGCGATATCGGTCTCCGAGCCGGCACGGTAGGTCCAGGCGCTGTACAGGCGACCGTCGAGGGGGTTGGTCGCGGTCACGAGCCCGGTGTCCACCCCGCGTCCGAGATAGCGGGAGGGTGTGGCTGCAGGGTCCGTGGTTCGCGCGTGCGCCGCGGCGGCGACGGCACCCAGGATGACCCCGAGGACGAGGCGGCGGGAGAACATGCTCCGCTCACGCATCGCTGCGCCTCCTCTCGACGAACGCATCGAACGCATCCACTTCCGCAAAACGACGCTCCAGGGCGGACCGGAGGACCTTCAGACGGCCGAACGCGATCTTCTCCCGTGTGGGGTTCTGCTCTTCCGCCGCCATCTTCCAGCTGTAGAACGCGTTGAAGAAGAGGAGGTCGGGGAACTTGCTCTCCGCCTGTCCGGCGAGCGAATCGGACTCGCGAAGGCAGCGCTGCGCCCGCTCCCGATCGGCGAGCCGGTAATGGGCTTCGCCGAGGCCGCTCCAGGCCTGGGCTTCCAGGCGGCGGTGACCCGCGAACCGGGCCTCCCCGAGCGCCGCGCGCAGCAAACGGATCCCCTCGCGGGGCTTGCCCATCGACGCGAAGCAGCCGCCGATGTTGATCCTGACCTTGATCGCCTCGAAGCTCTCGCCGCAGTCCGCGTAGAGCTGGGACGCTTCGTGGTACCGCTCGATGGCGGTCCCGTGCTCGGCGCGGTCCGCCAGGACCCGGGCCAGCGTGTGGAGCGCCCGGGCGGCCAAGAGGGTCAGTCCCTCCGAGCGGGCGAAGGCATGGGCCCGTTCTGCCTCCATCTCAGCCAGCAGGAGGTCTCCCTGATCCGCGTGGAGATTGGCGAGGTTCAGCAGGGCCTGCGACCGGAGTGGGCCTCCGGCGTGTTGCATCTGTCGCAGGGCGGCCCGCAGCTCCTGCTCCGCCAGGGCGAGCTTTCCCATGCGTCCCAGCGCGACCGCCAGGCTCAGCCGAGCCCTGGCCACCATCTCCTCGCGGTCGCCGGCCTCACCCCGATCCTCGGCCTGGCCAAGGACTTCCAGGGTTCGCTCGTAGCACGCGAACGCACGCCCCAAGTCTCCCGCCCGGACGGCCTCGTGTCCCTCCTCGAGCAAGGTCGCCGGGTCCTCGGAGGTCGGCTTCAGCTCCTCGTAGCCCTCGAGGTCCACCACGTCCGAAAAGGCCTGCACGGACACGTTGAACACGCTCGCCAGGACCCGCAGCTTGTCGAAGGAGGGGTAGCAGATCCCCTTCTCGTACCGGCTGAGCTGCGAATTGTCGATCTCGCCGCCCTCGGCCCGAGCCCGCTCCTCCACCCGCCGGAGCGAGTAGCCGTAGCCGGTGCGCAGACGCCGGAGATAGTTCCCCAGCCTAACGCTGCCCTTGAGATCCGCGGCCTGAGGCTGCGCGCCCATCGTCCACCCCCAGTGATGACCCCTCTCTACGCCGCCCCAGGCATCCCGTCAATCGCCCTGCGGGTTCCAATTGCGGTGACGGTGCAGCACGGAGCAGGAAGGGGAGGTGCACGCTAGAATACGCGTCTGCGGGAACCCCGTCCACGATGACCATACCCAGCGCTGGGCCGCGCGAGGTGCCCGCCGGGTCGCTCGGAGGTGAAATCCTCCGGGCATTCCTGGTATTTGCCCTGCTTTTCGTGGCCTTGACGGCCACCGCAGAGCACCTGGCCTCCCGTGAGCTGGACACCCGGGCCATGGTCCGGCGGCTCGATCTGGGGCAGGACGAAGCGGAGAGGATCGCGGACGCCGTGTCCGCCCTGGCCTGGGGGAGGCACGGGATCGACTTCGACCGCCTGCGCGCCCACCGGGACGAGCTCGTCCAGGTCGTCGACGAGCGCCTGTGGGCCCGTTCCTTCGTGCAGTACGTGGAGGTGAGGGACCGCGCCGGGGATCCCCTGCTCTTCTTGACCCGGGAGGGGGAGAAGACGGGCTCGAGCTTCGGCTCCGTCCCCAGCGGAGACGGGGTGGAGGGACTGGATGCGGTGCAGGTGGCGCGCGCTCCCCTGCTGGGGGCGGCCGGTCCCGAGGGGGATGTGCGCCTGGGGGTCTCCGGAGAGCAGTTCCAGCGCGAGATCGTGGGACTGCGGAAGTCGCTGCGGGTGCAGGTGCTCCTGGCAGCGTTCTTCGCGCTGGCGGTGCTGGGGGTGGGCTTCCTTTACGTCCTTCACCTCATCCGCCGGATCCGGAAGCTGGAGGAGGCCAAGATCCAGGCCGACCGGCGCGCCACCATGGGATTCCTCGCGCGGGGGCTCGCGCATGAGATCCGCAATCCGCTGAATGCCATGAACATGAACCTGCAGATGCTGGAAGAGGAGCTGTCCGGAATTCCCCAGGCGGGAACGGACTGGAGGGACATGCTCCACGACACCAAGAAAGAGGTGAAGCGCCTTGGGGACCTCGTCACCTCGTTCTTGGACTTCGCCCGGGGGAACCCCGTGCAGCTCGAGAAGAGGGACCTCAACGCGGAGCTGCAGGAGGTCGCGCGGCTCTTCCAGGCAGAGTTCGCCAAGCATGGTCTCGAGCTCGCCCTCGACCTGGATGCCAACCTCCCACCCTGGGAGATCGACGACAAGCAGTTCCGCCAGGCGGTGATCAACCTGCTGCTGAACGCGCGCCAGGTCCTGCGGAGCGGCGGGCGTGTCGTCCTCCGCTCCCGGGTCGGCGCGGGAGGGGAGGTCGTCCTCGAGGTCGAGGACGACGGGCCGGGAATTGCGCCGGATGCCCTCCCCCGCATCTTCGAGCCGTTCTTCACGACGAAGGGAGGCGGCACGGGGCTGGGGCTGCCCATCGCGCAGCAGATCGTGGAGCGCCACCAGGGACGCCTCGAGGTGGAGAGCGCCCTGGGGAGCGGGACCATCTTCCGGATCCGGCTGGCCCGCAAGACGGGACGGGTCCCCTTGCCCGCGTCCCCCCAGGTGGCGTCGTGATCGAGGAGGCGCGCCGGCGCGCGCTCGAGCTGCGCCGGCAGATCGCGGAGCACCGCCGGCACTACTACCTCGAGAACGCGCCGGCGATCAGCGACGCCGAGTACGACGCGCTGGAGCGGGAGCTCGCGGCTCTGGAGGCCCGGTTTCCCGAGCTGCGCAGCGACGGTTCCCCCACGGAAACCGTGGGGGGAGAGCCCGGGCCGGAGTTCGTGGCGGTCCGCCACGCCATCCCCCTGCTCTCGCTCGACAACGCCTACGACGAGGGGGAGCTGCGCCACTGGGAGCAGCGGCTCCTGCGCGCGCTGCGCGGCCCCGTCCCGCGCTACGTGGTGGAGCCGAAGATCGACGGGCTGTCCATGGCTCTCCTCTACCGCGAAGGCCGCCTGGAGGGAGCGTTCACCCGGGGCAACGGCGTGGTGGGGGAGGACGTGACGCCCAACGTGCGCACGATCTCCTCGATCCCCGGGCAGCTGCGCCGGCCGCTCGCCCGGCTCGACCTCCGGGGGGAGGTCTACATGCCGAAGCCGGCGTTCGCAGAGCTGAACCGGTTGCGCACCGAGGAAGGCCTTCCCGCGTTTGCCAACCCTCGGAATGCGGCAGCGGGTTCGGTACGGTTGCTGGATGCCAGCATCACGGCCTCCCGCAATCTCCAGTGCTTCGCCTACGAGCTGGCGGCGCTGGAGGACGCTTCCATGCCGGCCACGCATGGGGAGGGACTCGCGCTCCTCGCCGAGCTCGGCCTGCCCGTCAATCCGCTGAACCGGGCCTGCGCCGATCTCGACGAGGTGCTGGCCACGCTCGCGGAGCTCGAGCGCCGGCGGGACGCGCTCCCCTACGTGATCGACGGCGCGGTCGTCAAGGTGGACGAGCTCCACCTGCGGGCCACGGCGGGCTCCACCTCGAAGTTCCCGCGGTGGGCGGTCGCGTTCAAGTATCCGCCCGAGCAGGCGAGGACGCGGGTGCACGCGATCCTCGTGCACGTGGGGCGCACGGGCGCGCTCACCCCGGTGGCCGAGCTGGAGCCGGTGGTCGTGGGAGGAACGACGGTTGCGCGGGCCACGCTCCACAACGAGGACGAGATCCGGCGCAAGGATGTCCGGGTCGGGGACCGGGTGGTGATCGAGAAGGCGGGAGAGGTCATCCCCCAGGTGGTGCGCGTGCTGCTCGAGGATCGGCCTCCGGAGGCGGTCCCGTTCGTCATGCCCGACCACTGTCCCGCCTGCGGCGCACAGGTCGTGCGCGAGCCGGACGAGGTCGTGGGCCGGTGCACGGGGGCGGTCTGCCCTGCCAAGCGGCGCGAAGCGCTCCTCCACTACGCGTCACGCGCGGGGATGGACATCCAGGGGCTGGGAGAAGCGCTGGTCGACCAGCTCCTGGCCCGGGGTCAGGTCCGGGACGTGGCCGACCTCTATCGCCTGGACCTGGAGACGCTCGCGGCACTGGACCGCATGGGCCACAAGTCTGCGTCGAACGTGCTCGCTCAGATCGACGCCTCCCGCGCTCGACCGCTGCACCGGCTGCTCTATGCGCTGGGCATCCGGCATGTCGGGGAACGCGCCGCCCGGGTGCTCGCGGGAGAGCTCGGGGCGGCCCGTGTGGTCGCCGACGCGGGGGAGGATCTCCTCACCTCCGTGCCCGAGATCGGTCCCAAGACCGCCCGCTCCGTGCGGGTCTTCTTCGACCAGCCGGACAACCGGGATCTCCTCGCGCGGCTGGGAGCGGCCGGTGTGCGCACGGAGGCCCTGCCCGGGGAGCGCACCGCCGTGCGCTCCACGCCCTCCGGTCCCTGGGCGGGGAAGACCGTCGTGCTGACCGGCACCCTCGAAGGCTGGACGCGTGAGGAGGCCAAGGCCCGCCTGGAGGCGCTCGGCGCGAAGGTGGTGGGGACGGTCAGCCGCAACACCGATCTGGTCGTGGCGGGGGAGGCGGCCGGCTCGAAGCTGGACAGAGCGCGGGCGCTGGGGGTGCGGGTGATCGGATCCCAGGAGTTCGCGGCGCTGACCGAGGAGGCTTCATGAGCGAGGGGGAGGCACCGCGCGTCGTCGTCGTCGAGGACGACCAGGTGAACCGCGACGCCGTGGTGCGTGCCCTCACGCGCATGGGCTACCACGTGACCGCCTTCGCGCTGGCCGAGCCGGCGCTCGATCACCTGAGGTCCGATCCCGACGTCTCCCTGGTGATCACGGATCTCGTTCTTCCCGGCATGGACGGGTTCGGTGTCCTGGCCGCCGCGCGCGAGATCGTCCCCGAGGTGGGGGTGCTCATGATCACCGGCCACGCCTCGGTGGAGTCGGCGGTGGATGCGATGAAGCGCGGCGCCGACGACTACCTCACCAAGCCGGTGGAGCTCTTCGAGCTGCGCAAGCGCGCCTCCGCGATCGTGGAGAAGAGGCTGCTCTCGCGCCGCGTGGTGGAGCTGGAGAGCCGGCTGGGCGAGAAGTTCGGGGAATTGATCGGCGGTTCCAGGTCCATGCAGGCGCTGTTCCGCCAGATGGAGCTGGTGGCCCCCACCCGCTCCAACGTCCTCATCGTGGGCGAGTCGGGGACGGGGAAGGAGCTCGTCGCCAACGCCCTCCACGAGCATTCCCCCAGGCGCGCGGCCCGTTTCCTGCCCATCAACTGCGCCGCCATCCCCGCCGAGATCCTGGAGTCGGAGCTGTTCGGGCACGAGAAGGGGGCGTTCACCGGGGCCACCGCGCGCAAGATTGGCAAGTTCGAGCTGGCCGACAAGGGGACGCTGTTCCTGGACGAGATCGGCGAGCTGCCCCTGGAGATGCAGGTCAAGCTGCTGCGCGTGCTGGAGCAGCGGGAGCTCATGCGGGTGGGAGGTTCGGACACGATCCGCATCGACATCCGGCTGGTTGCGGCCACCAATGCAGACCTGGAAGGCGCCGTGGAGCGCGGACGGTTCCGCTCCGACCTGTATTACCGCCTGAAGGTCGTCACCCTGCGCATCCCGCCCCTGCGGGAGCGGCGGGACGACATCCCCCGCCTCGCGAACCACTTCCTGGCGCAGTTCACCCGCGAGAACCAGCGCGAGCGGATGCGTCTCACCGCCGAGGCCATGCGCGCGCTCGTGGATGCGCGTTGGGAGGGCAACGTCCGAGAGCTGAGGAACCTGATCGAGAGCCTGGTGGTGCTGACCCCGCACGACGACATCGCGGTCGAGGATCTCCCCGAGGAGTACCGGAACGCGGCAGCCGCACCGGCTGCGGCTCCCCCCCCGGCGCGGCCCCTCTCCGGAGGCAGGCCGGCCCCCGAGGGCCGCACGATGGAGGAAATCGAGCGACAGGCCATTCTCCGCACCCTGGAGCGGACCGGAGGCAACCGCACCCAGGCGGCCGAGCAGCTGGGGATCGGACTCCGGACGCTGCAGCGCAAGCTCAAGGAGTACGTGAGCCGCGGCCTCCTCCCGGAGGAGGGTGCCGAACCCTGATCTTTTGGCGGCCTTCCGGCCATTTTGGCGTCCATCGGCCGCCATTCGATGCCGCGCGGGGCGGATTCCGCAGCCTTTCTCCGGGCACGGGCCTTGCGAAAACCCGCCCCGACATGTCCCCACGGTCGAACAGCACCTACACCATCCTGCTGGTGGACGACGATCCCTCGGTCCTCTCCTGCACCCGGCGCTGCCTCGAGCGCTCCGGATACCGCGTGCGCATCGCTTCGGACCCTTCCCAGGTGCTGGCCACGGAAAAGGGGCTGGACGGGGTGGACCTGATGCTGCTCGACTACCGTATGCCGGGGATGACCGGTCTCGAGCTGCTGGACGGCCTTCGGCGGACCGGGAGTGGCGTGAAATGCATCCTCCTGTCGGCCTTCCTCAATGACGAGGTGCGCAGGCAGGCCAAGGAGCTGGGTGTCGATCGAGTGCTCGACAAGCCGGTGGACGTCGGCATGCTGCGCGAGGTGCTCGCGGAGCTGCTGCCCGTGAACGGGACCCGTCGACTGGCCGACGCCTCGAGAGGGTGACCATCGCATCGCGTTTTCCGAGGACCTCATGGAGAAGAAATACAGTTTTGCGGCGCTGCTGGCGGTCATTGCCATCAGCATCGTGTTCGGCATGGTCCTGGGCGGCCGGCTCAACGCCCCTCAGGGGATGTTCGCCGCCCGCTCGG
This sequence comes from Candidatus Polarisedimenticolaceae bacterium, assembly GCA_036274395.1. GTDB lineage: Bacteria > Acidobacteriota > Polarisedimenticolia > Polarisedimenticolales > DASUFT01 > DASUFT01. Next base: position 29,549 of record DASUFT010000069.1, on the reverse strand, counting down.
GCATCGTCCTCGCGCAGAACCCGCTCGTCGGTCCTGGGGCCGCCCCCTCCGACTTCGCGGACATCGCAGAGGCCGCCATTCCCGCCGTGGTCAGCGTGACCAACACGTCCGTGGCCAAGAACGATCAGGAGCGGGGCGCGCCGGACGACCAGTTCTTTTACTGGTTCTTCGGACATCCCAACGACGACGACCGCCCGCAGCAGCGGCGGGAGTCCGAGCAGAGCTTCGGCTCCGGGTTCATCATCTCCGGCGACGGCTACATCCTCACCAACAACCACGTGGTGGAGGGTGCCACCAAGCTGAAGGTGGAGATGAAATCCGGAGTCCGCTACGACGCCAAGGTGGTGGGCACCGATCCTTCGATCGACATGGCGCTGATCAAGATCGACGCGCAGGGGAAGCAGCTTCCCACCCTGCCCCTGGGCGACTCCGACAAGCTGCGCGTGGGGGAGTGGGTGGTGGCCATCGGCAACCCCCTCAATCTGGAAAACACCGTCACGGTGGGGGTGGTCTCGGCCAAGGAGCGGCGCGTCCCCATCGGCGGGACCGACGGCGGCGTGGCCACGTTCATCCAGACGGACGCCGCCATCAATCGCGGCAACTCCGGAGGGCCCCTGCTCGATGCGCGAGGCCGCGTGGTGGGGATGAACACCGCCATCCTCCGTGGCGCGCTCGGCGGCGGGATGGCGGAGGGGATCGGCTTCGCCCTTCCCATCACGGACGCCCGGTCCTCGATGGAGCAGATCCTCGAGACGGGCGAGGTGAAGCGCGGGTTCCTCGGCATCGCCATGAACACGGCCGGGCTGAACGAGTCCGCCCGCGAGTTCTACCGGCTGCCCGACACCAATGGGGTCATCGTGCAGGAGGTCACCCCCGGCGAGGCCGCGGACAAGGCCGGCCTGGAGGCCGACGACATCATCCGCAAGGTGGACGGGGAGGAGGTCAAGACGAACCTCGACCTCATCGGCAAGATCGCCCACCACCGTCCCGGGGACAAGGTCCAGCTCGAGGTGTGGCGCGACGGCAAGCCCCGGAACATCGAGGTGACCCTGGGCGCGCGCGATCAGGAGAAGATCCAGAGCCGCCTGAACCCGAAGGACGAGCCGGAGGGATCGCCCGGCGGACCGTCCGGACGGCCGGCCAACGCCGAGGCGCTCGGGATCAAGGTGCGGGACATGACTCCCAGCATGCGGCGCGCGCTGAACGTGCAGGGCGTTCTGGTGGAGGAGGTGGACGTCCAGGCCGAGGCGTCGGACGAGGGCGTGGAGCACGGGACGGTCATCACGCAGGTGAACCGCACCGCCATCCACGACGTGGGGGACTTCAGGGAGGCCTTCTCCAAGCTCAAGCCCGGGGACCCGGTGCGTCTCATGCTGCAGGACGGCGAAGGGAACGCCCGCTCCGTCTACCTGACCGTGCCCAAGCGGTGACCGGGGAGGGGTCGGGCCTCCTCCACGGAAGGCCCGACCCCTTCTGGTACACTCCCGCCTCCGCCGCCGACCGGCGGCCGTTCGAACCATGGCGCTCCGTCGCAAGCCGCTGATCCTGGTCGCCGACGACGAGGCGGACATCCGCGCGTCGCTGCGCATGATTCTGGAGTACGAGGGGTTCGAGCTGGCGGAAGCGGCCTCCGGTCCCGACGCCGTGCAGAAAGTGGAATCGCTGCATCCGGACGCGGCGCTCCTCGACATCAAGATGCCCCGGATGGACGGCCTGGAGGTCCTGGCGGAGCTGCGGCGCAAGGAGCCGGAGCTGCCCGTGGTGATGATCTCCGGCCACGGCACCATCCAGACGGCGGTGGAGGCGACCCGGCTGGGCGCCTTCGACTTCATGGAGAAGCCGCTGGAGCGGGACCGGGTCCTCCTGGTGCTGCGCAATGCCGTGGAGAAGCGGCGCCTGCTGGCGGAGAACCGAGACCTCCGCATCTCCTTCGAGGAGCGCTTCCGGATCATCGGAGAGTCTCCCGTGCTGCGGCAGGCCCAGGAGGCGATCGCCCGGGCGGCCCCCACCCGGGCTTCCGTGCTCATCACGGGGGAGTCCGGCACCGGAAAAGAGCTCGTGGCTCGCGCCATCCACGGCAACAGCACGCGCAGCGGAAAGACGTTCATCAAGGTGAACTGCGCCGCCATCCCCGAGGAGCTGATCGAGTCGGAGCTGTTCGGGCATGAGAAGGGGGCGTTCACCGGGGCCGTCCGCGAGCAGGTGGGAAAGTTCGTGCAGGCGGACGGGGGCACGATCTTCCTGGACGAGATCGGCGACATGAGCCTGAAGACCCAGGCCAAGGTCCTGCGCGTGCTCCAGGATGGGGAAGTGGAGCCGGTGGGGGCGGCGAAGGCGTTCACCGTGGACGTGCGGGTGATCGCCGCCACCAATAAGAACCTGCAGGAGGAGATCCGCGCCGGCCGGTTTCGGGAGGACCTCTACTTCCGCCTCAACGTCGTTCCCATCCACATCCCGCCCCTGCGGGAGCGGCGGGAGGACATCGAGGCCCTGGTGGCCCACTTCGCCGCCGCGTTCAGCCGTGAGAACAACTACCGTCCCAAGGCGTTCACCCCGGACGCGCTGACGGCCCTGCGCGCGCTACCCTGGCCGGGCAACGTGCGTGAGCTGCGCAACGCCGTGGAGAGGCTGATCATCATGACTCCAGGGGAGACGGTGCGGGCGTCGGACCTGCCGCCGGGGCTGGGAGGAGACCTGGAGAGCGGTTCCCGGCACGACGCGGCGGGGGCGCTGGTGGTGCGCCACGCCGGGAGCACGCTGCAGGCGTTCAAGGATGCCGCCGAGCGCGCCTACCTCGTGGAGAAGCTCCGCGAGAACGAGTGGAACATCGCGGCCACGGCCAAAGCCATCGACACGCCCCGCTCCAACCTCTACAAGAAGCTCGAAGCCTATGGGATCGCCCGAGAGAAGGACGGCCAGTGAACCCACGCGACGTGGTGGTGGTGGCCGGCGTGCGGACGCCCTTCGTCAAGGCGGCGACCGAGTTCGCGGACGTGTCCGCCGTGGAGCTGGGCCGGGTGTCCCTCCGGGAGGCGATCGAGCGGTCCGGGGTCGATCCCGACGACCTGGACGAGGTGGTGGTGGGGAACGTGGCCAATCCGCCCGAGGCCGCCAACGTGGCCCGGGTGATCGCGCTGTCCGCCAAGGTGGGGAAGCGCGTGCCGGCGTTCACGGTCAGCCGCAACTGCGCCTCGGGCATGGAGGCTCTGGTGGAGGCGGCCTACCGCATCCAGGCGGGGCACGCCGACCTGGTCGCGGTGGGGGCGGTGGAGTCCATGTCGCGCATCCCGTTCCTTTTCGGGAAGGAGGCGCAGGACGTCTGGACCGACGTCGGCCGCGCCCGCAGCATCCCCGCGCGCATGGCTGCCTTCCTGCGCCTGCGCCCGCGGCACTTCAAGCCGGTGATCGGTCTCCAGCTCGGTCTGACCGATCCCATCTCTGGCCTCAACATGGGAGAGACCGCGGAAGTCCTGGCGCGCGACTGGGCGATCGGCCGGGAGGAGCAGGACGCCTTCGCCCTTCGCAGCCATCAGCGTGCGGCCGCGGCCTGGGCCGAGGGGCGGTTCTCCGCCGAGACCATCGCGGTCCCGGTGCCTCCGAGGTTCACCAGGATCGTGGAACGGGACAACGGGGTACGCGAGAACCAGAGCGCGGAGGCGCTGGCCAAGCTCAGGCCCTTCTTCGATCGCCGGTTCGGCACGGTGACCGCCGGCAACGCCTCCCAGATCACGGACGGCGCGGTGGCCCTGCTTCTCGCCTCCGCGGAGCGTGCGCGCGACGCGCACCTTCCCGTTCTCGGCAAGATCCGCTCCTGGGCCTTTGCCGGCTGCGACCCCGCGCGCATGGGTCTGGGGCCCGTGCTCTCCACCCCGCCCGCGCTCAAGAGGGCGGGCGGGCTGACCCTCGAGCGCATGGACCTGGTCGAGCTCAACGAGGCATTCGCCGCCCAGGTCCTGGCCTGCCTGAAGGCCTTCGAGTCCCGCCGCTTCTTCGAGGATCACGTGGGAATGCCGCGCGTGGGTGCGCCCGACCCCGAGCGGCTCAACGTCAACGGCGGCGCCATCGCCCTCGGTCACCCGGTGGGGGCGAGCGGAGCCCGCCTGGTGCTCACCCTGCTGCACGAGCTGGCCCGCCGTTCCGGCAGCCTCGGCCTGGCCACGATGTGCGTGGGCGGGGGGCAAGGCGCCACTGTCGTCGTGGAGCGCGCCTGACGTGAGCCGCGTGGGGGGAGAGACCGTGGTCCTGTCCGGCTTCCGGCGCGAGACGGAGGGGGGCGTCCTCCGGATCGTGTTCGATCGCCCCGGGGACAAGGTCAACCTGCTCGATGCCCGCACGCTGGAGGCGCTGGAGCGCGTCTTCACCGAGACCCGCGGCCGCGAGGACGTCACCGGTATCCTGCTCACCAGCGCCAAGCCGGGCATGTTCCTGGCCGGCATGGACGTGGAGGAGATCACCTCCCTCACCGATCCCTTCGCCGCCTCCGAGGGCGCGCGGCGCGGGCAAAAGGTGTTCGCGGCCCTGGAGGCCCTGCCCATCCCCTCCGTGGCCGCCATCGGCGGCCCCTGCCTGGGAGGCGGGCTCGAGCTGGCGCTGGCGTGCACGCTCAGGATCGCGGCGGACGATCCCGCCGTTTCCCTCGGGCTCCCCGAGGTGCAGCTGGGGATCCTGCCCGGCTTCGGCGGGACGCAGCGCCTGCCGCGGCTCATCGGCCTGCCTGCGGCACTCGATCTGATCCTGACCGGCAAGCGCCTGGACGCCAAGCGCGCGCTGCGCCTCGGGCTCGTGGACCGGATCGCTCCACCTGCCTACCTGGAGCGGGAGGCGCTCGCGCTCCTGGCGCAGGCGGCCGCGGCGCGCGGGCGGGTCCCTCGCGGTCTCCGCCGGCCCCGGCCGCTCCTGGAGCGAGCCATGGTGGCGATCCCGCCCCTCCGCCGCGCCATCCTCCGCAAGGCGGAGAGCGCGACCGCGAAGCGGGTGAGTCGCGCCGACTATCCCGCGCCGTACCTCGCCATCCGCTCCATCGGGGCGGCCTTCGAGGGCTCGGAGGCCCGCGGCTTCGACATCGAGGCCGGCCTGGTGGGGGAGCTGATCGCGACCTCGACCTCGAAGAACCTCATCTGGCTCTTCAAGTCCCAGGGCGCGCTGAAAAAGGACGCCGGTGTGCAGGCTGCGCCCCGCAAGGTCAGACGGGCCGCCGTCCTGGGAGCGGGCATCATGGGGGGCGGGATCGCCCAGCTGCTTGCCGAGCGGGGGATCCCGGTTCGCCTCAAGGACGTGCGGCAGGAGGCCTTGCTGGCCGCGCTGCGGCATGCGGAAGGCCTGTGGCGGAAGCAGGTCTCCCGCAAGCGCCTGAGCCCGCGCGAGCACCAGCAGCGCCGGGAGTTCATCTCCACCACCATGGATGACACCGGATTCGCACACGTGGATCTCGTCATCGAGGCCGTGGTCGAGGACCTGGCGGTGAAGCAGAAGGTGCTCTCCGTCATCGAGGAGCACACGCCGGACCGCACGGTCTTCGCGTCCAATACCTCGTCGCTCCCCATCGGCGACATCGCCGCCCGGGCCATGCGCCCCGAGCGCGTGGTCGGCCTACACTTCTTCAATCCCGTCCACCGCATGCCGCTGGTGGAGGTGATCGCCGGCGCCCGCACCTCGCCGGAGACCGTGGCCACGGCGCACGCGCTGGCCATCGAGCTCGGGAAGACGCCGGTGGTGGTGCGCGACAGCCCGGGATTCCTGGTCAACCGCGTGCTCATGCCCTACATGAACGAGGCGCTGCGCCTGCTCGCCGAGGGTCTGTCCATCGATGCGGTGGATTCCGCCATGACCGCCTTCGGCATGCCGGTGGGCCCGCTCGCCCTTCTCGACCAGGTGGGGCTGGACACCGCCCGTCACGTGGCGGGGGTGCTGCAGGGCGCGTTCGGCCGCCGCATGGGAGGGGGCGAATCCGTCCTGGAGGCGATGGTCGCGGACGGCCGTCTGGGCGCCAAGAACGGACGCGGCTTCTACCGCTACCGGGACGGGGAGGCGACGGGAGCCGATCCGGACGCGATCCGTCTGGCCGGCGCCCCAGGACCGAGGCAGCTTCCGCCCGAGACCCTGCAAGAGCGCATGGTCCTCTCCATGATCAACGAGGCCGCGGTGTGCCTCGAGGACGGCGTCGTCCGGGAGCCCCGCGAGGTGGACGTGGCCATGGTCCTGGGCACGGGCTTCCCGCCGTTCCGGGGGGGACTGCTCCGCCACGCCGATGCGGTGGGGGTGCCGGTGGTGGTGGACCGGCTCACGCGCTTGGCGGACAGCCAGGGAGAGCGGTTCCGGCCCGCGGGTCTCCTGCGCGACATGGTCCGTCTTCAGGCCCGCTTCTATCCCGAAGGGTGACGATTCCCGCCCTCCCGCGTAGAACCGTTTTGGACCCGTTCCGTACGGTATCTGGCGCGGGGTGCTGCGCTAGGATGAAGGCTCATCCAAGCCGGGGGTGTCATGAGAGTTCGGGGATGTTTCACGATGGCACGCGGTCGACTCGTCTCTCTCCTGCCGTTCCTTCTCCTGGCATGGGCCACGCTGCCTCCGGTCACATCCGCTGGGGAGGAAGTCCCGGAGGACATCGCTCGCGCTCTTTCCGCCGTGCTCAAGGAACGTGCCGACGAGCTGCTCGGGGCGAAGAACGAGGACGGGACATCCTATGTGCGGGGAACGTTCTCGGACAACTTCAAGAAGGTCGACGACTCGACGTGGACGACCACGTTCTTCAAGGACACGGCGACCGCCAATCGCCTGGTCAGTGAGCGGTCCAAGGTCACGCTGAAGCGGGATGCCTCCGGGAAGTGGTCGGTCACGGACGAGACGGCAGAGGGAACGTTCGATCGACTCGAGCGCGGCGAGCTCGGGAAGGATCGCTTCGAGAGGTTTGCTTCGTTCTCGTTCGACCGGGAAGGGATGAAGATCACCGCGACCAATGGTGAGCTCATCGTCTCCCTCGACCAGGGCAAGCCGGACGCCCTCATCTTTGCCTCGTCCGACCTGGCTTACGAGTATCGCCTGCCGCGCGATCTCGGCTACTACGGAGCGAAGCGCAAGGTGCTCTACGACCGGCATCCCGAGGACTTCGTATTCAAGCCCGAGTTCGTGCAGATTCGCTGCGATGAAACGACCTGCAACGAACTCCTGGAGAAGGCCTTCACGGGGAGAACGGAGATCGGCCTTGGTGAGTCCTTCGCATCCCAACTCAGCAACGGGAGCCTCCGGAAGACCTACACGGACTCGCTGCAGGAAGCGCGGAAGACGCTACGGGAGAATGCGTTCGCCTACTACCAAGTCCCCGATCCGCCCGAATACCGCCATTGGAACGTAGCCATCAAGCGCTCAGGGGGCAAGGAGCATTACGTCCAGCTCGACTACGACATGTGGGAGCCATGGGATGTGCGGTTCGGGGCCTGGGGTTACGGACCGCTGTTCGGCTATTACAGCGAGCAGGTTCTCGGGCAGGGGAAGTCTCCCGCGGACCTCGAGAGGCGGGAGGATCCCGACGCCAGGCTCTACGAGGTGGACGGGCTGTCAGGGCGGGTCGACGTGGCTCTCGAGGATGCGGAGCGTCTGTTCGCGGACGTGACGTTCACGCTCACGGTGAAGCACGCGCAGCGTGATTATCCCTTCTATGTCAACCGGCTCTTGCAGCGGGGAAACGATTCCTCGCAGAAGAACCCTCGTATGACCCTGCACTCCATCCGCGACGGGGAGGGGAACGATCTGAGCTGGGTCCGAACCGGACCGGTTTCCGGTCGCGTCGTGCTGCCGGACGCGCCCAAGGTCGGATCGAAGCTCACTCTCCGTGTCCGCTTCACGAGTCTCGACAGCATCATCAAGCTGACCCCGAGCTACTCGTACGTCGATCGTTCGGGCTGGCTCCCCTTCGTCCGGCTCAATGACATGATCGACTCCTTCGACCTCCGTGTTCGCGCCCCCTCCCGGTACACCGTGGTCTCGGTGGGGACGAAGGAGGGAGAGAAGCGGGACGGTTCGGTGACGGAGACCCACTGGGTGGCGCACTCGCCGGTGAGCTTCCCCACCGTGATCTTCGGCGACTACATCACCGCGGAGCCCTCATTCAAGGCTACCAAGAAGGACGGGACCGAGATCCCGGTGCGCGTCTACCTCGACCGGGACAGCACGTCGCAATGGGACATCCGGCCCAAGCAGCTCCAGGCCATTGCCGACCAGGCGGCCAACGCGCTCAACCTGTACCGCGAGGTGTTTGGCATCGACTATCCCTTCGGGAAGCTCGATCTCGTGAACGACCCGGCGACCCTCCCCCTGTACGGGCAGTCGCCGGCCTCCATCGTTTATCTAGGCTCGCTCGTCTTCCGCGGCGAGGGAATGCTAGGGACGGCTACCGCCGACTCCGACACCACCAAGTTCATCAAGGATGTCGTGGCGCACGAGACCGCGCACCAGTGGTGGGGTTCCCTTGTCACCAATGCCAATGATCGGAACTACTGGTTCGTCGAGTCCCTGGCCGAGTTTTCCTCGGCCATCTTCGTCGAGAACGTGTACGGGCCGAAGAAATACCACGAGAAGATCGAGCAGTGGCGGCGGACGATCCTGGAAACCGACCTCCTTCAGCCCGTGCAGGCTGGATACACGCTCTTCGGGGGCGAGACGGCCCCGCGCACGCCATACCCGCCGCAAGCGGCCATCTACAACAAGGGTCCGTATGCCTTTCACATCCTGCGCGTGACGTTGGGCGATGACAAGCTCTTCTTCAAGGGCATGGCCGCCATGGCTCAGTCCCTGAAGGGCAAAGAGGTCACGACGACCGACCTTCAGGTCGCGGCCGAGCAGGCGATTCAAAAGCCGCTCGGCTGGTTCTTCGACCAATGGCTGCGTGGCGTCGGAATGCCGCAGTACTCGGTCTCGTACACGAAGCGGAAAACCGAGGACGGAAGCTGGCTGGTGGAAGGGAAGATCCGCCAACGCGTGCTCCTGGGCAAGGACATGGTCGAGATGCCGGGCGTGTACTTCGATACCCTGGGGCGCATTTCCATCAAGACGTTCAAGGGGCAGATCATCCGCGCCAACCCGCGCCCCGTCCGCGGTGCGGAGACCGCCTTCTCCTACAAGTTTCCCGAGGAGCCCGCCGACGTTTTCTTCAACAAGGACGGGGAGATCCTCGCCTACGACGTGCTTTACAACCGTTCATGGTGACTCGACCCTGCTAAGCTCCCGCGTGTGACCTACGAGGCGGTCATCGGCCTGGAGGTGCATGCGCAGCTGCGCACGCGCTCCAAGCTGTTCTGCGGCTGCTCCACCGCCTACGGGGCGCCCCCCAACACGCAGACGTGCACGGTGTGTCTCGGCCATCCCGGTGCGCTGCCGGTGGCCAACGCGGGGGCAGTGGAGCTGGCGCTGCGCGCCGCCCTCGCCCTGGGGTGCCGGGTGCGTCCCCGCAGCGTCTTTTCCCGGAAGAACTACTTCTATCCCGATCTCCCCAAGGGCTATCAGATCTCCCAGTACGAGGAGCCGCTCGCCGAGGGAGGCGCCGTCGTCTTCGAGATGGGGGAGGACACGCGCACGGTGGGGCTGATCCGCCTCCACCTCGAGGAGGACGCGGGGAAGTCGCTGCACGAGGGGTTCCCGGACTCCCACGTGGCGTCCTACGTCGACCTCAACCGTGCCGGGGTCCCGCTCATCGAGATCGTGTCGCAGCCGGAGCTGCGCACGCCGGAGGAGGCCTACCTCTACCTGGAGAGGTTGCGCAGCCTGCTCCGCTACACCGAGGTCTGCGACGGCAACCTCGAAGAGGGGTCGCTGCGCTGCGATGCCAACATCTCGGTGCGGGAGAGGGGAATCACCACGCTGGGGACGCGCACGGAGCTGAAGAACCTGAACTCCTTCCGCAACGTGCAGCGCGCCCTCGAGCACGAGATCGCCCGCCAGGTGGAGATCGTCTCCTCTGGCGGAGAGATCGTCCAGGAGACGCGTCTCTGGGACCCGGGGGACGGGATCACCCGGGCCATGCGGGGGAAGGAGGAAGCGCAGGACTACCGCTACTTCCCCGAACCCGACCTGCCGCCCCTGTTGGTGGCGGCAGAGACGCTGGACCGCATCCGCGCCTCCCTGCCGGAGCTTCCTGCCGCGCGCAAGGCACGGCTCCTGGCCCAGCACGGCCCGGCCGGCGTGACCGTGAGGGAGGCGCACTTGCTCACCCTGGAGGCGCCCCTCTGCGCCTGGTTCGAGGAGGTGGCCCGCCTGTCCGGGAACTCCAAGGCGGCCGCCAACTGGACGCTGAACGACCTCCTCCGGGAGCAGAATGCAGCCGGGCGCGGGGAGGAGGCCATTCCCCTCGACCCGCGCCATGGGGCGGAGGTGATCCGGATGATCGACGCCGGGACGTTGTCCGTCACGGCGGCCCGGGAGGTGTTCGGGGAGGCCTACCGCCATGGGCGCTCTCCCGCCGACGTGGCCGCCGAGCGCGGGCTCGTGCAGATCAACGCCGAGGATGCCCTGCGTCGCCTCGCGCGCGAGGTGCTGGAGGCGCACCCCACGCAGCTGGCGCAGTACCGCCAGGGCAAGGCCTCCCTGTTCGGCTTCTTCGTCGGGCAGGCCATGAAGGCTTCCAAGGGACGCGCCAACCCGCGGATGCTGGACGCGCTCCTGCGGGAGCTCCTGGGGTGAGTGCGGGAGATCCCGTCGTCCGCGTCTCCCACGTCTCCAAGACGTACCCCGGCGGGACCGCTGCCCTCAGGGACGTCAGCCTGGAGGTGGCGCGGGGCGAGTTCGTCTTCGTCATGGGCCCCTCGGGATCGGGCAAGAGCACCTTGCTGCGGCTCCTGCTCCGCCAGGAGCTGCCCACCGCCGGCCGCATCGAGGTCCTGGGGCACGACCTCTCCGCCATGCGGGCTTCGCGCGTGCCGGAGCTGCGGCGCTCCCTGGGGTTCGTCTTCCAGGACTTCAAGCTCATCCGCCGGAAGACGGCCCTGGAGAATGTGGGCTATGTGCTCAACGTGGCGGGGCTGCCCCCGGCCGAGCAGCGCCGGCGCGCCTACAACGCCCTCAAGGCCGTGGGCCTCCACCACCGCATCCACGTGCTGCCCCCGGCGCTCTCCGGCGGCGAGCAGCAGCGCGTGGCCATCGCCCGCGCCGTCGTGAACGAGCCGCTGCTCTTGCTGGCGGACGAGCCCACGGGAAACCTCGACCCCGATCTGGCGGTGGAGATCATGCGCCTGTTCCGCGAGATCAACGCCCGGGGAACCGCCGTGGTGGTGGCCACGCACGACCGCGATCTGGTGCGGCGCATGCAACGACGCTTCGTGGTGCTGGACACGGGCAGGGTGGTCCCGCCGGAAGAGGTGTCGGTGTGATCGGCGCGCGCGTCCGGTACTTCCTCACCGATGCCTGGGACGAGTTCAAGCACAGCCCTGGCGCCAACCTGCTGGCGGCGGCGACCCTGGCCGCGGTGCTCCTCCTGGCCGCTTCCCTGCTGCTGGTCCTGCGAAACGCGGAACGTCAGGTGGAACGGGTGCGAGGAGAGGCGCGGGTGGATGTCTATCTCCGCGACGACGCCACTCCGGAGGAGGTGGAGGCGATCCGCGAGGACGCGGGATCGCGGCCGGGAGTGGTCCGGGTGGCCTTCGTGGGGAAGGCGGAGGCGCTCAGCCGGTTTCGCGAGGCGTTCGGAGACCTGGCCGCCCTGGCGGGAGAACTCGAGGCGAACCCCCTTCCCTCCTCCTTCGAGGTGTACCTGACGCCGGGCCCGGGCACCTTGTCGCATGCCCGAGGCCTGGCGGATGCCCTGGGTTCGCGCCCGGGCGTGGAGGAGGTGCGCTACGACCGGGAGTGGCTGGACCGGCTGGCCGGGGGTCTGGCGGCCGCCGAGCTGGCGGCCGCCGCCATCGCGCTCGTGGTCTTCGGCGCCGTCATCTTCGTGATGGCGGCTGTCCTGCGCCTGGCCGTGCTTGCCCGGCAGGACGAGATCGAGATCATGCGCCTGGTCGGTGCCACGCCGGCGCTCGTGCGCGGGCCTTTCCTGGTGGCGGGGCTGGTGCAAGGCCTCTGCGCGGCCTGGGCGGCGCTGCTCGCGCTGGAAGCGGGACGGCGCGCCCTGCTGGCGTCGGCGGGATCCCCGGGCCTGCCCCTGGTGCAGCTCCTGGCGGGAGCGCCGCTGGACGGACGCTCGGCCCTGGCGCTGCTTCTGGCCGGGACGCTGGTGGGCCTGGCGGGCGCGTACTTCGCGGTACGCCGGAGCTGACTCAGAAATCGTACACGATGTAGAAGTCCATCCGGCTCCCCCTCGGGTCCACCTCCACCGGCTCGAAGTTGACGGCCGGCCGCAGGGGGTCGCTCAGATCCAGCGACTGCTGGTAGCGGGTGTAGGGGAACTGACGCGCCCAGGACCAGTTGAGCTGCAGCCCGGCGAAGAAGAACTGGAATCCGATCCCGTACGACGCCCGGCCGTCCTGCAGGCGGCTGTTCTCGTTGTCCCAGAACCTGAACTTGGGCTGGCTGCGGAACTGCGTGAACTCCCCTTGGGGATCGAAGAACGTGCCATCGGAGAACCAGGCGGCCCCCGCGTCCATGAAGAGGAAACCACGGATGGCGGTGAAGGCGCCGAAGGGGAAGCGCAGCTCTTCCACCAGGGGGAACCGCAGCTCCAGGTTGCTCCAGGCCACGCGCGGACCGAAGTACTCGCGGAACTCGAAGCCGCGCAGCTGGTTGATGCCGCCCAGGGGGTAGTAGCTCTCGCGCTCGCCCGCGCCGATCACCCCGGCCACCCGCCAGGCGATCAGGGAGCGGCGCGTGAGCTGCTTGTAGAAACGAGCGTCCAGGCTGTACTCCAGGAGGTCGCCCGGGAAGTCGCTTCCCGCGTCCTTTCCGTAAGTGACTCCCAGGGAGAAGCGCTTTCCCTGGAACGGTCCTCCCGACGTGGGGCCGAACGCCATGAACCGGGTGGTGTCCCCGGTGAAGCTCGCGCTCACGATGCCGAAGCGATCCTTGACCGGCACGAACTGGAAGAAGGGGCCGTTCTGGACCACCGTGTCCTGCTCACGATCCAGATACCCCACGCTTCCCTCCACCCGGTAGTAGCGGCTGAAGGGGTACTGCATGTACGTGGTCACGCCGGTGCTGCGCTGGGTCTGGTCCTGGCTGAGGCCCGCAGACGTCTGGGTCACGTAGTAATCGCGGTAGTCGAAGACGGAGGCACCCCAGTGCATGCGCTTCCGCAGGTTCACGTAGTTGAGCAGGATGTTCGAGTAGCTGGAGACGGTCTGCACGTAGAGCTGGATGCGCTTGTCCCCCAGGAGGTCCGAGAACTGGATGCCCACGTTGGAGAGGAAGGTTCCATCGTTGGCCACGCCCACGCTGATGGCGGGGGATTCGATGTCCCACTTGGTCTTGTAGGGACGCTTCTTCTCCTCGTCCACGGTGAGGCGGAGGGGCGGCTCGAACGTCCCACCCTCGGGGTTGGTGGGGGGGGCTGCCGGCGGTCCGGGAGGCTGCTCGGCGGCCGACCCTCCCTCGCCCACCGGAGTGGGGCCGGTGGCGGTGGCCGGCGTCGAGCCGGGAGGCGGACCGGTCGGGGCGGACCCTGGAGCCGACCCCGGCGTGGTGCTCTCCCGGCGCAGCGGCATGCGGAAGGTCCGGAACAACGTGGCGGAGTAGGCGACGAAGACCAGCTGGGGCTGTCCATCCCGCTCGGCCATCTCCACGGGGGCGAAACATCCCCCCACCACGTCCGTGTGCTGCGTCACCTCTCCGGAGGCGAGCTCGATGGAATGGATGTTGAAGATCCCGTCCGGCCCCCGGTCCGAGGAGAAGTAGACCCGTTTGCCGTCGCGAGAGTAGGACGGCTGGATGTCGCTCGAACCTCCGAAGGTCCACTGCGTCTTCAGCGACGGGTCGGAGAGATCCACCGAGAAGATCTTCCAGGCCTGACCCACCTCCCGGTTGTAGACGAGCGTCTTCCCGTCCGGCGCGTACCACGGATTGGCGTCGAAGTAGTCGTCCTGGGTGAGATTGCGGATGCTGCCGGACTCCAGGTCGAGCTCGAAGAGGTCGACGATCCCGTCCTTGTTGGCCTCGAAGGCGATGCGCTTGCCGTCCGGGGAGAAGGCGGGGCTCGCCGTCTGGCTGTAGCCGACGAGATCGTTCTGGCGGACGATGCGTCCGCGCAGCGCGTCGTGGATGATCAGAGGCCAGCGGTTCTCGCGGCGCACGAAGGCCGCCACCTCGTCTCCCACCGGGGACCAGGAGAGGTCACGCCGCCCCTGGAAGATGCGGGTAACGATGTCCCGCCATTTGTTGCTCCAGCCTTTGGTGAGGTTGCGCACCTTCTCCCCGTCCTCGGCGGAGAGGATGAAGAGGTCCAGCTCGTCCTTGGGCACGGAGAGCACGGCCAGCAGCTCGCCGGAGGGAGAGACTGCGGGGGACAGGGTGTGCACGCCGGGTTTCTGGATGCCGATGTCCGTGCCGTAGTCCTCCGCCGCCTTCTTCTGGAGCAACACGGGAAGGTAGCGGCTCTGCAGGTAGTGAGCGAAGCGCCGGTTGAACTCGCTGGCGTCGTAGCCCAGGGAATCCTTGATCGCCTTGTCGATGTTGCCGGTGAGGAGCACCTTGCGGAATTCGTAGATGAAGGTACGCACCCCTTCCTTGCCGTGCTCGTGCTCGATGAAGTCGAAGACGGCGTGTCCGTAGCGGTAGGTATAGAAGCCCAGGCCGGACAGTCCTTCGATGGGGGGGAGGATGCCATTCACCACCAGGTCGCGCAGGGCCATGCGATCGACGTTGCTCTCGTCTTCCGCCATGTAGGAGGCCATGCCCTCCATCAGCCACTGGGGAGCCTGCGAGCGCAGGGCGCGGCCTAGATAGCCCTCGTAGAAGATGGAGAACTGGAAGATGTGGGTGAGCTCGTGAGCGATGAGCTCGTACAGCTCCTTGGGGGGGAGATCGATGGGCAGGATCATCCGGTTCTGGAACGGCTCGGCGAAGGCTCCCACCGCCTCGGGCAACTCCTCCAGGGTGATGTTGGTCTGCTCGAAGTCGGCGTGGGTCTTGTAGATCACCAGGGGAACGCGGAAGCGCAGCTCGTGGTCCAGGGCCTTGCCGATCTTCAGGTAGGCGCTCTCCGCGTAGGAGACCACTTCCTCCAGGAAGATCTCCTCTTGCCCGTAGTAGTGGACGTCGAAGTGCGGAGAGGGATAGACCTTCCAGTCGAAGGTCTCGTAGGTGACCTTGTTCTGGCCGAAGCCTCCGGTCTGGGCCCGGGCGGGGAGGGCGAGGAGGACCACCGCGCAGAGAACCAGACCACGGCGTAAGGTCATCAGGGACTCCCTCGCGTCAACCCCGGAACAGGACCCGTAACTCCTCCCGCGTCCGCGGAGCCACCACCGCGAGCACGTCTCCGGCCACCGCCTCGCTCAGCTGATAGAAGGCGGTGATGGGATCGTTGGCCTGGCCGCGGAACACGGCTCCGCGCGACAGGCGGTCCCGCAACCTCAAGGCACCGGTGTGGCCGTCGAGGAACAGGATGTCCAGCTCGTAGGTGAACTGCTCCTGCTCCACGAAGCGCGTGGTACGGATCTTCTGCCCGGTGATGGGGCTGATGTCCTCGACCTCCTGGAAGCCGGAGGCGTCCCGCCGGTCGAAGCGGATTCCGCCGGAGACGATGAGATCGGCCCCGTGTTCACGGCCCAGCATCTGCCAGAAGTCGCGGTTCGCCGCGAGGTCGTCCAGCGTCTGCTCGGGGATCGCGGGAGGAGGCGTGACCTCCAGCACCTGAAGAGGCGCCTTCTTCCGGAACTCGCCGCGCAGGAAGCGCGCCAGCTCGTTTCCCACGTCGAGGAGATCGGTTTGACGGGTGAGGAAGCTTGCGACCAGCAGGGTCTTGTCGTTCGACAGATCGAGACGCGCCGGAAGTGGGAGCATCACGGAGAGGCGCATGGTGTCGCCGCCACCGCGGGACTTCCCTTCCGATGCCGCCGCGGGGGCCGCACCGGGTGCGGCGGTGGGCACCGGGGCGCCGTTGTCCGGAGAAGCGGCCTCCGTGGGCGTCACGCCCTTCCAGAAGCGGGCGGAGCGCGAGGCATTCTCCGAGATCTTCTCCGCGTCCGCCTCTTTCCTGTGGGGGAGGCTGATCGCTCGCGCGTAGAGCTCCCGCGCGCGATCGGGCTCACCCAGAGCCTCGGCAGCCACCGCCAAGTTGTTCAGCAGCTGGGCGTCTCCGGGGTCGGCCGCAGAAGCGCGTTCCCAGCGGAATCGCGCCTCGCGCCAGTTTCCCTTGGCCGCCATCTCGGCTGCGAAACGGAGCGTCTCCCGCCTGTCGGAATCGGCGACCGAGAGGGCAGGCGAGATCAGCAGGACGAGGGCCACCAGGAGACCGCGACGGGTCCGGGAGCGAGGGCGGGACGGGCCGTGCATAGCGGACGGCCATCATACACTGGCACCCGATGGCCAGGTTCGTGCCGGTCCTGCGCGCCCCAGCCTCGAAAAGCGCCACCCACCGCGCCCTCGTGCTCGCCGCACTGGCCTCCGGCCGCAGCCATCTTCGCGGTCCGCTGGTGGCGGAGGACACGGAGGCCACCCGGCGAGGGCTGGGCGCGCTGGGCGTCGAGGTAGAGCGCAGCGAGGATGGGTGGTTGGTGCAGGGAACGGGCGGGCGGTTCGAGGGCGGAGTGTTTCTCGACGCCGTCGGCTCGGGAACGACCCTTCGTTTCTTGACCGCGCTCGCAGCGCTGGGACGCCGTCCCAGCCGGCTCGGCGGCGTCCCCCGTCTGGCCGAGCGGCCCATCGAGCCCCTGCTCCAGGCTCTGCGCGCACTGGGCGGGCACGCGGCGCGCCTTCCCGCGAGCGGGGGGGAGCCTTTCCTCGAGGTCGGTGGGCGGCCTCTCGCCGGCGGCCAGGTGGTGGTGGACGCCTCCGCCAGCAGCCAGTTCGCCAGCGCGCTGCTCGCCATCGCTCCCCGTCTGGACGGGGGCCTCGAGATCACGCTCCGCGGGAACGCCGTGTCCCTCCCCTACCTGGCGCTGACGGCACAGATGCTGGGCCGCTTCGGTGCGCCGGTGCAGGAGGAGCCGCCCCGCTTCCGGGTTCCTGCCACGTCCCTGCGCGCGGTTGATCTGGAGATCGAAGGGGA
Source organism: Candidatus Polarisedimenticolaceae bacterium (assembly GCA_036274395.1). Lineage (GTDB taxonomy): Bacteria > Acidobacteriota > Polarisedimenticolia > Polarisedimenticolales > DASUFT01 > DASUFT01. Next base: position 12,424 of record DASUFT010000069.1, on the reverse strand, counting down.
CTGGTCGTCGGGCGCGTACCTGCTGACCGCCGCGATCCTGGGCGGCGGGGCCGTCACCGTGGAGAGGCTGCGGTCCGATTCCAGGCAAGCGGACACGGCGATCGTGTCCTTGCTGCGCCAGTGCGGCGGTCACGTCCGGGTGGAGGACCACGGCACCACCGCGCAGGGAACGGGTTCCATCTCAGGCTTCGAGGTGGATCTTCGACAGGCACCGGACCTCGCTCCGACGGCGGCGGTGCTGGCTCTGTGCTCGGTGGAGGGATCCTTGCTCCGAGGCGTGGCGCAACTGCGCGGAAAGGAGTCCGATCGGCTGGAGACGATCGCGGAAGCGCTGACCCTGCTCGGGCGTTCCGTCCATCTCGCGCCCGACCTGCTGATCGTGGAGCCCTCCACGGAGCCCCTGCGCCCGGGCCGGATCCGCACGCACGGAGATCACCGCATCGCCATGGCCTTCGCGCTTCTGACCCTTCGCGTACCGGGCGTGGAGGTGGACGACCCCGCCTGCGTGACGAAATCCTATCCAGATTTCTGGCGCGACCTGGCGGCGATCAGAACTGGTACGCGAGCCCCACCGACCACCCGTCGTGATCGATGTCCTTGGTGGTGTAGATCGCGTTGGTCCCGAACTGGGCTTCCTCGTTGGTGGCGGGGATGCTGACCCGGTCCGGCACCAGCAGCACGTCCTGCTGGGATTCGGTGTGGTACTCGGCCATCGCATCGAATCCGGGCAGGATGCGGAAGCGCAGCCCGACCTCCGCGCCCACCTGCCAGGCCGTCTTGTCCACCTCGTGCGCCAGCAGCATGGGCGTGGGGTAGAACGCCTCGGTGGTGGGGTTGTTGCCGATCGGGTACCGGGTCAGGGTGTAGGCCAGTCCGCTGTCCCCGGACAGGTTCTGCAGGAGGAAGGCGGCGCGGCCCTGGGCGTAGGCGGTCGCCCGCCGGCGCAGGAAGTGGAACTGAAGCTCCAGCGTGCCCATGGGTCCGTTGCCGGTCGTGTCCTGCCTCATCAGGATCGGGCGCAGCAGGGCGCCTTCGCTGAACAGACCGGGATCCCCCTGGGCCGCCGGGCTGGATGAAAGGCCCAGCCATGCCCCCATGGGAACGGCCCCTTCCAGCTCGAAATGGCGCAATCCCGTGGACCAGCGTCCGGTCCACTGGTCCGTGGGACCCTTGTCGGCGAAGTCCCGTTGGTACACGAGATCGTAGGTGCTGCTCCGCTGCTGGAGCGTCTCGGGCGCGGAAGCGACGGTGGACTGGTCCACTCCCGGGAAGACGACCTCGTCCGGGTCGACGTCGGCGTCATCGTCGATGTTGTTCCATCCGGGGGGGTTGCGCGACGCCACGATCTGCCCTTCCGTCATCCGGTACGTCCACCATGGCAGCAGGGAGTCGGGCTGCGTGGTGCTCCCGGTCACGAAGGATGCGGCCCCGGTCCCGCTGAGCTCCCAGCCGCCGTCTTCCTTGTAGGCGGCATACCTGAACTGGAACATGCCCCGGTTCAACGGAAGCTGCCAGCCGACGACCACCCTCCCATAGGAACGGTCGCCGGGATCGAACGTGCTGTAGGTCACCTGCCGCAGGGTGGTCTCGACGGAGGCGTTCACGTCGCCGGACGACGCCCCCCCCACACCGGTCTCCAGGTAGAGGGCGAAACGGCCACCCCACCAGGGCACCTTCTGTTCTTCTGTCTGAGGCGTTGCCGGAGACGCCGGCGCGGTACCCTCTCCCGGCGCTTGCGCAAGGAGCTCGGGCCGCACCGCGGCCGCCAGAACGCAGCACGCCAGCAGGAAACGCCATCTCGACGTCATGTCGCCAGTGCCCCCGTTGGCCCGTCGCGCCACGTCGCCGAGCCCGAACGAAAATCCCCGGAAAGAGCCCCCTTATATAGGGGAACGGCGGGAGCGAGTCAAGGCGCGCAGCCGCGGCACGGCCCGAACGCCTCAGGTGCCGCTGCATCGGTACCGCGACGCCATGCAGTGGTAGCCTTGGCGCATGCGTGGACCCCTCGTCCGCTGGATGGTGCTCGTCTGCTGTCTCACGTGCCCGGCGGCCCCGTCGGTCCTGGCTGCCGGCTTTTCCCTGGGTGACCAGAGCGGAAAAGCCGCCGGCCTTGCCGGCGCCTGGGTCGCACGCGCCGATGGAGCCGCGGCCAACTGGTACAACCCGGCCGCGCTGGCGCGGATCCCGGGAATGCAGGTCCAGTTCGGCGCCGGCCTCTTCCGCGCCGCCGGCAACACGGAACTCGGTTCGGGAGATCCGGCGTGGGGCCTGGACCCCACGGCACCTGCCAATTTTCAGGCGGGAGACGAGAGCAACCTCGCCCCTCATGCCTACTTTTCGCAGGCCCTCGGGAAGCGATGGGCCTGGGGCGTGGGGGTGAACCGACCCTTCGGGTTCGCCATCGCCTGGGACGACCGGCCGGTCACCGAATCCGCCGAGAGGGCGGAGCTCGGGACCTATGCCGTGAATGCGAACGTCGCCGTGGCGCTCGGGGACCAGTGGTCGCTCGGCGGGGGGCTCACCTACCTGGAAGCCGAGCTCGATCCCTTCTCGCGCGACGTTCCCGTGAACTTGGACAACGACCCGGACACGATCGAAGCGACGGGGCGAGCGAACCTCACGGGCAGCGGGAGCGACGTGGGGTTCGACGTGGCGGCCCTCTATGCGACTCGCGGCTTCTCGGCGGCCCTGGTGTACCGTTCCGGGATCAGTCCCACCCTGGACGGGGACGTGACCTTCACCGGCTTCGGGACAGCCCAGGCCCTCTTCCCCGATTCCCCGACCGAGGTGACACTGGATCTGCCCACGGAGGCGGTGGCAGGTGTCGCCTGGAGCGCGGCGGACACCTGGCAGTTCGAGCTGGACGTCTCCTGGACCCAGTGGTCGCGCTTCCGCTCTCTCCCGGTCGACGTGGGGGAGGAGACGCCTCCCTTCGTGGTCGACACCCGCCAGCGGCAGGACTGGGAGGACACGATCGGGTATCGCCTTGGCGTCAGCTGGCAGCTCGCCGAGCAACACGAGGTACGGGTCGGCCTGCTACAGGAGGAGGGTGCTGTGCCGGAGGACACGCGCCGGCCAGCCCTGCCCGACGCCGACCGCGTGGGGGTGGCGCTCGGGTATGGGTTCTCAGGGTCTGCGTGGAGCGTGGATGCCTACCTCTCCTCCTCGTTCTACTCCGACGCGACCGCCAACGGCGACCCAGGTGAGGGGGTCCTGGACGGGACGTACCGATCGGATAGCCTGGGGATTGGAGCGACCGTGACGCGGCGCTTCTAGCAGGTTGACCTCCTGGCCTTCGGATTGCACATTTCCCCGGCAGGAGGCGTGATGCGTTCACGGGGAAGGCGCGATCTTCTGGTTGCCGCGGCGTTGCTGGTCTCCGTCGGGGCCCCTCAGGCCCAACAGGCGCCCGCACCGCCCCTGACGGATGCGCAGATCCAGGAGCTGCAGAAGCTCCACATGATCGAAGAGGAGAAGGTCCGGCTCGTGCTCGTTCCCACCGCGGTCGAGGATCACAAGGGGCGAGCCGTCAAAGGCCTGCAGAAGAGGGACTTCAAGGTGCTCGAGGACCGTATCCCCCAGAGCATCGCGTATTTCGATCGTGAAGCGGACGAGCCGATTTCCGTGGCCTTCCTGCTCGACCTGTCCGGGAGCATGCGCCAGGTGGGGAAGCTCGATGCGGCCAAGGAGGCGATCCGGACATTCGTGGAGCTGCTCCGTCCCCGGGACCGGTTCGGGCTCGTCGGGTTCGCGGACGAGCAGGTCGCCTGGATCACGCCGTTCACGACCGATCGCGCGCGTTTCTTCGAGCGCCTGGCGGTGCAGGACGGCTACGGGCAGACGGCGCTCAACGACGCCGTGGCGGCGGCCCCGTCGCTCATCGAGCAGGACGTCGCCGGACGCAAGGCCATCGTCCTGCTGACGGACGGAGTGGACACGCGCAGCCGCCTTTCCGTGGACCAGGCCATCGCGAAGGCGCGCCATGCACAGGTGCCGATCTACACGATCGGGTTCACCACCCTGCCGGACATGGTCCTCCGGCACAGCTCCAAGGACGAGAAGCCGGACTTCAATCTCACGGTCCTGGAGCGGTTCTCCGACGAGACCGGGGGGAAGCTCCACCTCGTCAACGACCCGGACGAGTGGAAGGAAGCGGTCGCCGATGTGACCGAGGACCTTCGTTTTCAGTACGTGATCGGGTATTACCCGAAACGTGAGAAATGGGATGGGTCTTTCCGGCGGATCCAGGTCGAAACGGAGCGCGGACGCCTGGTCGTTCGGGCCCGAAACGGCTATTACGCCCTGCCCTGACCGCGTTAGAGTAATTTCTTCCCTGACCCGCAACCTTCCTTCCCCCCTCCCTGCCACGGTTTTGTAACCCCGCGTACGAAATAGGCCGTGCTCCCGGGGATTCTGCCCGTGGCATGCCCTTTGACATGGGTTGCGCAGAGTGCCCAGTGCTGGCATAAGTGGGGCTGCTTTCGATCTGCAACCATAGGGAGGCGCCGGTCGGCCGGACGCCAGGTGCCTGAGCTAGGAGGAGAAGAACCATGAGGGTTTCGAAGCGTCATCTCGCGTCGGCCGCCGTCCTGGTCGCCGTCGTCGCGGCCTCGGGTTGCGTGACGAAGAAGGTCTTCCGCCGCAACGTCGAGGAGACCAACTCCCGCTTCCAGTCCGTCGAGGGAAGCGTCGAGGAGAACGAGCGCCGTACGTCTGAGCTCGGCAAGGAGACCGACCAGAAGATCGCTACCGTGCGCCAGACCTCGGAGAAGGCGCTCGAGGTGGGGAGCACCGCCCTGCAGCGCGCCGAGGCCGCCGAGAAGGCTGCCCGGGGCAAGATCCTGTGGGAAACCACACTGTCCGACGACCGGGTCAAGTTCTCGTTCAACCAGGCGAAGCTGCCGACCGAGGCGACCTCGGTGCTCGATGAGCTGGCGGATCGCGTCAAGGGCATGGACAAGACCGTGTACCTCGAGATCGAGGGGCACACGGACAACATCGGCAGCACGGACTACAACATGCGGCTGGGCGAGATGCGGGCGATGGCGATCCGGAACTACCTGGCCGAGAAGGGAATCCCACTGCATGCCATGCAGGTGATCTCCTACGGGGAGGAGAAGGCGGTCGCCTCCAACTCCACCCGGGACGGCCGCGCCCAGAACCGGCGCGTGGTGATCCGCGTCCTCGAATAAGACCACCCGGATCTCAGGAACGGCCGAGCACCGCTTCTCGGAGTCTCCGGGAAGCCGCTCGGCCGTCGTGTTTTTGGGCTTGGCATTGGACTTGAAAGGTCCTGGAGCAGGAGCCGCCCTCGGTGGAGGTGCGGGAGAGGAGAAGGACCATGAGATTCCAGATCCGTACGCTGCTGCTGGTGGGTGCCGTTTGCGGCGCCATGGCTTGCGGCGCCCGGAACGAGCAGACCGGCCAGCCCCAGGCGGGGAACGATGAGGGGGGCGGCGCCCCCGTGGCAGAAACCCCGTCCACGGACCAAGCCCCGGTGCCTCCGGCTCCCGAGGCGGCCCCCACGGACCATTACGCCAGCAACAACAACGTGCCCAGGGAGACGCGGAAGGAGACACCCTCCCGGACCGGAGCCGGCCGCGGCTCCTGGGACGCGCCCATGGAGTCGACTTCCCAGCAGCCGACGCGCACGGCGACGGTCATGCGTAGCGTCCCAGCAGGTCAGGAGATGCAGCTCGTGCTCATGGACGACCTGTCGAGCGCGGGCAGCAAGGCGGGCGACAGCTTCCGCGCCAGCGTGAAGGAGAACGTCATCGCCGATGGCGGCGTTGCCATCCCGTCCGGCAGCGTGCTGCGCGGAACCGTGGTGGAAGCGGTGCCGCTCAACAAGAAGATCGGCGGCCGCGCCAAGCTAGTGCTTGATTTCGTTTCCCTGGAGCTACCCTCCGGGGACACGGTTCCCGTCAACGCCCACTTCGAGGAGCTGGGCAAGAGCGAGACCGCGAAGGATACGGCGACCATCGCGGGCGCCACGGCCGGAGGGGCGATCCTCGGCCGCATCCTCAAGGACGACGACAAGAAGAAGGGGACGCTGATCGGCGCCGCCGTGGGCGCGGCGACCGGCACCGCGATCGCGGCCCGCACGCAGGGCCAGGAGGTGCAGATCAGCTCCGGCACGCCGGTCACGGTGAAGCTGGCAGACTCCATCAGCGTGCCGTCCCGTCTGTGATTCTCCGGGACAGCTCTCAGAAACACCGAAGCCCCCGCCGTGCGGGGGCTTCTTGCTTCTGACCGCCATGGAGGTCTGCTGTCCTGCGAGCGGGACAGGTCCATCCACAAAACCCGGTTCTTGCGACGCTTTTTGCGTGGCCTTCCCCTTGCAGTCCTGCCGCGGGTCCGCCGGGGCCACGAGGGCGCGGCGGCGGAGGACCCCCATGCGGTGCACGACCTGTTGGCTCAAGGGTGCGGTGGCGATGCTCACGTTGGCCGCGGCGATGGGCGGCGCGGCGGCGCAAGACAACGGCGGGGTGCAGTTCAGGATCGGCGGCTTCTTCCCATCCGGGGGCGGTGAGTTCTTCGACGAGAACGAGCAGGTCTTCAACTTCGATCCATCCGACCTCGACGGCTGGGCTTTCGGTTTCACGTACCTGATGCCCGTGTCCCCTCACTTCGAGCTTGGGTGGAGTCTGGATTACGCGGAGGGCACGGACGTGACCGACTACCGCGACGTGGTGGACGAGGACGGCTTCTCGATCCTCCACGACACCCGCCTGCGAGTGGCGCCGGCGAGCGTGGATTTCCGCTGGCTTCCTGCCGGGCGGACGGCGCGGCGCGGCTCGCACGGCCAGTACGCTGCGCGTCATCCCATCCCCTACCTGGGAGCCGGCGTGGCGGCCAACTTCTGGCGCTACGAAGAAGTCGGGGACTTCGTGGACTTCGGGACCGACCAGATCTTCACAGCCGGATTCGTGGACGAGGGCGTGGCGGCCGAGGCGCACGTGGTGGGCGGCGTCGAGATCCCGCTCGGGCAGCTGTGGGGGCTCACGCTCGAGGGGCGGTACGCGTGGTCGGACGACGAGCTCTCGGACGATTTCGCCGGACTGGGCAAGATCGTCTTCGACCGGGGATCCCTGTTCCTGGGCTGGACCTATCGCTTCTGAGGTCGCGGCGCCGGCCTACACGGCGGGCGCCAGCAGTGCCGCCACCTTGCGGGCGAGCGTCTCTCCCATCTGCATCCCCTTCACCACCACGTCGTCCGCACCGTAGTCCTTGAGCTCGCGCCAGGCGTCGCCGTACATGTCCGATTCGTCGCGCGCGGTGAAGATCAGGATGGGGCACGGCTTGAAGGGAAGGGAACGCAGCAGGTCGCGACCGTCCTCTCCCTCGAGCGCGAGGTCCAGGAGCAGGAGATCGAAACGTCCCTCGGCGAGCTCCCGGCGCGCTTCGGCGATCGATTTCACCGACAGGACGTCTGCAGTCGCCTCCAGCGCCTGACGGGCGATGTCCTGGAAGAACTCCATGTCCTCGACGAGGAGCACCCGAGGCCTGCGGGACGCCGCGGGCGGCGCGGGAGTGTGCTCGGGGGTGAAATGCAGCCCACAGCGGGGGCAGACCACCGGCTGGGCGGGAGCCGGGGGTGCAGGGTGGGGCAGCGAAACCGCTGCCGGGGTGGCGGCGCTTCCGCGCGGCCACCCGGCCGGCCGCAGCTCGATCGCCGTCCCGCAAGTCTGGCAGGCCTGGACGCTGCCCGAGGGCGGAACCTTGGCGGGATCCACCAGGTAACCTCGGCCGCAGCTGCCGCAGCGCACTTCGATCTTCACGGCTGGTCTCCGGCCTGCGAGAGCAGGGGCAGAGGATCGAGGGGGATCTCCCCTCGCCGGACCTCGAAGTGACAGTGATCGGTGGTGGCGTTCCCCGTTCGCCCCAGGCGCGCGATCACCGCTCCCCTCTCGACCGCCTCCCCTTCGCCCACCGTGACCTCCCGGTTGTGGGCGTACAGGCTGCGCAGGCCGTCTCCGTGATCGAGGATCACGGTGGTGCCGTAGCCCCGCAGCGTTCCCGTGAAGACCACCACGCCGCTGCGGGTGGCGAGGACGGGCTGGCCCGCTTTCCCGCCGATGTCGACCCCCGTGTGCGACCGTCCCCCGCGCGGGGCCCCGAAGGCGGACAGCACGTGCCCTCCTTCCACCGGCCAGGTCAGGCCGGACGAAAGGAGGGGCTGTTCGGGCTGTTCCGGGGCTGCGGGCGGCGGGGCTCCAGGAAGCTCCAGGTGCTGGCCGACCTCCAGACGATCCGGGTCATCGAGGTGGTTCTCTTCCGCCAGGTGTTCCACGGAGACGCCGTACCGGCGCGCGATCGCGGTCAGCGTCTCTCCTCGGGTGACCACGTGCGTGCGTAGTTCCGGCGCTGGCGATGGAACAGGCACGAGGCCCGCGTCGGCCGGCTCGCCAGCCGGCGGTACGGGCGTGGCAGGAATTTCCTCCCGTGGCTGCAGGCTGGCACAGCCGCTGAGGCAGACCACCAGGAGAGCGCCTCCTCCCCAGCCGGCACGCGCAGGACGGAGCATCGGGGGGACTATAGGTTCCCTCCCAATCCCCGACAACCCGGACATTGGGTCACGGGAAGTTGGGTCCTCGGGTGGTCCCACGGGCAATCCTGCCCTAGAATCCAGCGTCTTCCTTTCCTCACGGGGGCGCAGGAGCCGCATGCGGGCCACCGGCTGGATCTTCCTGTCCCTGATCCCCTTCCTGGGGCACCCCGCGCAAGGGGCGGCGCCCTCCGCGCCCCCCGCACCCGCCACAGCAGCCCAACCCATTGCCTTCGGGGACCGGTTTCCGGGTGGAGTCTTCGAGAACGTGAATGCAGGGGTGGGTGGGCCCGCCAGCATCAACCTTGGCGAGGTGATCGGCCGCAAGCCCGTGGTGCTCTGCATGTGGTCCGTCGGCCATCACCGGTCCGAGCAGGTGTTCCAGGAGCTGCAGGCTCTGGTGCAGGAGGTCGGGCCCCAGAAAGTCACGCTGTACGGCATTCTCCCCGAGGGCTCGAACAAGGATCGCGACGCCGTGCGCCAGCGGCTGCAGGAGATGAAGATCGCCGTTCCCGTGCTGCTCGACTCCAATTACAAGTTCATCTACGGGCTGGGAGTGCTCCGGCCGCCGTTCATCGCCGTCCTGGACAAGGACGGGATGCTGAGGCTCGGGGGCGGCTCGAGCCTGAAGCAGACGCTGGAATACAAGATGACGCTGGAGGATGGAATCCGGCGCGTGGCCAGCACGGGCGCTCTGGGCACGTACGGCATGCTGCGCGACTACTACCCCGCCGTCGAGATGGTGGGGAAGAAGGTGCCGGAGTTCGAGGTGAACGGCCTGGACGGGAAGCCCCGCCGCTGGTCGACCATCCTCGACCCCCGCAAGCCAACGGTGCTCGTGTTCTGGGCAGTCACCTGCCCCCACTGCCAGAAGATGCTTCCCTCCCTGAACGACTGGGCCAAGGCAAACCCGCAGGACGTGAACCTGGTCTCGGTGGCCGCCGCGCCCAATGAAACCGTGCGCACCAAGACACAGGAGTACACCAGCCAGCAGGGGCTGGTCTTCCCGGTGCTCCTCGATCCGGACATGAAGCTGAACGACATCTTCCTGGTGGTGTCCACCCCTACCATGGTCATCGTGCGTCCCGACGGGGTCGTGGATTCGGTGTTGACGCTGATCGACCAGAACTTCGCGAAGACGCTCGAGGCCAAGAGCAAGGAGCTGAGCCGGCCCTCCTGAACGCGCCTGCTCAGGAGGCGAGCAGCAGGTCGGCGGCGGCGCGAAGGTCCCTCACCGCATCCGTCCCCTCGGGGGCGTGCCTCTCGAGGAGGATGGGCCGGATCCCGGCGGCGTGCGCACCGGCGCCATCCAGCTCCGGGATGTCGCCGACGTGAGCGGTGCGGGTGGGATCGGCCCCCAGTCCCTCCAGCGCGCGCCGGAAGATCTCCGGATGAGGCTTCTCGACGCCAGCCAGCGCCGACACCACCACGACGTCGAACCGGGCAGCCAGGCCGAGCCGGTCCAGGAGCACGGGAAGCCGCGAGTCCCAGTTGGAGACGACGCCCAGGCCGATCCCGGCGGCGCGGAGGCGGTCGAGGGAGGCCTCCACCTCCGGGAACACCTTCCAGGCCTCGGGTTTCGCGAACGCCGAGCGCAGGGGGGCAAGAGCGCGCTCGGCAAGGCCCGGGGTGGGCGTTCCCGCCAGCTCCAGGGTCCGCCGGACGAAGCGAAGCCAGTAGGCCTCCTCCCCGCCCGGGAGGGATCCGTACCGATCGGTTCCCGGTGGGAGGGAGGCGCTCACCTCCGCCCAGGTGGTGCGCAAGGCTCGCTCCCACTCCGGCGCCTCCCGGGCAAGGCCGAGCGGGGCGAGAACGCGTGCGTATACGGCGCCGAAGGACTCCCTGGGCCGGATCAGCGTCTCACCCACGTCGAACAGCGCCCAGCGATAGCGCATTCGAGGAGGGTAGCGCGTCCCCCGCCATGCGGGGGTTGCGATGGAACCCGCGATCCCTTAAGGTGGGGGCCCTCCATGGACCGTCGACCCTACCCTTGGACTGCCGGGGAGAGGTATCCTCGGGTTGCGGCACGGACGCAGCACCACGGGTCCCCCCGGTTGGCGAAACGTGTGGGACAGCGATCCAATGTGTAGGACAGGAGGTCTGGCGGCGTGATGAAAGTCTTCAGAGCCGCAGGTGTGGCAATGGTCCTGGCCGTCCTGGCCGGGGGCTCCGGCTGCGACGCGATCCGCGTCCGGCAGGACCTGGACAAGGCGAACAAGCTCTTTGCGGCCAAGAAGTACGATCAGGCCATCCCCGTCTATGAACGGGTCATCAAGTCCGACCCGGACAACTGGATGGCCAACTACAACCTCGCCCTGGCCTGGATGGCGCAGTTCCACCCGGCGTCCACGCACCCCATGGATGCCGAGATCAAGACCAAGGCCCTGGCCGGCCTGGAAAAGCTGATGTCGATGCAAGCGCCCGACGCCGAAACCAAGGCCAAGGTGGAGAACTACTACCTCAGCCTGCTCACCTCGGCCGGAGACAACGAGCAGGCCATCGCCTTCCTGGAGAAGAAGATCCAGATGGCGCCCAGCGACAAGGACCTGATGTCGCAGCTCGCCACGCTCCAGGCCAAGGCAGGCAACTTCGACGAATCCTTGAAGTGGTACGAGAAGATCGCCAACCAGGACCCCAACACCAAGACCAACTGGTACACGGTGGCCGTGCTCTGCTGGGAGAAGTCCAACAAGGACGGGATGACCATCAGCCCCGACGAGCGCGCGGGCATCATCCAGCGCGGCATCGACTCCATCGACAAGGCCCTCGCCATCGACCCCGAGTACACCGAGGCCATCGCCTACAAGAACCTGCTCTTCCGTGAGAAAGCGGACGCGCTCTCCAAGGCAGGGAAGGACAAGGAGGCGCAAGAGGCGTTCGCGGAGTCGATCCGGCTGCGCGACCAGGCCATGCAGCTGATGCAGAAGAAGAAAGCCGAAGCGCAAGCTGCTCCCGCTCCCTCCTAGTGCGCCGAAGGAACAGCCATGTTCGACCACATGCTCGAGAGCTCGGGGGAAAAGAAGAAAAAGGACGTCAAGTCCTTTCTTGTGGCGCTCGGACTCCACCTGCTCGTCATCGCGATCATCGTAGGAGCTTCCGCCCTCGCCATCACCGCGGTGGCCGACCCCGACATGCTGATCACGTTCGTGACCGCAGGCTCGGCGCCGCCCCCACCGCCCCCACCGCCGCCCCCTCCGCCCCCCGCCGGAGCATCGCGTCCGCAGACCCAGACGATCAGACCCCCTGATCCGACCGAGATCGTGCAGCCCACCCAGGTGCCGGACAAGCTTCCACCCCAGGAGGACGCGGCAGCGGCGGACTTCGGCGTTCCCGGCGGCGTGGAGGGAGGCGTTCCCGGTGGTGTGCTCGGCGGCGTGCTGGGAGGCGTTCCCGGCGGCGTGCTGGGAGGGACGCTGGGGGGGACGGGCGACGAGCCGGTGATGGCTGGCGTGGGCGGGGTCACCCTCCCCGTGATCATCGGGGAGAAGATCAAGCCCGAGTACCCCGAGGTGGCGCGGAAGGCCCGCATCGGCGGCAAGGTGATCCTGAACGCGGTGATCGACCGTGACGGTAACGTGACCGACGTCACCGTGCTCAAGGGACACCCCATGCTGAACAACTCCGCCATCGAGGCGGTGAAGAAGTGGAAGTACAAGCCGGCCACCCAGAACGGGAAGCCGGTGAAGGTTTACATGACCGTGGCCGTCGATTTCACGCTCACTTGATGCAAGCCTCGAAACTCAGAGGGGAGTGATTCGTCATGCAGATGTCCATTGTCGAGATGTTCACCTCGATGACGCCGTTCGGCTGGGCGATCGTCATCATCCTGTTCCTGCTGTCGATCTACTCGATCAGCGTGATGATCGATCGTTTCCG
>DASUFT010000068.1:0-26598 GCA_036274395.1 Candidatus Polarisedimenticolaceae bacterium | reverse complement strand
GCGGACGCGCGGCGCCGTGCGCTTGGCCGAGTCGTGCGAGATCACCTGGATCGTCGTGGAGTCCTCGGGGTACCAGAGGTCGAAGGCAGGCTCCTCCACCTCCAGGGAATAGCCGGCGAGCACGGTACAGCAGGGAAGCGTACCCATCATGTCGAGCAGGCGTGCGATGGCCGCGCGCTCCGGCCCTCCTTCACCGGCGCTCTGCAGCAGGGCGCGAGTCTGCTCGCAGGGCAGGGCGAGGGCGACCCGCGGAGCCGCCAGACGGGTGCCGTCCTCCAGGACCACACCATGCTCCAGCCGGGCCACCGGCGCCTCCTTCCGCACCTCGAGGCCGCGGGCGAGATGCTTGGGAAAGGCCGACATTCCCTCCGCGTAGGCGAGCTTGCGGTCACGGGGGGACTGGGTGGCGGGATGGCACGGCGTCCCCCGGCCGCGCACGCGCTCCGGCCAGCCCGGGAGGGGGGTGGCCTCGACGCCGTCGAGCGCGGCCAGGAACGCGGGGTCCGACCCGTGCAGGAAGGCGAGCCCGTGATCGACGGGCTGCCCGTCCACCCGCCGCGTGGCGCAACGCCCCCCCACGCCGCGGCTCTTCTCCAGCACCAGGGGCGCAAGGCCCACCTCCACGGCGCGCTGGGCGCAGGCCAGGCCCGCGATGCCGGCTCCGACGACGATCAGGTCGTGCATCGATCCACGCTAGCGCGAGGAACTCACGGCCGCACGCTGTCCAGGATCCTCCGGCAGATCTCCGGGTGGGAGCCGGCCGCGCAGTGCATCGCCAGTCCGACGGCGGGATCGAGGGAGCGGGGCCAGTGGGGCCAGAAGATGGAGACCACCTCCTCCCCGTCCGGGCGGACGGAATGGAAGATCGTTGCCGGCCGCCCGCCCACCTTGCGCTCGACCTGGAGGGGCTCGGTCCGTCCGCCCGCGCGGAGGTAGGCGTAGGCGATCTGCTGCCCGGTGCACCTCCATCCCGAGGCGCGCGGAGGATCCAGGGGGAGGCCCCACTCGCGCTGGTGATTGATCGCGTACTCCGGCAGCGGGAACGGGGAAGGGTCGGTCGCGCACCCCGGGGGGAGGGACACGTTGAAGTCGTCCGCGGTCACGCGGCTCCAGGTGGGCTCGCCCGGAGCGGAACGAACCGTGCAGGCCGAGGCCGTGACCGCGAGCACGAGGGAGAGCGTGCGCACGGCGGCTATCCGGTGCCGCCCGGATCCAGGTACTTCACGAACACCACCTCGTTCCTGGCCTCGTTGTAGAGCAACTCGTCCACCTTGGCGGAGACCAGGAGCAAGCCGAAGCCTCCGGGGCGCAGCCCCTTCTCCTCCCGGGCCTGCATGTGGGCGATGGGATCGCCGGGGTGGGTGATGGCGGCGTGCTTCAGGTCCTCCAGGCGGAATCCCGGTCCGGGATCGGCGATGCGGTACAGGAGCATGCGCTTGGCGCGCAGGTAGGCGATGCGCACCTTGCGCGTGCGGTCGAGCCGCCCGCCCCATTCGATGGCGTTCAGCAGCAGCTCGCGGAAGGCATAGCCCACCGACTCTCGCACCTCCTGGGTGAGGTCGGCGTCGAGATGGGTGAGGAAGTCCTCGATGTGCGCCGCCGCCTGGCGATCGCAGGGCACCACCAGCTCCACCCAGTTGGGGCTCGCCGACACCACCTCGATTCCGTCCACCTCCTCCTTGGAGAGGGCGGCCTCCACCAGACCCAGCAGGGCATCCCGGTCGATGGGCTTGGCCACGTAGCGCAGGGCCTGGCCGCGCAGCGCCTGGAGCATCGTCTCCGGTGTGTCGTCCGAGGTCATCACCACTACCCTGGGGCGCAACCCCTCCCCCCGCAGGCGCTCCAGCACTTCCAGGCCCGACATGCCGGGAAGCCACACGTCGAGGAGGATGAGGTCGGGTCCCTTGCGCGCCTGCTCCAGGGCGCCCTCCCCGTCGGCGGCGGTGCTGACGGTGTAGCCGCCCTTCTCGAGCACCGTGCGGAGCAGGTGGCGGGTCACGCCATCGTCGTCCACCACGAGGACGTTCTTCATGCCGAGGCGGCCTCCTGCTCCGCCGCGCGCCGGAATTCCCGCAGCGCGCCCTCCAGTTCCCGGAGTGCCTCCGCCGCCCCCTGGAGGCTCCCGTTCGTCCCCATCTTCTCCAGCGCGCGCGCGGCCTCCACCGGCCGGGGCGCCGCGAAGTTGGCCACGGAGCCCTTGAGCGCGTGGGCCGCCCGGCGAAGCGCGGGGGCGTCGCCGGCGGTCACCGCGCGCTCCACCTCCTGGAACATGGCCGGGCTCTCCGAGAGGAACAGCGCCAGCATCTCGCGGAGCAGGCGGCGGTCGCCCCCCAGCCTGGCGGCGGCGGCGGCGGGGTCGAAGCCGGAGACGGCGCTCTCCACGGCCGCCACCAGCGCCTCGGCCTCCACGGGCTTGGTCACGTATCCGTCCATCCCCGCCGCCAGACAGCGCTCCCGGTCGCCTTCCATGGCATGGGCGGTCATGGCCACCACGGGCACGTGCCCGCCCGTCGCGCGCTCCCGGTCGCGTAGCGCGCGCGTGGTCGCCAGGCCGTCCATCTCCGGCATCTGCACGTCCATGAGGACCACGTCGAAGGGACGCTCCCCGCTCGGCTGCCGCGCCTCGAGGACCTCCAGCGCCTCGCGGCCGTTTCCCACCACGACCACCGCGTGGCCGCGCTTCTGGAGGATGCGCGCCGCCACCTGCTGATTGACGGCGTTGTCCTCGACCAGCAGCACGCGCAGGGGACGCAGGGCGGCAACCTCCCGGCGCGCCTCCGGCGTCTTCAGGGCCTCGCCGCCCCGCAGCACCGCCTGCATGGTCTCCAGCAGGTCCGACTGCTTGACGGGCTTGGTGAGGAAACCCGCGATCCCCAGCTCGCGGCAGCGCGCGCCGTCGCCGGCTCGCCCGGCGGAGGTGAGCAGGATCATGGGCAGCCGGTGCAGCGCGGGATCGGACTTCACCGCCTCCGCCAGCATGAATCCGTCCTTCACGGGCATCTGACCGTCGGAGAGCAGCAGCTGGTAGGGGTGCCCGGCGCGCTGCGCCTCCTTGAGGGCGGTCAAGGCTTCCTCGGCGCCCGCCGTGGCCGTGGGCCGCATCCGCCAGCTCTGCAGCATCTCGTGGAGGATGCGGCGGTTGGTGGCGTTGTCGTCGACCACCAGCACGGGGACGTCGGTGAGGTCGAGGCGGGGGGATCGCGCCGCGGGGACCGCCGCCTGGAGGCGCGGCAGCTCGAAGGAGGCCGTGAAGTGGAAGGTGCTGCCGCTCCCCACCTCGCTGACCAGGCCGAGCTTCCCCCCCATCATCTCCACCAGCTGGGCGGAGATGGCGAGGCCCAGGCCGGTGCCGCCGAAGCGGCGGGTGGTGGAGGTGTCGGCCTGGGTGAAGGGGGCGAAGATCTGCTCCCGCTTCTCCTCGGGGATGCCGATGCCGGTGTCCATGACGGAGAAGCGCAGGCGCACGGCGTCCTCGCTGCGGGAGGCGACCTCGGCCTCCAGCACGACCTCCCCCTGCTCGGTGAACTTGATGGCGTTCCCCACCAGGTTCACCAACACCTGGCGCAGCCGCCCGGGGTCTCCGAGCACGGTGCGGGGCACCTGGGGAGAAACGCGGCAGGCCAGCTCCAGCCCCTTCTGCCCGGCGCGCACGGCCAGCACCTTGATGGCGTCCTCCACCGTCTCCCGCAGGTCGAACTCCGTGCGGTCGAGCTCGAGCTTCCCCGCCTCGATGCGGGAGAGATCGAGGATGTCGTCCACCAGGTCGAGGAGCGCGCGGGCCGACACCTTGACGGTGGCCAGGTAGCTGCGCTGCTCCGGGGTGAGGTCGGTGGCCAGGGCCAGGTCCGTCATGCCCATCACCGCGTTCATGGGAGTGCGGATCTCGTGGCTCATGTTGGCCAGGAAATCCGCCTTGACCCGGGCGGCGTCCTCGGCACGGTGCCGGGCCAGGTCCAGCTCCTTGACCAGCAGGGCGAGACGGGAGGCGTTCTCCTCCTGGGCCTCCGCCTGCAGCCGGCGCTCGGTGACGTCGCGGGCGATGGCGTAGACCCGCTGCGCGGTGGGATCGGCGGCCGCGTTCCAGTACAGCCAGCGGTACGACCCGTCCTTGCAGGCATAGCGGTTCTCGAAGGAGACCACGTTCTGGCCCTGGGCCAGCCCGGCTGCCCGCCTCACCGTCTCCTCCCGGTCGTCGGGGTGCACGAAGTCGAGGTAGGGACGGGACAGCAGCTCCTCCCCGTCGAAGCCCAGCGTGCGCTCCCAGGAGGGGTTGACGCGCTTGAAGTAGCCGTCCACGCCGGCGATGCACAGCATGTCCAGCGACATGGTGAAGAAGGTGTCGAGCTCCTCCTCCGCCCGCTTGCGCTCGATGAACTGCCCGATCTGGCTTCCCACCGCGCCCAGCAGCTCGAGCAGGCCCTCGTCCGGCTCCTGGATCTCGCGGCTGAAGAACTCCATGACGCCCAGCACGCGCTCCCCGAGCAGGATGGGGAACCCCAGAGCGGCGTGCAGCCCTTCCTCCTCGGCGATGGGGGCGCGGGGGAAGTTCGTGTCCCTGGTCACGTCCGGGATCCAGGCCGGAGCCCGGGCCGACCAGACCCGTCCGGGGAGCCCGGTCCCGCGGGTGAAGCGCAGTCCCTTGGTCGCCTCCTCGAACCTGGCCAGGGAACGGCTTTCCTCGTGCCAGATCTCCACGCAGCGCAGCAGGCCGGCCTCCGGCACCACCTCCCACACCGCCCCGCACGCCCATCCCAGGCTCTGGCAGAGCGTGCGCAGGATGCGCGGCGTCGCCTCCGCGAGCTTGGTGGACTCCGCCAGCGCCAGGGCGGCGAGATACTGCGCCACCAGACGGGTGTCCGCGGTCGGGGTCGTCATCGAGGGCTCCGTGCCCGGGATCATAAGCCGGAAAGCGCCGCTTGATGATGGGGCGGCCGTGGACTAACTTAGCTAAGCAAAGGAGCCGTTCCATGACCATGGTCAACGTCCACGAAGCGAAGACCCGGCTCTCCAAGCTCCTGGAGCAGGTGGAGGATGGCGAGGAGATCATCATCGCGCGCAACGGCCACCCCGTGGCGCGCCTGGTCCCCATGCCCTCCAAGCGCCGCCGCCCCGGGCGACTGCGCGGCAAGATCGTTCTCCGCCGGGACTTCGACGCCGCGCTTCCGGCAAGTTTGAAGTCTGCCTTCTCCGGGAAGCGCGGGTGAAGCTGCTCCTCGACGCGCATGCCGTGCTCTGGTGGATGGCGGACGACCGGCGGCTTGGCGCGGATGCGCGTGCGGGGATCTCTGACGCGTGTTCGGTGGTCCTGGTGAGCGCGGCAACGGTTTGGGAGATCGAGATCAAGCGGCGTCTGGGGCGCCTGGAGATGGGGGACGCGGACTTGACCGAGCAGCTCGTGGCCGAGGGCTTCGCGGAGCTGCCGATCTCCTCGCGCCACGCCCGGCGGGCGGCCCATCTTCCCCCGCACCACGACGATCCCTTCGATCGGATGATCGTGGCCCAGGCGCTCCTGGAAGGGCTGACCTGTGTCTCCCGGGACGCGGCGCTGTCCGCCTACGGGGTCCCCATCCTCTGGTGAGCTGCGGATAGAATCCGCCCCTCGCCGAGGGGACGCATGAGACGCTGGCTCACGGTCGCCGTTTCCACATGGCTCGTTTCCAGCTCGGCCGCGCTCGCCGGGGGCGCTCTCCTCTACGAAGTGGGGACGCCGGACATGGGGCTCGCGTCCGCGGGGTGGGCGGCGCGGGCGGAGGACGGCGCCACCGTCCTCACCAACCCGGCGGGGATGACGCGGCTCCCCCAGGGAGACCTGCTCGTGGGGCTGCAGGCGCTCTACGGCGACGTCGGGTTCACCCCCGATTCCCGGACCACCACCGCGGGCGGGGACGGCGGCAACCCCGTGGGCTGGTTCCCTGGGGGTGGGGTCTACTGGGTGCTCCCGGCGTCGGACCGGGTGAGCTTCGGCCTGGCGGCGACCGGGAACTTCGGCTCCAAGCTCGACTACGATGACGCCTGGGCAGGGCGCTACTACGTCCAGGACGGGACGCTTCTCGGCCTGTCGGTGCTCCCGGCCCTGGCCTGGAAGATGACCGACACGCTCTCCCTGGGGCTCGCGCTCAACGCCACCAACGGCATCCTCGACAACAAGGTCGCGGTGAACAACGTCGTCCCCTCGGCCGGGGACGGCACGCTGGACATCCACGACACGGTCTGGGGCTTCGGGGCGAACCTGGGTGTGCTGTTCGAGCCTGCGGACGACACCCGCTTCGGCTTCACCTACACCTCGCCGGTCGATTTGGACTTCGAGGACACGCCGGAGTTCTCGAACCTGGGTCCCATCCTCTCCGCGGCGCTCGGTGCCAGCGGACTGGACGCGGCGCGGATCGACCTCTCCGTGACGGTGCCGGAAACCGCGACGGCGAGCTTCGTGCGCGTCCTCGGCGACCGCTGGACGCTTCTGGGGAACGTGGGCTGGCAGGACTGGTCCTCCTTCGGCAAGGTGGACGTCCTCGTGGGCTCGGAAGACCCCACGAGCCTGACGGCGGATCTCCGCTTCGAGGACACCTGGCAGGTCGCACTCGGCGCGCAGCTCCTGCGGCCGGAGCGGTGGTCCTTCAGCTTCGGCGCCGCCTACGACAGCAGCTGCGTCGAGGACGCCGACCGCTCGCCGACGCTGCCCCTGGGGGAGTCCTGGCGTCTCGGATTCGGGGCGCGCAAGGAGATCAGGGAAGGGCTCGAGCTGGGACTCGCCTACACGCTCCTCTGGGGCGGGACGCTGCCCCTGGACCAGGAGCGCGGTCCCCTCGCCGGCCGGCTCGCCGGGGCCTACGAGGACACCGCCATGCATTTCCTCGGCGTGAGCTTGCGATGGCTGCGCTCCTGAGCGTCCTCCTCTGCGTGGCCGCGGCCGCCCGGCCCGACGGCATGGTCCGCATCCCGGGCGGCACGTTCTGGATGGGGTCGGACGATCCTGCCTTTCCCGACGCCCGGCCCGTGCACCGGGTGACGCTGAACGGCTTCTTCATGGATCGCACGGAGGTGACGAACGCGCAGTTCCGCCGGTTCGTCGTGGCCACCGGCCACGTCACGGTCGCCGAGCGCCCTCCCCGCGCGGAGGATTACCCGGGAGCGCCTCCCGAGAACCTGGTGGCGGGCTCGCTGGTCTTCTCGCCGCCGGCGGCCCCCATCTCGCTGGGGGACGCGTACGCCTGGTGGAGCTACGTCGAGGGAGCCGACTGGAAGCACCCCACCGGCCCCGGCAGCGATCTCCGTGGCAAGGACACGCACCCGGTGGTGCACGTGGCGTACGAGGATGCGGCCGCCTACTGCGCGTGGGCGGGCGGCCGCCTCCCCACCGAAGCCGAGTTCGAGTATGCCGAGCGGGGCGGCCTGGACCGCAAGCGCTACGCCTGGGGGGACACCTTCCGGCCTGCCGGGAAGTGGATGGCGAACACGTTCCAGGGGCACTTCCCCCACGAGAACACGGGGGAGGACGGCTTCCTCGCCACTGCCCCAGTTGGTTCGTTTCCGGCCAACGGGTTCGGTCTGTACGATATGGCCGGGAATGTCTGGGAATGGTGCAGCGACTGGTACAGGCCCGGCTACGATGCGCCGCCCCCGTCCGGCGGGTCCGAGCGGGTGCAGAAGGGCGGCTCGTTCCTGTGCAGCGATCAGTACTGCGCCCGCTACATGCCCGGTGGGCGCGGCAAGGGAGAGCCGGACACGGGCACGAACCATCTCGGCTTCCGGTGCGTGAAGCAGGAGAGAAGACGATGAAGCGGGTCCTGACGACGCTGGCGGCGGCTCTCCTCACCACCGCGGCGGGAGCGCAGAGCGCGCCCCGGCCGCACGTGCTCTTCATCCTCGCGGACGACCTGGGGTGGAAGGACGTGGGGTTCCATGGCTCCGACATCCGGACCCCGAACCTGGACAAGCTCGCGGCCGCCGGCACCGAGCTGCAGCAGTTCTACACGCTCCCCATGTGCACGCCCTCGCGGGCGGCCCTGCTCACCGGCCGCTACCCCTGGCGCTACGGCCTCCAGACCGGGGTCATCCCGCCCCAGGAGAGCTACGGCATCCCCACGGACGAGTGGCTGCTCCCCCAGGCGCTGAAGGACGCGGGGTACTTGACGGCCATCGTGGGGAAGTGGCACCTGGGGCACGGGGACAAGAAGCTCTGGCCCCGGCAGCGCGGATTCGACCACCAGTACGGCCCGCTGATCGGCGAGATCGACTACTTCACGCACGAGGCTTCCGGGAAGAAGGACTGGTACCGGAACAACGAGCCGGTGGCGGAGAAGGGTTATTCCACGACGCTCTTCGGTGACGAGGCCGTGCGGCTGATCGAGGGGCAGGAGCCGGGGAAGCCGCTCTTCCTCTATCTCGCCTTCAACGCGCCCCACACGCCCTACCAGGCCCCCCAGGAGTACCTGGACCGCTACAAGAACATCGAGGACCCCAGCCGCCGCGCCTACGCCGGCTCCATCACCGCGCTGGACGACCAGGTGGGCCGCGTGCTGGCGGCGCTGGACCGGAAAGGGATGCGCGGCAACACCCTCATCGTCTTCATGAGCGACAACGGCGGCACCCGGAACGCCCTGTTCACCGGCGGCATCGCCGACGTCTCCAAGATCAAGATCCCCTGCGACAACGGCCCCTACAGGGAGGGGAAGGGGACGAACTACGAGGGCGGCACCCGGGTAGTGGCCTTCGTCACCTGGCCTGGCCACGTGCAACCGGGAACTGTCGAGGGGATGCTGCACATGGTCGATCTCTACCCCACGCTGGTGGCCCTGGCCGGGGGGAAGGTGGACAAGGCAAAGCCGCTGGACGGCAGCGATGCCTGGAGCACGATCAGCACGGGGGCGACCTCCCCTCGCTCGGAGGTCGTCTACAACGTGGAGCCGTTCCGCGCCGCCCTCCGGGACGGCGACTGGAAGCTGGTCTGGCGCACCACCCTTCCCGCCAAGGTGGAGCTGTACAACCTGGCGCAGGACCCCGGGGAGAAGAACGACCTCAGCACGGAGCACCCGGACAAGGTGGCCGCCATGAAAGCGCGCGTGCAGGCGTTGGCCACGGAGGCCGCCAAGCCCAAGCTGCTGGACCTCGCGTTCGGCTCGGTGGTCCACCAGTACCACCTGCCCCCGGCGTTCCCGGGCGAGGAGTACGAGTTCGCCCAGGAGCCCTAGGCTACTTTCCGGGCAAGATCATCGAGGGCAGGTCGAGCTCCCCCTTCGTCTTGAACGTCGTGCCGCGGGTCCCGCCGGCGGTGAGCTTGCCCTTCACCGCGTAGTTCACCTTCCCGGCGCTCTTCACGAGGGAGGAGAGCGTCTGGCCGGCGACGTGCAGCCCCGCCATCGTCAGGGGGACGCGAATCACCGCCTCGCCGAAGCCGGGAATGCTGCCGCTCTCGTCCGAGACGCCGGTGGCCAGCGTCTCGTCCTGGAGCGCCATCTCCACGGAGGCGCCCTTGTAGTCGACTGGTGCCTCATTCGGGTTCTGGACGCGCAGCTTGAGGGCCATGCGCATCTCCAGACCCTCGCCTCGCATGGGCTCGATGCCGGCCACGGTCACCCGCAGGGGCTCCCGGTGCAGCGAGGCGCAGCCGGCCAGGAGCAGCAAGGGAATGGCCAGCACGAGTGGACGGCGTGGATGCAGGATCATGGTCAGCGTCCTCCTCCCGCGCGCGAAGGGGGATCCTTCGCCGGGTCGGCGTAGTTGTGGGCAATCTCCTTCTCCAGGTCGCTGGCGCGCTTGGCGCTCAAGGAGTGGTCCCCGAAAAAGAAGTTCTCCGCCTTGTTCCCGTCCCCGTACTTGGCCGCAAACTTGCGCCAGAGGGGCGGCGCCTTGTGGACGTCGTACCCCGCCTCGTAGACGTAACGCAGGCCCACCCGGTCGGCCTGGTCCTCGTAGTCGCGGCTGTAGAAGTTCGAGTAGGTGGTGACGCCCACGGCGGTGGCCTGCTGCGCAGCCGTCCGGCCGAGATCGCTGCCGATGAAGGAGGCACCGATCATCGCCGCCTGGCCGGCCACGTTCCCGAACACGCTCTTCTTCGCCTGGCGCCGGCTGTGCTCGTGGCTGGCGTGCGCGATCTCGTGCCCGAGCACGATCGCCAGCTCGTCGTCGTCCAAGTCCTTCATCAGGCCGCTGAAGGTGTAGATGGAATAGTTGGCCATGGCCATGGCGTTCCACTCGGGGTTCTCCACCACGTAGACCCGCACGTTCTTGGGATCCACGTAGGCGGGGAGCAGCCGATCCACGATCTTGCGGCACCGGTCCACCTGAGGACCGGTGCTGAGCAAGTTCCCCATGGAGGTCGCCTTGCCGTCCGCGCCGGCCTCGTACATCTTGGCCGCCTTGACGTAGGCCTGCTCCGCCTGCTCCGTCTGCTGAAGGACGTTCTTCTCCATGAAGGCGAGGCCGTTGGGCTTGGCCTCGATGGTCTTGGCGATGATGGAGCCGTCGGGGGCCCGCTCGCCCTGGACCAGCAGTTCATAACCCAGGGGGATGCTCTGGTTGCCGCCGCTGAGGTGGACCTTGGTCTTGGCGGTGACGATCACCCGCTGGGCATCCACGATCAGCACCGAGCCCTTCCTGTACTCGAGGTAGCCAAAGAACTTGACCGATTCCGCGCCGCGGGCGCCGCCGCAGGCGAGCGCGGCCACGGCGCACGCCCAGGCCACCGACCTCGTGACGCTCATGGTGTTCCCTCCGTGCCAGCCGGAGCCAGACGTTACCATGAGAGCACCGCCCTCACCCCGCGTGGCCGGCGGCCGAGAGCCTGCGATCCAGATCGAATGCGGCGCTGATGAGGGCCAGATGGGTGAAGGCCTGGGGAAAGTTCCCCAGGTGCTCGGCCTGGGGACCGAGCTCCTCCCCGTACAGCCCGACGTGGTTCGCGTAGCCGAGCATCTTCTCGAAGAAGAAGCGGGCCTTGTGGAGGTCCCCCATGCGGGAAAGACACTCGACGTACCAGAAGGAGCACATGGAGAACGTGCCCTCCTGCCCGGCCAGCCCGTCGGAAAACCCGTCCACCAGGCGGTAGCGGTAGACGAGGGAGTCGCTCACCAGCTCTCGCTCGATGGCTTGCAGGGTGGAGATCCAGCGGGGGTCGGTGGGAGAAAGGAACCGGACCAGCGGCATGAGCAGGGCGGCGGCATCCAGGGTGGAGGCGCCGGCGTGCTGCACGAAGGCACGGAGCCTCGGGTTCCAGAAGCGGGTGAAGACGTCCTGATAGATGGCGTCCCGGGTCTCGTACCAGGGTGCCAGGGGGATGGGGAACGAGCGCTTGGTGGCGAGACGGATGGCCCGGTCCAGGGCGACCCAGCACATCACGCGCGAGTACAGGAATTCCAGTCGGCCGCCGCGCACCTCCCAGATCCCCTCGTCCGGCTGCCGCCAGTTCGCGCGCACCCACTCGATGAGCCGCACCACGTTGGTCCAGTCGTCGTGGCCCAGGGGCGAGCCGTACTTGTCGTAGAGATAGATGGCGTCCAGCAGCTCCCCGTAGATGTCGAGCTGGAGGTGGTCGTAGGCCGCGTTGCCGATGCGCACCGGCCTCGACCCCATGTACCCCTCGAGGTGCGTCAGCTCCTCCTCTGGGAGCTCGTGGCGGCCGTCCAGGCCGTACATGATCTGGAGGGAGCCGTCGGGTCCGAGCTCCTGGCACCGGGCCATGACCCAGCGCATGAAGGCGGCGGCCTCGTCCGTGTAGCCCAGGCGCATCAGGCCGTAAAGGGTGAACGAGGAGTCACGGATCCACGCGTAGCGGTAATCCCAGTTCCGGCCACCGCCGATCACCTCGGGAAGCCCGAAGGTGGGAGAGGCCACGATGGAGCCGTGCTGCCTGGAGGTGAGCAGCTTCAGGGTGAGGGCGGAGCGGTTGACCATCTCCCGCCAGCGTCCCCCGTACGTGCTGCGCGCCATCCACCGGCGCCAGAAGTTCACCGTCTCCTTGAAGGCCTCGATGGGATAGTCGGGTCCGCAGGCGGGAGAGGGTTCTCCGGGGAGCAGGACCTCCAGCACGAACCAGGCCGACTGCTCGGGGCGCAGCGTGAACTCGGCCAGGGCGGCTCCGTTCTCCAGATGCATGGGCACCGAGGCCAGCAGGCGCAGCACCAGCTCGCCGTCCCCCGATCGCCCCAGGAAGAGCACCTCGGTGTCGCTCTTCATCTCCACCCGGTGGGTGGCCCGCCCGTAGTCGAAGCGGGGGTCGCAGCGCATGCGGAAACGAACCTCGCCCCGCACCGTCTTGGCCCGGCGCACCAGGTTGTGGGCGCGCCCGGCGTCCTCCACGGGCATGAAGTCCGAGACCTCCGCCACCCCCTGCGCGTCCAGGAAGCGGGTGAGCAGCACGTTGGTGTCGGGGAGGTAGAGCTGCCTGCGTGCGGCCCCATGGAGGATGGGTGCGATCTGGAAGCGGCCACCGCGCTCGGCGTCGAGGAGCGCGGCGAAGATGGAGGGGGAATCGAACTCGGGAAGGCAGAGGTAATCGATGGAGGCATCCATCCCCACCAGTGCCACCGTGTGCAGGTCTCCGATGAGCGCGTACTCGGACAGCGGCTTGTAGCGATTGGACACTTGTTGCGAGCGTAGCACGGCGGAGGGGGCGGAGTTCGCCGGGGAAGATCGCACCACCGGGGCAGGATGCCCCGCCCCGCCATCCTCCCCGGGTTCGCCGGCGTGCGGTTCCTCCGGCACGGCCCTTGAACAGGAGATCCGGTCGAGAGGAGACGGTGATGGAGGCTCTGAAGGAGCAGGTGGCGAAGGCGGGGAGGCTCGATGCCAAGGCCAAGCACCTCATCGGGGTGGCGGTGGCCCACCTCAAGCGCTGCCCGGACTGCATCGGAGTGCACAGGAGCGGCGCCGCCCGGGAAGGCGCCACCGAGGAGGAGATCCGGGAGGCCATCCGCATCGGCAGGGAACTCGATGGAGCCGCCCACGGATCGGGCTGGCCCCTGGAACCCGCCGACGACCCCTGGGTCGAGCTCGACCATTACGAGTGACCATCGCGGCGGCCCGCCGCTCTGCTCCTGGTATGCTCGAGGAATCTCATGGCCATCAAGGAAGCGGCGACAGGCAAGCGAGCTCGTCCTCGCCGGAAGCGCCCGTCCACCGAGGCAGCGCTCCGGGAGAGGGTGAAGGAGCTCACGTGCCTGTACGAGATCGTGAAGCTGCGCGCGCGTGAAGACGCCTCGGTGGAGGAGTTCTTGCGGGCGGTCGTCGATCTCCTGCCTGTGGCCTGGAAGCACACCGAGAGCGCCACTGCACGCATCACCTGGGACGGCAGGAGCTACCAATCTCCTCGTGTGTCACGCATCGTCCGGAAGCAGTCCGCGAGCATCGTCGTCGGCTCCGTCCCTCGGGGCACCATCGAAGTGGGCTACACGAGATCGACGCCACGGATGGACGAGGGCCCCTTCCTGCGCGAAGAACGCTACCTGCTCGACACCGTGGCCCGCGAGGTCGGGCTCTTCCTCGACCGCCGGCGTGCCGAGGAGGAGGCAGCGAGACTGCAGGATCAGCTGCGCCACGCCGAGCGCCTGGCCACCATCGGGCAGCTCTCCGCGTCCGTTGCCCATGAGCTGAACGGGCCGTTGGGAAGCATCCTCGGCTTCGCCCAGCTCTCCGCCAAGGTGGAGGGGGTTCCCGCTCAGGCGGCCCGGGACATCGAGAAGATCGTTCAGGCGGCGCTCCACGCCCGGGAGATCGTGCGCAGCCTTCTGCTGTTCGCCCGTCAGATGCCTGCGAGGCGGGTCGAGGTCGACCTGAATGGACTGGTGGAGGACGGGCTGAAGCTCGTGGCCACCCAGCTCTCCCCAGGAGGGATCGACCTCGTCTGCCACCTGGCCAGCGACCTCCCCAGGCTGACGGCGGATCCTTCCCAGCTCCGGCAAGTGGTGGTCAACCTGGTCGTGAACGCCATCCAGGCCATGCCTCAGGGGGGAAAGCTCCTCGTGCAAACGCTCAGGCAGGCCGATGCCGCTCTTCTCGTCGTCGAAGACGAAGGAGTGGGGATGGACGCCGAAGCGTTGAACCAGATCTTCCTTCCCTTCTTCACCACCAAGGGCGTGGGGGAAGGTACGGGCTTGGGCCTATCGGTCGTCCACGGCATCGTGACCTCGCATGGGGGAGCGATCCAGGTAGAGAGCCGGCCAGGCGCCGGTGCGCGGTTCGAGGTGAGCCTCCCCGTCGTCCCTCAGAGATCGGACGCTTCACATGGCTGAGCGAAGAGCGAAGAGGGCTGGCGCACATCCGCGTGCACACGTGCTGGTGGTCGACGACTCCCAGGAGCTGCGGGAGGTCGTCCAGCGCCATTTGGCCTCCGAAGGGTACGAGGTGATGGTTGCGGCAGGTGTGTCCGAGGCGATCTCCCTCCTCGAGGCTCAGCAGGTCGACCTCGTCATCACCGACCTGAAGATGCCCGCGGTCAGCGGTCTCGACCTGGTGCGCCACGTCCACGACAACCTGCGGGACACCGAGGTGATGATGATCACCGGTCATCCCTCGGTCCAGAGCGCGGTGACCGCAGTGAAGGCGGGCGCGGAGGACTACCTCACCAAGCCCTTCACCGACGAGGAGCTGTCGGAAGCGGTGGCGAGAGTGCTGGAGAAGCTGCGCCTGCGGCAAGCGGCTCGGCCCCTGGCCGGCGGTCAGGTCCCGGCGCACTCCAGCATCATCGGCGAGTCCGCGGCGGTGAAGGATCTCCTGGCCGCGATCTCCAAGGCAGCGGCCACCATGGCCACGGTACTGATCACGGGGGAGAGCGGCACGGGAAAAGAGCTCGTGGCCCGGGCCATCCATTACGGCGGCGCTCGGGCCTCGGAACCCTTCGTCCCCGTGAACTGCGGGGCCATCCCCGAGGGTCTGATCGAGAGCGAGCTCTTCGGCCACGTCAAGGGCGCGTTCACCGGAGCCACCGAGACCCGCGCCGGCTTCTTCCAGACGGCGGAGCGGGGAACCATCTTCCTGGACGAGATCAGCGAGCTGAGCCCGTCCTTGCAGGTCAAGCTCCTGCGTGTCCTCCAGGACAAGGAGATCGCCATGCTCGGCTCCACGCGCACGCGGCGCGTGGACGTGCGCATCCTTGCCGCCACCAACAAGGACCTGCCCTCCCTCGTCGCCAAGAGTGGCTTTCGAGAGGATCTCTTCTTCCGGCTGCACGTGCTGACGATCGAGGTTCCGCCCCTGCGGGACCGCGGAGATGACGTGGTGAGGCTGGCCCGGCACTTCGCCGCGCGCTTCGCCGGAGAGCGGGGCGGCCGCGCCCTGCGTTTTTCGGACGCCGCCCTGCGCTCGCTGAAGGAGTACGCCTGGCCCGGAAACGTCCGAGAGCTGGAAAACGTCGTGCAACGCCTGTCCATCATGAGCGAGGAGGACGAGGTCGACGTGCCCGAACTCCCGTCCCTGATGCGCTTCTCCGCCCCGCGCAAGACTGTGCTTCAGCGCACACTGGCCGAGGTGGAGGCCGAGCACATCCAGGGCGTGCTGCAGAGCGTGGGCGGGAACAAGACGAGGGCCGCCGAGATCCTGGGGGTGGACCGGAAGACGCTCCGGGCCAAGCTGGAGGAGAAGCCGTGAACGAACCCGATCCCGAGGAGACGCTGGTCAAGATTTTCGAGAGTGAGCGGGAATCCGAGGCCCTGGTGGTGCAGGGTCTGCTGACGTCCGCGGGGATCGACGCGGACCTCACGTCCATCGATGCTGTCCAGGAGACGTTTCCTGGCGTCGGCGGCACGGCCATCTTCGTGCGCGCCGAGGATGAGGAGATCGCCCGCAGGATCATCGAAGAATCCCAGGGCGTCTAGGCCGCTCTCTTCTTCGACTGCAAGAAATCGCGCAACACGAGGGCGCCGTTGTGGAGCGTGTCGCGGGCGCTGTAGAGGAGCGTCACGGGCCCGCGGCTCCCGGCCTCCAGGAGCGGCCCCCAGGCGGAGGCGTTCGCCTCCAGCTCTCGCCGGTAGCGCCGTCCGAACTCCTCCCAGCGCTCCGGGCGGTGCCCGAACCACGTCCGTAGTTGCGTGCTCGGCGCCACTTCCTTCAGCCAGGCGTGGGCTTTCAGGGCGTCTTTCGTCATTCGGCGCGGCCAGAGGCGCTCCACCAGGATCCGCTGGCCGTCGCCGCGGGCAGGAGGGTCGTAAGCGCGCTTGATCCGGAACATCGGTCTGCCGTCCCTCCTAGGCCGCCGAGCCTTTCCCGGAGACATGGACAGCGAAATCGACGAGACGGGCGGCGTAGCCCCACTCGTTGTCGTACCAGGCCAGCACCTTTGTCGTTCGGCCTTGCGACACCTGCGTATTGGGAGCGTCGATCAGGGCGGAGCGGGGGTCCCCCACGATGTCCGCCGACACGAGCCGCTCGTCGCTGACCCCGAGGATGCCTTGCCATTCCCGCCGGCTGGCCGCCGATCGGAAGGCCCCGTTGACCTCCTCCGCCGTCACCTCCCGCCCCAGCCGGGCCACCAGGTCCGTGACCGATCCATCGGGGACGGGGACACGCATGGCCATTCCGTGGATACGGCCGGCCAGCTCCGGCAGCACCCGTTCCGCCGCCTGGGCCGCGCCCGTGGTGGTGGGGATGATGGAGAGGGCGGCGGCGCGGCCCCGGGGCCGCTTGCGGGCCGGCCCGTCGACCAGGGATTGGCTGGAGGTGTAGGCGTGAATCGTCGTGAAGACGGCGACCTCGACGGAGAACTCCTCATGGAGAACCTTCACCATGGGGGCCAGGCAATTGGTCGTGCAGGACGCCATCGACACGACCCGGTGACGCGCGGGATCGTAGGCGCGCTCGTTCACCCCCAGAACCACGGTCAGGTCCGCGTCGTCGGAAGGGGCGGAGAGGATCACCCTCTCCGCCCCCGACTGGAGATGGCCCGCAGCCGCCGATCGCGCGCGAAAGGCCCCGGTGGACTCGATCACCACTTCGGCCCCGGCGTCGCGCCATGGGATGTCTTCGGGCGTGCGATGGGAGGAGACGGCGATCTCCTGGCCACGTACGACCAGGTGGGAGCCACGCGTCTCCACCGGTCCGAACCGCCCGTGCACGGAGTCGTATTGGAGCATGTAGGCCAGCTCGCCGAGGTCGACGAGGTCGTTGACCGCCGCGACTTCCACATCGTCCCGGTCGGCGATCTGGCGCAGGACGGCCCTTCCGATCCTCCCCATCCCGTTGATGCCGACGCGCACCGCGGTCATCTCACACTCTTTTCATCGTTCCCACGCCCACCAGCCACGCCATGGCCACGAAGGCACCCAGCCGTGTGAGCCGGGTCAAGATGGCGAGGCCAACCACTGCCTCGATCGCACCAACGATCATCATCGTCGTGCCCGCCTGGAAGGGAATGATATCCGCAAGCGCCGGGCTGAGCTCAGGCAAGATCGAGCCCCTCCCGCTCCGGCTGGTAGGGGATGGCTTCCACCCTGAGGCGGCGCAGGCCTCCGGGCGCTCGCCACACCACGTCGTCCCCCACGCTCCGGCCGAGAACCGCTCCGCCCAGGGGTGCCAGCACCGAGATGCGACCGGCATCCGCGTCGGAGGATCCGGGAAGGACGACGCGGAAGACGCGCCTCCGCTGCGTGTCCAGGTCCCTCACCCTCACCAGCGAGCCGATGGTGACGACGTCCGGACCGACCTGGATCGCAGGCAGGACCTCCGCATCGGAGAGCTGCTCCTCCAGGCGCTCCAAGCTGCGCGTTTCCTGCCGCTCCGACGAGGGAGGGTCGGCGATGAGTCGACGCAGCCTGTGAGAATCGACGTCGGTGACCGTGACGGATAGCCGTTCCATCGGGCGCTCCTTTCCCCCGACCGATACAGCAACACCGGTGCCACGACGCCTCGTTGTGGTGCCGCGATTCCTCCCCGGCGGACGTCGTCTGGGCGGGGCGAACGGACCCGGCGGGGCAGAACTCCCCGCTCCAGCCGATCTCCACGCACCACGCATCACGTCCTCGAACCATCGAGGATTCCTTCCGCCGGGACGGCTCGAGCTCGAAGACGCAGTGCGTTGGCGACCACCGAGGCCGAGCTCAGGCTCATGGCCAGTGCAGCGAACATCGGGGAGAGCAGCCATCCCGTGAAGGGGTAGAGCACACCGGCGGCGAGGGGCACGCCGAGCACGTTGTAGACGAACGCGAAGGCGAGGTTCTGCTTCATGTTCGCCACGGTGGCCTCGGAGATCGTTCGCGCCTGCGCGATGCCCCGCAGGTCGCCCCTGACGAGCGTGACCTGGGCGCTGCTCATGGCCACGTCGGTCCCGGTCCCCATGGCGATCCCCACGTCGGCCCTGGCCAGCGCCGGTGCGTCGTTGATGCCATCCCCCGCCACGGCCACCACGCGGCCCTGTTCCTGCAGCCGTTCCACGAGCACGAGCTTGTCGGCCGGCCTCACCTCGCCATGCACCTCCTCGATCCCCAGCCGGCTCGCCACCGCTCGCGCCGTGGTGAGCCCGTCGCCCGTGGCCATCACCACGCGCAGATCCGCCCCTCTGAGCAAGGCCACCGCCTCGGCCGTGCTGGACTTGATGGGGTCGGAGACGGCGAGGAGGCCGAAGAGACGACCGTCCAGGGCGAGATGCATCACGCTCGCACCTTCGGCACGGAAGGCCTCCGCCTCCCTCTTCAGCGCGTCCACGGAGATGCCGAGCTCGTGCATGAGCGCGGTGTTTCCCAGCGCCAGATCCCGGCCTGCCACCTTGCCCCGCACACCGATGCCCGAGCCGGACTGGAATGACTCCGGCTTCTCCAGGGAAAGGCCGCGCTCCCGGGCCGCACGCACGATGGCGTCGGCGAGCGGATGCTCACTGCCCTGGTCCAGGCTGGCGGCCAGGCGCAGCACCTCCTCGGCGTCCACGCCCGGCACGGGGACGGCGCCATGGAAGGCGGGCTTCCCCTCCGTGAGCGTGCCGGTCTTGTCCACGATCAGCGTGTCCACGGCGCGTAGGCGCTCGATGGCGGCCGCGTCGCGGAAGAGGATGCCCCGCGTGGCGGCCTTGCCCGTGGCCACCATGATGGACATGGGCGTGGCCAGCCCCAGGGCACAGGGACAAGCGATGATGAGGACGGCCACGGCGTTCACCATCCCGTGGACCCAGCCCTGCTCGGGGAGGAGCAGTCCCCAGCAGAAGAACGTGGCGAGCGCCACGGCCACGACCACCAGCACGAACCAGCCGGCGACCCGGTCGGCCATGCTCTGCATGGGCGCGCGCGAGCGCTGGGCCTGCGCCACCAGCTGGACGATCTGCGCCAGCATGGTCTGCGCCCCCACGCGCTCCGAGACCATGACCAGCGATCCTGAGGTGTTGAGCGTGGCGCCGATCACCTTGTCGCCCGGTCCCTTGCTCACGGGAAGCGGCTCTCCCGTGAGCATGGACTCGTCCACCGCGCTCGTGCCCTCCCGCACCACGCCGTCCACCGGCACCTTCTCCCCGGGCCGGACGCGAAGGGTGTCGCCGACGTGCACGTGCGTGAGGGGAACGTCCTCTTCCCTGCCATCCCGGCGGATGCGGCGGGCGGTCTTGGGCGCGAGGCCGAGCAGGGCCTGGATGGCGGCGGAGGTGCGGGAGCGGGCCTTCAGCTCCAGGAGCTGGCCGAGAAGGGTGAGGGAGACGATGACGACGGCGGCTTCGAAGTAGACGGTGACGCGGCCCATGGAGACGAAGGAGGGGGGGAAGAGGTCGGGGGCTACCGTGGCGACGACACTGTAGAGGAACGCCGTTCCCGTGCCGGTGCCGATCAACGTCCACATGTTCGGGCTGCGGAGGACGAGCGACCGCCACCAGCGCTGGAAGAAGGGGAGGCCTGCCCACAGGACGACCGGAACGGACAGGACCAGCTCCACCCAGGACTGGGTGGTGGTGCCGAACCCCAGGCCGTGGCCGAACATGGCGAGCAGGCTGACGGCGACGGTGAGGGGCAGCGTCCACCAGAAGCGCCTCCGGAAGTCGACGAGCTCGGGGTTCTCCTCGTCGTCCAGGCTGGGAAGCTCGGGCTCCAGGGCCATCCCGCACTTGGGGCAGGCGCCCGGCTCCGTCCGCCGGATCTCCGGATGCATGGGGCAGACGTAGATGGTGCCCGGCTCTTGCGGCAGCGGCACGTCTGCGCCCGTTCAGCCGCGCGCCAGCGTGAACCCCATGTCGGTGCCCATCCCCAACCCATAGCCGAGCTGGATGTTGAGCAGCGCCAGAGGCTCGAGCAGACGCGCGTTCCTGAGCGGTCCGGCATCCACGGCGTCGAAGCCGATGCCCCGCGCCAAATCGAGCACGGTCTTCTTGGCGCCCGCGTCGTCGCCGGCCACGAAGGCGGCGAGCGGCTCGTCGCCCACCCGACCCGACTGCATGTGCTGGGCGAACACGGTGTTGAACGCCTTCACCACGCGGGCCCGGGGCAACTTCTTCTGCAGCTCCTCCGCACCGCTGGTGGTGAGCCCGACCGCGAGGTTCATGTTCTCGTCCAGCGCGTTGGTCACGTCCACCACGGTTTTTCCCGCGAGCGCGTCTCCCGCCTCCCTCACCACGTCGTCGAGCGCGCCGAAGGGGACCGCGAGGACGACCACATCGGCGCTGGAAGCGGTCTCCCGGATCGCCTCCTCGTCGTGGCCGGCGACGCGGACGGCGTGTCCCGCTCGCTTCAGGCCCCTGGCCAGCGCGCTGCCCACGTTGCCGTCGCCGATGATTCCGATGGTCTGTGCCATGACGGGTCTCTCCTTTTCCGGCCCGGTGGTGCCGCCGGGGAAGCCCTGAACACTGTGGGAAGGAGTCGCCCCCGTTGGCGTGCATCGAGGACGACCCGGAGGTGTGCCCATTCTAGTGCTCGGACAGGGCTCTGGCTCCCATCTCGCCAAGCACCGCCCGCGCGCCGGGAAGGTCCAAGAGAAAGGGAGTAAGCTCGGCGCGCACGGACATCTCGGGGAGGGACACATGCGGATCACCGACGTCCTCGGTTCGATGGGCGGTCTCCAGTCCATGGCACGGGAGCTGGGCGTGAGCGAGTCGCAGGCGGCGAGCGGGGCCGAGGCGCTCGTTCCCGCCATCCTGGGCGGGTTCAAGAAGCAAGCGCAGGCGCAGCCCACCGGTCTCGAGGGGCTCGGAGGCTTGCTGGGGCAGCTCGGAGGAGGGGGCCTCCTGGAGAACGTGCTGTCGCCGGAGCCGACCGACGTGAGCCGCGGCAACGACGTCCTGGGGACGATCTTCGGCTCCAAGGATGTCAGCCGGGCGGTCGCGGAGAACGCCTCCGCGCGGTCGGGCTTGAGCCCCGACCTCCTGAAGAAGATGCTGCCGATCCTGGCCATGCTCGTCGCGGGGTACATGGCCAAGCAGCGGCATGCCGGCCCGAGCGCCGGGGAGGGGCAAGAGACGGGAGGAGGTCTCGGCGGTCTTCTGGGCGGGCTCCTCGGCGGCCGCGCCGCCGGGTCGTCCCCCGGCCTCGCCTCCATGCTCGACCTCGACGGCGACGGCAATCCGCTCGACGACATTCTGGGGATGGCGGGGAAGGCGTTCCGCTGAGAGGTTTTTACAAGGAGGTCCCATGTCGGTCGCACGCGTGACGGAGATCACGGCCGCATCCAAGAAGGGGTTCGAGGACGCGATCCAGGTGGGCCTGGCCCGGGCCAACGAGACGTTGCGCAACGTCTCCGGTGCCTGGATCCAGGACATGAAGGTGGAGGTGGAGCAGGGGAAGATCGTCGAGTACCGGGTCAACATGAAGGTGACGTTCGTCCTCGACGATTAGGGGTAGACTCGGAGCAATCCGTAGGAAGCCAATTCTCCCGAGGAGTGTGCATGGCCGACAAGAAACCCGACTTCTCCAACGTCGTGGGCGGCAGCTCGTCCACGGCAAAACCCCCCTCCCCGAGCCCCGGCGCATCCGCGGAGAGGACCTACACCGTCCAGAAGGGGGACAGCCTCTGGAAGATCGCCAAGGAGATGTACGGCAAGGGGAGTGATTGGAAGCGGATCCACGAGGCCAACAAGGACGTGATCAAGAACCCCGATGTGATCCAGCCCGGCTGGACGCTCAGGATCCCGGAATGAGCGCCCCGCGTGGAGTCCTCCTGCTCCTGGTGGCCGTCCTCGGTGCGTCCGCCTGCAATCGAGCGAAGGAGGAGGCTCCCGCTCCTCCCCTCTCCGAGGCGCCGGCCCCTGCGCCCATGCCCCCGGCGGTCCAGCCCGTCGCCGTGGTGGCCGTGACGCTGGGGAGCGCCGTGGGGTCGGACAAGAAGGTGACCACGGCGGTCGAGACCTTCGGCCCCAAGGACACGATCTACGCGTCCGTCGACACGCAGGGCACGGCTCCCTCGGCGTCGCTGATGGCGCGCTGGAAGTACGAGGACGGCCAGACGGTGCACGAGGAGACCCAGGCGATCGCGCCCAGCGGCCCCGCGACCACCGAGTTCCACGTGTCCAAGCCCGACGGATGGCCCAAGGGCGGCTACACGGTGGAGATCCTGCTGGACGGCGTGCCGGTGCGGACGGCGAGCTTCCGCGTGGGCTAGGGAGCGGCTCCCCTCACGGAAGCTGCTCCACCCTGGCCCGCTGATCTACGGACGGCGCGGTAAGATCCGAACCGCGCCGGAGTGGCGGAACTGGTAGACGCAGGGGACTTAAAAACGGCGAGAAGAGGCTGGAAGAGGTTCGAAAAACCGACCAGCTCAACCCTTTGTTTCTTCGTCGCGCTCACGAAGACTGCTGGGCGCCCACCACGTTGGACTCGGTTTGGACACCTAGATCCCAGGACAGCCGTCGGGACCAGGTGCTACCGTTCCCGGATGAACACCAGTCCAGCCCTCGACGATTACTGGAACTGCTGGATGGAGCGCTCGGGCGTCCGAGAAGTGCTGCGATCGGCCAAGGCACTTCCGGTCAACCCGTCAACGGCTCAGTCGCTGAGAGTCCTGCGACAGGCCCTGCGCGTGTTACAAGGCGCGGCGCTCGAGGGAGATCCTCTGGCGGCGGCCCATGCTTTTCGCATCGTGATGGCGCTACTCCGACTACGGGAGAGAGGTATCAGGCAATGGGTTGAACAAGCAACCCTGCCTCTGCTACCGCTGGCCGCTCTTCACGCGAAGCGTGCGCCATCTGGCCGTCATGCACGCTGGCATAAGAAGCGAGAAGCAGCCAGGGAAGATCTCTGGAAATACTTGGCTGTCAGGCGCGCGAGGAAGGAAGGAAGTGTCGGCGGCGCAGCATATCTGAAGGCTGCAGAGGCACGTCATGAAGTCTCACCGGAGCACGTGGCGAAGCAGTATGAGAAAGCGTTCTACCGGGTAAGAGCAAGCCTCAAGAACCACCGGCACGCCTACACTACAATTGCAGTGTCCTTGATCCTCAAGAAGCATGTGACCAGAAAGGTCAAAGCACTCAAGTCCCGCTAGGCTGCCTGTGTTCGCTTAGCTCTGGTCCAAGCGTCGAAGCCGTCTGTTCTCCGCATTTCCCCCCTCGAATCCGGGATTCGCCCCCCACTTTCAGATGCTGCATGTTGCTGTTGCTGCCTGTAACGTCCCAGCCACAGAGCAAGAAAGGAGGGGACGTTGGAGGTCAAGGAACCCAAGACCGCCGCAGATCGCCTGTCCGTTCGAGTCCAAGAGGCAGCGCGACTCACTGGAATTCCGGCCTCGACGCTACGCACCGCGATCCACGAGGGTCGGCTCCGTGCGGTCAGGTATGGAGGCAACCGTCAGCGTGGGCGATACGTGATCGCCCTGGAAGATCTTCGCGCGTTCTTGGATCGTGGCAAGAGCCACGGCAATCCTGGGAGGAGCGATCGGTGATTTCCGTCAAGCAGTTTGCTCGTGCGCTCAAAGCACACGGTTGCGAGCCTCGGAGATCAGGTTCGAGTTCGCAGTACGTAGCGAAGTGTCCCGCTCATGATGACAGGAGAGCGAGCCTCAGCTTCAAGAAAGGAGATGAACGAGCACTGTTGGCAACGTGCCACGCGGGCTGTGATCTGCGATCGATCCTGACGGCGCTCGGAATCCGCCGATCACGTCAGATTGCCTACAAATACCGGGATGAAGTGGGAGAACTGCTCTACGAGGTAGTCCGATTCCCAGGCAAGCAGTTCCGGATGCGCACGAGAAGCAGCGATGGGCAACCCGTGTGGTCCGCCCGGGGAACACGTCGCGTTCTCTACGAGCTGCCGGCCGTCATCGACGCTGTCAAGACAGGCAAGTGGATCTATGTGGTCGAGGGCGAAAAAGACGCGGATGCGGTCAACCTGCGGTCCCGCGGCCGATTTGTATCGACTACCAATCCAGGGGGAGCCGGAAAGTGGAGGAAAGAGTTCACTGAGGTGCTCCGTGGTGGACGGGTCAAGATTGTCATGGACATGGACGCGCCGGGAAGGATCCACGCAAAGCACATTGCTACGGAACTTGCAGGCGTGGCATCCGAAGTGCGGTTGCTTCGGCCGAAGCGAGGCAAGGATATTAGCGAGCACTTCGAACACGGCTTCAAGCTCCACGACCTCGTACGAACACGTCCTCGCCCAGGCCCTGGGGGCATTCCACAGCTTCCCGACCGATGCTGGCGAGGGGCGTTCTGCGACTTCCGTAGAGCCACCTCCGCTTCTACCGAAGCGCCGGATGAATACCTATTCGCCGCCTATACGGTCGCCGCTTCAGTAGCCATCGGCCCGAAGGCGCGGTTCTTTAGCTTCGAAACAAAAGCGAATGTCTACTACGTTCTCATCGGAGAAAGTGGGGAATCCCGCAAGAGCACAGCAATGGATTTCGGGCAAGAGATCATCACTGAAGCGCTTCCCGAGAACGTTGATGTCCATGCAGGCGTCGGCAGTGCCGAGGGCATCCTCGATGTTATTGACGAGGCTGCTGAGAAACCAGTTCTACTCACCGCGCGCGAGCTATCGGTTGTCCTCAAGAAAGCTCACCAGAGAGGATCTCAGCATTTGATCGAGACTCTCACGGAGCTCTACGACGGAGCGAGGCTCGACTCTACGACTCGAAAGCATCGTGTGCGAGTCTCCGGATCGTATCTCTCATTCTTCTCTGCGACGACGCCAGAATGGCTTCGGCGAGACCTTCAACCCTCGGATATCAAAGGCGGCTTTGCCGGCCGGCTCATGTTGGCGTGCGGGACTAGGAAGCCCCCTCTGCCATTCGGTGGACCGCGGAACGCTGATGCTTGGAAGGCTGCCGTTGGAGCCCTTCGCGTCGCAGCTGCTAGGGACGACGTGGAGGTAAGGCCGAATCCTGAAGCCATGGAGATCTTTGGGGGCTGGTATCGCAAGAGGTATGGGCGGAATCGCGCAAGCAAGACGCTGGACGTGCTGTCGCACCGAATCCCGTTGTTCGCTTGGAAGATGGCGTTGATCTACTGCAGGCTCGAGGGAACTTCGGAAGTCTCTCCAGAGCAAATCAGGGCGGCGTGCGCCTTCGCAGACTACCAGGAACAACTCCAAGCGTATGTGTTCGGGCAACAGGAAGCAGGGAATCGTCTACACGACAGAGTGATGCGGGCCTTGGAGAAGCATCCATTCGGCCTGCCACAGTACAGGATTTCACAGCTGGTTCGGCGTGTACCCTCTGGGACGTTGGAACAAGCTGTGGAGGATCTTGTCACTCGTGGAGTCGTGGAGAGAATCGGTGGGGGGAGAACACCGAAGTATTGTCTTTCGAACGCGGTGGCAAGGTATGGCAAGGTGATGGCAACGGGTTCGTAGAAGAGTGTGCTCAGGAACCGTGGTGTTGTTGCCATCGGAGGAGAGGAGAGAAGAGAGAGAAGGGGGCAAGGTGGCAATAGGCAAGGGAGTCTGGTCTGCGGACTGTGCGGAACGGAATTCGGAGGAGTTCTGAGAATTGTGTAGACAGGTGTGACAGCCAGAACTCTGTGGACAGGTCTGAGCGCGGAGGCTGGCGGAGGTTGATAGTGTTATTGCCATAGGTGACGCGAAAACGATTCGAAATGAACGGAAATGAAAGCCCAGGGGCGACGCACCGGTGAGTGAGCGTTGCCTTTGCGCCACCGGTTCAGAGGGGGGAGAAGAGGATTGGGAGGGGCTGTAACCTTCAGGCGCATAGAAGAACGTGATCTCTAGGTCTTCTTTGCCAACCGTGATTCGCTCCGTGATGGTCTCGGCGATCCGGCGCTTCTCGGGGAATTCGAGCGCTGGCCAGCGGGCTTGCAGGTCCTGGGCTTCGGTCAGGACCTCGCCGGAGGCGAGTGCTTGGATCCTAAGGACATCGAGCTCGGCCATGAGGTCGGGCTCTTGTTCTTCTAATTCCTTGATTCTGGCCTCGAGCGGCTTGTGGAAGGCGCCGAAGCCGTCGGGTGTGATCTTGTCCGCCATGTAGAGCCGGTAGAGCTTCTCGGACTCGGCACGGCATGCGGCCAGATCGGCCCTCAGGCTCGCCAGGAGGGCTTCCTTGGCCGCGATCCCCTCCTCGGCGCGTCCCAGGTACTCCACGAGATCCTGGGGCTGGAGGAGGAAGCTCCTGAGCTGCTCATGGTGTGCTCCTCACGTAATTCTGTCCGCTCGCCTGCGCGATTTGAGTGGAGGAATTCGCCTCCTTCGGATCGAAAAAAAACCGAGTTGAACGAGGGCGCGGACGAGCGCGGCGCGCTCGATCTGATCTCGCTCTCGCCCTTGG
>DASUFT010000067.1:0-30975 GCA_036274395.1 Candidatus Polarisedimenticolaceae bacterium | reverse complement strand
CGGGCGCTGGTGGGGCGGCCGCTCATCCTGCTCGCGGACGAGCCCACGGGGAACCTCGACTCCCGGAAC
This sequence comes from Candidatus Polarisedimenticolaceae bacterium, assembly GCA_036274395.1. Taxonomy (GTDB): domain Bacteria; phylum Acidobacteriota; class Polarisedimenticolia; order Polarisedimenticolales; family DASUFT01; genus DASUFT01. Next base: position 30,906 of record DASUFT010000067.1, on the reverse strand, counting down.
GGGGAGGCGGTGATGGAGCTGCTGCGGGACCTCCACCGGGGCGGGGCCACCATCTGCATGGTGACGCACGATCCCCGGTTCGCCCGCTACGCGGACCGCACGGTCCAGCTCTTCGACGGACGCGTGGTGGACGCCTGACGGCTATCATGCCGGTAGGCCTTCATGAATGAAACCCGGATCCTGGTCGCCGACGATCAGCAGGACGTGCTGGAGTCCCTGCGTCTGCTCTTCAAGGCCGAAGGGTACCTGGGCGAGTTCGTCTCCTCCCCTGCGGCCATCGTGCCCGCCCTGGAGACCCGCGACTTCGACCTCCTGCTCGTCGACCTCAACTACGCGCGGGACACCACCTCGGGGCAGGAAGGGCTGGAGCTCGTCTCCCGTGTGCGGGCCATCGATGCCGCGCCGCCCATCGTGGTGATGACCGCCTGGGGGACGATCGAGCTGGCCGTGGAGGCCATGCGCCGCGGGGCGCGCGACTTCGTGCAGAAGCCCTGGGACAACGCGCGCCTCCTCGCCATCCTGCGCACCCAGATCGAATTGTCGAGGACGTTGCGACGGGCTCAGAGACTCGAAGCCGAGAACGCGCTCCTGCGCGCCGAGGGGGTCCCCGTCTTCATTGCCGACTCCCCCGCCATGCGTCCCATCCGCGCCCTGCTGGCGCGGGTGGGGCCCTCCGACGCCAACGTCCTCATCACCGGCGAGCACGGCACCGGCAAGGAGGTGATCGCGCGCACCCTGCACGCGCTGTCCGGGCGCGCCGCCAAGCCCCTGGTGACGGTCAACTCCGGCGCCCTCTCCGAGAGCGTCTTCGAGAGCGAGCTGTTCGGGCACGTGCGGGGCGCCTTCACCGACGCCAAGGTCGACCGCGCCGGGCGTTTCGAGCTGGCCCACGGGGGCACGCTGTTCCTGGACGAGATCGCCAACATGCCGCCCGCCCAGCAGGCGCGCCTGCTCCGCGTCATCGAGAGCGGCGAGTTCGAGCGGCTGGGATCGTCGCGCACCCACCGGGTGGATGCGCGCATCCTCTCCGCCACCAACGCCGACCTGGAGAAGGAGGTCAAGGAGGGGCGCTTCCGCGAAGACCTGCTCTTCCGCCTCAACACGGTGGAGATCCAGCTTCCTCCCCTGCGGCAGCGCCGCGAGGACATCCCCGCCCTGGCCGAGCACTTCCTCCGCCAGCACGCCCGGCGGTACGGCAAGGACCCGGTGGCGCTCTCCCCGGAGGCCCTGGCCGCCCTCACCGCCCACAACTGGCCGGGGAACGTGCGCGAGCTGGACCACGCCATCGAGCGCGCGGTGCTCCTGGCGGCCGGCCCGGCCGTGCTCCCCTCGGACCTGAACCTCGGGGGGCCGCGGGAGAAGGCGCCGCGCCTGGAGGAGATGAGCATCGAGGACGTGGAGCGCTTCCTGGTGCAGAAGGCACTGGAGCGCTTCCGCGGGAACGCGGCCGAAGCCGCGCGCTTCCTGGGCCTGAGCCGGAGCAGCCTCTACCGGCGCCTGCAGAAGTACGGCCTGATGAACCCATGAGCTTCGACCGGCGGATCTTCGTCCTGGCGCTCTCCTCGGGGGCCGCCGCGACGGCGATCGCGCTCGTCCTCCTCTGGACCGGCGATTTCACGCCCCGCGTGCGCTGGACCTTCTCCGCCGCCGCCGTCCTCCCCTGGCTGGGCTGCGCCTTCGCCGCCCGCGAGCGCGTGGTGTACACGCTGCAGACCATGGCCAACCTCCTGGCCGCCCTGCGCGACGGGGACTACTCGGTGCGGGCCAGGGCAGCGCGCGGGGGGGCGCTGAAGGAGCTGGTCTCCGAGCTGAACGCGCTGGGGACCTCGCTGCGCCTGCAGCGGCAGGAGTCCATGGAGGCCACCGCTCTCCTGCGCAAGGTGATGGACGAGATCGACGTCTGCGTCTTCACCTTCGATGAGCAGCGGCGCCTGCGGCGGGTGAACCGGGCGGGCGAGCGACTGCTGGGCGCCCCCGTCGAGCGCCTGCTGGGGAGCCCCGCCGAGGAGCTGGGGCTCGCCGAGTACCTGGAGGGCGCGCACCCGCGCACGCTCCAGCGCAGGCTGCCGGAGGGAGAGCGCGCGTTCGAGGTGCGCCGGGGCGTGCTGCGGGAGGACGGCGTCCCCCACCAGCTCCTGGTTCTCTCCGACCTGAGCCGGGCCCTCCGGGAGGAGGAGCGCCTGGTCTGGCAGCGCCTGATCCGCGTGCTCGGGCACGAGCTGAACAACTCCCTCACCCCCATCAAGTCCATCTCCCAGAGCCTGACGGCGGCGCTTCGTGGCCCTGACCTTCCTCCCGACTTCCGAGAGGATGCCTTGCGCGGCCTCGAGGTGATCGGGGCACGTGCGGAGGCGCTGACGCGATTCCTGCAGGCGTATGCCCGGCTCTCGCGCCTCCCGGCGCCCACCAAGGGCCCGGTGGACGTCGACGCCTGGGTGCGGCGGGCGGTGGCCCTGGAGACGCGGGCCGCCGTGCGTCTCGTGCCAGGGCCCTCGCTGGTGCTGCAGGGGGACGAGGCCCAGCTCGATCAGCTCTTGATCAACGTGCTGCGCAATGCCGCGGAGGCCGCGCTCTCCACCGGGGGAGGGGTCGAGGTGGGCTGGACGCGCACCGGCTCTCATCTGGAGGTGCGGGTGCGAGACGAGGGGCCCGGCCTCCCGCCCAGCGCCAACGTGTTCGTGCCGTTCTTCACCACCAAGCCCGCGGGCTCGGGGATCGGCCTGGTCCTCTCGCGCCAGATCGCCGAGGCCCACGGGGGCAGCCTCACCCTGCAGAACCGAGGCGACAGTCCGGGGTGCGAGGCGCGCCTGCGCCTTCCCCTGGCGGCGTAGAATCCAGGGCGCCATGCGCGCCGCGCTCGCCCGCCTGCGGAACCACCTCGTGACCGGCTTCCTGTTCATCATGCCGGTGCTCATCGTCTTCGTGGTCCTGGCCAGGTTCTGGAGCAAGCTCCTGAAGGTCGGGAACTCCTGCTCCAGGTTCCTGCGCGTGGACACCGTCCTCGGTTCCAGCGGGGACGCGGTGATGGCCGTCCTCTTCTTCCTCTTCATCTGCACGGTGGCGGGATTCCTGATCCGGTTGTCGTTCCTCCGGCGGCTGAGCGAGCGCATCGACCGCCACCTGAACGACTGGATCCCCGGCTACAGTCAGATCCGCGCCGAGGCCAAGCAGAAGATCGGAGCGGAGGAGAAAGCCGCACCGCCGGTCTACCCCGCCTGCCTGGTGCGCGTGCAGGACCTCTGGCAGCCCGGATACATCGTGGAGAAGAACGCGGACGGGACCCGCACCGTGTTCGTCCCTCTGGCACCCGCAGGGACGTCCGGTCAGGTGTACGTGGTCGAGCTCGACCGGATCAGGGATCTGGGGAGCGACTCCGCGGCCCTCCAGGCGCAGCTGGCCCGGCTGGGCAAGGGACTGATGTCCCGCTGATCGACCAAGGAGTACCCATGCGTCTTCTCGGCGCCGCGCTCGTGTGTGTCGTTGCTCCCTCCGCTGCCGCCGATCTCTGGGAAGGCGTCAAGCCCTACGTGGCGCACGATGCCAAGCGCATCGTCCTCGCGCACGTGCGCGTGATCGACGGCACCGGGAAGCCCGCCATGGAGGACAGGAACGTCGTCCTGGAGAGCGGGAAGATCGCGTCCGTGAGCCCCGGTGCCGACGTCGCCCCTTCCGACGGCACCACCGTCCTCGACCTGCGGGGCCGCACCGTCCTTCCCGGCCTCGTGGGGATGCACGACCACATGTACTACATCGCGCGGCCGAACCTGGACGCGGCGGGCCACTCCGAGGATCCGCTGATCGTCCCCCAGATGACCTTCTCGGCGCCCCGCCTCTACCTGGCCAACGGCGTCACCACGGTGCGCACCACGGGGAGCGTGGAAGGGTACGCAGACTTGAACCTCAAGGAGCTCATCGACGCCGGACAGCTCCTGGGCCCGCACATGGATGTGACGGCGCCCTACATGCAGGGGAAGAGTCCGCTCTTCCTGCAGATGTACCAGCTCAAGGACGCCGCCGACGCCCGCCGCTTCGTCGCCTACTGGGCCGACGCCGGGGCCACCTCGTTCAAGGCCTACATGCACATCACCCGCGATCAGCTGAAGGCGGCGATCGACGAGGCGCATGCGCGCGGGCTCAAGGTGACGGGCCACCTTTGCTCGGTCACCTACCCGGAGGCTATCGCCCTGGGCATCGACGACCTCGAGCACGGCTTCATGGTCAACACCGACGGGGCGAAGGACAAGCAGCCCGACGTCTGCCCGCTCGCCCAGTCCTCCGCCTTCATCGACAGGGTGGAACCGGACGGCGAGGAGGCGAAGGCGCTGATCGACAGCCTGGTCGCCCACAAGGTCGCCATCACCTCGACGCTTCCCGTCTTCGAGCACTCCCTCCCCAACCGGCCGCCGCTGAACCCGCGGGCCATGGAGAGCCTGACCACGGAGGCGCGCACGGCCTACTTCTATGCCCGCAATCGCGCCGCCAGCCAGCCCGCGGAATCCGCGACGCGCAACGCCCGGAACTTCCAGCGGAACCTGGCCATGGAGCTGGCCTTCGCGAAGGCGGGGGGCCTCCTGCTCGCCGGGTGCGACCCCACCGGGAACGGCGGCACCATCCCCGGCTTCGCCGATCTGCGCGAGATCGAGCTCTTGGTGGAAGGCGGCTTCACGCCCGCCGAGGCGATCCGGGTGGCGACCTTGAACGGCGCCCTCTACCTCGGGCGCGAGAAGACGATCGGCTCGGTGGAGCCCGGCAAGAACGCCGACCTGCTGGTGGTGCGTGGCGACCCGGGCAAGACCATCGCCGAGATCGAGAACGTCGAGCTGGTCTTCAAGGACGGCGTCGCCTTCGACCCGGCGAAGCTGCTGGAGAGCGTCCAGGGACGGTACGGGCAGTACTGACCTGCTACCCTGTCCGCGGCAATGGAGTCTGCCTTGTAACCGCCCCAGGGGCTGATGACTCCTACACACACGTAGGAGGATTGCCCTTGCGGAACCTGATCCTGCTCGGTCTCGCCGGCGCCCTGGGAACCCTGGGACGATACGGGTTGAGCGGTGTGGTGCACCGTTTCGCGCGAGAGACGTTCCCCATGGGGACGCTGTGCGTCAACCTCGTGGGGAGCCTCGTCATCGGTCTCGTCATGCACCTCGTGCGCGATCAACAGGCGCTCGGCCCCCAGGCGCGCACCGTGATCGTGGTCGGCTTCCTCGGCGGGTTCACCACGTTCTCGGCTTTCAGCTACGAGACCCTCGAGCTCCTGCAAGGGGGGTCGCCGCTGCTTGCCGGTGCCAATGTCACCGCCCATGTCGTCCTGGGGATCGGCGCGGTGTGGATCGGCTTCGCCCTGGGAAGGCTGCTCTTCTGAGCGCGGGAGGAAGCATGAAGATCGAAGGACCGGCCATGCTGCTCCGCATCTTCATCGGCGAGAGCGATCGCTGGCATGGCAAGCCCCTTTACGAGGCCATCGTCCTCAAGGTGCGGGAGGCAGGGCTCGCCGGTGCCACCGTGCTTCGCGGACTGGAGGGATTCGGAGCGCACAGCAGGATTCACACCACTCGGATCCTGCGCCTCTCGCAGGACCTCCCCATCGTCATCGAGATCGTGGATCGCGAGGATCGCATTCAAGAGCTGATCCCGGCGCTGGACGAGATGGTCTCGGAAGGCCTCGTGACGCTGGAGCGGGTGCAGGTGGTGATGTACCGGCACAACGCGCGAAAAGACTAGAGTCAGCCCCTCAGCGCCCGCACCCGGGCCAGGCTCTCCTCCGGCCAGAGCGTCTTCACGTCGTAGAACTCCTGGAAGGCGGGGACCGACGGCGGAAGCGTCACCCAGGGCAGCTTTGAGCGCGTGAAGATGTGCACGTCCGGCGTCACCGAGGAGGGGACGTCCAGCGTGCCGGCGCGCACGAACGCCATCTTGGGCAGGGTGTAGTAGCTCCAGAGCGCCACCTGGCAGGTGGGGCAGCGCAGGATGCGCTGCATCCGTCCATCGTCCCGGGGCACTTCCACCGGCACCGGCTCCCCGCACAGGAGCTGCACGTGTGCGTCCTCGATACAGACGTTGATCACGAACGAGCTCCCCGTCTGCCGCTGACAGTTCAGGCAGTGGCAGCAGTGGACGATCAGCGGGCTGGCCTCCAGGCGATAGCGGACGGCCGTGCAGGCGCATCCCCCTTCGAGCATCCGGGACATGTTCCCCTCCTCGCTCGGGAATACTAGGACAGCCCGGCGGGGCGATGAGGTATCTTCCCCCGCCGACCGGCACGGGTTCTGGAGGGGCGCTTGATGCTGAGATGGCTGTTCCCACGGCAACCGGTCTTCCAGGAGCACTTCGAGAAGGCGGCCGGCGTGGTCCTGGCGGGAGCCAACGCCTTCCATGCCATGGTCTCGGACTACCGGGACATCGAGCTCAAGGCCCGCCAGATCCACTCCCTGGAGAACGACGGCGACCGCATCACCCACGACACCATCGACCTCCTGAACAAGACCTTCATCACCCCCATCGACCGGGAGGACATCCACGAGCTGATCTCGAAGCTCGACGACGTGCTCGACCTCATCGACGCCGCCGCCCACCGCATGGTGCTCTACCGGGTCGTCACCCCCACCCCCGAGCTGGTGGCCATCGCCGCCCAGCTGGTCAAGCCCGTGGAAGCGGTGAAGGGGGGTCTGGCCCTGCTGGGCAGCATGAAGAAGGCCCGGCGCATCCAGGAGATCTGCATCGAGATCAAGAGGCTGGAGGAGCAGGCGGACGCGCTCCACCGCATCGCCATCGTCAACCTCTTCGACAAGGAGCGCGACCCCATCCAGATCCTGAAGCTCAAGGAGATCTACGAGATCCTGGAGCACGCCAGCGACCGCTGCGAGGACGTGGCGAACGTGATCGAAGGCATCGTGATCAAGAACTCATGACCTTCATCCTCGTCATCATCCTGGTCGCCCTGGTCTTCGACTTCCTGAACGGCTTCCACGACGCCGCCAACTCCATCGCCACCGTGGTCTCCACCCGCGTGCTCTCCCCCCGGAACGCCGTGGCCATGGCCGCCTTCTTCAACTTCGTGGCCGCCTTCGGCTTCGAGCCCAAGGTGGCGGCCACCATCGGCAAGGGGGTGGTCCACCCGGACGTGGTGGACCCCACCGTGATCCTCTGCGGGCTCATCGGCGCCAGCGTGTGGGACCTCCTCACCTGGTGGTGGGGCCTCCCCACCTCGTCCTCCCATGCCCTGATCGGGGGGCTGGCGGGGGCGGCCGTGGTCAAGGGCGGGCTCTCCTCGCTGGTGCTGGGCGGCCTGGGCAAGATCGCCGCCTTCATCGTGCTCTCCCCCACCATCGGGATGGTGCTGGGCTTCCTCACCATGACCGCCGTGATCTGGATCTCCAAGGACGCGAGCCCGCGGGGGGTGGACCGCGTCTTCCGCCGGCTCCAGCTCGCCTCCGCTGCCGCCTACTCCTTCGGCCACGGGTTGAACGACGCCCAGAAGACGATGGGCATCATCGCCATCCTGCTCGTCTCCGCCCAGGGGGTGATGCCCCCGGGGAGCTTCCTCCACATGCCGGAGTTCGCCATCCCCCTTTGGCTCATCCTCACCTGTCACGCCGCCATCGCCCTGGGCACGCTCTTCGGCGGCTGGCGCATCGTGAAGACGATGGGGATGCGGGTGACCAAGCTGCGGCCGGTGGGGGGCTTCTGCGCCGAGACGGCGGGCGCCATCACCCTGTTCGGCGCCTCGGCGGCGGGCATCCCGGTGTCCACCACCCACACGATCACCGGCGCCATCGTGGGCGTGGGCTCCACACAGCGCGCCTCCGCCGTGCGCTGGGGGGTGGCGGGGAGGATCGTCTGGGCCTGGATCTTCACCATTCCCGCGGCGGGGACGATCGCGGCAGTTTCCTACCTGCTGGCGCGCTGATCGCACTCAGGGAGAGGAGCTTTTCTCCCCTGGCGTCCCAACCGTGAACTCGACCGGGGGACCCTTGACCTCCGGTTGCAGCGCGGTTGGCGGGTCGAACCTCCAGACGTCCGGTGCCAGATCGGCGGCGACGGAACCGAAGAGCCAGCCGCAGGCGCGCGCATTCCCGTCCGAGTCGGGGAGCCAGTTCAAGGTAACGGGTACGGTCGTGCTTCCCGAGGACGACACCAGAGATCCCTGGTAGGAAGCGAGCGCCGCTCGCCGTCCGCAGGTGAACCCCACCATCCATGCCGGCTCGCCCGGGGCGAGGGAATCGTCCAGCGAGGGAGCCATGACCGCGCGATCGGCGAGCCGCACCAGGTGGTCTGACAGGAACCACGCCTCCGCCTTGCCGGGATCGGGGGGAAGGGGAATCGTTTGATCCTTACGGGTGTTGGCGGCGATGCCGGGGACATTCGAAGTGACGGTGAGGTCGAGCGTGGTGTCGCCGGGCGGCACGTCGTGGAACGGGAACAGCAGCAGGCGGCTCGCGCCCGGGGGGCGCAGGGCGGTCAGCTCCTGGCCCGCGATCTTCATCTGGTAGGAGCCGTGCACTTTGCTCTCGCTGTGCAGCAGAGCGTAGACGGTGATCTCCTTCAGCTCGTCCGGCCAGACCTCGTCCTTGGTGTGTTCCAGGCGTGCCAGCGCGAATGCATCCCACTTGGGGCGCTTCTTCTTTTTCTTGGAGCCCGCTGCCAGCCGGTAGGGCCAGATGGTTGCTTCGGCCGCCAAGCCGCGGCCGAACCGGGGCAGAAGGAAGAGCGCCTCCTCTTTCTCCACCACGCTGGCCTCCCACGTCGGCGCCTGGTAGGCGCTCGGTGCGGTGAGGCTCAGGTCGTGATGCCCTTCCTTCAGGCCGAGGTGCATCCGCTGCTGCCGTCTGCCCTGCGCAGGAGGCATCTCGAAGGAGACGAGATAGCGACACTTGCGCTGTGCGCGCAGAACCGCCACCCCTCGGGCGATGCTCTCGTCGGGGAAGACATTGCCGCCGGTCTCGGCGGCGAGGCTCACACCTACCGGATATGCCCACATCGTCCCGCCGAGGCCGCCGCCGCACCGGCACGCCGCTCCCACGCAATCGGGCGGGGGGCACGGCGGGATGACCGGGATGCTGCGGCAGGAATCCAGGAGGTCCGGGGCACTCATCACCACCCCGCTGGATTGCGCGCGACCGGCGAGCTGGAACACGCGCATGGCCACGTCATCGTGGCTGAAGTCTTCGACCAGCCAGATCACGTCCTTGCGCCCGGGGTACCGGCCCATGGCGAGGAAGAAGCTCTGGAGGCCGGCGATCCAGCGCGCGTGATGGAGGTGGCCCCGGCCCACACCCCGGAGGGCGTGGTCGTTCTTCTCCAGGCGCTCCAGCGCGCGGAGGCCTTCTGCCCGGGTGCGGATCCAGCCCTCGTGCACGATGGGCCAGGCGCCGTACGTCACGAGCAGCAGCCGGTCCCCGTCGCGGAACTCCTCTTCCACGTAACGCCGCGCCTCGCGGAACGCGAGCGCGAGCCCATGTGGGCACGCGTGCGCGCGCTTGTAGAACAGGTCCAGGTGATACAGGTCGAAGAGAAGGACGACGCTCATCCCGCCCCGCGCGGGAGCGTCAGGCGACGTGGGAATTTCCTCGTCCCCCACGGCATCCACGGAATAGATGGGCCGGGACCTCCCTCCCACCGTGAGCTCGAAGTCATCCTTGCCCAGGCCCAGGCACGCATCGGACGCACCGTCCTTCGGCCAGACCGTGACCTCGACCTGAACCAGGGAGACCTTCACGTGTTCCTTCACGGCCGGCTCCTCCGCCCGGACGAGCGCGGTCCAGAGAAGCGCGCACGTGAGGAGCGTCCGCCGGCGAAGGCTTGGCAATCTCAGATCCTCTTGTGACCTAGTGTTCCCAGGACAGGATAGTTTCTGTTCCAGGGAGTGTTACGCTCGACGCAGGATCGCCGGCTCACCGCGGCCGAACACGCGGGTTGATGCACAATGCGTCATGCGAAAACGTAGCGCCGTGCTCCTGGCCGCTACCCTGACCCTCCCTGCGGACGCCGTCCAGCGCTTCGCCGACCTGGCGCTCGCCTGCGTGCACCAGGAGTACCCGAACAAGATCGCGCACGTGATGGATTCCGACGGGGACGCGCAGCCTCCGCGCAAGCTGACCCCGGCGTTCTTCGGCTGCTACGACTGGCACTCCGCAGTGCACGGGCACTGGCTGCTGGTGCGGCTGACCCGGCTCCATCCCCGGGCGCCGTTCGCGGCACGGGCGCGCGAGGCCCTGGCCTCGAGCCTGACCGCCGAGAACACCGCGGCCGAGGCCGCCTACCTCGGGCGCAAGGGACGGGAGACCTTCGAGCGGCCCTACGGCCTGGCGTGGCTTCTCGCCCTCGCCCAGGAGCTGCGAGAGTGGGACGATCCCCAGGCCCGCGCGTGGGCGGCCGCGCTGGCGCCGCTGGAGCGCGCGGCGGTGGCGCGCCTCCAGGCATGGCTTCCCAAGCTCGCGTATCCCATCCGCGAGGGGGAGCACAACCAGACCGCCTTCGCCTTCGGGCTGATCCTGGACTGGGCACGCGCGGCCGGGGACAAGGAGTTCGAGGAGCTACTCGTCGCGCGCACCCGGGCCCTTTACGCTTCCGACCGCGGCTGCCCGCTCGCCTACGAGCCGTCCGGACAGGACTTCCTCTCCCCCTGTCTCGCCGAGGCGGACCTGATGCGGCGCGTCCTGGCGCCGGCGCCCTTCGCCGCGTGGCTCGAGACCTTCCTTCCCGCGATCCCGCGCAGCGGATCGCGGGACTGGCTTCCCATAGGCGTCGTCACCGACCGCACCGACGGGAAGCTCGCCCACCTCGACGGCCTGAACCTGAGCCGGGCCTGGATGCTGGAAGGCATCGTGAGCGGGCTCCCCGCGAACGATGCACGGATCCCGGCGCTGCGTGCGGCCGCGCAGCGGCACCGGACGGCCGGCCTCGCCGCGGTCACGGGCGAGCATTACGCCGGCGGGCACTGGCTGGGGACGTTCGCGACCTATCTGGTGACGTCGCGCGGCATCCCACGGCGCTGAAGCGTGGGGCGAGCTAGGATCTCTCCATGAGAAAGACCCTGCTGCCTGCTCTCCTGCTCACCGCGCTTCTCCCGGCGGGCGCGCAGTCGCTCGAGCTTCCCCCGGGCACGCCGGCCATCCCGAACGCGGCCGTGCCTCTCCAGGGCCTCCTCTCGGGCGGCCAGCCCACGCCCGAGCACCTGGCGGAGGCCGCGCGCGCGGGGTACCGGACGGTGATCAACCTCCGCGATCCCTCGGAGCCAGGCTTCGCCTGGGAGGCGGAGAAGGTGAAGGCGCTGGGGATGGACTACGTGAGCCTCCCCGTGGCGGGGGCCGCCTCGCTCACGCGGGAGACCGTGGAGCGGTTCGATGCCGTCCTGGACGCGGCGCTGGCGGAAGGACCGGTCCTCGTCCACTGCAGCAGCGGGAACCGCAACGGCGCCCTCCTGGCGCTGCGCGGGGCGTGGCTGGGCGGCCTCGACGCGGAAGCCGCGATCGCGCTCGGCAAGGCCGCGGGCCTCACCCGCCTGGAGCCCGCGGTGCGGGCGCTGCTCACCCCGCCCCCGAAGTGATCCTCCTTCTCTAGGGCGCGGCGGTGCCCGAGCGGGAATCGATCCGCCTCAGGACCGAGGCCACGAGGGCATCGCATCGCGCTCCCGCGAACGTGTGCAGCTGCCGGACCTCCGTCCCCAGCTCCTCGTCCAGGCCGGAGCGCAGCAGGGCGCGGGCACGATGCAGGCGGACCTTCACGTTGGCGGCGGAGAGCCCGAGGCAATCCGCGGTCTCCTCCGTATCCAGGCCCTCCACCTCGCGCATCACGAAGACGACGCGCAGGCTTTCGGGCATCCGGTCGATGGCACGCTGGAGGACGCCGCGGAGCTCGGTGGAGGTGGCCCTCTCCTCCGGTGTGGGATCGCTGGACCTCATGCGCTCGACCCTCGCCTGCTGCCCATCCGGTTCGTCGAGGCTGGTGAAGCGACGGCGCCTCTTCCCACGGGCGAGGGCCTCGTGGATGGCGATCCGTGTCAGCCAAGTGGAGAACCTGGCGCGACCCTCGAACTGCGCCAGGTGGTGGTACGCCTGGACGTAGGCCTCCTGGAGGATGTCCTCCGCCTCGGCATCGGTCGGCGCAAGGCCCCGCAGCGTCCGGAAGAGACGCTGGTTGTGGCGCCGCATGATCATCTCGAAGAGCGCGACCTCGCCGGAGACGACCCGTGCCACCACCTCCTCGTCGGACAGGGATGCAACCTGCCCTGGCACGGCGGGCTCAGCGGAGCGATGAGGCATGCGCCTTCCATTCTGCCGCGCTCCCGGCGGCGCCACCAGGAACCCAGGACAGCCCCTTGAGGCCGGCGACGGTGCCCAGGCTGTAGGCGCCGACCGCCATCGCCAGGTCCCGGACGGCCACGTCGGGCATCCCCGCCAGCAGCAGGTTGACGGCGATGAGCACGAGCCAGCCCATGGCGACGTAGGCACCCAGACGGGTGAGCTTCGTCAGGATGGCGAGGCCGACCCCCATCTCGATCACGCCCACGATCATCATGAACGTCCTGGGGCTGAAGGGGAGCATCGAGGTGACCGACGGCGCGAGGTAGTGGTCCCAGTCGGCCAGGAGGCCGACGAACTTGTCCAGGCCCGCCAGGAGCGGCACCAGGCCGTAGGTGATCTTGAGGGGAAGGTAGATGGAGTCGAGCGAGCGGTCGTTCATCGGTTCTCCTCTCACCCGTACGGAGTCCACACCGGGAAAAAGGTTACGAGGAGACCTGCCGGAGGAAGGGCATCGCCGTTGTCGCGGAGCAGGGATTCCCCCCTTCTCACCGGCATGGATCCTGCTCGAAGCGTGGCATGGAGTCCGCCCGCTTCCTCTTCGCCACCGGCATCGAGTCCAGCGCGCCCACGATCGACGGCGGCCGTGTGCGCATGGACGAGTTCGAGAAATGCGGGTTCTACGACCACTGGGAGGGCGACTTCGACCTGGTCGCCGGCCTGGGGGTGCGGTGGCTGCGCTATGGACCTCCACTCCACCGCACGCTCCTCGACACCCGGCGCTACGACTGGTCCTTCGCCGATGCCACCCTGGGCGGCCTGGCGCGCCGCAGGATCGATCCCATCGCGGACCTCTGTCACTTCGGGGTCCCCGATTTCATCGGCAGCTTCCAGAATCCGGACTTCCCGGAGATCTTCGCGGACTATGCCGACGCCTTCGCCCGCCGCTATCCGTGGATCCAGCTCTACACACCGGTCAACGAGATGTTCGTCTGCGCCACGTTCTCCGCGCTCTTCGGCTGGTGGAACGAGCAGCGGACGGACGACCGCTCCTTCGTCACGGCGCTCAAGCACATCGTCAAGGCCAACGTGCTCGCCATGCGCCAGATCGTGGCGCTGCGACCGGACGCGATCTTCGTGCAGAGCGAGTCGTCGGAGTATTTCCACGCCGCCAATCCCGCCGCCATCAGGCCTGCGGAGCTCATGAACTCGCGGCGCTTCCTCTCCCTCGACCTCAATTACGGCCATCGCGTGGACTCCGAGATGTACCAGTACCTGCTGGACAACGGGATGACGCGAGAGGAATACGCCTTCTTCCTCGACAACCACCTGCGGCATCAGTGCATCCTGGGGAACGACTACTACGTCACCAACGAGCACCGGGTGGAAGCCGACGGCTCCACCCGTCCCTCCGGCGAGGTATTCGGGTACGACGAGATTTCCCGGCAGTACTACGCCCGCTACAAGCTGCCCCTCATGCACACGGAGACGAACTGCCGGGAAGGTGAGCGAGGGGACGAGGCGGTGTACTGGATGTGGAAGGAGTGGGCGAACGTGCTGCGCATCCGCAACGACGGCATCCCCATCGTCGGATTCACCTGGTACTCCCTGGTGGATCAGGTCGACTGGGACACGGCGCTGCGCGAGAACGCGGGGAGGGTGAACCCGGTCGGCCTCTACACCCTCGATCGCCAGCCCAGACAGGCCGCGCATGCCTACCGCCGGCTGATCTCGGACTGGCGCGCCGTGCTGCCGACGCAGAGCGTCTGCCTGCAGCTCCCCATCGCGGGCCCCCCGCGCAAGCGCGGCGCCAGCGAGGAGGAGACCGCCATGGCCGCGCAGGACGACCAGAAAGACGCCACCCGTTGAGCGGCGCCTTCGCGAAGAAGGTCGCCATCGTCACCGGCGGCGCCAGCGGGATCGGCCTCGCCACCGTGAAGCGTCTCGCCGCCGAGGGCGCGGCCATCGGGGTCGTGGATCTGGACGGAGACCGCTGCAGAGCGGCCGTGGGGGAGGCCAGAGGCGCCGGGGCGCCGGACGCCGTGGCGCTTCCCTGTGACGTGTCGCACGGCGACCAGGTGACGGCGGCCGTCCGAAGCGCGATCGACGCTCTGGGGCGGCTCGATGTGGTCGTCAACAACGCGGGATTGATGAGCTTCCGTCCCATCGAGGAGCTCGAGACCGAGGACTGGATGCGGATCCTGGCCGTCGACCTCCTGGGCGCTTTCTACTTCACCAAGCAGGCATTCCTCACCATGCGGCGGGGGGGAGCCATCGTGAACGTATCCTCCATCCACGCCGTGGAGACCACTCCCGGGGTGGCCCCCTACGCGGCGGCGAAGGCCGCCCTGGTGTCGCTGACGCGCTCCACCGCGCTGGAGGGGAAGCCGCGCGGGATCCGGGCGAACGTGGTCCTCCCGGGAGCCGTCGACACCCCCATGCTCTGGAGCAATCCCAACGTGAAGGCCGGCCTCGAGAAGATCGAGCGATCGGACGTGGGCCGTCCCCAGGACGTGGCGGACGTCATCGCCTGGCTCGCCTCGGACCAGGCGGCCTTCGTGTGGGGGGCGGCCATCCGCGTGGACGGGGGCCGTCTCACGAAGCTGTGACGCCGGTCACCGCGCGTGCGGAGCAAAGGCGATGATCCCATCCCGACGACGGTGACGTAGACCCGCTACACGCTCCACCCCGCAGCGCAGAGGTCCAGTTTCTTCATCGGGCGTCTCCTGCCCTCTGGGGCATACTGGATCGAATGTCGATCACGTTTCCCGAGCGCCAACTCGAGGAGCCTGTCATGAGCCATGCCCTTGACCGGACGAGGCGTGGATCCCTTCAGACAGCGGCCGCCCTGGGCGTCGGCATCCTCGCCTCTGGATGCGCTTGCCGTGGAGGGAGCATGGCCGAGCACGAGGACGAAGAGGAAGTCTCCCCCGCCGAGGATCTGATTCGCGAGCACGGCGCTTTGAAGCGCGTGCTCCTGGCCTATGGCGAGAGCATCCGGCGGTTGGACGCGAACCAGGAGCTGGCCCCCGAGGCGATCGCGGACGCCGCCACGATCATCCGCACCTTCATCGAGGACTACCACGAGAGACTCGAGGACGACCAGCTCTTCCCCCGCTTCCGCAAGGCCAACGTGCACGTGGACCTGGTGGATGTGCTCCTGGCCCAGCACCAGGCGGGGCGACGCGTGACGGAGGAGACGCTGGCCCTCGCCAACCTGCAGTCGATCCGCTCCCCCCAGGACCGGCGGCGCCTGACCGAATCGCTGCGCACGTTCATCCGCATGTACGAGCCGCACGAAGCCAGTGAGGACACGGTGCTCTTCCCGGCGCTTCGCAAGATCGTCACCCCCCACGAGTACGATGCCCTGGGCGAGGAGTTCGAGAAGATCGAGCACCGCAAGTTCGGCGACGGCGGCTTCGCGGAAATGGTGGACCGTGTGGTCGCCATCGAGAAAACACTCGGCATCTACGACCTGGCACAGTTCACGCCCCAGGGATAGCCGTCACGGGGGGCGGCACAGGGCCGATGACTGACACCATGCGCCGGGGGCTCTTCGAGCTGGCGAAGGTGTTCCTGAAGCTGGGCACGACGGCATTCGGCGGTCCCGCGGCCCACATCGCCATGATGCGCGACGAGATCGTGCGACGCCGCCGCTGGCTTTCCGAACAGCAGTTCCTGGATCTCATCAGCGCCACGAACCTGATCCCGGGGCCGAACTCCACGGAGATGGCGATCCACGTCGGCCACGCGCGCGCGGGCTGGCGGGGCCTGCTCGTGGCGGGCGTCTGCTTCATCCTGCCGGCGACTCTGATCGTCTGGGGGCTGGCTCACACCTACGTGCGATGGGGCACGCTCCCCGAGATGGAGGCGGTGTTCTACGGGGTCAAGCCGGTGATCATCGCCATCATCGCGCGGGCGCTGGTTGGCCTGGGTCGCACGGCCGTGAAATCCGTGTGGCTGGGCCTGCTCGGGGCGGGCAGCATGCTCGCGGTTGCGCTCGGCCTTCACGAGATCGCGGTCCTGTCTGCGGCTGGCCTGCTCACGCTGGGAGGAGGGTGGCTCACCAGGAGACGTGCCTCGGGCAACACCCCTCTCCTCGCCCTGCCGGCAGCCGTGGCGGCGGGCACGCCGACTCCGGTGCGGGCGGCGCTCCTCGCCGGTGCAGGGGGATCGATCGGGGGCGCGACGGCCATCGGCTTGGGAAAGCTCTTCCTCGTGTTCTTGAAGGCGGGCGCACTGCTCTTCGGCAGCGGCTATGTGCTCCTCGCCTTCCTGCGGGCCGATCTGGTGGAGCGCCTCGGCTGGCTGACCGAGAAGCAACTCCTCGATGCCATCGCCGTCGGCCAGATCACGCCCGGTCCCGTGTTCACCACGGCCACCTTCGTCGGGTTCGTTCTCGGGGGGAGCGCGGGGGCGCTGGTCGCGACCGTGGGGATCTTCCTGCCCGCCTTCGTGTACGTCGCGGCGAGCGCGCCCATCGTTCCACGGCTGCGGCGCTCGAGACTGGCGGCGGCGGCGCTGGACGGGCTGAACGTGGCCTCGCTCGCCCTGATGATCGCGGTCACCTGGCATCTTGCCCGCGCCTCGCTGCAGGACCCGGTGGCCATCGGGCTGGCCGTGCTGAGCTTGCTGGTGCTGGCAACCACCCGGGTCAATTCCGTGTGGCTGGTCCTCGCAGGCGGGATCGTGGGGTTCGCGACGAATCTGTGATGGGAACGCCGTGAACCCTATTTCAGGCTGGCGATCAGGTTTTCGCTGAGGCGCGTGTACTCGGCCTTCAACTCGCCCTCGGCCTTGGCGGCGAGCTCGCGTGCCTGCTTGGCCGCCGCCAGCGCGCCCTCCTTGTCGCCTGCCTTCTTCAGGATCAGGCCCTTGCGGTAGGCGATCCACACCGCGTCCGGTTGCTTCTTGGCCGCGGCCTCGATCCACTCCTTGGCGAGCGCCATGTCCAGGTCGTTCTCGTAGTAGAACATCGCCGCCGCGAAGTAGGGCTTCTCCCCGCTCCCCGCCATGGCGGCCTCGATCTGCGGCTTGACCTTCGCCACCACGTCGGTATCGATCTCGACGGGGACCTTGGTCTTGTCCCAGGCGATGACGAGGTTCGCCTTGCCGGCATGCATGTCCTGCAGGCCGATCTCCATCGTCTCCAGCGCCTCCGTCATGGCGACGGGCTTCACCTTGATCCGCGCCTGATCGTCCTTGGCGTCGTAGGCGTAGGAGCCCCACTGGCCGTCGACGACCTTGCTCAGGATCACCGTCCACTCCGCCTGCCCGGGGATCGTGAACAGGGCGTAGGAGCCCGCGGGCACCGCCGCCCCGCCGACCTTGACGTCCGTGCTGAACGTGACCTTGGTGGCGGCGTTGGCGCCGGTGCGCCACACCTGCCCGTAGGGCACGAGCCCGCCAAAGATCTCGCGCTCACGGACGCTCGGCCGCGAGTACTCGATGGAGACGTCGGTCACCCCGACGCGCTCCTTGACGGAGGCGAGGGGGCTCGCCTGCGGGAACTCGATCTTCTTCGCCTCCTGGGCCTGCAGGCCGGAAGCGGCGAAGGAGAGGGCGGACACGACGAGCAGACGGATGAGGTGCTTCATGGTGCGCGCATCCTACCACTACCCGGAGTGGGCGCCCGCGTCTCCTCACGCATGCTTCTTCTCCTGCAATCACCCCGCATGTTTGCACTGGAGACTTTGGAGTTTGGCGTGGCGCTGAACCCTGGAGATCGGTTGGGCCCCTTCGAGATCGTCGGGCCGCTGGGCGCCGGGGGCATGGGCAGGTGTGCAAGGCGAAGGACACGCGCCTCGACCGATTCGTCGCGGTGAAGGTCCTCCCCCAGCAGCTCTCCAAGGACGCCGACCTCCTCGCCCGCTTCGAGCGCGAGGCGAAGTCCGTCGCGGACCCACGGTTCGGGTGTGACCGGGCGTGACCATCTCGCGACGGAAACGCGGGTGGAGACGGTGGTCCGGCCCGCTCTCGTGCTTCTCAGTCCCCCACCCGGACTGCTGGGCTGGGCACTGCGCCGGACCAACCTCCCTCTCGTACGCGATCTCTTCGAGCGCCTGATCGCGGTTGCGAGGAGAGCCCGGACTAGCTATCGAGGGCGACCGCGATCAAGGACATGCCGCGGGGGAAGCTGCAATCGACGAGTCGCGGGATGCAGCCTGGTGGCAGACTTCCGCATCGTAGGTGGGGTGGTTGCCGGTCGCCCGCTGGACACGAATGAGATACCAGTAGCCGTCGGACGCGGCGGGGAGCTCGTTGTCCTCCAGCGAGGTCGCGTTGGTGTCGCTGGCGAGGCAGGCATTGGTCGCCCTGCTGAAATCACCATGACTGGACACGAGCGCGATTAGACCCCCGCGGATTACGTCGCAGGTGCCCGACCCATCAACGAGCGCGAAGTGGAGTGAGGTGTGGCCGGGGGCCGGCTTGTCGAGCGACAGGAGGTGGGCGTCCTGCAGCGGCTCGTCCGTATGACCATCGCAATTCTCGTCGAAGCCGTTGCACAGCTCCCGCCCACCGGGGTGGACCGCCGGGTTGTCATCGGCGCAGTCGCCACTTCCTTGCGTGCACGTGGCACCGCTCGAGACATTCATGCCGGCGTCGCAGAAGCCATCGCCGTCATCGTCGCACCCCTCATCGACGGCTCCATCCTGGTCGTCGTCCTGGCCGTTGCAGACCTCCTGATCGCAAGCGTCTCCCACGCCGTCTCCGTCCGAGTCCTCCTGGGACGCGTCACTCACGGAGGGGCACACGTCCTCTGCGTCCGGGATTCCATCCCCATCGGCATCCGGCGCGGGAACGAGCGGCGTCCGCAGCAAGTAGACGTGGCCCTTGGTGCCGAAGTGGTAGACACTGTTCTCCACGTTGATGAAGGCAAGCCCGTTCGAGCCCCAGCGGATTAGACTGCTGGTGTAGTACGCGAGATCCGTGGGGAGCGCGAGCGATCCGAGCTCCGAGAGCGTCTCGCGGTCGCATGCCGCGAGGGTGTAGGAGCTGGGCTGCTCCAGCAGATAGACCCGCGCCGTCACGGGATCCGGCGCCACGACCTTCGACGTCGAGGCACCGCCTGGAAACGAGCCGATGCGCGTCCTGGTCTCGGGATCGATCACCACTCCATTGGAGGTGAACATCCGTCCCCGGTCGTAGCGGATGTCCACGTTGAAGCCTGAGACCAGGTTCTCCGTGGCCTCCAGGAGCGACACACCGCTGCTGTCCACGTTCATTCTGGAAAACAGGAAGCCGCTGTCCCGGTTGTCGTACCCGTAGAGACGGGTGGCCGAGCCACCGAACTCGATTGCATTGACCCGGTAGACCGACGAGCCACGTTTGACGCCCTCGTCGTAGACGGCGACCGCGGAAGATCCCGCGGCCGCGACCGTGCCCGGCTGGCCAGGAGCCACGGCAAGATCCAGCGCCGCTCCCACGCCAACGGCCCGGAACTCCAGGCTCGGCGTCAGGGAGGCGGTATCCAGCCTGACGATGGACGAGCCTCCGGCGAGCGCGACGTACAGGACGACACCGTCGTCCGAGACGGCGAGCTTACCCGGCTCGCTCCCCACGAAGGTGGAGGCGACGACGGCCCCCGTGGAAGGATCGATGGCGACCACGCGGTTGGGGTAGTGCGGGTCCACTCCGCTCACGCTGGCGAGAATACGGCCCGACATCCGGTCGTGGAGAAGGTCCCTGACGGTCAGATCGAGCTGGCCGACGCGGTTCGGCGTGGCCGCCGCCGCCACGCGCGTCGTCTGCACATCGGTGTTGTTGAGTGGACGCGGGTCGGCTTGGTTGCCCAGCACGGAAACGGTGTTCAGCGCCGGCCCCGAGCTCGCCGGACGGATCGTGATGCGCACGGTGGCGTCGCCTCCGGCCGGAACGTCTCCCACCGCGCAGCGAACGACGCCGGCGGCGGCCTCGCAGCCCTCGGTCGTCGACACCGGCATCGCCCCGGAGGGCAGGACGTCCGTCAGGACCACGCCCGTCGCCCCGGCGGGGCCGTCGTTGTGAACCGCGATGCTGTAGGCCAGCTCTCCGCCGGCGAGGACGGGATCCGGACCGTCTTGCTGCACGACGGCGATGTCCGCCGATTGTGCGGACACGGCCACCAAGGGGGACTCGATGAGCACGAGGACACCTTGCGACGTCGCGAGCGCCAGTCCTTGTGGGCCCACGCACTCCAGCGCCAGCGGCGTGAGGCCGCTTCCCGAAGGGGTGATCGATCCCAGGAATTCGAAGGTGCTCTGGTCGTAGGCGACGATGCTGGGCATGAAACTGGAGGCCACGAACGTCCGCCCATCGTTCGCGGCCACCTTCGTGCTGGGAAAGGCCCCTGAAAGCAACCCCACCCGGCCAGGGACCGCTGGATCGATCACATCTCCACGAGCGGAGTAGATCCGGCCGTCATGAAGGGCGATGTCCTCATTTGAGGGGCCTGGCAGGGTCGCGTCCACGGAGACGCCTTGCCCGTCCACTCGCATCCGAACGATGGTTTCGCCCGAGCTTCCTGCGTAGCCGCCATACAGCTCCGCCGCGGACGTTCCGAACTCGATCCGATCCGTGCTGGGCGGATTGACGACCTGCGGGCGCACTCCCGCGTCGTCGTACACGGCAATCCCCCGGCCAACGTTGGGCCCGGACTTTCTCGCCACCACGAACGCCAGCGGGTCCCCGGGAACGGCCTCCAGGTCATCGACGGTATAGGCGCCGAAGGCCGCCTCGCGGCCCACCCAGATCATCGCGCCCGGCGTCCACGATTCGAGGTCCACACGGCGCACGGACTCCGAACCCCCGAGGGCAACGTACAGATACCTGCCATCGTCCGAGACGGCGAGCGCCCCAGGCTCGCTCCCGACGTGAAGCGAAGCAGTGATGCGCCCCGTGGAGGGATCGATGGCACAGACCGAATTCCCGTACCGAGGGTCCGCGCCTCCCACACTCGCCAGCAGCCATCCGGTGTTGGGGTCGACAGTGAGCGATTTCGCGGCTAGGTCGACGAGCGAGAGATGCTGACCGTTGACGGGGGCATCCTCGACGAGGATCGTCTGGGTCGCGGTATTGTCGGCCGGTCGGGGATCCGGCAGCAACGATGTCACCGAGGCGGTGTTCGGGATCCGGTCCAGTTTCCAGACGTTGGCCACGATTTCCAGGGAAGCCGATTCGTCGGGTGCGACCTTCCCGAGGTCGCATCTCACCGTGAACGTCCCGCTGCAGTTCGGCGGTGCCGCCACCAGCGTGAGGCCGATGGGAAGCGTGTCGATCACGACGACGCCGCTGGCGGACTCCGGCCCCTTGTTCCGCACCCGGATCGTGTACGTGACCTTCTGCCCCACGCTCACCGCCCGTTGGACACCCTCGAACTCCAGGGACAGGTCTGCCGACTTGGAGGCATACACGAGCGGCGAACGGAGAATGACCATTTCGCTCGCGGTCCTGATGGCGAGGCCGTCATCCCCCCAGCGAAGGACCTGGGCTTGCGTCCCGAACGATCCGTTGACGTTCACCGAGCCGAGGAAGACGAATCGATCGGTGTCGTAGGCGGAGACCGTGAGACCGCTCGTTCCCGAGGTGATCCCGAATGCGCGCCGCAGCGCAGGGTCGGCCACGAACACGCCGCTTCCGGGCAGGACCGCGGCAAGACGGACCGTCGCCGGATCGAGCACCCGGCCGCCATCTCCGTAGAATCGACCCGCGACGTAGACCATCCCACCGGCGGAATAGCACGGCACGGCCTTCGTCACATCGAGGCGACTCACGCCCTCAGGCCCCACCAGAAGGCGCGTGAAGTCAGCGCCGCTCGACTGGCGGTTGCACACGTGCAGCTGGGCCGGCGAGCCGGTAAACGCCAGGTCGTCTCCATACACATCGAACGTCTGCGGCCGCTCGATCCCGTCGTCGTAGACCGCGACGCGATAGGGGGAATAATTGGGGGTGGCGGCGACGGCGACGGAGCCCGGCGATCCGGGAACCGCCTCCAGGTCGATGAGACTTCTGGGACCATACCGCGGGTCGGAGCCGAGCGAGAACCTGAGATCCGCCGTCAAGGTGTACAGATCGATCCGCTGCACGGCTTTCGGGGTGTTCAAGCCGACGTGCAGATAGTGCCCGTCCTCGGAAAGCGCGAGCTTCGAGGGGCCCTCACCGACGTACAACGGGGTGCCGATGGTTCCGGTGAACGGATCCACGGGAACCACCCTGCCCCCGTCCCCGCCCGAGGACGGCACCGTCGCGTAGATCCGCTGCCGTCCCGCGTCGTAGACCATGGCCAGGAATCGGGTCGCGATCACGTGCGACGAATCGGCGTGGGCGACGTGGACGGCAGAGCTGAAGAACAAGACGGCCATGAAGAGGATGAGTCGTGCCCTCTTGCCCCTCAGGCCAGGCTCGTCCTCCGAGGCCATCTCGGGCGGAAACCTAGTGCGGAACCGTTCGCCAATCAAATAGTTCCCGGAGCGTTCTGGGGCGGTTTCTGATCCGCTCGAGGGATCAGCTTGGTGCCGGGGGCAGGACTCGTACCTGCACTCCCTTGCGGAAATTTGAGGCAGGGAGGAAAGGGCGGCGAATCGAGGCTTCTCAATTCGTCGCCTACGAGGATTAGGAGGAGAGTCGTGGAGTCCGAGGGTTATGGACACCCAGATGGACACCTGCGCCCCGGCGACGTAGCCGCAGCCGTGAAGGGGGGCGCAGGCGCCGTCAAAGGCTCACTCGCTCCAGAAAAGGAGGTGGCGTCCATCCGGGAAGACATGGTGATGAGCATGCCGGGCGAGTCCGGCAAGGCGCCCGGAACCTCCAGCGCCACGCCCAGCCGCCCGGTGGCCGCGACGGCCCACGCCGGCACCGTTAGGGAAGTCAAGAGGTATCACCGCAGCTGGAGCCACTTGACTTCAACGCTACGGTAGTTCTCCGACTCAACAATCTCGTCCAGCATCGAGCTCAGGAATTGGGTCTGGTCTCTCACCGAACTCAAATTGCCCGTGAGAGTTCGCCCGCCGGTGACAGTGACCCGAGTACTCTGGCTCCCGCTAACGCTGACTGGTGTGCAGGTAGGCGCCTCCTTCGCATCGCCTGCAACCTCGACGCCTCCCTAGAGCGATCGCCGGAGAGCTACGGGCACCCCGGCGCAGGAGGGCGTGCGCTCGGGTTTCCGGAGCCGAGGTCCGATTCGAAGCACGCCTTCGACGTCACCAGGTAATAGAACGCTCCGGCGGGAACGGCCCCGTCGTCGTTCTGGGACGTGCCGGTGACGCCGGTCTGTAGGCACGCGAGGTCGGCGAGGGTTCTCGATGACCCCCTGTACACGTTGTAGGCGCTCGCTCCGACGACGCCCGACCAGGCGAGGGTGGCCACGGACGAGGCGGGGGTGGCGCGGCTCAGGTTGAGCTGGGCCACCGCAGGGGGCGGCGGGAGCGGCGTGAACGTGCACGTATCGGTGTTCTCGGTGCATGCGTCGGTCGTGCAGGGGTTGCCGTCGTTGCAGGCGACGGGGCCCGAGGCGCAGTTGCCGCCGAAGCAGCCCTCGGCACCGTTGCAGAAGAACCCGTCGCCGCAAGTCGATGCGTCCACGCAGGGGCAGCACGCGCTCGGGAGAAGGAGCTGCTGGAACGTCCTCACGATGGCCTGCTCGAGGAGCCGGTCGTGCGTCGGCGGAACAGGCACGAACTTGCCGCCGGCCCACTCGAACTGCGTCTTCGCATCCGTGAGCTGCATCCGGGGCAAGGGATCGTACGGGGACGGCGGCACCACGTCGGCCCCCCGCGCGCGCTGGAAGTCGAGCAGCTGCTGGAACTGGAACCGTCGTAGCGCCAGCTCACGAGACACATCCGGCACGTCGCCGGTCGACGCACGAGACGGCCCACTGCAGACGCCGACGGCCAGGGCGCAGGCAGCGATGACCCCGCGCTTCATGCTAGTTGCACGGCCCGGCGGTGAACGTCATGGTCTCGAGGGGCCCCGAGGCCTTCCCGCTCCCGTCGAAGTACTGGTACGAGATGGTCAGCTGGGAGAACACGAGGCTCACGGACTCCGTGGTTCGCTGGCCACCGCCGGCGCTTCCCGAGGTCTGCAATGTTTCGACCCGGGCGTTGCTCAGCACGTAAGTCTGGTAGACCTGGCCGTCGCTTCGCGTGAACCGAAACGTCGCCGTGCCGTAGACCGCACCGTCCCGCATGGCGGTCGAGAGCTCGACCGTGGACCTGTCGGTGTTCTTCATGAGGTTGACGCTGCTCATCGAGAGCTGGCCCGTTCCGCACGCCCTCACGCCGCCCAGGGAGATGGAGAGCACCTCGATCTGATTGGCGAACGCCGCGGGCGTCACGACCTCGCCTTGAACCCCCGCGATGTCGAGGTAGATCGACTGCGCCTGAGCACGACCCGTCACCGCGAGACACGACAACACGACCGCCCCGGCCAGAAGGACACCACGCATTCTCATCAAGGTCCCCCACGAGCTCCACATATGATGCAGCGGCGAAGAGCTATACGGGGAGCGCCACGGGGTGTCAAGACAAAACGCCGCGGTTCCGGCCATTCTTCTGCTCACGGGAACGGCCGGGCTGGTCTACGAGGTCGCTTGGCAGCGGTATCTCGGCGTGCTCGTCGGGGTCGATCACGCCGCCACGGCCGCGACCCTGGCGGTCTTTCTCGGTGGCCTGTCCCTCGGGTATGCGATGTGCGGAGGCCTCTCCACCCGAGCGCGCCGCCCCCTCGCGACGTACGCCTGGCTCGAGGTCGCCATCGCTCTGTGGGGCCTGGCCTTCCCCTGGACATTCGCCCTGACGAAGAGCGTGTCGCACGCCTGGAGCTTCTCGCCGCCGCTAGGTCTGATCGCGGGCAGCCTCGGCGCCGCGCTGCCGCTGATGCTCGTGCCGGCGCTACTCATGGGGGCGACGGTCCCCTTCATGACGCGAGGCCTCGCCGATTCGGCCTCGGGCCTGACGGCGACACACGCGCGCGTGTACGGCTTGAATACCTTGGGTGCGGTCGCCGGCGCGCTCGGCGCGGGGTTCTGGATCGTGCCGGGCTGGGGCCCGGACGGCGCCGTGCGGTACGCGGCGGTGCTCAACCTCGGCGCCGCGCTGATCCTGTTCGCGTGGCCGAAAACCCGCTCCCTATCCGCGCCCGGTGAGTCCGCCGGGAGCGCGTCCCCGCCGGGGCCCGTCCGTTTCGGCGCGCCGACGCTGGGGGCGCTCGCGCTGCTGGGGGGCGCGGCGACGATGGTGCAGGAGAACGCGCTCGTCCGGCTGCTCGGCCTGTCCATCGGCGGAACGCCGTTCGTGTTCGCGCTGATCGTCGCCGCCTTCGTGGCCGCCATCGCCGCCGGAAGTCTCGCCGTGGCGCGCCTCTCCACGATCCCGCCGCACGCCCTGTTCGTCGCCTGCGCCGTGTCCAGCGCGGCGTGGCTCGCGCTGTTCCCGACGTACGACACGTGGCCTTGGCTGGCGCACGCGATGCGCTTCGCCTTCGGGGAACGGGGCCTTGCGTTCGGTCCCTACCACGCTCTCGTCTGGGTCGCCCTGGCCGCTTCGATCTTCGTCGCGGTCGCTCCCATGGGGGCCGTGCTGCCCCTCGCGTTCCACGAGCGGCGTGCGACCGTTCCGGGCTCCGGCCGCGTCTCCGGCCGGCTTCTGGCCTGGGGCGCGCTGGGATCGCTCGCCGGCAGCCTCGGCGGAGGCATCCTTCTCTTCTACGTGTTCGATCTCGCGCGCGTGCTCCTCGTCGCCCCGCTGCTGGCCGCCGTGATGGCGCTCCTGGCCGCCAGGGTCGCGGGACGTGCGGCACGTGGCGTGGCGCTCGCGCTCATCGCGCTCACGCTGTACGGCTTCATCGGGCGCCCCGGCTTCGACCGTCAGCGCATGGCGATGGGTACCTTCCGGATCCACCAGGTCACCCCTTACACGCTCGCGGGGCCACGCCGGTTCCAGACCGAGCGCATGGTAAATCGCAACCTGATCCACCAAGAGGACGGACCGCTCGACTCGGTGGCGGTGCTGGAAGTTCCAGCGTGGGATCTCCCCCTGCCCCGCCCGCTCGAGATCTTCGTCAACGCCAAGTCCGACTCGAACACGATGTTCGATCGCGACACGCTCCGCCTGTCCGCGCACCTGCCGATGCTCCTCGCGGGGGGCGGCGGTCGCGCGCTGGTCATCGGCCAGGGGACCGGGGTCACGCTGGGCGAGCTGACGCTCTGGCCCGAGCTGACGCGGATCGACCTCGTCGAAGTCTCCCCGAGCGTCGTCCGCACGCTTCCGTTGTTCCGCGTTCCGTCCCGCGACGCCGCCGGCGACCCGCGCGTCCGCGCGCACGTCCAGGACGCCCGCTTCTTCCTCCGCCGCTCCGGGGCGCCGTGGGACGTCATCGTCTCGGAGCCGAGCAACCCCTGGGTCGGCGGGAACGACCTGCTGTTCACCGACGCCTTCTTTCGCTCGATCGCGGCGCACCTCGCCCCCGACGGCGTTCTGTTGCAGTGGGTCCATCTCTATGAGACGGACGCGGCGACGATCTGCTCGGTGGTGGCCACGCTGGGCGCGGTCTTCCCCTCCCTGACGGCGTTCCGCGGGACCGCGGGCGATTGGCTGGTCGTCGCCTCGCGCGCGCAGTCCGGCGCAGCGGAGGCGCGGGCGCGGGCGCGATGGACGGCGCACGCGGAGGTGCGGACATCTTTCGCCGAGCTCGGGATTCGCGACTTCGACGAGCTGTGGGCTCGTCGCGTGCCGCACTTCCCGGACTATGCCGCGCGAGCCGTCAGTGAATGTCCGATCCACACCGAGCTCGACACCCGGCTCGGTTATCGGTCCGCGCGCGCACTGTTCCGAGGCTCGACCGTGGACGAGGCCGACCTCTTCTCCGGGTTCGCCCCTTGAACGACCGGAGGCTCGACTCGAACCCGCACTCTCCGCGTCGAAACGGCTCATCGACGTCCATGGCCGTGACGCGACCGGGATGGTTGCCGTGATCTTCACCGCGGCCGGAACATCCGCAGGGTACACACCCGTGCTGACGGGAAGCGCTGGTGCCGGAGGCAGGACTCGAACCTGCACTCCCTTGCGAGAAGGGGATTTTAGGGCAGCGAGGAAAGGGCGGCGGATCGAGCTTTTCTCAATTCGTCGCCCTTTCGCGTTTACGAGGGTTACGAGGAGTGCTCTACAGTCCGAGGGCTATGGACACCCAGGTGGACACCTGATTCAGGCCCGGTATCCCGCTGGCGGGGACTCCCAGTGTTCTGTGCCACACTATCGGGGTCTCGCGGCATCCTCGGAGGAGATTCGATGGCAACACTAACACAGCCAGAGGACGAGCTCCTCAAGCGAATCACGGTGGACCCGAACATCTTCGGCGGCAAGCCGATCATTCGGGGTCGGCGCTTGGCTGTGGAACACGTTCTCGGAATGCTCGCCGCCGGGGATCGTCCCGATACCATTCTCAGTGGCTACCCGTGGCTTGAGGCCGAGGACATCCAGGCCTGCCTCGTGTACGCGCGACGTCTGGTCGGGCACGAGCGGGTCGATCCCGCGCTGGGCGGTAGTCCCGCTTGAAGGTTCTGCTGGCCGGATACCTGTGGCTCGAACGCGAAGACCTCCAGGCCTGCTTGGTCTACGCTCGCCGACTTGTGGGGCACGAGCGCGTTGAGCCAGCCCTCGGATGACTCGGCGTCGCCCTCTCGTCATCGTCATCGCGGGTCCTAATGGTGCCGGCAAGTCGACGACCGCTCCATCGCTGCTGCGCGACGCCTTGCAGGTGAAAGAATTCGTCAACGCTGACGCCATCGCTGGAGGCCTCTCGGCGTTCCGGCCGGACTCCGTGGCCATCCCTGCGGGCCGAGCCATGCTAGATCGCATTCGGACCCTCTCTGCAGCCCGGGAAGACTTCGCCTTCGAGACCACGCTCGCCAGCCGGAGTTTTGCCCCCTGGCTCGCCCGACTGAAAGGCAGTGGATACCATGTGCACGTGTTGTTCCTCTGGCTCGAGAACGCCGACTTGGCGGTGACTCGAGTTGCCGAACGAGTGCGGCTAGGGGGGCATGCAGTTCCCGAAGCGACGGTGCGCCGCCGGTACGAGAGGGGGCTTCGCAACTTCTTCGGGCTCTACATGCCTTTTGCAAACTCTTGGCAGATCTTCAACAACTCGCGCGCAGGTCGACCACGGTTGATCGCGTCAGGACACGGAGAGCGCGTGCAGCAAGTCGTCAACTCCACCCTCTGGAAGAGGATTTTGGAGGTCCATCGTGAACGAGCCTGAAAGGAATGACACGCCGGACGAGCGCGTCCAGGATTCCAACTTGGTTGAGGAAGCACTGGCCAGGGGGGTGGGAGAGGCGCTGCGCCACCACAAGCTCGCGGGGAACCCCGTCGCAGAGTGGCGCGACGGGCAGGTGAGGTGGCTCGCCCCCGAGGACATCCCCGATCTCACTGTCGCCTCGGACGAGTTGTAAGGTCGATGGCACGCTCCGCTCGTCCCGGCCCCCAAAGACGACGGACGAAGGAGGCTCCTCAGCGCCCTCGCGAGCCCGGGCAACGAGAGTGGGTCGGTGGTCGATTCTCCGCTCCCTTTCATATCACCGAGGGGGCGCCGTTCCGCCCTACTCTCGTGACGTGGATCGAGGCGCCGGAGGGTCTCGTCGTGGGCTATCACCTATGCAAGCCCGGCGAAGAGCGCGGGGCCTTGGGCCGAGCTCTGGCCGAGGCCATGCGACATCCTCTTGTCGGCCCAGCCAGACGGCCATCACGAATTCGCGTCCCCGACGCCAATCTGGCCGCTGAGGTCGAGACGGTCGTCGGGGACCTCATTCCTGTGACGATCGCCGCGACTCCCGAGTTGAACGAGCTCGTGGATTCGATGTTCGAATCGTTCACAAGGAGCCCCGGATTCGAGATCGACGGGGACGGTGGCTCGGAGGAGGAAAGCTACTTTGAGAACGGTCGAGTCTCCGCTGCGGCCGTTGCGGACCTGTTCGCCGCCGCACGCCTGCTCCACCACGTGGCCCCGTGGAAGGTGGCGAGCGATCAGCAGGCGCTCCGACTCGACATTCCCGAGCTCCAAGTCGAAGGCGCCTGCGTCTCGATCATCGGCGCTCTCGGCCAGAATCTCGGGCTGCTGATCTTTCCGTCGCTGTCCGGGTTCGATGCGTTCCTGAGGGCCGCATCCAAGCACCCGCCGAGGTCGCGTCGCATCGATCTCGGTACCTCGTGGTTGTCCTTCACTCTCGTGCCGGGTTCACAACTGCCGACACCGATGCGTCGTGAGGTCGCCGCTCACGGCTGGCCCGTGGCAGACGAAACGTCCTATCCCCAGGTCGAGCACCGGGAGGCGGATGGACTCCTGCGACCGCTGACGGAGCGGGACGTCCGGATCGCTTCCGCCTGTGCTACTTCGCTCTCCGCTTTTTTCGTCACAAACCGCAGAACCTTCGAGTCCAAAGACGGCGAGCCGATCTGTCAGTCATACACCGACGACGAAGGACGGCTTGTCCGATTCACATTCCCCTACGAGGCGTTCCCACTGTTCGACATCGCCCCCGATCCGCAACCAGCGAGCGTGGGCCCTCGTAGGGCGGCCCTGCGTCGCAACGAACCCTGCCATTGCGGCAGCGGAAGGAAGTACAAGCAGTGTCACCTGGCCACGGACCGACTTACGAAGTAGGGCGCGCCGCGGCTTCGGGACAGAGGGTTCCCTGACTGCTGGCGTTCGACGTCCCGTTCGCATCCTGTCGGCTCGATGTCCGAGCTGGTGCCGGAGGTGAGAGTCGAACTCACACGCCCCTCACGGGGCCGAGGATTTTAAGTCCCCTGCGTCTACCGGTTCCGCCACTCCGGCGCGGGGACGTATCCTATTCTATTGTCGTGACTTCTTTCATTTGGCGTGTGCCTTACGACAAACTTCGCTTGGGCCCGGTGTCCAAGAAACGTCCATTCTCTCAAAGCTGCTGAACCCCTCGAGTGCGTCGACCGACTGACAGCAACTAATCGCAGGCTCGGTTCTGTAGTCGTTTCCACTCGTAGCCCGAGGACCCTAGATCCCCGTAAAGAGATGCTCTGAACCTCAGCCGTGCTCAGTGCATGTACTCATCAATGGCTATCGCAAAATTGAGGCCCTCTGCATCTCGAATGCTGAACGTCGTAATCCCGAGCAAGTTTCCCCTATCATCAAAGAGGCCACCGCCCGATGACCCTCCCGAGATCGCTGCGGTCGTCTGAATGAGCCGCCGTTTATCCAGTCGCCTAAGCTGCGACACGATTCCCGTGCTCAGCGTGTTGGTGAACCCATGTGGTGAGCCGATAGCCATCACCGTCTCCCCCACCCGCAGCGACTCAAATGAGCGCACCCGAGGAACTGGAACTAGCTGGTCCTGATCAACTGAGAGCACGCATGTGTCGGCGGAGGGACGGGCCGCAGAAACCCTAAGCGGCGTAAGCCCGTTCTTTGTTGCCAAGTAGACCATGGGACGACCCTCCACGATGTGGCAGTTGGTGACCAGCGTCCTGAAGTCGACTGCTACGGCGGAGCCCTGCGCAAGATTCTTCCGCGCTCTAATGTCTGTGCTCCTCACGTAATTCTGTCCGCTCGCCTGCGCGATTTGAGTGGAGGAATTCGCCTCCTTCGGATCGAAAAAAAACCGAGTTGAACGAGGGCGCGGACGAGCGCGGCGCGCTCGATCTGATCTCGCTCTCGCCCTTGG
>DASUFT010000066.1:0-4479 GCA_036274395.1 Candidatus Polarisedimenticolaceae bacterium | reverse complement strand
CTTGTTGCAGGCCATCGAGCCGAGCACCAGCAGGGCGACCGCGACCACGGCCAGGGCGCCCATCCAACGCATGTTCCTCATGGAACGAAACCTCCTCCTCGTGACAGGGATGGCGTTCCACACCATGCAGCCGCCTCCCTGGAAGTGTTCACCCGCCCCACCCTGGCTCTGCCGGGGGGTCACCGGGCGATTGGACGAGGCGATCTTACACTTTTGTCGCACCCCCGCACCACCCGGCCCGTAGGGGTACGATCGAGACCTCCGGAGGTCCCATTGGCTCTGCGACTTCGGCCCGACGTCCCCCTCCCGGACGGTGTCCGGCAAGCGATGGCCGAGCTGATCGGCGAGGCCCGCGCCCAGCTGAAGCGTACCGATGCCCGCGCCGAAGGCGTGCACGAGGCCCGCAAGGCCTTCAAGAAGGGGCGGGCGATTGCACGGCTGGTGCGCGCCTCGCTCGGACCGGCCTGGCGCGCCGAGGACCGGTTCTGGCGGGACCTGGGGCGTGCGCTCTCGGCGGAGCGAGATGCGCAGGCGGTGCTCGAGGCCTTCGACGCGCTGCTGGGCGAGGACGCCCGGGCTCCCGCATTCGAGTCCATGCGCGAGCTGCTGGTCCAGCGTCATGTGGCGGCCACGGGTGCCCTCCAGGAAGACGTGGTGCGCTTCCCGGCGGCCACGCCGGAGGAAGATCTCGATGGCCGGCTGGTGGCAGCCGGGGAGCGCGTCCAGGGCTGGCCGCTGGGGGACGGCTTCGCTCCGCTCGCGGAGGGGATCGAGGCCGGCTACCGGCGCGCGCGCAGGCGCGGCCGGCGGGCGCGGCGCGAGCCGAGCGCGTCGAACCTGCACGCCTGGCGGCGGGCCGTGAAGCAGCACGGGGCGCAGGTCCGCCTGTTCCGCGACGCCGCTCCCGAAGCGCTGTCCGCGCACCTGGCCCTCGTCGACGAGCTGGCCCACGTCCTGGGGGAGGATCACGACCTGGAGGTGCTCCGCACACTGCTGACGCAGGAGGATGCCGCCTGGGCCGACCCCGAGATCCTCGACGGCATCCTCGAGCGCATGGCCCGGCGCCACGCGAGGCTCCGCCGCAGCGCGTTCTCCCTGGGCGAGCGGGCGCTGGCGGAGCGCCCCAAGGACTTCCGCAGGAGGCTGCGCGCGTACTGGCGTGCCCACGTGAAGGACCAGACCGGCGAACGGAGAGTGGCGTCGCCACCGGCTGTCGCGCCGGAGGCTGCGCCGCCTGATCAGGCGGCGGGCTGACCGGTCACCAGCCGGGGGAGAAGAGCAGGCCGAATGCGGGCCCTCCTTCGCGGCGCTGGAAGGGCCAGGCCCAGTAGGCCTCGAGTACCAGGATTCCTCCCAGCACGGTGCGGGCGGCCACCCCCGCCGAGGCGACGGGAACGCGATCGGTCGTGTTCCGGTCCCAGCGCAGCTCGGCGCGCTGCCCCTCGCTCCAGGCCACTCCGGTGTCCAGGAAGCCGGCGACGTCCAGGGGCAGAAAGCGGCTCTGGAAGACCCCGTACCCCTCGATCCCGAACAGGGGGACCCTCACCTCGAGGTTGGCCACGGCGAGGCGGCTCCCCGCGAGCCGGTCGATCTCGGGGCAAGCGGTGGGGTCGGACGGCACGAACGAGCAGTCCCCCCCACCGAAGGACGCCGCTTCGTAGCCGCGCACCAGCGTGGGCGATCCCACGAACAGGGGGCTCAGACGCGGGCTCTCCGCGTCGGTGCCGTAGCGGCCGAAGTGGAGCGCCCGCACCGCGATCGTGACCGGATTCAGGAAGAAGTACTTCCTCCCGTCCAGCAGCAGCGTCTCGAACGCGAGCTCTCCCCCCGTCGAGCTCCCCTCCACCACCCAGCGTGCCCCCCGCACGGGGGCGGTGAACCCGAAGAAGGACGAGTCTCCGACCAGGGCGGCGGAGCCGCGGTAGAGGGTGAAGCCGGGCTCCGAGGGGAGGCTCCCCCGGCCCTCCGCCGCCACCTGATCGTGGACCAGCAGGAAGCGGTCGACCTCGGTGTCGAAGGAGTAATGCGAGATGTCGCTCGACAGCTCGAGCCGCCGCCGGCTGGAGAACGGGTACTGAACGAGGAAGGATGCGCTGTCGATCGTCGTGGTCTCGGTGAACTGGTCGATCTGGAGCGCCGGGGTGCCCTCGAGATCCACCTCGGTGACCGTGGACCCCACAGACAGGTAGGGGAAGCGCGACACTGCGGCCCCCCATTGCCACCGGTGGGCGAGGTTCTGCCAGAACACCTGGCCGGCCACCGTGTCGAACGTGCTCTCCGCCTGGAAGGTGACCCCGAGCAGCCGGTCTCCCAGGAGATCGCTGAAGTAGGCGGAGGCGGCGCCACCGAAGGAGGGGCCGAAACGGTCGACGCCGATGCCCACCGTGGCGGGCGCCACATAGAGCAGGCCAAGCTTCCTGCGGTAGGGGACGTCGGGCGCATCGGCCTCGGCGCGCGCGGGCGGCTCCGGCTCCCTCAGGTACGCCTCCACCGCGCTCCGCTCCGGAGGGGTGAGGGGCGGCAGCACGCCCCCGTCGGACGCACCGGCCGAGAGCACCTCCGGTGCGGGTGGCTCCAGGGTGTAGATGGCGAAGTCGCCGTCCCGGAAGACGGAGAAAGCAAGCCTTCCGTCATGCCCCACCGACAGTGCCGGTGCTTCGGCCGTGATCCCTGACACGCCGGTCACCGTGCGGGTGACCCGCGCGGCCAGCCCGCTGCCGAGGTCCACCCGCCACACGTCGGAGATGCCATCCCCGTCGGAGATGTAGTAGAGGGAACGCCCGTCCGGCGCGTATTGCGGGTTGATGGACTTGCCGCTCTCGGGAAGGTCGAGAATGCGCACCGCACCGCTCGCCACGTCCAGCACGGCCAGGGTCAGGGGCGCGTAGCGGAGCGCGTCCAGGTTGGAGCCGCGATCGGAGGCGAACGCGATGGAACTGCCGTCCGGCGACCACGCCGGGTGCAGGTCCGCGTAGCGGTCCTGCGTCAGGGCCCGCGTCGCGCCGCTCTCCACGTCGACGAGATAGAGGTCGCTCACCCCCCCGTGCTGTCCCGAGACCACGATGGAGCGCCCGTCGGGGGACCATGCCGGGCTCGTGAAAGCGCCCAGGCCGGGGAGCGCCAGACGCCGCAGCAGCGTGTGCCGCCGCACGTCGGCGATCGCCAGCTCGTTGTTCCCGCGCGCGAAGACGGAGAACGCCAGGCGCGTGCCGTCGGGGGACCACGATCCTGCCGAGTCCACGAAGCGCAGCGCATCGAAGTGGAGATCGGCGTTCTCCTTGAACAGCTTCCCGGTGACCTCGCCGGTGGCGGCATCGGCCAGGTAGATGTCCACCGTGAACAGGTCGCGGGAGGAGAGGAACGCCAGGGCGCGCCCGTCCGGGGAGAGCACGGGGGCCACGTTGAGCTGACCCGTCCCGCCCCCGATCAAGCGCCTCCCCAACCCTTCCTTTCCCTTGCGGTCCGCCACCACCGGGCCATAGGCGGTGCGCAGCGCGGCGTGCCACTCCTCGTCGAACGCCTTCACCGAGAGTCCGACCGTGGTGGCGAGCGCCCGCTCCACGCCCATCGTGACCCCGGCCTGGAACAGCGGCGCCACCACGGCGTCCCCGAACCGTCCCGCCACGTAAG
This sequence comes from Candidatus Polarisedimenticolaceae bacterium, assembly GCA_036274395.1. Classification (GTDB taxonomy): domain Bacteria; phylum Acidobacteriota; class Polarisedimenticolia; order Polarisedimenticolales; family DASUFT01; genus DASUFT01. Next base: position 849 of record DASUFT010000066.1, on the reverse strand, counting down.
CCCAGAACGCCTGGCCCCACCGGTAGGGGAAATAACGCGGATCGGTGGAGAGCTTCTCCAGGGTGGGGAGGTCGCCCGTGAAGACCGCGTCCCGGACCCACATGGCGGTGTTCGGGTCCTCGCGGCCAACGGACAGGTACTCGGCCATGCCCTCGATGAACCACAGGGGCACGTTGGCCATGGCGGGCGGCCTCCCCGGCTGCTGCAGCGAGGAGGCGAGGTCGAACTGGAACGCATGCACGAGCTCGTGCCCCAGCACGTGGTCGTTCTGGGCGGCGGAGCCCGTGAGGGGCAGGACCACGCGGTCGAGGAGGGGCTCCGTGAACCCCCCCGTCCCTTCCGACAGGAAGCCGTAGGTCGCATTCGTCTGCTGGAAGTCCGGCGCGTCCGCATACAGCAGGATGGGCTTGCGCTCGGAGAGGGTGTGGGCGAGCACGCGGGAGAGCCGGTCGTTCCACCGCTCCGCCATGGCCGCCGCGTCGCGCACCGCGTCCTCCTCCTCGGGATAGAAGTGGAGGTCGAAGTGAGACGTCCGCAGGACGCGGAAGTCGAACCTCTCCCAGCGAACCTTGTTGCGGCCGAATCCCTGGGCGGCGGCGGGCGCGGACAGCGCAGCCACGACCAGCACGGCGGCGGCGCGGCGCATGATGTTCGAGCATACCCTACCGTTCGCTGCGCGCACGGAGTTTTCGGCCGCTCCGCCCAACCGTTGTGCACCGGCGTACGTATCAGAACGCTGCAGGAATGAAGATGGCCGCGGGTCGGTGGCCCACACCCCCAATCCGACCGCCGATCCGACGTCCGTCCCCGGGCGCGCCGGCCCCCCGGCCGGCGCGCCTTCTTTACTCC
>DASUFT010000065.1:0-13879 GCA_036274395.1 Candidatus Polarisedimenticolaceae bacterium | reverse complement strand
TGGTCCTGTTCCTTCACGGCGAGGTGCTGCAGCGCCTCGGCCGCTTCGACGAGGCGGAGCAGGCCTTCGCGGGGGCACAGCAGGGTGGCCATCCCGAGGCGGCGCGGAAGCTCCGCTTGCTGGCGCTATGGAACCAGCCGCCCTCCCTGGAGCTCGCCCGTGCGCTCGCCCAGGACGGCACGCCGGGGGCGGCCCTGGACGTGCTGGAGCGCCTGGGGTCGCGGGACCCCCAGGCGCTCCATTTGCTGGCGGACCTGTATCTCTTCTACGGGGACGCCGAGCGCGCCGCCCCACTGTACCGGGCGCTGAGCGACGCGCGCGGCCTCAGCAGCTGTGAGGAGCTGGCCCGGCGACCTCGGTCTCTCCGAGCCGTCGTCCAACGTTGACGGACGGCGGCGATGGCGCTAGAAAGGGCCATTCAAGGCGGGGGGATCCAAATGCGTTCCGCTGCCGTTCTGGCCATCGCGCTGGCGAGCGCCTCGCCGGCGGCCGCACAGTCCGACACCACTCCTCCCGTCGTGACGAGCTTCGGCTTCACTCCTGCGTCGGTGGACGTGACGGCCGCCTCGGGAACGGTGCAATGCACGGTGCACGCCACGGATTCACCGGCTGGCGTGTATGACGCCAACGCGAGATTCGTGAGCCCCTCCCGGACGCAGGTCGCGTACTGCTACACCGCTCTGGGTGCAGGCACGGTCTTCGACGGGACATGGCAGGGCGAGGCCACCATCCCGCAGCACGCCGAGCAAGGGACCTGGACGGCCGAGATCTGGCAGCTTCACGACAACGTCGGGAATTTCAGAGCCTACTCGACGGGAGATCTACGCCAGGCCGGGTTCGCGACCGATCTTCAGGTGGTCTCCGATCTGGATACGGAAGCTCCCATCGTCACGACCTTCGGGTTCTCTCCCGCCAGTGTCGATGTTACCGAAGAGTCGAAGATCGTGGCCTGCACGCTCCACGCCACCGACTCTCTGGCAGGGGTCGAGGATGCCAATGTGAGGTTCGTGAGCCCCTCGGGGACGCAGGCCGCATACTGCTACACCACACTGGCCTCTGGCACGATCTTCGATGGAACGTGGCAAGGCCAGGCGACGATTCCCCTGCATGCCGAGGACGGGACGTGGAAGGCGGAGATCTGGCAGCTCCACGACAACGTCGGGAATTCCAGGGCTTACTCGACGGCGGATCTGCAGCAGGCCGGCTTCTCAACCGATCTCGCGGTGACCTCCGAGCAGGATACGGATCCGCCGGTGGTGACGAGCCTTGACTTCAGCCCCAAGAGCATCGATGTGACCGTCGACGCTCAAACCGTCGCCTGCACCTTGGGAGCGGAAGATTTTCCTGCCGGTGTGGCCGACGCCAACGTGCGCTTCGTCAGTCCTTCGAAGACACAGTCGGCCTACTGCTACACGACGCTCGTCGTGGGCACCGCACTCGATGGCACGTGGCAGGGACAGGGGACGGTGCCCCGTTACGCCGAGGAAGGGATCTGGACCGCGGAGATCTGGCAGCTTCACGACAGCCTGCAGAACTTCACGGCATACTCGACCGCGGATCTGAGGCAGGAGGGCTTTCCCACCGATCTGCACGTGGGGTTCGTGGAAGGAGAACCCAGGGCCGAGATCGTCTCGCCCAGGGGCGGAGCGCGGATCCGCGGCAACGCCATCACGGTGCGTGCGCGGCTTTCCATGGGCAGCCCCGCCGACGTGTCCCCTCAACTGGGTGTCCGTTTCGAGTTCCGGCCGGTTGCAGGAGGTGTTTTCGTTCCCATGCCGGGCGCGAGCAATCTCCCAAACCCGGACACCACCGCACCATACCTTGTGCACTGGGACGTCACGTTGGTGGGAAACGGAGACTATGAGCTGCGCGCCGTGGCCCACGCCCTCGACGGAGCGCCGGACCCTGCTCCGAGCACGATCGTGGTCACGGTGCGTCACGGTGGGCCGGTGGAGGTCGAGGAGGGCGTGCAGGCCGATGGGCGGCAGAGCAGCCTGACGTCTGTCCTGCGCACCGCATCGCGGGCCGCGACGTCCGGGGACCGGACCAGCACCGGCGCGGCGGCCGAGGTCGTGGTCCCTGCGGGAGCGCTCGCCGCGACCAGCGACGGCCTCCGCATCGCCTATCTCGATTCCTCTCTCGAAGCCTCCAGGCTCGACCAGCCGGATCAAGCGCTGGACATCTTTGTCAAGCTGTCCCTGCAGAGCGGCCAGTCCGTTTTCCAGGACAATCTGGCTGGTGCACTGGACCTCGCGTATTCGGATGCCAACCACGACGGCCTCGTCGATGGAACGTCCATCCGCGAGCAGGAGATCGAGCTGCTCCGCTACGACCTGGCCACCCAGGCCTACACCCCGATCCCTCGGGCGATCCTTACCGAGCACGACCTCGTCCACACCATGATCACCGGTACCGGACGCTTCGGCCTCGCGGGACCCCAACTGCCCAGGCTCCGATTCGACGATCGGGAGAAGATCGCCTGGGATGCGCTTGGCTCCGCCGTTGCCTATGCCGTGTATCGCGGCACTCTTGCCGCCCTGGTCGACACCGACGGCGACGGCCTCCCCGATGCCGGCTACGGAATCTGCGTCACCCAGAGCGATCCCGACCCCGCGGACACCATGTTCATGGACCCCGCGATACCCGGCCCCGGTGCGGCGTTCACCTATCTCGTGACGTACCGCACCGGATCCGGGGAGAGCTCACTGGGCACTACCACGGCTGGCCTCCGGCGCTGGGTGTCGGTCAGCTGCCCCTAGCTCCCTGCGGCCACGGAGTTCCCCACCACCCGCTTGACCAGCTCGCCGCTCTGGATGCTGGCGTTGGGCTCGAGCCCGTTGATCAGCGCCAGCTTCTGGATGTTCACCGGCGAGGGGTACTGGCTCTCGAAGGTGGCGAGCGTCATGTTGCGCGGCGCGCGCACCACGTCCACGCGCAGCGGCTGCACGTTGAGCACCGAGGGGTCGCTCACGTCGTCGAAGCTGGCCAGGGTGGACTGCAGCGAGCTCTGGTACTTGCCCCAGCGAGCGGCCGGCGTGTAGCCCAGGATCTGGAAGACGCGGCCGTTGTGGGCCACGAAGGCGGCGGCCCCGCGCAGGTCTCCCTGCTCCGTTGCGGCCTGGAAGGTGCCGGTGACGGCGGGCTTCCCGCCGATGTTGCTGGTCCAGCCCTGCCCGGACTGCAGCCCCTGCTGGCCGAAGAACTTCTGGGCCGCGGCCTTGGGGTCGCTCCCCTGCGCCAGCGTGATCTGCACGATGGCGTCCTTGTCGGGGGAGAGCGCGGCCACCGAGGACTTCGTGTTCTGCGTCTGCCAGCCCTGGGGGAAGGTGAACTGGAACTTCATCTCCGGGTGGTAGAACACCGTGTTCTTGAAGAATCCCTCGCGGGGGTCCTGGCCGAAGACCATGCCGTCCACCACCTCGAGGTACGGCTCCTCGTTGACCTTGAGCCCGGCGGTCTGCACGCCCTCGAGCGCCTTCTGCACGGTCTGGTAGCGCTCGGCGGGCGCGGGATGGGTGGCCATCCAGTTGGGCACCTTGGCGCCCGGGCCCGCCTCCTCGCCCACCCGCTCCAGCGTCTTGAACACCTCGGCCATCTGCCTGGGGTCGTAGTTCTCCCCCCGCAGGTAGCGCAGGCCCAGCTCGTCGGCCTGCCGCTCGTCGTCGCGGCTGAACTTCAGGAAGACCAGGCCCAGGCCCTGCCCGGCGAGCTGCCCCAGGGGACCCTGGGCGATGTCCGGCCGGAAGATGGCGCCGGCGATGAGGCCGATGTTGGCGATCTGCGCCTTGCTCATCTGGTTGACGCTGTGGCGCGCGGTGACGTGGCCGATCTCGTGCCCGATGACGGAGACCAGCTCCGCCTCGTTCGTCATGTGGGTCATGAGGCCGCGGGTGACGTAGATGAACCCACCGGGAAGCGCGAAGGCATTGACCGCGGGATCGTCCACCACCTTGAAGCTCCAGGGCAGGTTGGGACGCTCGGAGTGCGCGGCCAGCTCCTTCCCCAGGCGGCTGACGTAGGCCTGCGCCTGGGGATCGTCGTAGAGGCCCATCTCGGCGATGACCTGCTGGTCGGCTTCGCGGCCCATCTGGATTTCTTGATTCTCGGAGACGAGGTTGAGCTGCTGCTTGCCCGTGGCCGGGTTGACGGAGCAACCGGCGGCGAGCAGCGCAGCGAGAGCGGCCGACCCCGCGGCCGCGGCGATGCGGGAACAAAGCGGATGCATGGGATCTCCTCTTGGAGGATCGACTCCTTCTTAAATACCACGCGGGCCCGCTGAGGGCACGTCAGCCTCCCGGTGCCGTCTGGTAGGTCGCGCGCAGCACGCGGAAGCCATAGGTGCGCCCGTCCCGCGGCGGGACTCGGCGGCGCCAGGCGGCCGGGGGCTCGAACCGGAAGGACAGCGTGCGGTGGCGGCTGCGAACCAGGCGCAGGCCGGCACGCTCCGCTTCCCCGTCCCCCAGCCCCACCACCATCTCTTCGAGCCCCTCGATGGGGAGGGGCGCCCCGGCGAGATGCCGCGTGTGCTTCCACCAGAGCATCTCGTCCAGGTTGTCGAACTCGTAGCGAGGGGCGTCGCCTTCGAACACGGCGGTGAGGCGGCCCGCACGGCCGGGAACGTCCAGCAGGTCGGGGGAGTGCAGCGAGGCCACCTTGCCCAGCCGCTCCCGGAGCGACGTGGTGGGGAAGAGGGCTCCCCGCCCCGGCCTCCGCGCCTCGCGCAGCGCCAGGCGGCGCACCAGCGCGTCCGCCGGCAGCACGGTGTAGCCGGTCTCCCGGTCCCCCAGGAAGACGCATGTCTCGGGAGCCACGAGGTAGCGCCGCGCGGTCCCCGCCGCCAGCACGGCGCGCAGGAGCGACACCGCGCCTCCGGTGCTCGCCTCGTCCCCCGCGGCCGCGAGCGCATCCCCCACGGGACGGAGGTCGTACCCCTCCGGGCTCCCCAGGGCGAGCAGCGTCAGCTCCAGGCGTCCCGCGCGGTCGGACCATCCTCGAGTGGTGGGGGACAGGTCGGGAGGGGACAGAGCGCGGAACAGGGTCTCGCGCGAGGCGGGGTCTCCGGCCGTGGCCCGCGGCGAGCGCTCCCAGAGCAGCGCCTTCAGCACCAGCTCGGGGTGGACCTCGCACAGGCTCGAGGTCCGCTGGTCCCGGTCGGGGTAGGGGAGCGACGGGTGCCCGGCCGCCGCGAGCGCGGCGAGCAGCTGTTCGCCGGGGAGCGTGCCCCGTTCCGGGTTCCGCCCCCCTGGAGGGAGCCGCGCTCCCAGGCGCCGCGCTGCCAGGAGCTCGACCGGGCGGGAGCGCGCGGTCTTCTGGGCGACCACCAGGGGCAGGTCGACGCCGGCCAGGAACTGGTCCCCCGCCGCCAGATCGGCGACGGCGGTCGCCACCTCCGCCAGGCTCCCCGCGCGACGGGTGGCCGCGACCCGGCCGTCGTCGTCCAGCAGGACGGCGGTGCGGCCGCCGCCGAGGTCGAGGCCGAGGACGCGCACGCGCTACGCACCCAGCTCGCGCCGGATCACCTCGACCAGACGCTCGGCGTGACGGCGCACCACCTCCGCGTCCTTCCCTTCCACCATGACCCGGGCCAGCGGCTCGGTGCCGGAGTAGCGCAGGAGGACGCGCCCGCTTCCGTCCAGCGCCGACTCGGCCTCCCCCACGGCGGGACCGATCACCGGGTGCTGCCGCAGGTCCGGCTTCTCCTTGACGCGCACGTTCAGCAGGACCTGGGGGTAGGGGACGATGTCGCCGAGCAGCGCGTGCAGCGGCCGTCCCTCCTCCAGCACCGCGTCCAGCAGCAGGATGCCGGTGAGGATGCCGTCCCCGGCCTCGGCCACCTCGCGGAAGATGACGTGCCCCGACTGCTCACCTCCCAGCACGGCTCCCTCCGCCATCATCCGCTCGTGGACGTACTTGTCCCCCACGGGCGCGCGCAGGAGGCGGATCCCCTCGGCGGCCAGGCGGTGCTCGAGCCAGAGGTTGCTCATCACCGTCGCCACCACGGCATCGTTGCGCAGGCGGCCCTGCCGGTGGAGGCGGCGCGCGGTCAGGTACAGGATGTGGTCGCCGTCCACCGCGCGTCCTTCGCCGTCCACGGCCAGGCACCGGTCGGCGTCGCCGTCGAAGGCCAGGCCCAGGTCGAATCCGCGGTCCCGGACGTGGGAGGCCAGGGCATCCAGGTGGAGCGAGCCGCAGCCGAGATTGATGTTGCGGCCGTCGGGGGCGCAGCCGATGCAGGCCACCTCGGCCCCCAGCTGGTCGAAGATCAGCGGCGCCAGCGAGGTCGCCGAGCCGTGGGCGCAGTCGAGCAGCAGGCGAAGGCCCTGGAAGCGGCCCGCGGGCACGATCGACTCCAGGAAGGCGACGTAACCGTCGACGAGGCTCGCGTCCTCCGGCACGGCCAGGGAGGAGGGTCCGGGATCGGCGATCCCCCGGTCGAGGATGAGACGCTCGATCTCCATCTCCTGCGCGTCCGATAGCTTGGTGCCATTGGTCGCGAACACCTTGAGCCCGTTGTCGCCGTAGGGATTGTGGCTGGCGGAGATCATCACGCCGGCGTCGAAGCCCCCTCGAGCGATGCAGTAGGCGAGGCCGGGCGTGCTCAGGACTCCGGCATCGACGCTCGTGGCTCCGCGCGAGGCGAGGCCGGCCGCCACCGCATCCCGGAGCCATGGCCCGGACTCCCGCGTGTCGCGCCCCAGCACGATGCGGGCGTTCCGCCCCAGCCTGCCCTGCTTCACCTCCGCCAGGGCGGCGCCGAACCGGCGCACCGAGGCCGCATCGAGCGGCGGCTCGCCGGCCACGCCGCGCACGCCGTCGGTCCCGAACAGTCGCTTCATCGTGTCTCTCCAGCAGGTCCGGTGGGCGCGGGCGGCCGCAGCGGGGCTTGCACCAGCACCCGCGCCGGCTCAACTCGGACCACGGTCAGCCGCCCCAGGTCCGAGGCCGGGACCTCCCGGAACTCGACGCGGAGGGGAAGGTCGCGCACCGGGCCCCCGGGCGCAACCCCTTCCACGTCGGCGATGGCCCGCACGCGCGAGACGTCGACCGCGTCCAGCAGGGCCGGCGGGCCGGAGATCAGGGCCCGCACCGTGTGGGGGGAGGCGGTGGCTCCGGGGGGGCCGCCGGCCAGCGTGACCGGCACGTCCAGCGCCTTCTGGCCGGGGAGGCGGTCCACCTCCACGCGCACCTCCACGGGATCGGGCTCCAGGAGGCGCACCTCGGGGTTGTCCGGCACCGCGCGCACCCGTACCAGGAAGGGCTCCGTCCTGCCGTCGAGCGCGATGGGATCGGTGCGCAGCCGCTCCACGGCCTGGAGGACGCCGGCGGGCCCGGAGATCCGCTTGGTGTCGGGGGAGGCCGTGGCTGCATAGAAGGTGAAGCCGGCCGGCGGCCGCCCCCTGAGGGCGGGGACCACCGGCACCGAGCGCTCCCGGCGCTCGTCGAACATGAGGGCCAGGCGGTCCGGCTCCACGAAGAGGACCTCGATGCCGGAGGGAACCCCCCGCAGGCCCCCGGGGTCGAGCTGCACGGTGACGGCGCCAGGGGCAGCGTCCTCCAGGTCGATGGGGAAGGAGAGGCGCAGGAGGTCGGCACGGCGCAGCAGGTTCTCCGGGCCGCGCAGGCGCGCCACCACGCTGGTCGGCACCTGCCCGGCGGGCACCAGCCGCTCGGGGAAGGAGAGGTCCAGCGGCACGTTCACGTCCTGCATGATCCGGGACTCGCCGGTGACGGCGATCCAGATGGCGAAGGACAGCGTGAGCGCCAGCAGCTTCCACGGCCAGTTGCGCAGGAGCGGCTGCAGCCAGCTAGACATCGCGGGTCCGGGCCAGCTCGGGGGAGCGGTGCCGCGGCTCGACCCGCCCCTCGGCACGCGGGGCCAGCGCCTCGCGGAGGCGCTCGGCCAGGTGCTGGGCGGTCAGGCCCTCCACGATCTCGCCTCCCTCCGCCAGGGAGACGATCCCCCGCTCCTCGGACACCACCACCGCCAGGGCGTCCGATTCCTCGGTGATGCCGATGGCGGCGCGGTGCCGGGTGCCGAAGGTCCGCGACAGGGTGGGGTCCACGGTGAGGGGGAGATAGCAGGAGGCCGCCTTGATGCGGTTCTCCGCCACGATGGCGGCCCCGTCGTGGAGCGGCGAGCCCTTGATGAACACGTTCATCAAGAGGTCGTAGGAGACCAGGGAGTCGAGCTGGATGCCCGTCTCGTAGAAGGTGCGCAAGCCCAGCTCGCGCTCGATCACGATCAGCGCCCCCAGCCGCTTGCTGGCCAGGGAGACCGCGGCCAGCGAGACCTCCTCGGCCAGGCGCTCGTGCTGCCGGCGAGGGAGGAGCACGGTCAGGGGGTTGCGGCCGAAGCGGGCGAAGGCCTGCCGGATGGGGTTCTGGAAGAGCACGATGAGGGCGAAGGGGATGTAGAGCAGGAGATCCCCGAGCACGCTGTGCACGGCGGGGAGGTTGACCAGGCCGGGCCCGGTCATGAAGTGCACGAGCACCACCGCCACCACCCCCACCATGATCTGTACGGCGCGGGTGCCGCGGATCAGGGAGAGCAGCTGGTAGATGATGAACGCCAGCACCAGGATGTCGATCACAGCCCCGGCGTCGAGGTCGCGCAGGTGCAGGGCCGTGATCAACTTCGACAGCATCAGGCGCCTTCCCGGATGGCCTCGATCATGCGGACCACCCGCACCGTGGCGGGCACGTCGTGGGCACGGATGACGTGCGCCCCCTGCCAGACGGCGAGCGCGGCCACGGCCAGGCTTCCCTCCACCCGCTGCTTCGCGGGGAGGTCGAGCACGGCGCCGATGAAGGACTTGCGCGAGGCGCCGATGAGGATGGGGCGCCCGATGCTGCGCAGGGTCTCCAGCTGGCGCAGGATCTCCAGGTTGCCGTTGCTGGACTTGCCGAAGCCGATCCCCGGATCCACCAGCACCTTGTCGTCGGGGATGCCGGCGGCGGCGGCGCGGGCGGCGGCCTTGCGCAGGTAGCCCACCACGGAGGAGAGGAGGTCCACGTAGCGGGTGTCGGTCTGCATCGTGCGCGGCGTGCCCCGCATGTGCATCACCACCACCGGCACCCGGGCCTCGCGCAGGAGCGGGAGCATCCCGGGGTCGGCCAGGGCGGACACGTCGTTCACCATGTCGGCCCCGGCGGCGACGGCGCGGCGCGCCACCCGCGCTTTGGTGGTGTCCACGGAGATCTTGATGTCGCTCTCGCGCTTGATTCCCTCGATCACGGGGAGGACGCGGCGCAGCTCTTCCTCCTCGCCGATCTCGGGGGCGCCGGGGCGCGTGCTCTCCCCTCCGATGTCGATGAAGTCGGCCCCGTCCGTCGCCATCTTCAGTCCGGCCTTGATGGCGGACTGGGCGTCGGGAAACCTGCCCCCGTCGGAGAAGGAGTCGGGGGTGACGTTGAGGATGCCCATGACCTTGGCCGAGTCCAGGTCCATGCGCGCGCCGTCGGCGAACGAGATCCCCAGGCCCTGGCGGTGGTAGGCGGCCAGGGTGTTGCGCACGGCGGCGGCCAGGGTGCGCTCCCCGCGCGCCTCGAAGGCCACGGCCAGGCGCTTGAAGTTCTCGTCGTCGGTGACGAGCACGAGGGGAGAGGCGCCCTGGGAGCCCGCGATGCCGGGGAGGAAGACGATCCCGTGCGTCTCCGCCTCCTTGCGGCACAGCTCCAGCGTGTCCGGGTCCAGGGCATCCAGGCGCAGGGCGCGGCGGCGCCCGGCCGCCAGCTTGTCCGCCCGGCGGGCCTGCGCCTCGTCCATGTCCTCCATGTTGCGGAGGGCGCGAGGGAGCTGGTCCAGCTCCAGGATGCGGGGGTTGTGCTCCAAGATCAGCTCGGGGCGGGAATGGTACCAGAGGGGACAGGCACCTCTAGTACAGGACCCGCGTCCGGATCGTCCCCGGCACCGCCTCCAGGCCGCGCTTCAAGGCCAGCGACTCTTCGCGCGGGCCGGTCTCCACGTCGATGACCACGTAGCCGATGCGGGCGTCCGTCTGCAGGTACTGGCCCACCACGTTGATCCGCCGCTCCGAGAAGAGGCTGTTGATCGCGGAGAGCACGCCCGGCTGGTTGCGGTGGATGTGGAGGAGGCGGTGCTTGCCGGGGTGCTCGGGGAGCGCCACCTCGGGGAAGTTCACGGCGCTCAAGGTCGAGCCGTTGTTGCTGTACTTGAGGAGCTTCTCCGCCACCTCGATGCCGATGCTCTCCTGCGCTTCCTCGGTGGAGCCGCCCACGTGCGGCGTCAGGAGCACATTCGCCATTCCGCGCAGCGGGGAAACGAACTCCTCCCCCTCCGTCTTCGGCTCCCTGGGGAAGACGTCGACTGCCGCGCCCGCGAGATGGCCGGCCCGCAGCGCCTCCGCCAGCGCGTCCACGTCCACCACCGTGCCCCGCGCGGCGTTGATCAAGCAGGCACCCGGCTTCAGCCGCGCGAGCTCCGCCCGTCCGATCATGCGGAACGTCTGCGGCGTGTCCGGCACGTGCAGCGTGAGGACGTCGGCCTCCCGCAGCACCGCCGCCAGCGAGGGCACGGGCCGGGCGTTCCCCAGCGCCAGCTTGGTCACGATGTCGTGGAAGACGACGCGCATCCCCAGGCCCTCGGCGAGCAGTCCCACCTGGGTGCCGATGTGCCCGTACCCCACGATCCCCAGCGTCTTTCCCCGTACCTCGTGGGAGCCGGCGGCCGTCTTCAGCCACTCCCCGCGATGGGCGGCGGCGTTCCGGGCCGGGATGCCCCGCAGCAGCAGGATGACCTCCGCCACCACCAGCTCGGCCACGCTCCGGGTATTGGAGAACGGGGCGTTGAACACCGGGATCCCCCGCTCCCGCGCCGCCTCCAGGTCCACCTGGTCGGTGCCGATGCAGAACGCACCCACCCCCAGCAGGCGCCTGGCCTCCTCGAACACGCGTGTCGTCAGTTTCGTACCCGAGCGGATTCCGATGAAGTAGGCGTCCCGCGCCGCCTCCAGGAGCTCGGCCTCCGGCAGCGACTTCGGGTGCTGCACCACCCGCGTGTAGCCGTCCGCCTCGAAGGCGGCGGCGGCGCTCTGGTGGATCCCCTCCAGCAGCAGGACCTTGATCTTGTTCTTCTCGAGGGAGGTGGCGCGGGCGCTCAAGGTTTCTCCGGGACGACGTAAAGAGCACGGGCCGACGCCCGCGTCAAGCTCCCCTCCATCCACGGATCGAAAACGTGCTCTGGGACAAAGCGGCTTGGTCCGTTCCGTCATCCGCCGTATCTTCAGCGTATGGCGGAGCCTCACCCCAGGGAAGAGATGACGGCGGAGGAGCTGTTCTCGCTGCCGGAGGACGGCTGGCGTTACGAGTTGCAGGCGGGATACCTCGTGGAGGAACCTCGCCCTGTCTTCCGGCATCAGCTCACACTCCAGAGGCTGAACGAGATCGTGGGCCCGGTCGCGCGTGCCCACGGCGGCCGCGCTGTCGCGAAAGTGGACCTCATCCTCGCCCGCCAGCCGGACACCGTGCGTGCTCCCGATCTCTCGGTGTTCACGCGCGAGCAATGGGAGCGCGTGGACCTCGACCGGCCGTACGAGGGCGTGGCCGATCTGGTGATCGAGGTGCTGTCTCCCTCGAACAGGCCCGCGGAGATGCACGCCAAGGTCGCCGATTATCTGGCCGCCGGCGTGTCCCAGGTGTGGGTCGCCGATCCATGGAGCTCGACGGTCCGCGTCTACGAGACGCTCCTCGCCCCGCGGGTGCTGTGCGGGGATGATCGGCTCGAGGGCGGAACCGCGCTCCCCGGGCTGGCCGTTCGCGCACGAGACTTGTTCGATCCGGAGCTGCCACCGCCAAGGTGAGCCGGGTCGGGCGGCCTGGGGCGGAACCGCCCCAAGCCTTCCGTTCTTCTAGGTGCCTGTCCCCCTACGCCGGCTGGTTCGGCTCCGGCAGTGCCCCGGGAACGCCGGCGCGGCCGGGTTCCACCAGGGTGGGCGGCGGCGTGGGGCCGGTGGCGGTGCGGCTCTCGTCGCGGGAGGGGAGGGGGAGCCCCTTCACCAGGAGCTTGATCTCCTCGAGATCGAGGACCTCGCGCTCCAGCAGGGCGTCCGCGATGCGCATCAGCGCGTCCCCGTGCTCGTGGAGGATCTGCCGCGCCACGTTGTACCCCGCGATCACGATGGTCTTGACCTCCTCGTCGATGACCTGCGCGGTCTCCTCCGAGTAGTCGCGGTGCTGGGAGATCTCGCGTCCCAGGAAGATCTGCTCCTCCTTCTTCCCGAAGGTGAGGGGCCCGAGCTTCTCGGACATGCCCCATTCGCAGACCATCTTGCGAGCCAGGTCGGTGACTCGCTCCAGGTCGTTGCCGGCGCCGGTCGTCATCTGGTTGAGGCGCAGCTCTTCCGCCACACGTCCGCCCATCATGACGGCGATCGTGGCCTCGAGATGCGTGCGCGAATAGGTGTGCTTGTCGTCCACCGGCAGGAGCTGGGTCAGTCCCAGGGCCCGTCCCCGGGGGATGATCGTCACCTTGTGCAGGGGGTCGGCCTCGGGCAGCAGGAACGCCACCAGCGCGTGCCCCCCCTCGTGGATGGCCGTGGCCTTCCGCTCCTTCTCGGAGATGATGAGCGACTTCCGCTCCGCACCCATCAGGACCTTGTCCTTGGCCACCTCGAAGTCGTCCTGGGCGACCTGCTTGCGGTTCCTGCGGGCGGCATGCAGGGCGGCCTCGTTCACCAGGTTGGCGAGGTCGGCCCCCGAGAACCCCGGAGTGGAGCGCGCGATCACGGAGAGGTCCACGTCGGGCCCGATGGGGATCTTGCGCACGTGCACGCGCAGGATCTCCTCCCGGCCGCGCACGTCGGGCCGGCCCACCACCACCTGGCGGTCGAAGCGGCCCGGCCGCAGCAGCGCCGGATCGAGCACGTCGGGGCGGTTGGTGGCGGCGATGAGGATCACGCCCTCGTTGGTCTCGAAGCCGTCCATCTCCACCAGGAGCTGGTTCAGCGTCTGCTCGCGCTCGTCGTGGCCGCCACCCAGGCCGGCGCCGCGGTGGCGGCCCACGGCGTCGATCTCGTCGATGAAGATGATGCAGGGCGCGTTCTTCTTCCCCTGCTCGAAGAGGTCGCGCACGCGGGAGGCGCCCACGCCCACGAACATCTCCACGAAGTCCGAGCCCGAGATGGAGAAGAAGGGCACGTTGGCCTCGCCGGCGATGGCGCGGGCGAGCAGCGTCTTCCCCGTTCCCGGGGGCCCCATGAGCAGCACGCCCTTGGGGATCTTCCCCCCGAGCTTCTGGAACTTCTGGGGCTCGCGCAGGAACTCGATGATCTCCTGCAGCTCTTCCTTGGCCTCCTCCACGCCCGCCACGTCCTTGAACGTGACCTTCTTCCCCTGCGCGGAGGTGAGCTTGGCCCGCGACTTTCCGAAGGAGAGGGCCTTGTTCCCGCCCGACTGCATCTGGCGCATGAAGAAGATCCACACGCCAAGGAACAGGAGCATGGGCGACCAGGTGAGGAGGAGCGCCAGCACGGAGCCGTCACGCGGCTTCTCGGCGCGGATCTCCACCCCCTTGGTGCGCAGGAGCTCCAGCAGCTTCTCGTCCTTCATGACGTAGGTCTTGAAGGACGCCACCGCCTGGCCGGAGGGAGCCACCGGCTGCGGCTCCTTGAACTTCCCCATGATCTCGTAACCGACCGGGTCCCCCGTGAGCACGACCTCTTTCACGTGGCCCAGGTCCACCTGGCTCCAGAACTCGGACTGGTCCAGCTGCTGGCGCTGGGTTCCCGCGGTGCTGAAGATCTGCCAGCCGATGACGACGGCAGCGAGCACCACGAGCCAAATGACGACGGTCTTGAGATGGGAGTTCACTTCCCCGGAAGCCTCCGTCCCTCAGAGAATTCTTCAACAATATATAGGGCTG
>DASUFT010000064.1:0-73872 GCA_036274395.1 Candidatus Polarisedimenticolaceae bacterium | reverse complement strand
TGCGCTCCACGTTCTTGTGCGGGTACAGGTCGGAAACCACCAGCAGGTACCGTCCGGGAGGAGCGGCGGCGGCGTCCCCCGGCTGCGCCTCGGGCTGGAACACCGACGCGTGTCCGTGATGGTTGACGACGAGCCACTCCTCGGGGATGCCCAGGCGGGGCGCCACCGTCTTCCGGAAGGTCTCGGAGACCACCATCCCTCCCCGGGCGGTGCGCACGCTCCACCGCGTCACCGCCTCCTGGAGACGCCAGTAGAGCCTCTCCCCGCGGGAAGCCCATGCCTCGGCGGCGTCGAACGTGTTCCGGACCAGGAGCAGGCAGCGCCGGCCCATGAGCCAGGGCCCGTAGTTCGCCGGGCTGAACACCAGCCCCGCGCGCAAGCGCAAGGCGAGGAGCGGAAGCGCAGCCTGATCCCAGAGGAAGGAGAGGGCGAAGTGGCGCGGTGCGGCGACCACCCGCGTCTCCACGCCCGCCCGCCGGAGCTCCTCCGCCTGCTCGGCGCGCGCCAGCGCGACATACCGCACCTCGGGATCGTCCAGGCGGGCGAGGCGCGGCAGCACCTCCAGCAGGTGGACGCGGCCGCCGCCGAACTTGCCATGGATGGCATTGACCAGCACCAGGTGCTTGCGGCTCAACGCGGGAGCCTCTCGATCCGGACGGCCAGGCTGGCCGGGAGCACGACCTCCGACCGCTGCACAACCACCGGGCATTCCCGGCGCTCCCCCATGCGGGGGAAGTACCAGCCGTCCTCCAGCGAGAACGTCGGGCCACTCTCCCGCACGACCACGAGCCGCAGCCCCTCACCCTCCAGCGTGACCCGATTCCCGTCCACCAGGTGCGCGGTCAGCGCCGGGTGCACGCGCAGGGAGCTGCGCACGCGATGTGCGCCGGCTCCGGTCACCTCGTCGTGGATCCTGAAGACGCCGCCGGGCAGTCCTTCGATCGTCCGGCGGGGCAGCGGCGACCCGGGAAGGCCGCGGTAACCGTCGTGGGCGGCCGACGCCCAGGGCAGCCCGTCTTTCCGCCCCACCTTCACCTCGAGCGGGCGCGCCCGCCGGCCCACCCGGAACACGTCCCACATCTCCGACTGGTCGGCGTCGTCGATCACGACGGTGTTGTGGGCGAGCGTGCCGCGGGCGTAGCGCCGCAGCGCGCCGCCTTCGTAGTCGTGCACGCCGGCATCCACCACCACCCGCCGCCCGTCCATGGAAAGCTCGAGGGTGAGCGTGTCGGCGTGCGCGTGACCGGGCTGCCGGCGATCCCCGGTGTCCCCCACGTCGAAGAAGAGCACCGTGCCCTGGCACTCCAGGCGCAGGATGCCGGCCTGGGGAAGGCCGCCCTGCAGCGCCTCCAGCCGGCACCCCACCCGCGCGGAGGCGGCCCCCACCAGCGCATCCCCACTCGGCGCCTGGCCGAAGGCCGAGTCGTTGAGGAGGGCGATCTCGCCGTCGGGGTGGAGCACGGTCGCCAGGGCGGCGCCCGTACGGACCAGAGCGTCTCTCACCTCGGCGCGCAGCGGCCCCTCTTCCCCCTCGAGCAGGGAATCCAGCCGCAGCAGGTCCTCCACCAGCAGGGCATGGTAGGTGGGCGTGCGCTCGTAGTGGAACCCGTCGGCGAGGACCTGCCTGCGCAGCTCACGCCGGAGGAGCGCGTCCCCCCGCCGCCGCCAGCGGGCCGCCGCCTCTCCGCCGAGGAGCCTTCCGGCCCAGGCGAGGGCCAGCGCGTTCTTCCAGAGATGGTTCGCGCCGACGTCCCATTCCAGCGTGCCGGCGAGCCACCAGGCCTGCCGGGAGAGCGACGCGAGCACGTCCGGGCTGGGCTCCCTGCCGGAGGCGGAGAGGAAGGCGAGTGCGTTCACGAGGCGCAGCGCTGTGGGATAGGGCTCCCATGCCGGCCGCGTGCCGGGCGGGTTCCCGGCGACCCAGGCTTCCAGGAGGCGGAGACGCTCCGCCGCCGGCACGTCCGCCTGCCGCAGGCCGTCCAGATAATGGAGGTGATAGCTCCACAGGCGGGAGCCCGGGTGGCGCCAGTCGCGCAGGTTCCCCAGATCGCGTTCCGTCCCCAGGAAGCGGAATCGTGCCGGCGGGCTCCAGGTCTCCTCGTGTGCCGGCCAGAGCGGGACGGCCCGCGCCCGCCAGGGCAGGATCCCCGGCCCCGCTCCCGCGACGTGCAGCAGCCGGCGGGACCACGCGCGCGCCGGTCGAAGGCCACGGGACAGGATGCGGCTCGGCCCCAGGGGGGCGACGGTGCGGAGCAGCGTGCCGAGCCCGGCCGGCTTCGCCTCAGGCTCCCGTTCCGGTGCTCGCACGGGCGTCCGAGCGGCCGATCTCTCCCTTGCGGCCGTCTCCCGGGTCGTCCAGGTAGTACCCGGAGTAGTAGTCGTCCTTGCTCTTCCGGGAGTCGACGTTGTTGAGGATCACGCCCACCAGCGCCGCGTTCACGTTCCGCAGACGGGAGACGCTCCGCACTACCTGGGCGCGGTCGGTGGCATTGTGCCGCACCACCACCACGACCATGTCCGCCATCGAGGAGAGGAGCACCGCGTCCGAGAGGGAGGCGGAGGGCGGGGAATCCAGCAGGACCCAGTCGTAGGCCTCACGCACCTCGTGGAGCAGGGCGGCGAAGCGATCGCTGCCCAGCAGGTCGGGAGGGTTGGGGGGGACGGGCCCGCAGGTCAGGACCTGCAGGTTCACCGGTCCCACCGTCTTCAGGAACGTGGACCAGCCGCCGTCGCGCGAGGAGGACACGAGGTAGTTCGTGAGGCCCCGGTCGCGGTCCACCTTGAGGTGCACGTGCTGGGTGGGTCGGCGCAGATCGCAGTCGATCACGAGCACGCGCTCACCGGCACCGGCCAGGGCGCGGGCCAGGCTCGCCACGGTCGAGGACTTCCCCTCCTGTGGGGCGGTGGAGGTGACGAGCACCACCTTCCTCTGCCTCCCCTTGCTGGAGAAGATGAGGCTGGTGCGCAGCGTCTGGTAGGCCTCCCGCACCGCGCGCTCACCGCGGTCCGTGCCCTGGTAGCGCGGCACCGAGGCCAGGGTGGTGAGCCCCAGGGCGCGCTCCAGCTCCTCCGGGGTGCGGAAGGTGTTGTCGAGGTACTCGAGGAAGAACACCACACCGAGCCCGAGGAGCATGCCGATCATGGCCCCAACCATGAGGTTCACCACCCGGCGGGGCTTGAAGGAGTGCAGCGGCGGGATGGCGTGGTCCAGGATGGAGACGTTGTTGGCCAGCAACTCCGCCCCCAGAGCGACCTCCTGCATGCGCTTGGTGATGAGGTCGTAGAGCTGCTTCTTCGTGTCCGCGTCGCTGTCCGCGAGCGAGACCTGCGAGGTGGCCACGCCCAGCTGGTAGGACATGTCCTCGACGCGCCGGATCTCCTCCCGCACCTTGGCCTCGTTGGCCACGGCCAGCTCGTACTCGTTCTGCATCTTCGTGAGGCTGAGCTTCATCTGATCGGAGATGGCCCGCTCGACCTTGTCGAGCTCCTGCTTCTTCTGCTGGTAGGCGGGGTGACCGGGACGGTAGGTCACCTTGGCGCTCTCCAGCTGGCGCTGCAGATCGAGACGTTGACGGGCCAGGTCGGACAGCTGCGGGTCCTTGGTCAGCTCGGGGATGGAGAGCGGGTCCCCCCCGTGGCTCTCGATGTCCCGCACCTTGGAGAGGATGGACTGGAGGCTCGTCACCTGGAGGAGGAAGTCGCGCCGGGACGCGTTGAGCTTGGTGAGGTTCTCGGTGACGATCTGCTCCTGGCCCTTGGGGTTGTAGATGCGCTTCTCCTGCAGGATCTGGAAGCGCTCCTTCTGTGCCTCCTGCAGCTCGCTGCGCAGCGGGCTGATGAGCTTCTCGATGGCGGTCACCGCGCCCCGGGCATTCTCCTGCGCCTTCTCCAGGTTGAGTGCCACGTACTCCTCGGCGGCGGCGTTCACCCAGCGGGCGATCTCGACCCGGTCGGGGCCGGAGATGCTGATCTCGATGAGGCCGGTCTCACGTCTGGGCTCGACCTGGATCATGCCCTGGAAGGCGGCGACGGGATCGGCCGCAGCCTTGAACATCGGGTGGTCTTGGAGACCGAGCTTCTGGAAGGCCGCCTGCGCGACGGCGCGGCTGCGGATGATCTCGATCTGGGTGTTCTGGTACTTCTCCTCGGCGAACCAGCCATACCCCACCGCCCCCATCCCGGAGACGTCCTGTCCCGCGGTCAGGCGCCGCGGCTGGGGCTGGACTTCCACCGAGGCGGTCGCCCGGTAGATGGGGGTGGCGAGCAAGGTCCATGCGGCGGTGGCGCCGAAGACCAAGAGGAAGACCAGAATCAGGGTCCAGCGGCCGTGCCAGACGATCCGCGTATAGTCGCGCAGATGCGCCTGACTCTGGGGCTCGTCGCCGGGGGCATTCGATGCTCGCATCGCCACTCCGCTCCTGACACCCGCGCCGATCGCCCCCGAACCGCCGGCGCGGTCCCGAGAAGCTACGGCCGAAACGGCCCCGCTACTACAAGAACCGGCGCCGTACCGTCACGATCTCCCCTCCCCGCAGCTCGGGGTCGGGGACCTTGCCCTTCTCGATGTCCCGCAGATCATAGACGGCGGGGGACTTGCCCTCGCCCTCGGCCATCACCTGCACCGCCTTCCTGTTGGCCCACTCGGTCAGGCCCCCGGCCTGGGAAAGGGCCTTCATCAGGGTCATCCCCCGCTCGATGCGCTGCTTCCCCGGGAGCCGGACCTCCCCGTTCAGGTAGCAGTAGGCGGCGCGCTCCACGTTGACGATGTCCCCGTGGCGGATCCTGGGGTTCTGCTCCCCACGCTCGAACAGGTCCCGGGAGACGGTCTGCGGCTCCGTGCGACCGCTCCCCGGGTCGCCGTGAGAGAGGGTGATGCGCTCCCCTGCGTCGGGGCCGAACCCGCCGGCGACGGCGAGGACCTCCTTGAGGTCGGTGCCCCCGCGAAGGTTGACCCGCCCCGGCGTGCGTACCTCGCCGGTCACCACCGCCCACTGGCTCTTGTACTCGAGCACCTGGACATCCACCTTCGGGTCCACCAGATAGTCTCGCGCCAGCCCTTCCGCGATGTGGTCCGCCAGCTCGCCCGGCGTCCGGCCGGCGGCCTGGACCTCGCCGAGCAGCGGCGCCGCCACCTTGCCCGTCTGCATGACCACGGTGTCCCGGCTCAGCTCGGGCTGGCCGCTGACGGAGATGAGGATCCTGTCCTCCGCACCCAGGCGGTAGGCCTCCGCGTCGCCGGGACGCGCCGTCTGGGCACGCCGGAACCGGAGCACGAGCCCTTCGGGCCGGAAGGTGACTCCCTCGAACGCCCCGGAAGCGAGCCGCAGATCGAGACGGACTTGCCCATCCGGCTGCGGCAGGACCGAGCTGGTGCGCAGCACGCCCAGCGAGCTCTCCACCAGATCGGCGGGAACGCGCGACTCGGCGGGGAGGTCCACCGTGACGGATCCATCCCCCAGGGTGACCTCGACCTCCGACGCACCGAGGGCGGGCACCGCCAGCGTCAGCTCCACGGTCCCGGAACCGGGGGGAGCGGCGTGGACCGCAGGGGCGAGCGCACCCAGCGCCATGGCCGCGAGCAGCGCGGCGAGACGCCCCTCAGAACCAGCCAAGGACCATCCCGGCGAAGAAGACCGTCCCATCGTAGTCAAAACCCTCGAGGTTGGAGGACCTCCGGTGCTTCTCGACGGACAGACGCAACCCGGCCCGTTCGCGAACGATCAGCGTAGCATAGGCTTGCGTGCGCACCGTCCGGTCCCGGCGGCGCGCGCCGGCGGCCAGCCCACGCGCGTAATCCATTGCCTGCCATCCCAGGCTAGCTCCGAAGGTGGAGCGCCTGGCGCCTACCCGTTCCACCCGCGCTTCCAGCCCCTGGGCGCGGTAGAAATCGTTGTCGAGGAAGAAAGACGACCAGAGCCCGCGGTTCCCGTCGAGGTAGAGCCGCGTCGACGGGGTGAGGCGGAGAGTGAGGTGACCGTCTCCCACGACGTCGTGGTCGACGCGCACCGGGCTGGCGTAGCGGCGGACTTCCCGTCCCAGCCTGAGGAAGAAAGGCTCGTCCCCGGGGAGCGCTCCCCGGACCCCGAACAGGACCATCCCGCTCTCCTCGGTGCGGAACGGCTCCCCCACCGCCGGGCACAGGTCGCCGAGGGGCGTGACGTCGCGGCAGAAGTGGTCGCCGCTCTCCAGGCGCACCGTGGTCAGGATCGACAGTTTGGGGCGCACGGGCTCGCGATACTCCCCCTCCACGGAGTTCGCGCGGAAGTCGAAGAACCGCACGTCGGTGTCGTGCTCGAAGTTCAGGTCCACCCTCTGGGCCCGGAGGGAGTATCCCCGGTGTCCCAGGACGTCTCTCGACAGCTCCATCCCCCAGGCGTTGAGCCGGTAGTTCTCCCCCTGAAAGACCAGCTCGCCGCTGTCGAAGCGCAGAGCATCGGCCTGTCCCCGGGTGAGGGCTCCCGTCACCTCGAGCGTGTCGTGGGTGGAGAACCGGAGCCGCAGGGCGGCCGCATACTCCTGATACCCGGCACCCTCGAGCTGGCTCTTCTCGTAGTCCACGAAGTCCCGCCGGTATCGCCCCTCGAACTCGCTGTTGCGGAAGGGGAGCAGAGCTTTCACCTCCGGCATCACGTGGAACACGTTCTCGGGCTCGGGATTGGAGGCCGAGCTGCGGTAGAACACGTTGGAGTCGTTCGACCACCCCGCCGTGAGCGAGGGCGCGAGGAGCCATGGGCCCGCGGTGATCACGTTCGCTCGAGCGGGCAGATCCTCCCCCCGGGCCGCGCCGGCGGTGAGCAGCGACAGCACGGCGAGCACGGCGTGCCCGCGGCCGCGCGGCCGAACGGTCCCGGTCCGGAGCATCATGGACACGATCTCCCAGAAGTGGTCAGCGAACCTCGGCGTCGGCCGCCCTCGCCACCCGGGACGCCACGGGTGGCGCCGCGGAAACCCGGCTCCTGCGCACGCGACGTCGCCGGCCGAGATAGACCCCCCCCAGGACCAGAACGGACGTGACGACCAGCGCTCCCGCCAGCAGGCGCGCGAGCACGGCACTGTTCACCCACACATCGCCCAGCGCCACCAGCGCGCACAGGCAGACCACCGCGTACAGCACCAGGACCACCTGCCGGTGCCCGAGGCCCTGCGCCACGAGCTGGTGATGGATGTGCCCCTGGTCGGGCCGGAACACGACGCTGAGGTTCCGGGCCACGTGACGCATGCCTTCGGGCGAACGCTTGCCCGCCGCAAGCAGCCCGAAGCTCCGGCGCAGCACCGCCAGGCTCGTGTCGGCGATCGGGAGCGCCAGCAGGAGCACGGGAGCCAGCACCGCCACCACCGTGGTCCCCTTCTGGCTGCCGCGGATCGAGATGACGGCCAGGAGGAAGCCCAGGAACAGGCTCCCGGAATCGCCCAGGAAGATCCGGGCCGGGCGGAAGTTCCAGCGCAGGAATCCGAGGAGGCTGCCCACCAGGGCCACGCTCACCGCAAGCACGCCCAGATGCCCGCGGAACGCCGCGCTGGCGGCCACGGCCACCGTGGTGATCAAGGCCGTCCCGGCGGCCAGCCCGTCCAACCCGTCGATGAGATTCACCGCGTTGGTGATCCCGACGATCCAGAGGACGGTGATGGGAAGGGAGAGCAGCTCCAGCGTATACACCTGGCTGCTGAGGGGGAGGGAGATCATGTCGATGCGGAACCCCCCCGTCCAGGCAATCACGGCCGCTGCGACCTGCGCGGCGAACTTCCAACCGAAACCCACGCCGCGGATGTCGTCGAGGAGTCCCAGAACGAACATGGCGCTGGTGGTGACGGCCAGCACGGTGGCGTGCTGCGCGAGCTCCGGACTGTAGGTCCCGCCCGCCCAGTTGGCGAACAGGAGCCCGGACACCACGCCAGCAAAGACCGCGACGCCCCCGATGCGGGGCATGGGGGCCTGATGGACCTTCCGGGGGTCCGGGTGGTCGACCGCGCCGAGCACGTGGGCCAGGCGGATGAGCCAGGGAGTCACCCCCCAGGCGGTCAGGGCTGCGATGACCAGGGTCCAGAGACCGATGGCGAGCACGTCGAGACACCCCTCCGGAAGCGGCCGGAAATATACGGGGTTCCCCGCCGGCCGCCACCCTCCCCCTCAGGGCTGGCGAATCTCCCCGATCTTGCGGCGCTGGGCGTCCGCCCACGCCGGGTCTCCGCCGGCACGCCCGTAGTCCGCGAGGGCGCTTTCCGCGGCCCGCCAGTCCCCGCGGGCGAGGGCGAGCTCCACGAACCCCGCATGCACGCGCGGGTCGGTGGGGGCGAGCACTTTTGCCCAGCTGAGGGCCTCCTGGGCCAGCCCCAGCTCGTTGACCTTCCGGGCGATCCGGGCGAATTCGAGGCAGGGCGCGGCCTCCGCCGGGCGCAGGCGGCGTGCGGTCCGCCATTGCTCCAGCGCGCCGCGAAGGTCGCCGCGGGTCTCGGCGAGGCCGGCTCGCAGGGACGCGACGGCGGGGCCGAACTCGGGGCGCGCCGCGGCCCTCACGAGTTCCGCCTCGCCTTCCTGCAGGCGTCTCCGGGCGAGCAGGATCCGGCCGAAGTGGTATCGCCGCTCTGCCTGCTCCAGCTCGAACCCCGGCTCCTGCACGGCGGCACGCAGGTCCTCCTCCGCCCGCGGGAGATCGCCCAGCCGCTCCTCCAGCAGCCCGAGGGCCAGCAGGTGGTTCCCGCGCGTCATCAGCGGCGTGCGGCCCAGGACCGCGCGCGAGCCCTCGGCAAACGCGGTGAGCACCTCCCGTGGGGGCTCCGCGGCACCGAAATCGTGGGCCCGCAGGTCCGGCATGGCCGCTGCCGCGCCTCTCGCTGCCCGCGCCGCCTCCTCCAGCAGGCCCAGGCGCAGGGTGACGCGCACCAGCGTGTCCCGGTGCGCCGCCACGTTGGGCTCGTCCCGGATGGCGCGCCGGGCGAGCCCGAGGGCAACCCGGCCATCGTCTCCGACCCGGTCCCACGGTCGACCCCGAAGCTCCTCGAGGGCGAGGGGGGCGCGTCGCGTGGTGGCCGCCCGCATGTACGCCTCGGCGAGCCCAGTGCGCGCCCAGGCCGACGTGGGACAGGTCGCCCACGCGTCCAGGAAAGAGGAGGCCGGCCGCTGCAGCCCGTCCCGCCCCGCGGCTTGCCCATCCCACAGGCCGAGGCCGACTTGACCGGAAAGCCACCGCGCCTCGAAACGAAGCCCGCCCACGGCTGCACGATCGAGAGAGCGTGCGGCCGCTCCCAGTTCTCCCCGGCTCGCCTCCCGCGCGCCCCGCGCGTAGGCCAGGCCGGCGGGGACGCCACGGAGGGCCTGCCAGCCGCAGAGCGCGATCAGCACTGCGGCGGCGGCACGCGCCAGACCTCCGGACCGGCCGCCGGACGCGGCGCCGTGCCGTTGCTCGGGCGAGAGAGCGAGGGCTGCCGCCACGACGAACAGGAGAGCGTTGGCGGGGATCTGGTGATTGAAGTCCACGAAGGCGTGCACGGTCAGGGAGGCCAATCCGAGGAGCAGCCCCAGGCGGGTGAGGCGGAAGCCGCGGCTCGAGGCAGCCGCGTAGGTGCCGGCCGCGTGTTTCCAGAACGCGGCGGCGAGCCACACCGTGGCCAGCAGCGCCACGACCCCGCCTTCCACGGCAACCTCCGCCCAGTCGTCGTGGGCCTGGTTCCACAGCTCGGCCTCGCCCGACGCGAGATAGCGAGGGAAGACGACACGGAAGGCCCCGAACCCCACCCCGAATACGGGATGGTCCCCGAGCATCTGTCCGAGCGACGAGGCCACGGCCCAGCGGGTGGAGGCACGGATGTCCTGCCCGCCGGACAGGAGCGTGTCCCGCACTCGGGTGCCGAGGGTGCCCCAGAGCAGCGCCGTGGAGACCAGTCCTCCCAGCACGAGCACCATCGCTCCCGCGGCGATCAGCCGGCGGCCGCGGCTGGCGACGAGAACCAGCACCGCCAGCGAGCCGACGAGCAGCACCGCCCCCGCGCGGCTGGCGGCGGCCAGACACGCCGCCGCGCCGATCAGCGCCACGGCGATCGCGCCGGCCGCAGCGTTCCACCCGCTCCTTCCCCGCCGCAAGCTGCTCCAGGCGTAGGCTGCCGCCCAGGGCACCAGCAGCTCCATGGCGCCGCAAAAATGGCTGGGGTTCACGTAGGGACCGAAGGGCCGCGCGCCCTCGATGGCCCGGCCGTAGATCAGCCCCGGGGTGGCGAGCGCCTGGAGGAAGCCGAAGGCGGCCAGCGCGCCGGCCAGGATCAGGAGCGCGCGCCTCCAGGTCTCCACGCCGTCAGGCGTGGCCGTGCGCGCCCGCACCACCACGAACGCGAGGAGCAGCGCCAGGTACCATGCCAGGCGCTCCGCCGTGGCCAGGGGGTGCTGCGAGAGCGGCCGCCAGCGCGCCGGCCCGGCCTGCCGCGCCGCCAGCGGCGCCGCTGCGGGTGCCTCGTGAGCCTCGGGAACGGCCGCGCGGGCATCCGCCAGGAGCGCACCGACGGGATCGCCGCTGTCGCCAGGCCACCCTGGCATTCCATGCTCCATCGCGCGCGCGGTCCCCGGGGCGAGAACGCGAAGGAGACCTGGCGGAAGCGGCACGAGCTGCAGCGCCGCCCACAGCGCCAGGATCGCCGCGGGGGCCAGCCAGAGAGCGCTCCGGTCGAGGCGAAGGCCTCGCCACCCCCGCCGCCACAGGGCCACCGCCGCGGCGAGCGTGAGGAGGCACCCCGCCCCGCGGTACGCCCATGGCTCGACGCCGCCGTACGCCCAGGGCAGCGCGAGCGCCACGACGAGGACGAGCCATCCCTCCGGACGCAGAGGCCGCATCACCGCAGGGCTCCCCGCTGCGTGGACACCAGCGCCTCCACCACCGCGCGCACCTGCTCGGCGCGGTCACGGCGCACCACCAGAAGCGCGTCCCTGGTGTCCACCACCACCACGCCCGGGACCCCCACCAGGGCGACCAGGCGTCCACCCTCGCCGAAGACGGCGCTGCCCTCGCTCTCCACCCGGACCACGGCGCGGGCCTCCGGGGCCTCGGCGCGCAGGCGTGCGGCGGCGTCCCACGACCCCACGTCGTCCCATCCCGCATCGAGCGACACCACCTGCACGCCTCGCGCACGCTCCATCACCGCGAAGTCCACCGAGCGGCGCTCCGCACGCTGCCACGCGCCCCGCTTTCCCGCCAAGTGCGCGAGGACCGGCTCCGTGATCGCCGGCGCCACCCGGCGGGATTCGTCGAGGAAACGATCCACCCTCCACACGAACATGCCTGCGTTCCAGAGGTGCCGGCCGGAGCGCAGGAAGCTCCGGGCCCGCGCGAGCTTGGGCTTTTCCACGAAACGGGTCACAGGCACCGCACGGCGCACGCTGGGGCGGGAAGCGCACTCGAGGTAGCCGAAGCCGGTGGCAGGCCGGTCGGGGCGCACCCCGAGGCAGACGAGCCCTCCCCTCCGGGCGGCCTGCGCGGCCACGCTCACCGCGGCGAGGAACGCGGGCAGGTCCCGGACGACGTGATCGGTGGGGAGGACCGCCACCACCGCGGATGGATGCGCGCGCGCCACCGCCGCGCACGCGAGCACGATGGCGGGGGCGGTATCCCGCGGCTCCGGCTCCAGGACCAGGCGGTCGCGGCGCAGGTCGGGCAGGTGGCGCCGGACCTGGCGCGCCAGAGCACGGGGGGCGACCACCCAGACCCGGGAAGGAGGGACGAGGGCGCGCGCCCGCCGCCAGGCCTCCACCAGCAGGGGCTTCTCCCCCGTCAAGGCCAGGAACTGCTTGGGACGATCCGCCCGGCTCCAGGGCCAGAAGCGCGTGCCGCTGCCCCCGGCGAGGAGGACGGCGTGCAGGTCGCGGCCAGGCGGCACTAGAGCCGCTCCACCGTCCGCCGCAGGCCCTCGCGCAGGTCCACCTCGGGAGCGTACCCGAGGAGCTTCCGAGCCCGCGCGATGCCGGCCAGGGAGTGCTTGATGTCGCCGGTCCGGGCGGGCGCGTACACCGGGTCGGCCCGCTTCCCCATCAGCTCCCCCAGGATCTGGAGCAGGCCGTTCAGGCTGATCCGCTCCTCGCAGGCCACGTTGTAGGCGAGGCCCAGCGCCTCCTCGGGGGCTTGGCAGGCCTTGCGATTGGCCTGTACGACGTTGGCCACGAAGGTGAAGTCGCGTGTCTGCTCGCCGTCGCCGTACACGGTGGGCCGGCCGCCGTCGCGCAGGGCGGTGACAAAGCGCGGGATGACGGCCGAGTACTCGCTGCCCGGGTCCTGGCGCGGCCCGAACACGTTGAAGTAGCGGAGCGCCACCGTGGGCGTCTGGTAG
This sequence comes from Candidatus Polarisedimenticolaceae bacterium, assembly GCA_036274395.1. Lineage (GTDB taxonomy): Bacteria > Acidobacteriota > Polarisedimenticolia > Polarisedimenticolales > DASUFT01 > DASUFT01. The sequence goes on along the minus strand of DASUFT010000064.1, from coordinate 61,566 downwards.
AGGCGGTGAAAGAGGGCGCAGTAGGTCTCGCCCGCGAGCTTCTGCAGGCCATAGGGGGAGATGGGCGCCGCGGGCATCGTCTCCACCTTGGGGAGCGTGTCGCTCTCGCCGTACAGCGAGGAGGAGGACGCGAACACGAACCGGCGCACGGCGGCATCGCGCGCGGCCACCAGCAGGTTCAGCGTCCCCGACACGTTCACGGCGTTCGTGGCCAGGGGGTCCTTCACCGAGCGCTGCACGGAGGGGATGGCCGCCTGGTGGAGCACGTGGTCCACGCCGGCCACGGCGCGCACGCAGGTGGCGCGATCCCGGATGTCCCCCTCCACGAGCTCGAACCGGGCGCCTCCCGCCCGGGCCCACTCCTCGGCGTCCGCCAGGTTGCCGCGCCGTCCGGTGGAGAAGTCGTCGAGGACGCGCACGTCCTCCCCGGCGCGCAGCAGCGCCTCCGTCAGGTTCGAGCCGATGAATCCGCCGCCGCCGGTGATTAGGTACCCCGCCACCGTCCTTACCTCCCCACCGCGTGGTAGCGGAAGCCCTTCCCGCGCACGACACCCGGCTCGTACACGTTGCGCAGGTCCACCAGCACCGGCTCCTTGAGCGTGCCCTTCACCCGCTCCAGGTCCAGGCCGCGGAACTGGTTCCATTCCGTGGCGATGACCAGGGCGTGCGCTCCCTCGGCGGGCTCGTACTCGTTGCCGCAGTAGGTCACGCCGTCCCGGGGCGTGCTCTTCGCGAAGGGGATGCCCACCGGGTCGTAGGCCCGCACCTTCGCTCCCTCGGAGAGCATGGCGTCCATGATGCGCAGCGCGGGAGACTCCCGCAGGTCGTCCGTGTTGGGCTTGAAGGTGAGGCCCAGCAGCCCCACCGTCTTCCCCTGGAAGCTCCCGCCCAGGGCCTCCCGGATCTTCCCGGTCATGCGGGGGATGCGGTCCTCGTTGACGTCGATCACCGCCTCCACGATCTTGAGCCCCATCCCCGCGTCGCGGGCGATCTCCACGATGGCGCGGGTGTCCTTGGGGAAGCAGGACCCGCCGTAGCCCGGCCCGGGGTGGAGGAACTTGCGTCCGATGCGGTTGTCCAGGCCCATGCCCCGCGCCACCAGGTGCACGTCCGCGCCCAGGCGCTCGCACAGGTCCGCCATCTCGTTGATGAAGGAGATCTTGGTGGCGAGGAAGGCGTTGCTCGCGTACTTGATGACCTCCGCCGTCACCACGTCCGTGACGATGATGGGGGTCTCGATCAGGTAGAGCGGGCGGTAGAGGTCGCGCAGGATGGCGGCCGCCGTCTCGTCCTCCGTCCCCAGCACCACCCGGTTGGGGCGCATGAAGTCCTCGATGGCGGAGCCCTCGCGCAGGAACTCGGGGTTGCTGGCCACGCTGAAGGGATGGTCCTCGGCCCGCTTCTGCTCGATGATCGAGCGCACCATGCGCCCGGTGCCGGCGGGGACGGTGCTCTTGGTCACCACCACCTTGAACTCGTTCAGGTTCTCCGCGATCTGCGCCGCCACCTCCCGCACGAAGGTGAGGTCGGCGCGCCCGTCGTTCCCCTGGGGCGTCCCCACGGCGATGAACACCACCAGCGACGACCGGATGGACCTGGGGAGGTCGGTCTCGAAGAACAGGCGCCCCGCCTTGACGTTCCGCTCCACCAGCTCGTCCAGGCCCGGCTCGTAGATCGGCATCTCCCCCCGGCGCAGCATCTCGATCTTGGAGACGTCCTTGTCCACGCAGGTCACGTGGTTGCCGAACTCCGAGAAGCAGGCACCCGTCACCAGTCCCACGTATCCCGTTCCCACCACCGTGATGTTCACCGGGTCACCTCCGCGCCCTCCCTGCGGAACCAGTCCACGAAGAGGTCGAGACCGGAATCCAGATCCACCCTGGGCTCCCAGCCCAGCTCCTCGCGGGCACGGGAGACGTCCGCCCAGGTTCGCTCCACATCGCCGGGCTGCGGGGGGAGCGCGCGCACCCGTACCGGCATCTGCAGGCGCTCCGCGATCTTGTGGAGCAGATCGCGCAGCGTCACCGTGCGGGAGCCGCCCAGGTTGTAGACGCGGTAGCCGCGGCAGCGCTCCCAGGCCCGGAGAATGCCGTCCACGATGTCGCTCACGTAGGTGTAGTCCCGGGCGGTGGTGCCGTCCCCGAACTGCTCCACTTCCTTCCCCTGCCAGAGCAGGCGGGTGAACTTGTGGATGGCCATCTCCGGCCTCTGCCGGGGGCCGTAGACGGTGAAGAAGCGCAGGCAGGCCACGTCCATGCCGTAGAGATGGTGGTGCGTGTGGCAGAGCAGCTCGCCCGCCTTCTTGGTGGCGGCGTAGGGCGACACCGGGTGGTCCACGGGGTCGTCCTCGGCGAAGGGGACCTTGGGGTTGTTCCCGTAGACCGAGGAGGACGATCCGAAGACGAAGCGCTCCACCCCGTGGCGGCGCGCCGCCTCCAGCAGGCAGGTGGTGCCGTCCAGGTTGACCGAGGTGTAGAGCGCGGCCTGCTCGATGCTGGGGCGCACCCCGGCGCGGGCGGCGAGATGGATCACGGAGTGGAAGCGTCCCTCCGCGAAGACGCGGTCGACGAGGGCGGCGTCCCGGATGTCCCCCTCCACCACGCGCAGCCGCGGAGCGGCCAGGGCGGCCACGTTCCTGCGCTTGATCGAGGGGTCGTAGAAGTCGTCGAAGTCGTCGAGGACCACCACCTCGCGGCCGTCGCCGAGGAGGGCGGCCACGAGGTGGGATCCGATGAACCCGGCCCCGCCCGTGACCAGCACGGGAGGGCCGGGCGGCACCGGGCTCACAGCTTGTGGATCTTCTGCCGCCCCGCGCGCACGGCGCGGGTGGCGTTGCGGGTGTCGAGGACCAGCGGCGCCGCGGCCACGATCGCCTCGTAGTCGAAGTCCGAGTGATCGGTGACCAGCACCGCCAGGTCGGCCTTCGCCAGGGCGCGCTTCCAGGGGGAAGACTTCAGGACCGTGCCGTCCTCCAGCCGCATCTCGGGGACGTAGGGGTCGTGGTAGGCGACCTTGGCCCCCAGCTCCTTGAGCTCCGTCACCACGTCGATGGCCGGGGACTCGCGGAGATCCCCCACGTCGCGCTTGTAGGCCACCCCCAGCACCACCACGTTCGAGCCGTTGACGCTCTTCTTCTCCCCGTTGAGGAGGGCGGCGGCGCGGCGCACCACCACGTGCGGCATCTCCCGGTTGATCTCCCCCGCCAGCTCGATGAAGCGGGCGGAGTAGTTGAGGGTGCGCAGCTTCCAGGAGAGGTAGTGAGGGTCGAGGGGGATGCAGTGCCCGCCGATGCCCGGCCCGGGATAGAAGCGCATGAAGCCGAAGGGCTTGGTGGCCGCCCCGTCGATCACCTCCCACACGTCGAGCTTCAGGCGCTCGCACATGAGGGCGATCTCGTTCACCAAACCGATGTTGACGGCGCGGAAGGTGTTCTCCAGCAGCTTGATCATCTCCGCCGCCTGGCTGGAGGAGACGGGGTGCACGGTCTCGATGGCCTGCCCGTACAGCTCGGCCGCCAGCTGCGTGCACAACGGGGTGCAGCCCCCCACGACCTTGGGGGTGTTCCTGGTATTGAAGCGCGCGTTCCCCGGGTCCACCCGCTCCGGGGAGAAGGCCAGGAAGAGGTCCTCCCCCGTCTTCAGACCCCTGGCCTCCAGCGCCGGGCGGAGGATCTCCTCGGTGGTGCCCGGGTAGGTGGTGGACTCCAGCACGATGAGCTGGCCGGGACGGACCTCCTTCGCGATCTCGTCCAGGGAGGACACGATGTAGGAGATGTCGGGGTCGCGGGTCTTGCGCAGGGGCGTGGGCACGGCGATGAAGATGGCATCGAACTTCCCACATCCCCTGTAGTCGGCCTGAGCGGTGATGGACCCGTCCTTCACCAGGGGAGCGAGCACCGCGTCGGGGATGTCCTCGACGTGGGAGTGCCCTCGCTGCACGTTCTGCACTTTCGAGGGATCGACGTCGATGCCGGTGACCCGGAAGCCCGCCTGCGCGAACTCCACGGCCAGGGGAAGACCGACGTAGCCGAGCCCCACCACGCCGAGCTTCGCCTTCTTCCCGGCGATCTTGTCCCGGAGCGTCCTGGCATGCTGGTTCATGCGTTCTTGGATCCCCTCCTCGCGAGGCACCATAGCAAAGAGAGGATCAGGGAGCCGGTGGAGGCGGCGCCGGTGCGGTCTCCTTCGGGGCCTCCTTGGCCTCCACCCCCTTCTGCCGGGAGCGCCGCAGGAGCCAGCGGGCGAACTTGCTGTCGTCCACGCCGCTCACCACGGTCGTCGCCTCGTCGTACAGGGTGGGGTCGGACACGAGCTTCCCCAGCGTTCCCTCCCCTCGCGCCACCTTGCCGGTGATGGTGTCCAGGTTGGCGAGCGCCCGGGCCAGCGAGGCCGCGCTCTCCTGCCCGAAGGCATCGTCGTGCAGCACCTTCCCCGCCAGGCCCTCCCCGCGCTGGATCCCCTCCATCGTCGAGCGCAGCGCCGCCACGCTGGCCTGCAGGTCCACGATCACCTGCTGGCCGGCGCCCCCCTCCCGGGTCAGCTCGCCGAAGGCACCCTCCTGTGCCTTCAGGCGGCCGGTCAGCTCGGCCAGGTCGTCGGCGGCCTGCCCCACCTTGTCGGCCTTCTGGGCCAGGACCGGGTCGGAGAGCAGGCGGCCCACCAGACCCTTCCCCTGGCGCGCCTGCAGGGAGACCGCCTCCAGGTTGGCCAGGGTCTGGTTGACGTGCTGCAGGCTCTCCTGCCCGAACTGCGGGTTGTGGATCATCTGGCCGAGGAGCCCCTCCCCGCGGCGCAGCGGCTCCAGGATGTCCACCAGCGACGACGTGATGTCGCTCAGGTTGTCCGCGATGTCCTCCCCCTGCTCCAGGAACTCGGTGGTGGGGGCGCTGGGGATGACGGAACCCTCGGGGAGCTCGGGGGCGGCAGGATTGCCCGGGGACACCTCCACGAACTTCTCCCCGGAGAGGATGGCGAGGAAGCGCAGCGACGCCGCCGAGCCCTGGCGGATGCGGGCGGCATAGGCGTCGTCCACGGTGAGCTCCACCCGGATCCCCGGCGCCCGGGGATCGGTGGGGAGGCGGATCCCCGCCACCGACCCGATCTGCACGCCCGACATGTGCACCGGAGACCCGACGATGAGCCCCTGGGTGGCGGGAAACACCACCATGTAGCCGGCCCGCCCCGAGAGCAGGCCGTGCTCGCCCCCCACCGCCATGATGCCGATGGCGAAGACCAGCAGCGCCAGCATGGCGAAGGCCCCCAGGGCCAGGTTGCGCGGGGCGTGTCCCGGCTCAGGCATCGACCCCTCCCCGGAGGAACTCGCGGAGCAGCGGCTCCTGCGAAGCCTCGGCCTCTTCAGGCGTGCCGGTGAACGAGATCCTGCCCTCGTGAAGGAAGGCGATGCGGTCGGCCACGTGCATGGCGGACTGGATGTCGTGGGTGACCACCACCGAGGTGATCCCCAGCCGCCCCTGCAGGCCGCGGATCAGGCGGTTGATCGCGTTGGCGGTGATGGGATCGAGCCCGGTGGTGGGCTCGTCGTAGAGAACGGCCCGGGGCGCCAGGGCGATGGCCCGCGCCAGCGCCACCCGCTTGCGCATGCCCCCCGAGAGATCGGCCGGCATCTTGTCCTCCACCTCCGACAGCTCCACCAAGGAGAGCACCTCCGCCACGCGCGCCGCCACCCTGTCCTCGGGCCAATCGGTGTGCTCGTGCAGGGGGAAGGCCACGTTCCGGTAGACGGACATGGAGTCGAAGAGCGCGCCCGCCTGGAACAGCATGCCCACCTTCTTGCGCGTCTCCAAGAGCTCTTCCTCGGGGAGGCGCGAGATCTCCAGGCCGTCCACCCACACCTCGCCGCGGTCGGGCCGGTGCAGGGCGATGGCGTGCCGGAGGAGGACGGACTTCCCCGAGCCCGAGCCCCCCAGGATGACCACGCTCTCCCCCCGTGCGATCGCCAGGTTCACGCCGGCCAGCACGGGCCGGCCGTCGAAGGCCTTGTACAGGTCCTTGTACTCGATGAAGGGATCGGTCATTGAAAGAGCAGGAAGGTCTTGGTGAGGAAGAAGTCGGAGATGATCACGGCGATGGAGGCCCACACCACCGTGTGCGTGGTGGCCTTGCCCACGCCGTCGGCGCCGCCGGTGGCGGTGATCCCGTTGTAGCAGGCGATGATCCCGATGAAGATGGCGAAGAAGAACGTCTTGCCCACGCCGCTCATGATGTCCCCGGCGGTGAGGGCGCCGGTGGCGTGGCTCACGAAGAACGCCCGCGACTGTCCGATCTCCAGGATGGCCATGAGCATGCCGCCGAAGAGGGCGATGGCGATGGACAGCACGGAGAGCATGGGGAGCACCACGGTGAGCGCCCCCACCCTCGGCACCACGAGCTTCTTCACCGGATCCGCGGCCAGGGCCCGCATGGCATCCACCTGCTCGGTCACCGCCATCGATCCCAGCTCCGCCGTGATCCCTGCCCCCACGCGCCCCGCCACCATGAGCGCGGTGAGGACCGGACCCAGCTCGCGCACCACGGAGAGGGCGATGATGTCCCCCACGAAGGGCTTGCCCCCGTAGGCGGCCAGCGAGTAGGCGGTCTGGATGGCCAGCACCATGCCCGTGAAGAGCAGGGTGACGTTCGTGATCGTGAGCGACTGCACGCCCAGGTGGAAGGCCTGCTCGAACCAGAGATCCCGCTCGAAGGGACGCCGGAAGGCGGCGCGCGCGGTCTGCCCGGCCAGGCGCACCACGGCGCCGAAGTCGTCCACGATCCCGGTCACGATCTCGCGCATCCGCTCCGCCGAGCATACCAGTTCAGCGCGCCCCGTCCGCCCTGCGGGCCCCCCGGAGCAGCGCCGCATGGAGGCCTGCGAGGAGGAGATCGGCGCATGCCAGTCCCAGGAAGGCCGAGGGCGCCCCGGCGCTCCAGGCCCGGGCCAGGTAGAGGAAGCCGGCGAGGCGGCCGGCCGCCGCCACCAGGATCACCCCCTGGTAGCGGCGCGGCTCGCGCGCGGCCAGGAGGTACATGGCGGCGAGCATCAGCAGGAACACGCCGATGAACCGGAAGTAGAGGAGGTCGGCGGGCAGGGGGATGCGCAGGAGCGCCGACGCGGGCTCGGGGAAGAGGAGGATGGCCGCCGCGAAGGCGGCATCGTAGGCGGCTCCCAGCGCCATGGAGCGGGCCGTCCAGGACCAGAGCGTCTCCGGGGGGCGCATGGGATCGAGGTTTATACTCCAACGCGCATGTTCCGCGGCATGCTCACCGTCCTCGCCTTCCTCCTCGCCACTCCCGTCTTCGGCCTTCCCGTGGTGGTGCTGGGCCTGGTGCGCCCCAGGAGCGACATCTTCCTGCGCTGCGCGCGCCCCTGGTCGCGCATCCTGCTGGCGGCCGCCGGGGCCAGGACCACGATGGATGGGATGGAGCACGTGCCCGCCGGCCCCTGCCTCTTCGCCGCCAATCACCAGTCGCTCCTGGACATCCCGGCCCTGTTCCTGGTGCTTCCCGGCAGCGCCCGCTTCCTGGCCAAGGAATCCCTCTTCCGCATCCCGGTGCTGGGCTGGGCCATGACCGCGTCCGGCTGCATCCCCATCGACCGCAGCAACCGGGCCCGGGCCATGCGCAGCCTGCGCGAGGCGGCGGCACGCGTGCGCGCCGGCCGCTCGGTGGTCTTCTTCCCGGAGGGAACGCGCAGCCGCGACGGCAAGCTCGCGCCCTTCAAGAAGGGTGGCTTCCACCTGGCCATGGAGGCCGCGGTGCCGGTGGTGCCGGTGGCCGTCTCCGGCTCGTACCGCATCCTGCCCCCGGGCTCGCTGCGCGTGCGGCCGGGCACCCTGCGCGTGCGCCTGATGCCTGCCCTCCATCCCGCAGAGCACACCGGGGCGGAGAGCCTGTCCGCGGCCACCCGCGCCGCCATCGCGGGCGCGCTCTCCCCCGACGAGATCCTCCCCGGGAGCGCCCTCCTCCCCGCGGGGAGCTCCTGAGCCTCGCACCGCGCCTGTCGCGGCGCGTGGCCCGCGATCCCGTGCTGCGCGCCGTGCGCGAGAGCGCGCGCGAGACTGCGGTGCCGGTGCGCCTGGTGGGCGGGCTCGTGCGCGACGCCGCCCTGGGACGGGCGGCCCACGACGTGGACCTCGCCGCCGGGCCGGGGTGCGCCCGCTTCGTCGCCGCCCTGGCCGCGCGCTTCGGGCGCCGCCCCTTCCGCTTCCGCAAGCGCGGCGTCATCACCTGGCGGATCGTCCTGGACGGGCGCGAGGTGGACGTGGTGGACGTGGGACGGCGCGGCTTCGCCCGCGACCTGGCGCGGCGGGACTTCACGCTCAACGCCGTCGCCTTCGATCCCCTCTCCGGTCTCCTGGAGGACCCGCTGCGCGGCCTCGCCGACCTGAGGCGGGGCCTGCTGCGCGCGCCCCGTCCCGCCACCACGTTCCGCGACGATCCCGTGCGTGCGCTGCGCGCCGCGCGCTTTCTCGCCGCCTTCCCGGGCTGGCGCCTGCACCGGGAGACGGCGGCGGGGGCCGCTGCGGCGGCACGGGCCCTCAGGCGCGCCTCTCCGGAGAGGATCCGGGACGAGCTGCAGGCGCTGCTGCTCGCCCGTGATCCCAGGGCCGGCCTGCGGGCGCTGCTCGGCCTGGGCCTGCTCCCCTCGGTGCTTCCGGAGATGGTGGCGACGGTGGGATGCGCGGCCGGTCCGGGCCGGCCCGACGTCTTCCTGCACACCGCGGACGCCCTGGGCTCCTCGCCGCGTCTACCCGGAGAGGACGGCGCCGTGCTCCGCTGGGCCCTCCTCCTCCACGACGTCAGCAAGCCGGAGACGCTCGAGCTGCGCGACGACGGCCGGCCCACCTTCCACGGGCACGAGGTTCTGGGGGCGGAGCGGGCGGAGGCCGTCCTGCGGCGCCTGAAGCATCCCCGGGCCCGCGTCCGCCGGGTCAAGCGCCTGATCGCGCTCCATCTCCGGCCCGGTCACCTGGCGGACGCGGGATGTCCGCCGCGCGGCGTGAGGCGCCTCGTGGCCGATGCCGGGGAGGATCTCCCTCTCCTCCTCGCGCACGCCGAGGCCGACGTGCAGGGGACGGGCGGTCCGCCCGACCGGGCGCGGCGCGCGCGCCTGCGCCGCACGCTCTCCATCCTGCGAGCTCACGGCGCGCGCGCGGCCGATCTCGCCGCCACGCCCCTGCTGGGCGGCGAGGACGTCATGCGGGTGCTGCAGATCGGTCCGGGGCCGGCGGTGGGCCGAGCGCTGGCCGAACTGGCGGAGCTGCGGGACGCAGGAACGCTGCGCTCGCGGGACGAGGCCCTGGCCTGGCTGGACAAGGAGCGTCGCGCACGGTAGATAGCGCGCGGTGAGAGACCTGGATCAGCTCCGTCGCGCCTGCGCCGCCCTGGTCTGCCCAACGTCCAAGCTCCCCTTGGAGCTGCGCTCGCTCGAGGAGGCGGAATGCGCGGCGGGAGCGGCGTTCCTGCCGAGGGAGACGGCGTGCAACACCAAGGGCGTGCCCTCCTCTCCGGTGGGACGCACCCCGTGGGTGCTGCTGCGCCGCGACTTCGCCTGCGCCTATCCCGTGCTCGAGGACGTGCCGATCCTCCTCTCGCCCGAGGCCCTGCGCCCGGCAAGCCTGCGCACCGCCGTGGATCTGCGGAGCCCGACGCACGCCGAGGCCTACGAGGAGATGGATTTCTACAACGCCGAGGCACGCCGTCAGGCCGCCGACATTGCGCGCGTGGGCGCCCCAGCGGACATGATGCCCCTGCACCACATGAACCGCGGGGAGCGCGAGGCCTTTCCCAATCCCAGGGATCTCTGGGTGGATGCCGTCTACGACGGCCCGGCGCAGTGGGACGCCTACCGCCACCTGGGAACGGTACGAGGACGAGCATTCCTCCAGCTCGGCGGCAAGGGGAGCCACGCCGTGAAGTTCCTCCTCGCCGGTGCCGCCGAGGCCTGGCTGGTCACTCCCATGCACGGCGAGGCCCTGTTCGCGCGTGCCCTCGCGGAGAGCTTCCAGGTGGCGGAGGGGCTCCGCTGCGTGGTGGCGGTGGCGGAGGAGCTCCCCCTGCACGATGGAACCGTGGACGGCGTCTACGCCGGAGGATGCCTCCATCACATGCGCACCGGGCTCGCCCTGGCGGAGGTGGCGCGTGCGCTGCGCCCGGGAGGGACGTTCGCGGCCGTGGAGCCGTGGCGTGCTCCCTTCTATGGGCTGGGCACGCGTCTCCTGGGAAAGCGCGAGCCGAGCGTCTACTGCCGGCCCCTGACGTCGTCCCGCGTGGCGCCGCTCCGCCAGACCTTCTCCTGGGCGCGTGTCGTCCACCACGGGGCGCTCACCCGGTACGCGCTGCTCGCGCTGGGGAAGCTCGGGATCCCCTGTGGCCCTGGGCTGGCGAGACGCGTCAACGACGTGGACGATGCCCTCGCCTCCCTGGTCCGGCTGCGCGGCCTGGGCAGCAGCGTCGCCGTGCTCGCTCGCAAGTGACTCTCGGTGTGGAGATCGGAGCTCAGGAGGCGCTGGCGGTCGCGGCCTCCAGGTCGATGTCGAAGGAGCGGAGGACACGCAGAGCGAGGCGGCGAGATCTCGCGCCGGGCGTGGAGGGGGCGGCACCGGGCTCCAGCGACTCCATGAGCGGGAGGGAGAACCCCGTCTTGCGGCGCTCCCAGAGCTCGGCGGGTAGCTCCGGCGCGGTGAGGCGCACGACCGAGGCCTTGCCTCCCGACCTCCCGGGCTCGAACCCTTGCCCATGCAGCTGCGCCTGCAGGCGGGCATCCACCAGGGGAACGCGGAGCTCCAGTGCGTGGGCCATGGACGCCCAGTCCGCATCGCGGAGGAGCTGGTTGCGCATGTAGATGGCGGATTCCATCCAGTGCACGGCCCGCCAGGCGTCCGGCGGGGACAGGTGCGCGGCGGCGCGCCAGGGCGCGGGTAGCGCGCGTGCGGCGTCGGCCACGGGGTCGTAATCCGCCAGTGCGTCCCGGGCGGCGGCGGGTCCCAGCATGGCCGGCAGGTCCGAGGGCAGGAAGAGGCCGCGGCGCAGGAAGTAGGCTCCGGCGAGGCTTCCCCCGTGCGCGACCATGCCCGCGAGCTTGGGCCGGCGAGGGCTGAGCGCCCCGATCACGGGAACGAGCGCACGGGCTCCGGGCAGGCGCGAGACCGTCGCGCAGCGGGCAGCCCAGCGGGGCACCTCCTGGAACGACGGGTAGCCCCCGAGCAGCTCGTCGCCGCCGAGTCCGGAGAGGACGACCTTGAAGCCGGCCTCGCGGGCCGCTCGGCTCACGAGATAGGTGTTGAATCCATCCACGCTCGGCTGGTCCATGGCGCCGCCGACCTGGTCCCAGCATTCCCTGAGAGCCTCGTCTCCCAGGCAGACCTCGACGTGGTTCGTCCCCAGTGCGGCGGCGATCTTCGCCGCCAGCGGTCCTTCGTCTGCCTGCGTTCCCCGATAGGCGGCGAAGCGCAGGGTCACCGTGGTCGGCGGGGAAGGCAGGTGGCGTCGCGCCAGCGCGGCGATGAGGCTGGAGTCGAGCCCGGCGGAGAGGAAGACGGCCACGGGCACGTCGGACACGAGGTGCGCCCGAACGCTGTCCGACAGGGCATCGGGGACGGCGGCGGCATCGGGCGCGGGCGTCCAGAAATCACGGTGGGGAACGGGATCTCCCACCCGGCCGCGCTCGATCACGATGTGATGGCCGGCGGGGACGGCGCGCACGGCACGCCGGATCGTCCGCGGCTCGGGGACCGATCCCCAGAGAAGGAACCCCGCCACACCGGTGGGATCCACGTCCGCGGGGATCCCGCCCGCTTCCGTGAGCGCGCGCACCTGCGAGGCGAAGTGGAGAGCGCCGCGGTGCCTGGCCCAGTAGAGCGGCTTGATGCCGTACGGATCGCGCGCCAGCACCAGTCTGTGCTCGAGCTCGTCCCACAGGCCGAGGGCGTACATGCCACGCAGGCGCGCGAAGGCCCGCGTTCCCTCCAGGGCGAACAGGGCGATCAGGACCTCCGTGTCCGATCGTGAGTGGAAGCGGATGCCGCGCGATTCCAGGTCCTGCCGCAGCTCGCGGAAGTTGTAGATCTCCCCGTTGAAGACCAGGTGGTAACGCCCGTCCGGGGAGGCCATCGGCTGCAACCCGGCATCCGTCAGGTCCAGAATGGCCAGGCGTCGGTGTGCGAGACCGACCTCCCCCGAGGGGGAGATCCAGGCACCGCTGCCGTCGGGTCCCCGCCGCGCCATGTGGTCGCGCGTGCGGATCAGCCGATCCTGGTGCACAGGATCGCCCCCGGGCTCGAGACGCACGATCCCGTTGATGCCGCACATGGTCGGGCGGGAACATACGTGAAAGGGGCGGGTGGGGCCACCGCCCTGGGCTAGAGCCCGGGAACGGTCCGCTCCAGGATGGCGCGGAACCGGGCGCGGAACTGCTCCGCCGTGAAGTGCCGGTGCAATCGCTCGAATCCACGATGGCCCATGGCCGCCGCCCGGCGGGGGTCGTCCAGGAGCCCGCACAGCGCGCGCGCCAGCGCCGGCCGGTCGAGCGCGTCCTCGAGGAGGATCCCCGTGTCGCCGTCGGCGATGACGTCCTCGGCACCGTCCTCACGACAGCCCAGGCAGGGCTTGGCGTAGTTCATCGCTTCCAGGTAGACGAGCCCGAACCCCTCTTGCCGGCTGGGCATGACGAAGGCGAAGCAGCGGCGGTACAGGTCGCCCAGGGTCTCGGTGGAGACCCGTCCGGGAAAGAACACGGAGCCGGCGACGCCGCGGGCCCGGGCCAGCGCCTCCAGCCGCTCGCGGTCGGACCCGGGGCCGGCGAACACCAGCTGTGCCTCCGGGTGGTGGGGAAGCACGTCGGGAAGGACCTCGATGAGACGATCGTGTCCCTTCTCGCGCTCTCCAGGATCCATGCGGCCCACCAGCAGGAGCACCGCGCTCCCCAGCGCCCTCGTCTTCCCGTCCACCGCCGTCAGCGGCAGTGTCCCCTCCGCGTCGGCGGGGGGGGCGTCCAGCAGCGGGAACGCCGGCGACAGCCCCAGCGGGCAGGCGACGCCGCGGAAGCGCCCGGCAAGCGGACGGCACGCGCGCATCCTTCCCAAGGTGTAGGCGGAGTTGGTGATGACCAGGCGGGCGGCGCGAAGAGCCAGCGCGTGGAGGGGCTTCACCTCGTGCCACGTCTCCGCGCCGTGCGCGAGGACGATCGTTCGCGCCGCTCCCGCCGCCGCCAGCGGCGCGGTGGCCGCGGCCAGCCCCACGCGCTCGTAGAGGAGCCACTTGCCGGCAAGGGCATGTCGGAGGAGCCGCGCCGCCAGTGGCGCCTTGCTGCCCCGGTGGGCGCGGAAGGAGATCCCCTGGGGCAGCTCGGCAGGGCGGTGTGCCGGCTCCTCGAGCAGGCTCTCGATCTCCAGCTGCAGGCGCCCGGCACGGACCAGGTCCGCCAGCAGGATCAGCAGGTTCTCGTCCACGGCGGCGATCCCGCCCGGAAGGCTCCGCATTCCAGAAACGACGAACACCAGGCGCCGGCTCATGGCTGCGTGAACTCCGCCTCCACGGTGCGGGCCAGGGCATCCTTCAGCGAGATGGGGGGCGCGAACCCGGCCGTCAAGGCCCGTCCGGCCGAGAACTGGGTGTTGGCCGCGAACTTCCGGACGCGCACGCGGCTCAATGGGAGACTGCGCCCGGTGAGCCGGGAAACCACTTCCGCCGCCGCGCCCAGTCCGAGAGCGGCCGCGTAGGGGATTCGGCGCACGCTGCCGCTGCCGCCCAGGCGCGCGTGCACCATGCTCACCAGCTCGCGCATCTCCAGGTCAGGCTTGTCCGCGTAGTTGAAGAGGTGCCGCCCCGGCGGCAGGCGCAGGCACCACTCCAGGAAGGCCGCCACGTTCTCCACGTGGGCCATGGACTTCCGGTTGCGCCCGCTGCCGATCACCACCGGACCCGTGCGCACCACCTGTCGCAGGAGGTTGTAGACGTTGCCGCGGTTGCCGGGACCGAACACCACCGTGGGTCGGACCGTCACGAGGGCGCGCCGCGGCGAGGCGGCCTGCCACGCGCCGTAGACGCCTTCCGCCTCCAGCTTCGTGCGGCCGTACTCGTTGAAGGGCCGGGTGGGCGCAGTCTCGTCGGCTTCTTCCTCGGTGAAGCCGTACACCGCCACCGAGCTGGTGAAGACCAGGCGCTCGATGCCCAGCCTTTCCGCGGCACGGCAGACGTTCCCCGCGCCTCCCACGTTGACCTCCTGGTAGAGGGACGGGGGACGCACGTCGTCGCGATGCTCGGCCGCCAGGTTGTAGAGGACGTCGCCGCCACGGCAGGCCTCCGTCAGGCTCTCCGGCTCCCGCACGTCCGCCCGCACCCAGTGCCCGGGGTGCCGCCTGCTCTCGGCCTTGTCGACGATCGTCACCTCGTGCCCGGCCGCCAGGAGTCGGTCGGCGAGGACGGTGCCGATGAACCCGCTGCCGCCGATCAGGATCACGCGCACGTCAGCGCCCGCCTCCCCTGCCGGCGCGCGCACGTTCCAGCGTCTCCAGGGCCGCCTCCGCCAGGCGGCGGCGAGCATAGCGCGTGCGGACGGACTCCATCCCCCGGCGCCGCATGCGCTCCCGCCCCGCGGGATCCCCGCGCAGCTCCCGGAGCGCGGCGGCGATGGCGGGGGCGTCTCCGGAGGGCACGCAGAGACCGGCGCCGGCGTCGGCCACGATGCGCGCGCTCTCGCCCTCCACCGCCATCACCAGGGGGACACCCATGGCCATGCTCTCGAAGATCTTGCTGGGGATCACGGTCCGGAACACCGGGTCGGGGCGCAGGTGGACGATGGAGGCATCCAAGGCGGCGAGATAAGAAGGGATCTCGTGATGCGGCGCGAAATCCCGGAAGATCACGTGGGACAGACCGCGCCGGGCAGCCTCCTCCTCCAGGGGACGGCGCTGCGCCCCTTCCCCCATCAGGAGCAGACGGAAATCGGGCTCCCCGCGCAGGTGCTCGGCGACGTCGAGCAGGGTGCCCAGCCCGTGGGCGAGCCCGATGGTCCCGAGATAGCCGGCGAGGAAGGCGGATCCGGGCACGCCCAGACGCTCGCGGGCGTCGAAGGACACGGCCCCCGGGTGGAAGACGTCGGCGTCCACGCCGTTCGTGACGACGTCGATCTTCTCCTCGTCGATGCCGCGGGACACCAGGTCGTCCCGGAAGGCGTGCGTCAGCGCCAGCACCCGCTCCGCGTCCCGGTAGAGGCCGAGCTCGACTTTCTCGATGAGCTCGATGCCCCGGCCGGCGGAGACCCCCACCGCCCGGATGGAGGCGGGCCACAGATCGCGGACCTCGAACACCCACGGGCATCGTCGCAGGCGCGCCAGGGCCCAGCCGGCCATGGCCACGAAGAAAGGCGGCGAGCTGGCGAGCACGACGTCGACCTCGGGGTACCGCCGGTGCTGCAGGACGGCGGAGATCATGTAGCTCAGGTAGTCCAGGGTGCGGCGCACCGTTCCCTCGTTGGGCGCGAGATAGCTCCACACGCGCAGCACGCGGATCCCTTCCAGCACTTCCTCTTGGAACGGCAGGTTGCGGTAGCCGGGGAAGGCACGTCCGCGCGGGAAGTTCGGCACGCAGGTCACCACGGTGACCTCGTGCCCGAGCTCCCGCCAGACCTTGGCGTGCTCCATGAGCCGGAAGGAGGGTGCGGCGATCTCCGGCGTGAAGCGGTCCGTGAGCACGAGGATCCGGAGCGGAGACGCCATCCCGCGGCCCACTCTATCAGCGGGGTTCGATGCCGAGGAGCGCGCAGAGATCCCCCTCCACGGCGGAGGTGCAGGCGAGCAGGCCGGGCAGCCGCGTGTTCCCCTGGTTGAAGCGGGGCGCGCGACCGTCCAGGCCGAGCACCCGCCCGCCCGCGGCGCGCACCAGTGCCGCGCCGGCGGCCACGTCCCACTCGTTCTTGGGGGACAGCGTGAAGGTGGCGTCGGCACGCCCGGCTGCCACCAGCGCGAGCTTCCACGCCACCGAGCCCACGGGCACCACGTGGAAGGAAGCTCCGGAGAAGCGCTCCCATTCTCCCCGCGCCACCTCGCTCCGGCTGGCAAGAACCCGGGCCCCCCGCAGAGAGGCGGATAGCAGGCCCTCGGGAAGCAGCCCCTCCACGCGCAGACCCTCTCCCACCGCACCCACCACGGTGACCCCGAGGGGGGGATTGCAGATCCCGCCCGCCACCGCCTCCCCGTCCTCCACCAGGGCCACGGAGATCCCCCACTCGGGGATCCCGGCCACGAACTCGCGCGTGCCGTCGAGGGGATCCACGATCCACACGCGCCGTGCGCTCAGGCGCGCTCGGTCGTCCGCGGTCTCCTCGGAGAGCCATCCCTCCCCCGCGCGCGGCAGGAGCGCACGCAGGCGCGCGTCGATCGCGGTGTCCACCTCGGTCACGGGGTCGCCGCCCACCTTGGAGCCGATCTTCATGCGCTCGCGGGGGATGGCCTGCAGGACGGCACGGCTCTCCGCCAGGGCGTCCACGATACGCTGCAGATCCTCGGTCCTGGTCACGCTAGGACCGCACCAACCCCAGGCGGGCGGGCGCCTGGGAGAGAAAGAACGCGATCCCGGCGGTGAGGACGAAGGTGCACAGCGTTGCGAGGGCGGCGCCCTCCGCCCCGCCCTCCGGGATGAAGACCACGTAGAGCACGAGGCTGACGGCGGCGGCCACGGCCTGCAGCGCGGTGAGACGCCCGGTGCCGCCGTGCGCATAGAGCATGATCTCGAAGGTCTGCTGCACCGCCTGCAGCGCGTAGGCCGCCCCGATGATGGGCACCAGCGACGCCGCGCCCTGGTAGCGGGCTCCCAGCAGCACGGCGCAGATGGGGCGGGCCAGGAGGGCGAGCGCGATCCATCCCAGGCCCATGCAGGCCGCCACCCCACCCACCCACACCCGGAGCGTGCGCCTCTCCTTGACGGCGTCGCCCCGGGCCACGGCGTCGTAGAGCACGGGCCGGAGCGTGCTGTGGATGACGGCGTTCAAGGCGATGAAGGGCTGGCTGGCCAGGCCGTAGGCGGCCACGTACACCCCGGCGGTGGCCGTGTCCCACCAGGCCGCGAGCACGTAGCGGTCTCCCATGCTGAGCACCCAGTTCAGCGCCGCCAGGGGCACCAGCGGGAGGGCGTAGCGGAGGAAGGGGGCGCGCCAGGATGCGGCCCACGCCTGCCCCACCCCGTCCACCGGCTCTCCCCGCACGGTCCGGCGCGACAGCAGCAGGTTCGCCACACCCGATCCCAGGAGCATCCCGCCGAGGACGTGGAGGGCCGTGGCCCCCGCCAGCCAGGCGAGGCCGGCCGCCCCCAGCCAGCGCGCCCAGGCATCGAGCCCGGTCCTCACCATGTAGTCCCGCTGGCGGCGCTCCCCGTTCAGGAGACCGCTTTCGAACGTGCGCCACGTGTCCACCGCGACCAGGGCAGCCACGGCGGCGAAGGAGGCGGTCGCCGAACGCGCCGCCCCCACCGTCAGCAGCAGGGCCGCCAGCAGCAGGGCCGCGGCAGCCAGGATCCGGCCGGCCAGGCGCCGCAGCGCACCCACCTGTGCCGCCTCCCGGGCCTGCGGGTAGTAGCGGAGCAGCGCCTGCTGGAAGGGGCCGCAGAACAGGTTCGTGCCCAGCGCGGCGATGCCCAGCAGGAGCACCACCTCGCCGTAGACGGCGGGCGGCACGAAGCTCGTGAGCAGCCGGATGCCCACCAAACCAGCCAGGGCGGCTCCAGCCTGGCCCAGGCCGACCCATGCCCCCTCCCGCACGATCCGCGGAGGGCCCGCAGCCGGGCGTCCCGCGGGAGCGGAAAGCGTCTCTTCCACCTCCACCCGAACCTCCGGCAAGCGGGCGAGCGAGAGTAGCATCGGGCTATAGTCCGCCAAGCTTGAGCGCATCGACGGGCACGCGCGTGGGCGTCATCGGGGCGGGGGCCATCGCGCGCATGGTCCATCTCCCCGTGCTCACGGCGATGCCCGACGTGCGGCTGGCGTTTCTGGCGGACGCCGACGGCGCGCGCGCCGCTGCGCTCGCCGGGGCCTACGGGGTCCCCCATCGCGACGTCCACGACCTCGCGGGTGCGGTCGCGGAGTGCGACGCGGTGCTCCTCGCCATCCCCCTGGGTGCGCGCGCACCCTACCTGGAGCTGCTCGGCCGCACCGGTGTGGGAACGCTGGTGGAGAAGCCTTTTGCCCGGACGTTGGGCGAGCACCGGCGGCTCCTGGACCTGCTCCCCGCCCACAAGCTGGCCTGCGGCTTCATGCGGCGGACTTACGCTTCGTCGCTGCTGGCGCAGCGTGTCCTGCGCGAGGGCTGGCTGGGGCCTCCTCGCCGCATCCGGGTATCGGAGGGAGGACGCACCACGAAGACGGGCGTGGACGCGAGCCACTTCGACCGGCTCGCCGGCCTCTCCGGCGGCGTGCTGCTCGACCTCGGGTGCCACGCCCTCGACCTCGCCATCCACCTCACGGGCGCTCGCGGCCACCGCCTCCTCGGTCAGGAGATGGTGCTGGACGGGAAGGTGGACCGGCGCGCCGAGGGGGAGGTGGCGCTCGACGTGGGGGGCGGGCGGACCCTGCCCCTGCACTACGTCTTCAGCTGGCTGGACCGCCAGGAGGACGTGCTGGAGATCGAGTTCGAGCAGGCACGGCTGCGCCTGAGCGCCCGTCCCGAGCGTGCACCGGTCCTCCTGGGGCTGGGGCACGACGCCAAGGAGGTCCGCCTCGCGCTGGAAGAGGGAGGGGCGACCACCAGCAACCAGGCCTTCTACCTGGAGTGGCGGTGGGTGCTGGACGGCATCCGCTCCGGTGCGCCCTCCGCCCTGGCGGCCGCGTCCTGCCTGCCTCTGACGGCGCTGCTCGAGGACCTCTACGCTGCCTCCGGGGCGGCCGCGTGAAGATCGCCGTCCTCGGCGCCAACGGGCAGGTCGGGTCCGAGGTCTGCCTCCTCCTGGCCCGGGTGCCCGGGGTGGAGGTGGTCCCTGTCTGCCGCAATCCCTCGGGGTCCGCCTTTCTCCGCTGGCATGGCCTGGACTGTCGCCACGGCCTGATCACCGACCGCCGCCAGGCACGCCGTCTCCTGGAGGGCTGCTCGGTGGTCGCGAACTTCGCCCTGGCGGTGGGACGGCCGCGGGAATCGCGGACCCTGAACCGCTCGCTGGTGGAGCACGCGGCCGAGGAGAGCGCCGCCGGTGCGAAGGTCGTCTACTTCAGCACCCTGTCCGTCCACGCGTCGTTCCAGCCCGCCGGGTCCCCCCGCGGCCGATCGGCCTACGGAAGGGAGAAGCTCCGCTGCGAGAGGGACGCGCGGCGCGCCGGCCGGCGCTCGGGGAAGGCCACCTGGATCCTGCGCCTCGGCCACGTCTGCGGCGAGTTGCAGGAGATTCACGAGGAGCTGCGTCGCCTGGTCACAGGGGGCACGGTGGTCGTGCCGCGCGGCGGGGAGGGACGGGCGAACGTCACGCACACCGTGACCATCGTCGATGCGCTGCTGCGCATCGCCGCAGGCGCCGAGCGGCCGGGCACCTACGACTTGGTCTCGGTCCCTCCTCTCTCCTGGCGGGAAGTGCTCGGCCTCCAGGCGAGCGCCGCCGGCGTCCCCCTGCGCCTGCAGGACGGCGGCACGCCCGCCCCTGGCGGGATCGCCGCGGCGGTGCGGGGGTGGCTGGGCCGGCAGCTGACGGCTCCGCGCACGCGGGAGGTCGGCCTGTCCCTGATCGCCCATCTCCCCGAGTCCTTGAACCTGAAGGTGCAGGCACAGCACTTTCGGAGGCGCGCCGCCGCCGAGATCGCGGCCCTCGGTGCACGTCCCCCGTCGCATCCGGCGTTCACCTTCCCGGACATGGACGTGCGGCCTCTCGCCGCCTTGACCCCCACCAAGCGGCTGCTCGAGGAGGGACGCGGCGGCATTCCCCTCCCTCGGGTGCGTACGCTGCCCGCCCCCTAGCGCACCACGTGCGCGAGGACCCCCGCCAGCCTCTCCCGGTTGCTGTAGCCCGAGGTGAGGCAGCGCTGCCTCCCCGCCTCCGCGATCCGGCGCCGCGCGTCCTCCTGGCCCAGGTAGTGCCGGCATTTGCGGATCAGCTCGTCGGTGGAGCCGAAGAACTCCGCCTCTTCCCCTTCTCGGAAGAGACGCCGGTGCTCGTCGGTGCGCTCGGCCAGCAGGAAGGCGGCGCAGGCGGGGATCTCGATGGACCGGGTGGTCTGCAGGTCGCGGTTGACCTTGCGCAGGAAACCGAGATTGATCCGGGTGGCGTTCACCGCGCGTGCGTAGTCGAGACCGTCCAAAAAACGGCGATGGACCTGGAGGTTCCCGTGTCGGTGGCGCGCCGGGTTCCAGTCCGCGCTCCACACCGTGACCGGGATCCCCGCCTGCGCCAAGGCGAGCATGACATCGGCGCGCTCGGACTCGTACATGCCCACGAACCCCACGTCCGCCCCGTAGAGCCGGCGCTCCTCGTCGGTGAGCGCGAGCGGCCGGTGCACCTCGGGCTCGTACGCGTTGTCGACGAAGAGGACGTCCCGCGCTCCCGCCGCGCGCAGCTCGGCGACGTTGTAGCTCTTGGTGGTGACGTGCAGGTCGTACTCCGGGATGGCGCGGCAGTACTGCCGGGACTGGTTGGCCAGGTTGAACATATCGTCCGGCGAGTAGTTGACGAGGCGGATCCCGGGGGCGGCGTCCCTCGCCGCGCGCAGAGTGTCGGCGCGGATGGATCGGCCCTTGTCCACCCACAGCACCTCCGCACGGTGGGCGCGCACCGCCTGGAGGAGGCCCGCGTTCGCCCCGAACACGTCCGGAGGACGGCGGAGCCGGTTCCCCACGCGGTAGAGCTGCCTGGCCACCCAGGAGTGGAGGACGTCCGCCTCCACCCACACGATCTCGGCGCCGAGGGACTCCAGCGCCCGCGCCCGATGCAGCGTGGTCCCCGAACGGGGGCCCACGTACACGATGCGCGTCACGCCGCCGAGCCGGCCAGGACCGCGTGCACGCGGAAGGTCGCGCGCGTGACCGAGAGCAGGGTCTCCGGTGCGATGGGGGCGGGCCCACCGGTCCGCACGGCGGCGAGCAGGGCCTCGATCTCCTCGGCGTGCCCCTTTCCGGCAGGACCGAGGCGCGCCTTCTTCGCACCCCGGTGCAGCGTTCCCTCCTTCCAGTCGTCGATCACCGCCGAGAGCCCCCCGCCGTGCACCTCCACCCGCTCCTTCCCCAGGGAGCTCGCGCCTCCCGCCACGTAGACGATCTGCGCCACGCTGCCGTCGGCGAAGGCGAGCTGGATGGCGGCGTCCTCCAGGCGTGTGCGGCGAGGACCGATCCCTCGCGCCTCCACCGCCTCGATCCTCGCGTCCTCCGCCAGGTAGGAGGCGAGATCGAGGAAGTGGCAGCCCTCCCCGATGATCCTGCCCCCGCCGATGTCGGCGTCCAGGGTCCAGTGGCCCGCGGGAAGGGCTCCCGCGTTGACGCGGCTCACCACGCTGCGCGGCCCCCGGCCCGCGAAGGCCTCCCGTACCGCCCGTGCCATGGGGGCGAACCGGCGGTTGAACCCGACCATGAGAAGACCGGAGGATGCGGCCAGCGCCTCCTCCACCTGGCGCAGCTGTGCCTCGGTCAGGGCCAGGGGCTTCTCCACGAACACGTGCTTGCCGGCGCGCAGGGCGGCAGCGGTGAGAGCGGCGTGGCTGTCGTGCCGGGTGGCGATGCAGACGAGCGCGATCGCCGGGTCGGCGAAGACCTCGCCGGGGTCGGTGCCGATCTCCTGGAACCCGAAGCGGGTGCGGGCGTCCTCGGCCGTCAGGCCGTGGGCGGTCACCACTCGCCGGAGCGCCAGGCCCCGCTCTGCCTTGAATCGCGGCAGCAGCACGCCCCGGGCGAAGGCGCCCGCTCCCAGGAAAGCAACACCGACCTCTCCCTCCACCGCCGGGGCCGCGGCGCGCCGCACGCTGCGGGGCGCCTGCTCGCGCTCGCGCTCCGGGTAGCGGACGACGATCCCGAGGGGGCGCGGGGCGGTGGCCGAGGTCAGCGCGTCGTAGGCGGCGGGGGCCTGCTCCAGGGCGTAGCGGTGGGTGACGATGGACGCCACGTCCACCTTCCCATCCCGCAGGAGTTCCAGGAAGGCCTCCAGGTTGCGCGTCTCCGTCCAGCGCACGTAGGCCGGCGGGTAGTCCTGCCCCTTCTCCTCGAAGGCCAGGTCGTAGCGGCCCGGGCCGTAGGATCGGGAGATGCGCAGCTCCAGCTCCTTCATGTAGGCGATTTCGCGGGGGAGACCGAAAGGGACGAGCCCCACCGCCACGATGCGCGCGCGCTCCCGCGCCATTCCCGCCGCCGCCACCATGGGCCCGTCGTTGGGACTGGCGGCGGTGACCAGCACCGCGTCCACGCCCAGGCCTTCCGTCCAGCTGAGGGCGGCGTGCACCTGGTCGTCGACGCCGCCGGGGAGGCCGATCTCCGCCCCCAGTGCGGCGGCCCGGGCCGCCAGATCTCGGTCCAGGTCGAAGGCGGCGCAGCGTACGCCCTGCGCACGGAGGAGCTGCACCGTGAGCAGACCGAGGAGGCCGCACCCGATCACCGCCGCGCGCTCCCCGAGGCGCAGGTCGGCGGTGCGCACGCCGTGCAGGGCGATGGCGCCCAGCGTGGAGAAGGCGGCGGCCTCGAAGGACACCCCGTCCGGGATCCGCGCCGCCAGGTTGACGGGGACGCAGACCACCTCCGCGTGGCTGGCGATCCCCTGCCCCGCGCAGGCCACGCGGTCCCCCACGCGGAACCAGTCGCCGGCATCCTCGGCGACCGCCACCACGGTCCCCGCCGAGGAGTAGCCCAGCGCCACCGGCTCGGACATCTTGGCCTTGACCTTCTGGTAGGCGGCGGCGATCCCCTCCCGCTGCACGGTGTCGAGCACCTTGCGGACCAGGTCGGGACGGGCGCGCGCGGTGGTCAGGTAGGAGCTGCGCGCCCGCGAGACCATGGCGCGCTCCGTGCCGGGGGAGATGACGGAGCAGGCGTTGCGCACGAGCAGGGTGCCGGGACGGAGCGCCGGGTCGGGCAGATCCGCGACCAGGACGTCGCCGGACTTGGGATCCTGGTAGAGCTGCTTCATCGCGGCTCCTGGCGCAGGCCGGAGAGCAGGCCGGTGGTGGAACGGCCCTCCACGAGGGGTACGGTCGCGACCTCCCCGCCCCAGGAGAGGACGAGGTCGGCCCCCACGATGGTCTCCTGCCGGTAGTCGCCCCCCTTCACCAGGACGTCCGGCCGGAGGAGGCGGATCACCTCGAGCGGCGTGTCCTCCTCGAACACGAGCACGAGGCCCACGCTGGCCAGGGCGGCCAGCACGCGCACCCGGTCGCTGGCGCGCACGACGGGGCGCCCCTCGCCCTTGAGCCGCCGCACGCTTTCATCGGAGTTGAGGGCGACGATCAGGACGTCGCCCAGGGCGCGCGCGCGCTCCAGCAGGTGGACGTGGCCGGCGTGCAGCAGGTCGAAGCAGCCGTTCGTGAAGACCACCCTCCGTCCCAGGGAGCGCAGGTGGGCCACCCGCGCCGCCGCCTGCTCCAGGTCCACCACCTTGCCGGCGGCTCCCCTCTCCTCCTCGTGGGCGGCGACCTCGGCCGGCCCCACCGGGCTCGTTCCCACCTTGCCCACCTTGGCGCCCGCGGCGAGGTTCGCGAGGCTCGCCGCCTCCAGCGCCGACGCCCCCGCCCCCAGCGCCATGGCGAGATAGGCGAGCACGGTGTCCCCCGCGCCCGTGACGTCGAACACCTCCCGGGCCCGGGTGGGGATGAGGTGGAACCCGCCGCCGGCCTCACTGAGCGCCATGCCGCGCTCGCCACGGGTGACCAGCACGGCCTCCGCCCCGCTGCGGGCGTGGATGCGCGCCGCCGCCTCGCGCAGGCCGGCCTCGTCGTCCACCTGGCACCCGGTGGCCAGCCGCGCCTCCTGGGCATTGGGAGTGATCGCGGAGGCGCCGCGGTAGCGGGCGAGGTCCACCGCCTTCGGGTCCACCACCACCGGCTTCCCCGCCGCCAGCCGGGCGATCTCCGCGGTCAACGTCTCGTCCACCACGCCCTTGGCGTAGTCGGAGACCGCCACCACCGAGCATTCCGGGAGAACGGCGGCGAGCGCGCGCAGCAGGCCCTCGCGTGCGGACGGAGACAGGGGTCGGCGGTCCTCCTCGTCCAGGCGGATCAGGTGCTGGCCCCGGGCCACCACCCGCGTCTTCACCGTGGTACGGCGCCCGGGATCGCGCTGGAGGCCGGAGGCCTCGATCCCCGCCTGCGCGCACAGCGCACGGAAGCTCTCACCCGCCGCGTCGTCGCCCACCGCGGACAGCAGCACGGGCCGGCCCCCCGCCAGGGCCACGTTGTGCGCCACGTTGCCGGCGCCGCCCAGCACCCGCGTCCGCCGGCGCACGTCCACCACGGGGACGGGCGCGTCCGGGCTGATGCGGGCAACGTCCCCCCAGGCGTAGTCGTCCAGCATGGCGTCGCCCACCACGGCCACCCGCACGCCGGCCAGACGAGAGAGGAGGCTCATGCGTCCCTCAGCGCATCGTCGATCAGCTCGCAGAGCACGTGCAGGAGCGTGATGTGGGCCTCCTGGATGCGCGCCGTCTCCTCCGCGGGGACGAGCAGCTCCACGTCGGCCTCGCCGCGCAGGCGGCCGCCCGAACCCCCGAGGAGAGCGACCGTGCGGGCGCCGCACTCCCGCGCCGCCGCCAGCGCCCGGCGCACGTTCTCGGAGTTGCCGCTGGTGGAGAGGGCGAGCACGACGTCTCCGGGACGGGCGTGCGCGCGGACCTGGCGGGCGAAGACCTCCTCGAATCCGTAGTCGTTGGCGAGTGCGGTCACCACCGAGGGATCCGTGGTCAGGGCCAGGGCGGGGAGCGCGCGCCGCTCCCCCCGGAAGCGCCCCACCAGCTCGGCCACCAGGTGCTGGGCGTCGGCCGCGGAGCCTCCGTTCCCCAGGGCCAGGAGCTTCCCTCCTCCGCCCAGGCAGGCCACCACCTCCCCGGCGGCCGCCTCCAGGGCGGCGGCGCAGGCGCCGGGCAGCGCCTCCGCCACGCGGAGATGCCCCTCCAGGCTGCGGGTGATCCGCTCACGCATCGGCGGAGAAATGTAGCTCAGAAGAGCTTCAGCACCAGGAACAAGAACTCCTGGTCTCCCCGGAGCTCCGGGATGTCCGACTGCACGGCCCGCCCGTAGCTCAGGGACCAGACCGTCTTCCACTTGAAGGGGAAGTTGGCGGACAGGCCCACGCCGGAGAAGCGCTGGGAGCCGATCCCGGAGTCGCGGCGCTCCACGTCGGCACTCTCCAGGCTGGCGTCGAAGCGGACGGCGCCGAAGAGGTTGAAGGAGTACCCAAGGTGGGCGAGGCCGGCGCGATCGAAGCGCACGCCCGATCCCGCGAAGCCGTTCAGGCGCGTGTCCCCGAAGAAGCTGAACTGGTACTGGCTGAAGCGGTCGAGGTTCCGGCCGTCCAGCCAGTTCACCTCGCCCCGGAGCTTCTGGAAGCGCGGGAGGTACCACTCCTTGAACGCCGTCACCCCCCACTGGGAGAAGCTCTCCTGGTCGGGGTCGAACCCGGGGTTGTCGATCACGCCTCCCACGGTGGGCCCCCAGGGCTCCCACTCCGAGCGGCTGGACCAGGACCCGCTGCCGCTCACCGTGTAGCCCTTGCGGTTGAACTCCCCCTCCAGGCGCCCCGTGCGCACCGTGTGATCGGCGGGAAGGACGAACCCATCGGGGCCGGCGGGGTTGGCCGCGCGCGCGTCCCTGGCCTCGTCGCTGTCGTCGTACGCGTTCCAGACGAAGCTCCCCACCAGCATCACCTTGAAGAACTGGCCCAGGGGGATGCCGTAGCGGGCGGACAGGAACTGGCTGCGCACGCGTACCCGCTCCCCGGTGAGCTCCTGGTCGGCGGCGAACACCTTGTCCTCGGTCTTGAGGGCCGACAGCGCGCCCTCCACGGTGGCGTCCGAGCGGCCCTGGAACAGGTCGGGCTTGGTGAAGTTGAAGAAGGCCAGGACCCCGGCGAAGAACACGTTCGCCTGCACGCCGCGATGGAACAGGTCGAAGTCGAACCAGTTGACCCCCCCCAGGGGCACGACCCCGGAGGTGGACTGGTCCTTGTAGACGCCGGCGGCCGCGAAGAGCTGGCTCGTGTCCATCGTCTGCTTGACCGTGCGCGTCCCATCCTCTTGCCGCTCCAGGTAGCGCTGTCCCTCCTCGGTGTCGCGCAGCATCCGGTTGTTGCGCGCGTAGGCCTCGCTGCGTGCCCGCGCGAAGGCCTCCTCGCCGGCATTGATCTCGAAGGTCTCGAAAGCGACCTGGCGCCGCACGATCAGGTTCCGGCCCCCCACCGTCCAGTGCTGCTGCCCGTCCACGCGGGTGAGCAGCCAGAAGGCCCGCCCCTCCGGGCCGGTCACCGGCCTGTAGAAGTCGGTCTCCTCGTTGGAGACCACGGGCGCCTCCAGGTTCGTCTGCAGCACGTTCAGCTTCAGGCGCACGAAGGTGGCCTTGTCGATCCACACCCGGCCCCGGTAGAGGGAGCGGCCGCCTTCCGCGGGCTCGAAGGAGAGGACGTAGGCGTCCTTGCCGTCCACCCGGTCCTCCCCGCTCAGCCGGTACGCGTAGGTGCGGTCGAGGGTGAGGTCGAGCGGCAGCGTCACCACCTTCTCCGGCTGGATCAGGGGGAGCTCGGGGATCTCCTTCCACGTGATCCGGTTCCCGTTCACGTAGTAGGCGGTCTGCTCCCACTCCAGCGGCTCCCCGCGGTGCCAGAAGTAGTTGGCGTCGATCCCCACGTCCACGGTACCGGCGCCCTGGGCCAGGCGGTAGTGGAAGTCGATGCGCGCCTTCGCCGTCCACGTGCGCAGGGCGTCGTCCTGCACCCGCTGCACCTCCTGATGGCGGGCGATGATCTCCTCCGCGGTGAGGCCGCGCACGGTCTGGATGCCCACGTCCTGCCGCTCGGTCTCGAGCTCGCCCGCGGCGATGGCCCGGTCGAAGAGGACCGCCAGCGGTTCCTGCGCGAGGAACACGGGAATGCGCCGCCCTCCGCCGGGGGCGACCTCGCTGCCCGTCGCGTACTCCGCCCCCCGGATGGGCTCGCGCACCACGGCACCGCGCAGCTCGGGAACGTCCACGCGCAGCACGCCGCGGGCGTCGGGGGCGGTGACCCCCGGCGCCCGGAAAAAAATCAGGGAACGGAGGTCGCTCTCGCGCACGAAGCGGCCGAGCACCTCCCCCTCCGGCTCCAGGGTCACCGCACCGGCGGGGGCCACGCCGAAGCCGTCGGAGAGGGTGCGGTGCACGCCGGTCGCCCAGCGGAGCTGCGCGTCCTCCACGGAAGCGGCGGGACGGAAGAAGGCGGCGGTGGCGAAGGCCGAGAGCGCGTGCACGGCCGCCGCGGGATCCGCCCACACGTCTCCCCCACTCCCCGGCTCGACGTAGGCCCAGACCTCGGGGGCGGGGGCCTGCTGGAGGGCGGCCTCGAACACGGGCTGCAGGTCCTCGCCGGCGGCGATGCGCACCGGCAGCACGTCCACGTACGCGGCGAGGTCGGCGCCCCACAGGGCGCGCTGCTGGTCGAGATCGGAGGGGCGGATCGCGGCCTGCGCCACGATCAACGGAACCCCCGCCGCCTTGGCCTCGGCGCGCAGCCCGAGCGCGGTGTTCTTGAGGAAGAAGGCGTAGGCGTCGGCGTCCGTCCCCCCCAGGGAGTCGCCGATCTCGTAGACGGCGACCTGTTCGCCGAACGTCCTCACGGCGCTCCGCGCGAAGGCGAGCCAGGCCTGCAGCCCGGGCCCGGGCTCGGGGAGCGTCCGCCCCGGCGGCACGTGGGAGGGGTGCCGTCCCCCGAGCTGGACCACGACCTTGAACCCGGCGCGCCAGAGGCGGTCCACGTGCGGCGCCAGGCGCTCCCAGGCGAACGCGCCGTCCTCGCGCTCCAGGGCCCCCCAGTCCGCGGAGACTCGGGCGTAGAGCGGGCGCTTCCCCTCCACGCGAAGATCCCCCTGCCACCACGGCGCCAGCGCCATCGCCGGGGCCACCGGCGGCCCCCCGGGACCGAGGGGCTCGGGTGGTGGGGGGGCCTCGAGCAGGAGCCCCAGGGTGGGCCCCGCCTGGGGAGGCTGCTCAGCGAAGCAGAGCGAGCCGCAGACGAGGAGCGCGGACAGGGCCAGGGGGGGACGGAGCCGCATGGAAGCCCTCCGGAAGACGCCGCCATGGTAGCGTCCGCCTCGTGACCCCGATCGTCACCCTCACCACCGATTTCGGCAACGCCGACGGCTACGTGGGCCAGATGAAGGGAGTCCTCCTCTCCCTCTGCCCCGACCTGCGGGTGGTGGACCTCTCGCACGAGGTCCCGCCGCAGGCGGTCGAGGCGGGCGCCTTCCTGCTGGAGACGGCGAGCGCTCCCTTCCCCGCCGGCACCATCCACGTGGCGGTGGTGGACCCGGGCGTGGGGACGGACCGCCGCCGCCTGGTGGTCCGCACGGCGCAGCACACCTTCGTCCTCCCCGACAACGGCCTGGTGAGCCGGGTGCTCGACCGGGAGCCGGGCCATGCCGCCTGGGCACTGGACGCCGCGCACTACCGGCGTGACGCCGTCTCCGCCACGTTCGAGGGCAGGGACGTCTTCGCCCCCGCCGCGGCCTGGCTCGCCCGCGGCGTCGCTCCGGAGCGCTTCGGTCCGGAGGTCTCCGACCTCGTGCGGCTGCCCGCATCCCCCGTTCCATCTTCCGGAGAGAGCGTGGTCCCGGTGGTCTGGGTCGACCGCTTCGGCAACGTCGTGCTCGACGTCGCGCGTGCCGCGCTGCCGCCCGGTGCGGCGCCGCGCGTGCGAGCGGCCGGCGGGGCGGTGGACCGGCTCGTGCGCACCTACGGCGAGGGCACGGCCAAGCAACCCGTGCTCCTCTTCGGTTCCGCGGGGTACCTGGAGATCGCCGTCCGGGAAGGCCGCGCCGACACGGCGCTCGGCCTCCATGTCGGGGACCGGGTGACGCTTCTGCTATAACCCGCGCGTGGACGAGGTGGTCCTGGCGGGGGCGGTGCGCACGCCCATCGGAAAGTTCGGCGGCACGCTCGCCCGCTTCTCGGCGGTGGAGCTGGCCGCGGCCGCGGGCCGGGAGGCGCTGCGGCGGGCGGGCCTGGAGCCCGGCCAGGTGGACGAGACCGTGCTCGGCCAGGCGCGGCAGGCGGGAAGCGGCCCCAACCCGGGGAGGCAGAGCGCCATCGCCTGCGCCATCCCCGTGGAGAAGCCCGCCTACACGATCAACCAGGCGTGTCTCTCCGGCATGCAGGCGATCCTCGCCGCGCGGCGCTCGATCCGCCTGGGCGAGGCGGAGGTCGTGCTCGCCCTGGGCTCCGAGGCCATGAGCCGCGTCCCCTACCTCCTCGACGCTCGATGGGGCACCAGGATGGGGGACCGCCGGATCAGCGACGCCATGTACCAGGACGGCTTCCTGGACCCCATGTCCGGGAAGATCATGGGGGAGACCGCCGAGACCCTGGCCCGCCAGTACCGTATCCCCCGCGAGGAGCAGGACACCTACGCCGCCGAGAGCCAGAACCGCTGCGCGCGGGCGGCCGCCTCCGGGGACTTCCGGGACGAGATCGTGCCCGTCGCCGATCTCGACCACGACGAGCACCCCCGGGCTGGCGTCACCGCCGCCTCCCTGGCCAAGCTCCCCCCGGTGTTCGAGGAGGGCGGCACGGTGAGCGCGGGAAACAGCAGCGGGATCACGGACGGAGCCGCCGCCCTCCTGGTGCTGTCGCGGTCGGCGGCGCGCCGTCTGAGGGTCCCGGTGATGGCGCGCATCGTGGACGCCGAGGTGGCGGGGGTGGATCCGGCGGTGATGGGCATCGGCCCCGTCCCGGCGGTGCGGAGACTGCTCGAGCGCACCGGCAGGACGCTCGACGGCATCGACCTCGTCGAGCTGAACGAGGCCTTCGCCGCCCAGGTGCTGGCGGTGGACCGGGAGCTCCGCTTCGACCGCGCTCGCCTGAACGTGAACGGCGGCGCCATCGCCCTGGGACATCCCATCGGCTGCTCGGGGGCGCGCATCGTGGTCACGCTGCTGCACGCGCTGCGGCGGCGGGGCGGGCGCTCCGGCCTGGCCACGCTGTGCGTCTCCGGAGGGCTGGGCGGCGCTCTTCTCGTGGAGCGCGAGGAGGCGGCGTGAGCATCCACGTCACACACCAGGGAGCGGTGACCCGGATCACCCTCGACCGCCCTCCCCTGAACGTGCTCACCACCGCGATGATGCGGGCGATGGCGGACGCGCTCGACGCCGCCGCCGCCTCGTCGGACGTTCGGGTGGTCCGTCTGGATGCCGTGGGGCGCGCCTTCTGCGCCGGGGTGGACGTGGGCGAGCACATGGGCGACGCCCTCGCGCCCATGATGGACGCCCTGGCCGGGCTGTTCGATGCCTTCGAGCGCTGTCCTCTTCCCGTGGTGGCCGTGGTCCAGGGCGCCGCCGTGGGAGGCGGCTGCGAGGTCGTGCTGGGCGCCGACCTCTGCGTGGCCTCGGAGCGCGCCACCTTCGGACAGCCCGAGATCAAGCTGGGCGTCTTCGCCCCGCCGGCCTCGGTCCTGCTCCCACGCGCGGTGGGCGAGCGGCGTGCCCTGGGCCTGCTCCTCACCGGCGACACGATCTCCGCCGCCGACGCGCACACCTGGGGTCTGGTCTACAAGACGGCGGCGCCGGAAGCGCTGGAGGCCACGGCGTCCACCGTGGTGGAGGGCCTGGCCGCGCTGTCGGGAACGGCACTGCGCCTGGCCAAGCAGGCGGTGCGCGCCGCCCGCGGCCGGTCCGTTCCCGACGGGCACGCGGCGGTGAGCCGCCTCTACATGGACCGTCTGATGACGACCCGGGACGCGCAGGAGGGCCTGGCGGCGTTCCTGGAGAAGCGCGCCCCGGTGTGGGCGCACGAGTGAGGTGAGCGGTGGGACTGGGGGAGTTCTTTTCCGGCGTGGATCTCGTGGAGGTGGACGGCCTGCTCACCGAGGACGAGCGCATGGTGCGCGACAGCGTGCGCGAGTTCGTCACCGCCGAGGTGCTCCCGGTGATCGAGCACCACTTCCGTGAGGGGACCTTCCCCAACCAGCTCATCCCCAAGGTGGCCGAGCTGGGCCTGCTGGGGGCGGGCCTGCACGGCTACGAGTGCGCGGGCCTGGGGGCGGTGGCCAACGGGCTGATCATGCAGGAGCTGGAGCGCGGGGACTCGGGCTTGCGCTCCTTCGTGTCGGTGCAGGGCTCGCTGTGCATGTGGCCCATCTACGCCTACGGCACGGAGGCGCAGAAAGCACGGTGGCTCCCTCCCATGGCGCGGGGGGAGAAGATCGGCTGCTTCGGGCTCACCGAGCCGGACTACGGCTCCGATCCCGGCGCCATGATCACCCGCGCCGTGAAGAGAGGGGACCGCTGGATCCTCAACGGCGCGAAAGCCTGGATCACCAACGGGTCGGTGGCCGACGTGGCGGTGGTGTGGGCACAGACCCAGGACGGGATCCGCGGCTTCCTGGTGGAGAAGGGAGCGCCGGGGTACACGACCCGCGATCACACCGGCAAGTTCTCCCTGCGCGCCTCGGTCACCTCGGAGCTGATCCTGCAGGACGTGGAGGTGGGCGCCGATGCCCTCCTCCCCGGGGCGGCGGGCCTGAAGGGTCCCCTGTCCTGTCTCACCCAGGCGCGCTACGGCATCGCCTGGGGCGGCATCGGCATGGCCATGGCCGTGTTCGACGAGGCGCGCCGCTACCAGCTCGAGCGCAAGGCCTTCGGCAAGCCCCTGGCGTCCTTCCAGCTCCAGCAGCGCAAGCTCGCCTGGATGGCGGCGGAGATCACCAAGGGCCAGCTCCTGAACCTCCAGGTGGGGCGGCTCAAGGAGAGGGACCGGGCCACCTTCGTCCACGTGTCCATGGCCAAGCGCAACGGCTGCTTCGTGGCCCGGGAGTCCTGCCGCCTGGCCCGGGAGATGCTCGGCGCCAACGGCATCGCCGACGAATACCAGACGGGCCGGCACTTCTGCAACATCGAGGCGGTCTACACCTACGAGGGGACGGACGACATCCACACCCTCATCCTGGGCCAGCACGTCACCGGGATCGCCGCGTTCGAGTGAGGCGGCCTCAGCCCTCGACCTGATCCTGGAGATCGAGCACGGCCCGGGCGGAGATCTGCGCGCTCTGCGGGGAGTCGCCCCGCCCGCCCGCCAGCACGTCCGCCACGATCTGCGCGTACATGTCCCCGTAGAGCCGGGAGAGCGAGGTCCGCGTCCGCCGCAGGCGGCGCGAGGAAGATTCCGCCTGGTAGATCCTCTGGTCGGTGATCACCACCGTGCGGTCTTCGTGGGTGAGATGCACGATGTCGCGCACGCCCAGGCGAGCCGACCCGTGCTCCGTCACGATCAGCGAGAGGGACGCGCCGTTCTCCAGGTCGGCCTGCGCCACCACGTCTCCGTTCGCGCGCCGCTCCGCGCGCAGCGCGGTGGGCCGGCTCCATCCATTCAGGAAGAGGAAGTAATCGATCCAGTGACAGCCGTTGCACACGATGCGCCCGCGCGAGGCGGGCCAGCGATACCAGTGCCGCGGCGGCAGCGGGACCTCGTAGACCACCGCCCGCATGGAGATCGGCGCCCCCTGGGGAGCGGCCAGGTCGCGGCGCAGGATGCCATTGAAGGGGCTGTAGCGCCGCTGGTAGGCGGTGTAGAGGCGCCCCCCCGGCATCGCCGCCAGCACGCGGTCGAGATCGGCGTGGGTGGTGGCGAGCGGCTTCTCCACGACCACCGCTGCCCCTTGTGCCAGGGCCGGGGCGGCGATGAGCGCGTGCGTGTGGTGGTAGCCGGCCGCGAACCACAGGTTGTAGCGCTCGTCGGGCTCGGGGAGCGGCGAGGTGCGCACCTCCCAGGGGTAGCGCCTCACGTCCCCCACCTGGGTGGGATCGATCTCGTGGCAGCACCGCAGGAAGACGGCCGCCGGCAGGCGGCCCAGGATCATGACCTTCGCGTACTGGCCGTAGCCGAAGAGCACGGCCTCGACCTTCCCCGACGGAGGGGGGGGGAGCGGGCGTGACGAGGGGGCGTCCTCGCGAGGGAGGGAGAGGACGTCCGCGGGCACCTGTTCCAGCACGGCCCCCGCGCTCTCGAGGAGGGCCTCGACGTCCGGCGCCGGGAGTGGGACGCCCGACTCCGGCGACCACCCCGCCACCGCCTGCGCGCGCTCGGGGAGCACGTCGCGCCCCCACGTGAGGACCCGGTCCGGATCACCCCCGCCCGGCCCCACGGCCACCAGGGCGGCGGGGAGACAGACCTCGTCCACACAGGTGGGGTGCGCGGGTGCCACGAACTTCACGGAGGCCCCCACTGGAAAACTCGTCCCCGCAGCCGCCTCGGTGACCACCCCCTGCCCCAGCGCCACGTACTTGAGGTTCCGCAGGGACTCCCGCCGGCGCGAGCGCACCTTGCGAAGGGTCTCCCGCACGCCGAAGGCCTGCAGCGAGTTCCACACCTTGGCCGCACCGTATCCCTGGAAGTAGAGGCCCGTCACCGGTGCGAGACGCACCCACCGCTGGACGGCGATCCTCACGGATCCGGGACCGAGGTGGTAGCGAGGGAGGTGGGAGATCCACCTCCCGGCGGTGAGGACGCGCATCGGGCGCGGAAGTATACGGGCAGCTCTCGCCGCGTTCGAGTAGCACTGCGGGCGTCCCCGGGCTAGGCTGGGAGCAGACCCCCCGCCCACGAGGAGGCCCTATGCGCCTCGGACCGAGCTTGGCCGTCCTGTTCTCCGCCCTCATCCCCATCCTGGCCGCGCAGACGGCGCCCCCATCCGACGAGGCGATCTCCAGGGACGCCAACGTGGCGCTGCGGGCGGCCAAGGGTCTCGATGGATCGGCGATCCTCATCGATACCCAGGATGGAACGGTGATCCTCCGGGGCTCCGTGCCCAGCGACAAGGCACGCTCCGTGGCCGTGGAGAGCGTGCACGCCGTCCCCGGCGTGGTGGAGGTGCGGGACGAACTCGACGTCCTCACGCCCGCCGTGGAGCGCGCCCTGCGCCGCTCCGACGCGGCCCTCAAGCGGGACATCGAGCGCGGCCTCAAGGGCGACCGCTCCCTGCGCTACAGCCGGATCGTCGTCCAGTCGGTGGACCAGGGCGTGGTCGTCCTGGGCGGCGATGCCGCCTCCACTCGAGACGAGACGGCGGCGCTCCAGGCGGTGACCCGGCGTCCCGGCGTGCGCAGGGTCGTCTCCAACATCCGTGTGGTCGGGCCCGTCCCCACGGCACCGGGGGTGCCCATCATCGGCGCAGCCCCCGCCTCGGACCTTCCGGGGACGGAGGTGACGGACGTGGCGGCGACGCCGATCCCCGACCTGCCGGAGACGGAGGACGACGAGATCCGGCGCGCCGTGCAGCGGGCCATCCTCGACCTCGATCCCGACGAGAACGACCGCGTGGTGGTGACGGTGCGCGACGGGGTGGTGTGGCTCACGGGCACGGTGCCCACCTGGGACGGGAACGACGCCCGGCTGCATGCCGCCCGCTCCATCCCCGGCGTGCGCACGATCGTGAACGAGGTGCTGGTCGCGGCCCCGGTGCGCTAGGACGGCTCGCGGAGCTCGATGAGGCCGCGCTCCCGCAGCTTCTTCAAGGTGCGCAGCGCGTCCACCTCGCGGATGGGCGAGACCTGGATGATCGACTTCACGTCCCAGGTGCCGTCCACGCGCGAGAGCAGGAACACCTCCTGGGGCGAGAGAGCCTCCCCGGTGAGACTGTCCACGGGACGGGTGAGCACGGGGACCTTGGCCGCGGGCACGTAGTGCTTCCAGGCCTTGTCCACGAACGCCACCTCGGCGTCCAGCACCAGCCGGCGCAGCGCGTCGT
The DNA here is from genome assembly GCA_036274395.1 of Candidatus Polarisedimenticolaceae bacterium. Classification (GTDB taxonomy): domain Bacteria; phylum Acidobacteriota; class Polarisedimenticolia; order Polarisedimenticolales; family DASUFT01; genus DASUFT01. Next base: position 26,714 of record DASUFT010000064.1, on the reverse strand, counting down.
CCTCGGGGTTCGCCCGGTGCACCGCGTTCAGGAGATCGAGCGCCGCGTCCAGCTCCCCCCGCTCCTGCAGCCGCCGCGCCGCGTCCAGGGCGGCTTGCACCTTGCGCGGGTCGTCGCGCGGCGACAGCGCCTTGGCCGCCGGGGGGGCGGCTGCCGGGGGACGGAGCGTGGGAGCCGGTGCTGCGGCCGCCGCCATCACCGGTTCGGGCACGGGGGCGGGCTCGTCCTGGCCCCCCACCGCGCGCACCTCCACGATCTCCACCATGCCGCTGCGGAACAGCTCGAAGAGGAACTTCTTGACCAGGAACTCCGCGCCGTGGGCGTGGAGGAGGATCTCGGCCACGGTGCGCGTGCCGTTGATCGACGCGTAGATCCCGCGTGCCATGCGGTTCTTGAAGACCTCGGGGGGCGGCCGCTTTCCCGTGGGGGAGAGCACGATCCCGGCATCGTGGAAGACGGCGTCGATGCGCTTGGCCTCGTCGTGACGCTTGGCTCCCCGCAGGAGCAGCTCCTCCACGCGCAGGTTCAGGGGGAGGACGTAGCCCTCGGGGAGCGCGCCCTCGTGCCAGGTGAAGGTGGCATCGTGCCAGTCGAAGACCGAGATCAGGGTCTCCTCGGCCTTGGCCTCCAGGTGATGCGCCAGGTCCTCCTCGGTGAGGAGGCCGCCCTCCACGAGCAGGGCTCCCAGGTGCTTCCCCGAGGACTCCTGCCTGGCGAGGGCGTCCCGGAGTGCCGCCACCGTGATCCGGCCGCGGGAGACCAGGAAGTGACCGAGGCGGTCGGCGGGCTCGTCGGAGGCACAGGCGGCGACGCGGCCCTCCCGGAAGAGGATGCGCTTGCTCCCCTTGCCCCGGAGCAGCTCGAGCGTGCCCGTTTTCCGCACCGCCGCGATCCACTGCAGGAGGTCCGGCAGCGGCATCGTGGACAGCGATCCCTGGAGTGACATGCGCCCCTCGCGGGGCAAATCTAGGCCCCGGGGTGGCCGGAGCAAGAAGCCGGACCTACGTTTCCGGCGAGGGCATCCATGGAAATCTTCCAGGTCCCGCGTCGCGAGGCCGAGGCCCGCATCCTGCTCGACGACGGACGCACCCTCGAGGGGCAGCTGTTCCTGGCCACCGCCGGGCCCGACGGGCGGCCGGAGACGGTATGGGAGCGCCTGAACGACGCCGGCGAGGAGTTCGTCCCCATGGCGTGCGGGGACGACCGCTTCCTGCTGAACAAGTCGGGGATCCTGACCGTCACCGTCCCCCATGGTGAGGACGCCCTCCACGAGGACGAAGGGAACGGGGCGAAGGAGACGCCCGTGCGCGTCTCCCTGACCGGAGGGCTCAGCCTGCTGGGCCGGCTGCACATCGCGATGCCGGTGGAGCGCTCGCGCGTGCTCGACTATCTCAACGCGGCCCCGCGCTTCCTGCCCCTCCACTCGACGGAGGGCATCACGCTGGTGCACCGCCGCTTCATCGTCTCGGTCCGCAGCGACGAGTAGGACCTAGCCGCGCTCCAGCACGACCACCGCCGCTGCCGCGCTGACCTGATGGGTGAGGCTGACGTGGATGCGCGTCACCCCCAGCGAGGCGGCTCGCGCCGCCGCAGCACCGTGGAGCCGGAGCCCGGGCGCCCCGTTCCCCTCCCGCACCACCTCGACCTGACGGAAGCCCAGGCCCCCGCTCCAGCCCGTGCCCAGCGCCTTCAGGCAGGCCTCCTTGGCCGCGAACCGGGCGGCGAGCGCCTGCAGGCGGTCGCCCCGGACGGCGCAGGCGGCGCTCTCCCCTTCGGTGAAGACCCGGGCCTCGAACCCCGCCGTGCGCGCGAGGGCGCGCGAGAGCCGTTCCGTCTCCACCAGGTCGATGCCCAGACCGATCACCACGGGGGTGTATACTACACGCGCCTTTTGCGCCGCGGCCACAGCTCGAACTTCTTTGTGATCAGTAAGTTGGACGGAGCAACCGGAGGCCGCCCATGCACCGTGCCGAGCGCGAGATCATCGATCGGCTGGGGGTGCCGGGGCTCACACGCGTGCTCCGCGATCTGCTGGACCAGGAACGCCTGATCCGTCTCGCCCACGCCTGCGGCCTGGAGTACCCGGGCATGCGCGCCCGCTCGCAGCCCCGGGAGCGGCTGCTCCGGGACGTCGCCGAGAAGGCCGGCCACGACGATGCGGCGCGGCGCGCCGTCCTGAAGACGCTTCAGAAGGAGACGGGGGCCCAGCGCCGGGCCTGGGACCGGCTCGATGCCGAGCAGCAGGCGGAGCGCGTGCGCGAGGGCGGCGGGGAGGAGCTGTTCCTGGCGGCCTCGTCCCGGGGGGGCGAAGCGGCGGAGGCGGCCTTCCTGCAGGCGCTGGCCGCTCCCCCGCCGCCGCCGGAGGTCGCCGGAGACGACGAGGACGTGGAGCTCCCCGAAGAGCGGGAAGAAACCGATGGGCCGCCGGAATCCAACGGCCGCGAGGTGGCCCGCCTCAAGAAGAGGAACCTCGAGCTGCAGAAGAAGCTGCAGCACCTCGAGGGTCAGGCCGCCCGCGCTCGCGAGCAGGCGAAGGAGCTGAAGCGGGATCTCATCCAGCGGAAGGGCGAGCTGGCCGAGGCACGCATGCACGCCGAGCGCCTGGAGCGGGACCGGGAGGCGCGCGAGACGGCGGCGGCGGCCGCCCGCCAGGCCGGCTCCACCCCCGACGGGAACGGGGACGGCGAGGTGGGCAAGAGCCTGCGCAAGATCGCGGCCGAGCAGCGCAAGCTCGTGCACGCCGTGGAGAAGCTGGCGGGCACGCCGCCCCCCCCGGCGGAGCTGCCGGCGGAGGTCCTCTCCCCCCTGGTGGCGCTCCTCGAGGAGATCAAGCGGGAGACGCTGGGCTCCCGCCGGGAGCGGCGGAAGGACCTCCTGGCCATGGGACAGCGCTTCGAGGAGCTCCGCGCGGACGTCCGCGCCTTCGCGGAGTCCGTGGAGCGGCACCTGCCCCGGGCCAAGCGGAGGAAAGGCGATCCCGAGCGCGTGGCCGTCTTCGTGGACGTGCAGAACGTGTACTACGGAGCGCGTCAGCTCAAGGGCAAGCTCGATTTCGACGCCCTGCTGGCCGCCGTGGTGCGCGATCGCCGCCTCATCAAGGCCACCGCGTACGTCGTGGAGTCCAAGGAGATCGACCAGTCCGGCTTCATCGCCATGCTGGAGCAGCGCGCCATCGACGTGCGGCGGAAGACCCTCAAGGTCCGCTCCGACGGCTCGATGAAGGGGGACTGGGACATGGAGATGGCGCTCGACATCCTGGACGCCGCCGCCAACCTCGACGTGGTGGTGCTGGTCTCGGGCGACGGCGACTTCACGTCCCTCGTCCACCGTGTCAAGGCCATGGGTCCCAAGGTCGAGGTCATCGCCTTCCCGCGGAACACGGCCAAGTCGCTGCTGGAGGCCGCCGACCACTTCCAGCCGCTCGATCGCAAATTCATGATCCGGACGGAACCCCAGCCCGAGGAAGAGCGAGGGGGAGCGTCCGTGGGTCGCCTTCCCGCGCCCCCGGCGCCCCCGGCACGGGAGAGGGAGCCGGAGACTCGCCCCGCCGAGGAGCGCGCCGCCTCGGCAGGCCAGAGCTGAGGGACGGGCTCAGGCCGGGAGGGGCCCTTCCTGGCGCTCGATCCAGCGGAGCTTCAGGAGCACCCACGTCACCCCGGAGTACAGCACCAGGGTCTCCAGCACGGCCGGGAGGAGCAGGCCCTGGTCTCCCTCGTTCAAGGACAGCAGCTGGATGAGGAGCGCGACATAGAGCGCCTTGCGCAGCGCATCCATCCGACCGCCCTCCCCGAAGCGGCGGTAGACCCAGCGGAAGAGGCCGCCCACCAGGAACCCCCACCCCAGGACTCCGGGCACGCCGAAGTTCCAGTAGAGCTCCCCCACCATCGTGCAGGCCACCGAGGTCTCCACGTCCATGGGGTTCAGCAGGCCGAAGGTGTGCCCGAACTCGTGACCGGCGTACATCTTCGGCTTGTCCGGCCAGATCGCGCGCGGGATGAACGCGAGGAACATGTTGGTCAGCGTCGAACCGTGCCGGTAGTCCTCCCAGCGGCCCACGGAGCGGATCACCGCCGCCGGTGAGCTGACCAGCGCCAGACGCACGAAGAAGGCCTCCACCGACCGCTCCACGTACTCGGAGCCGTCCCAGCGCTGGGCCCTTGTCAGGGTCTGTTCCAGGCGGCGGTTGGTGTCCAGATGCCGATCCGTGGTCCGGAAAGTGTTGTAGAGGGGGAAGACGACCAGCACCCCCACCAGCACGACCGCGATGATGGCGACGACGGGGAGCTTGCGCCGCGCGTACCAGTACGCCACCGTGGGAATGGCGAGGAGAGTGATGGTGTACGACTTGCCGCCGATCGTCCCGTACATCGCGTACACGATCTGAGGCGTGAGGAGGACCGGTCCCAGGAACCGCCAGAAGCGGGACTTCGACGAGGTCCACGCAAGGTGCCAGACCAGGAACCACGAGGCGAGGAACAGTGGGGTCAGGTGGGAGAGCGCAGTGTAGAGCCCGGAGAGTCCGAGCTTCAGCATCACCGCGCGGTGGAGGAGGATCCCCGCGGTCTGCCCCACGAGCCCGAGCGCGGCCAGGAACAGGACGGGCCGGAGGCCCCTCATGCGGTACGTGATCATGCGCGAAGGCCCCAGCCGCGGGAAACACACGTGGTATCCCAGCACCACGGCGAGATACCCCACGACGGAGAGGGCGAGCGCCGGAACCAGGTACGCGTAGACGGACTGGTGCAGCAGGTACTTCGGGTTCTCCAGCAGGAAGTAGGTCCCCACCCCGAAGGACAGCAGATGCAGGACCGAGTAGGGGATCAGGATCTCGAAGTAGTCCAGCGTGCGGGTGGCGACGCGCTGTGCGACGACCAGGACCAGCGGCAGCAGGATCACGATGGAGAGCGCCATCACCTGGGGATGCCGCAGGAGGACCACCAGGGGGAGCAGCGCTGCCGCGAGGAGGCACACCAGGGCCGCGGGCAGGATCCGGACCTGCTTGCCAGAGGTCCCCAGGGACGCGGCCGTACTCCAAGGCATCATCGACGGGCCATGGCTTACGGCGCCGGGGGGGCCGCGTCAAGCCTGCGCAGGCAGGTTCCGGGGCCGGGGGCGTTGGAGTCGAGCGCGTAGAGCTGGGCCACACGGGGATCGTGCAGGAAGCGCCGCTGCTCCGGCTGGGGAGCCCCCAGCCCCCGGAGCTCGGCGTCGGAGAGCTTCTGGATGTCCTCGAGGGGGCGGTCGAGAACGTAATTGTCGCAGATGAAGTAGGGACGCCGGGCCAACAGGTACTCGGTGAACGGTCTCGCCCACAGCCCACGGCCGGCGGGGGGGTTGTTGCGGATGGTGGCGTCGTTCAGGCCGAGCATGTCGATCACGGGCAAGCCGGTCTGGAACGGGACGAGACCTGCCCAGGGGACCGCGATCGCCTCCCCCGGGGGCGTTTGCTGCCGGAGGTAGGCGGAGAGGGGAGTGAGCGGGGCGGGCTGCATGCCGCGCTTCCAGTGGCTCAGGATCTGGGAACGGCTGGACAGGTTGGTGGCCTCCGTCGCCGCCTGCAGGACCTCCTTGGCGCCGGGCGCGCGCACCAGCAGGACCAGGAGGAGCAGACCGAGCGCCCGCACGGGCTCGTGCTCGCCGGCGGGCGCCCTCCGCAGTGCGGCGAATAGCAGGTATGCCGCGGGCGCGAAGGTCGGCGTCAGGAGCCGAGAGTGCCCGAAGGCGAAGACGTCATCTCCACCCGCCACCACGATGAACAGGAGGAGGGCGGCCACGAAGCTGGCGCAGACGACCGCGGTCCGCCGTTCCACGCTCGACGTTTCGACTCCCCGCCAGCCCGACACGGCCCAGAGGGCGGCCGGGATCGCCAGGTACAGCGCGGCCGTGTAGCCGGCGTAGAGAACACCCTCCACGATGCGCACGCTCAGGGCCCCGCCCACGTGCTTGGAGGCTGCCGCGTTGGGCAACCAGGCGCCGAAGGCCACGTACCGGACGAGCAGCAGGACTGCGAGAAGGACGAGACCGGCGCCCAGAACCTGGAGCGCATGCCGTCGGCCGGCTGGCTGCGGCTTCGGGTCCTCGACCAGGAGGGCGGCGGTCAGGGGCACGAAGAGCAGGAACCCCTCCGGGCGCAGGAGGATCGCCGTCCCCGCCGCGATCCCGTGCCCGATCCCCGGCCGGGGGGCACGGCCGAGAGAAACGAGGAAGAGCCAGGACACGAGCGCCCAAAGGGCGTGGTCCATGCCGGAGCCGGCGACATAGGCGAGATCGGGGGACAGGGCGAGGAACCCGGCCGCGGCGATGACCGGCCAGGGGGAGCCCTCCCGCCGCGACAGATGGCGCGTGAACAGCGCGATCAGCACCAGTCCGAGCACGACCCCCACGACGCGCGCGAACACCACGGGGTCGGGGAACCACACGCCGCCGACCACATACACGAGGAGCCACGCCCAGCTCGAGATCCCCTCGATGCGCGGCTCTCCCGGGTTCCAGAGGAGGTCCCCGTGGGCGCGGAGGTTGGCCGCGTACCGCGCGAAGATGTACGGGTCGTCGAAGGGGGCACCGAGGAGCAGGATCGCCTGCAGCAGGAAGACGCCCACCGCCGCGGCGAGGACCGCCGCACGCCAGCCGCTGTGGGGGTGGGACAACGGGGGCTCCCTGCGCAAGGGGGCGCACTATACAACCGGTCTCAGCTGGAGGGGACGAAGGCCATGTCACCCTGGGGGCTCACCCGCAGGTGGCGCCTGCTCTCCTTCCACTCCGGGAGGACGAAGACGCGGCCGTCGATCGCGCGCTCGACGTGGAAGTGCCCCAGCACCACCGCGTCGTGCCCGCGGGCCAGGAAGCGGGCGGCGTAGCGCCGCACCACCTCCTCCGGGAAGGCGGCCTTGAAGCGCGCGTTGGAGGCGCGCATGCCCGCTTCCAGCCGATCCACGAGACGCTGGCGCGTCCCCGCAGGGAGCGCCCGGAATGCACCCCACACCGCCGCCGAGCGGCTGAAACGGCGCCAGGTCCGGTACTGGCGGTCGGCGGTGTTGGCCAGGTCCCCGTGGATGGCGAAGATGGACCGGTCCCCGAAGCGCTCGACGAGGCCGTCCGCGGGCGCGTCGTCGAGGGCGCTCCCCACGTAGGCCCGGGCCACCCGATAGTCGCGGTTCCCCTCCAGGTAGCGGACCACCAGTCCGTGCCGGCGCAGCTCCTCGAGCTTGGCGATCACCCGCCTCTGATGCGGGCGCTCCAGGTCCCGTGATCCGATCCAGACGTTGAAGAGGTCGCCGGCCAGAACGACCCGCGAGGCCGTGTCTCCCAGCCTCTCCAGGAAGCGAAGGAAATCGTCGAGGTCTTGCCCCTCCTCCTCCAGGTGGACGTCCCCCACGAACACGAGGTCCTTCACGGGACCGTCTCGGCGAGGAAGGCTTCACGAAAGTGGGCGAACGCTCCCGCCGCGATGGCCGCGCGCATGCGCTCCATCAGCCCCAGGTAGAACGTCAGGTTGTGGATCGTGTGCAGGCGCGCGGCCAGGATCTCCCCCGAGACGAAGAGGTGACGGAGGTAAGCGCGGCTGTAGTGGCGGCAGGCCTCGCAGGGGCAGTCGGGGTCGAGTGGCCCCGGATCCGCCCGGTTCTCCTCCCTCTTGATGTTGACCTTGCCCCGCGAGGTGAAGAGCGTGCCATTGCGCGCGTTGCGGGTGGGCATCACGCAGTCGAAGAGATCCACCCCGCCGGCCACCGCCTCCACCAGGTCCTCGGGCCGCCCCACCCCCATCAGATAGCGGGGCTTCCCCGCAGGGAGGAGCGCCGCCGTGGTGCGCGCCACCGAGGCGATGGCCTGGGGCGGCTCCCCCACGCTCACGCCGCCGATGGCGTACCCGGGAAAGTCCATGGACACGAGGGCGGCGGCGCTGCGCGCCCGCAGATCCTCGTGCGTGCCCCCCTGCACGATCCCGAAGGGGACGCCGGGACCGGCGTAGGCTTCCCGTGAACGCGCCGCCCAACGCGTGGTGCGCTCCACCGCCTGCTCCACCACTTCGCGGGGCGCCGGGAGCGGTGGACACTCGTCCAGCACCATGGCGACGTCCGAACCCAGCGCGGCCTGGATCTCCATGCTCCTCTCCGGTGTCAGCAGATGGAGCGATCCGTCCAGGTGGGACTTGAAGCGCACGCCTTCCTCGTCCAGACGGCGCAGCGCCTCCATGGAGAAGACCTGGAAGCCGCCGGAGTCGGTGAGGATGGGACCGTCCCAGTGCATGAACGTGTGCAGGCCTCCCAGCCCGCGCACGATGGCATGGCCAGGCCGCAGGTACAGGTGGTAGGTGTTGGCGAGGACGATCTGCGCTCCGCAGGCGCGCAGCTCCTCCGCCGTCACCGCCTTCACCGCTCCCGCCGTTCCCACCGGCATGAAGGCGGGCGTGTCCACCGTGCCGTGCGCGGTGGTCATGCGGCCCCCGCGCGCGGCGCCCTCCTCGGCGAGCACCGAGAAGGAGAAGCTCATGGGTTGCCGCGCACCAGCATGGCGTCTCCGTAGGAGTAGAAGCGATAGCCGGCCGCCACCGCCTCCCGGTAGGCGGCGAGCGTGCGCTCCCGGCCGGCGAACGCGCACACGAGGAGGAGCAGGCTGGAGCGCGGGAGGTGGAAGTTCGTGAGCAGCGCGTCGACGACCCGGAAGCGGCTCCCCGGGCGGAGGAACAGGCGCGTCCGGCCGGCACCGGCGCGCACCGTGCCGCCCTCCTCCCCCGCCGTCTCCAGCGTGCGCGTCACCGTCGTCCCCACCGCCACCACCCGGCCTCCCCTCGCCCGTGCGGCGGCGATCGCCGCTGCCGCCTCCTCGGGAACGTGAAAGGGCTCCTCGTGCAGGAGGTGGTCCTCGGCGACCTCCGCGCCCCGGAAGGGGAGGAAGGTGCCGGCGCCGACGTGCAGGGTCACCGACGTGCGCCCGATGCCGCGCGCGGTCATGCGCTCCAGCACCTCGGGGGTGAAATGCAGCCCCGCCGTGGGGGCGGCGGCGGCGCCGGGCTCCCTCGCGAACACCGTCTGGTAGCGCTCCCGGTCCAGCGCGTCGCGCGGATCGCCCGGCACCCGGTGCACGTAGGGAGGCAGCGGCATCCGCCCCAGCCGCGCCAGGGCCGCGCAGACGTTTTCGGCGCCGGCGGAGATCCGCACCGTCCCCAGCTCGCCCTCGCGCGCGAGCACGGTGGCGCTCACGCCGTCGCCCAGATCGACCACGCCTCCCGGGGCGGGAGCGTGGGCGAGAAGGGCGCGCCAGGTGGCCTCCCCCATGGCTTCCAGGAGGAGGATCTCGGCCCGGCCTCCGGTGCGCTTCCTGCCCAGAAGGCGCGCCGGAACCACGCGCGTGTCGTTGACCACCACGACGTCCCCTGGATCCAGCAGGTCGGGGAGATCGACGAAGGAGCGGTGCCCGACCTCTCCGGTGGCGCGGTCGAGCAGGAGCAGGCGCGAGGCGTCGCGGCGGGGCAGGGGCTCCTGGGCGATCTGCTCCTCGGGGAGAGCGTAGGCGTAGTCCTCCAGGCGGAGCATCAGCGTGCAACGAGCGAGCGGAGCACCGCCAGGTTCTCCCGGTCCTCCGCCAGGTCGTCTCCCTTCTCGGTCTCGATCACCATGGGGAGCCCGCGGAAGCGCGCGTCGTTCAGGAGCAGGCGGAAGGCCTCCAGTCCCACCTCGCCCTGTCCGATGTGGGCGTGACGGTCGACCCGGCTTCCCAGCGCCCCCTTGGAGTCGTTGAGGTGGAAGGCGCGCAGGCGCTGGAGCCCGACGGTGTCGTCGAGGTGGGCGAACGTCTCCCGGTAGCTGCGGGCGTCGCGAAACTCGTAGCCGGCGGCCAGGGCGTGGCAGGTGTCGAAGCATGCGCCCACCCGGGAGGGGTGGCGCACGCGGTCGAGGACCCAGGCGATCTCCTCGAAGGATCCTCCCAGGCAGCGGCCCTGTCCGGCCGTGATCTCCAGGAGCACCCCCGCTCCCTCCGTCCCCGGGGCGGCGAGGGCCACGTCGAGCGCGGCCGCGAGGCGCGTCCGTCCCACCTCCTCCCCCGCCCCCATGTGCGATCCCGGATGGACCACGAGCCAGGGGACGCCGAGGAGGGCGCACCGCCCGAGCTCCTCGACGAACGCCGCGGTGGAGCGCTCCCACAGCGTGTCGTCCGGCGAGGCCAGGTTGACGAGGTAGCTGGCGTGGGCGAGGACGTGCCCTGCCAGTCCCGCCGCCGCCGCGGCGGCCCGGAACGCCTCCGCCTCGCCCTCCGCGAGGGGACGTGCGCGCCACTGGTTCGCCGACTTCACGAACACCTGCAGGGCCGTGGCGTGGAGCGCCGTGGCCCGCGCCACCGCCTGGGGGAGACCGCCGGCGATGGACGTGTGCGCGCCCAGCCGCGCTTCCGGGCTCACGCCGCCTCCTCTCCCAGGGCGTCCGCGAGCGCCTGCAGGACGTGGGAACGGCGCAGCGTGCGCCCCCGTGCGCGCAGGAGTCCGAGGATGCCGAGGCGGCAGAGGGCGAAGTCGTGGCGCACGGGATCACCGGGGGTGAGGCGGCGCAGGCGTGCCGTCACCTCCAGCGCCATGGGCCAGCCCGGCGTGCGGCGGCGCGTCCATCCCAGCGCCCGCGCCACCCGCTGCAGGTGCACGTCGAGGGGAACGATCAGGCGCGCCGGCGATACGCTGGACCAGAGTCCAAGGTCCACGCCGTCGTCGGGACGGACGAGCCAGCGCAGCAGCAGGCAGTGCCGCTTGGCGACCGAGCCGTGGCAGGGGAGCGGCAGCAGCCAGCGCGCACCGGGAAGCCCGCCGCGCAGGGGGCCGGGGGCGAGGGCGAAGAGGCGCGCTCCGAAGGCGTCCATCGCCACCTCCAGATCCGGGGTGCCGGGAAGGTCGCCCTCGAGGAAGAAGCGCTCGAGCGTTCCCGCACGCTCCCTCGCCTGCCGGAGGAGGAACAGGAAGAGGCCCACGTCCCGTCCGCGCGTGAACCGGTGCGCGAACCCGTCCAGGCGGCGCGCGTCCCGGCGCGGGTCGAACCCCCGCGCGAAGGCCGCGGGAGAGGTGCCGAAGCGCGCGAGCAGGTCGTCGAGGCTGGCGCGGATCGATCCCACCCGCCCGTAGGCGAGCCCCGCCGCCAGGAAGGCCATCACCTCGCGATCGGCGGGATTCTCGAAGCGGCGCACGATCCCCACCGGGTCGGTGCCGAGGAAGCGGCGGTCGTAGCGGCGCGACAGGCGCGCGAGGTTCTCCCGCAGCAGGCGGTCGTCCATGCGCGGGAGATTGTAGCCGCCGGAATCAGAGCAGGACGAGCACCGCCAGGGCGGCGGCGCCGAGCACGGCGGCGGCGACGGTGCCCCACAGCAGCCAGCGCCGTCTCCGCCGCGCGATCCCGGCACCGGAGCCGGCGGTACGGCCGGCACCGGACCCCGAACCGCGCTCCGCCATCAGCTCCCGCAGGGCTTCCGCCCCAGCGGCCCGCCGGAACACTTCCCGGTTGACCTGCAGCGCGCGGGTCGACTGGACCCGCCCGTAGTACGCGCGCTCCAGGTGCTGCATGCGGCCGCGCGGCGGCGGGTGCGATGCGGCCAGGTCGGCGACCTCCGCATCCCCGGCCGCGATCCTCTCGTGCACCCGCCCCAGGTAGCGGAACACCGACGCGGGGTCGTAGCCGAGCGCCAGCACCGCCTCGAAGGCGCGCGCATCCGCGTCGCGCTCGCGGGGCTTCCCGTACCCGAGGCGAAGGAGGTCGAGCACCGCCTCCCCCCAGCTGGCGCGTGAGGCGCGCTCCCGTCCGTGTGCCACCGCGTGGAATCCCAGGCGGACCAGACGCACGGCGGCGTCGCCGGAGGCGGCATGCGCCACCTCGTGCCCGAGCACGAACGCGAGCTCGGCCTCGTCCTGGAGTCCCGCCACCGTCCCCCGGCTGACCAGGAGCGTCCCCGAGGGGAGTGCGAGCGTGCGCAGGCGCGCGTCGTCGGTGATCCGGACGTGGACGGGCGGGGCTCCCTCCACCCGGGTGGCCACGTGCCGCGCGATGCGGTCCAGGTAGGCGGAGGTGCGCTCGGAGGCCACGAAGCGCCAGAGGTCCGAGAGCGCCGCCAGCACCTCGGCCTCGGTGGCCGAGGCCAGCGCGGGATCCGGCAGGTCGGCGGGAACTTGACCCTCGCGGCAGTCCTCGCAGCGCTGGTCGGAGCGGGGAAGCAGGGGATCGGCCACGAAAGGGAGGCCGCAGGTCTCGCACGAGAACACGGCGTGGCCCTGGGCGCTGCGGCTGCCACAGCGCAGGCACCGCCGGATGAGGAGCCCCCCCAGCGCGGCGGCGGGAACGGCCGGCACCGGGCCCGCCGGCTCGCCGCACCGTGGGCAGGAGGCCGGCGGCGCCGCCTGGGGCGCGGCCGAGCCCGGACTCACCTCCGCCCGGCTCGCCATTCCAGCCACGCGCCGCCCAGCAGCAGCCCGAAGGCAGCCCCGGCGGCTCCCATCATCCAGGGCTCGACCGCGAACGGGAGCGGCGACATCCAGGCGGCGAGCCTGGGCGCCGCGAACCAGGCGGCGGCCGCGCCCACCGCGGCCAGGCCGAGGGGCACGAGGGCGGGGGCTCCCGCCGGCTCCCCTTCCTCCACGAAGGGCCGTGTGCGGGCCCGGGGGGACCGCACCGACACCGAGGCATGCCCCGAGCCGAACAGAGCGGCATCCAGGGCCGGCATCTCCGGCGTGGGCGGCGGCGCCGAGGGTGCGGCGTCGACCACCGGCAGCGCCGGGACCATCGGCGCCGGCCGGACCGGCTCCGCGGCCCGGGCTACGGTGGGCGGGAGGGCTTGGGGGGCGAGGACGTATCGCCGCCGGTGGGAGGGGAACGGGACCACCTCGCGGCACCGGGAGCACCGGAGCACTGCGGGCGGGGCCGGCAATGCGAGGTGGTAGCCCGTGCTGCACGACGGACACTGAACGATCACCGGCACCCTCCCGGAAACGCCTCTGGGACCTGGGCGCGAAACGTAAGTCCCGCTGGAAGTTGCGTCAAGAAGTGCTATAGTCCGCCGCTCGATTCGACGCCCCGCCTCGCGCGCTTTGCGATCGGTTCGGATCGCCGGGAGGGTCCTCCGCGCGCCAGCGCGGAAGGAGCTCGCCCATGAAGGTCTACGACACCCCTGACATCCGGAACGTCGCCCTCATCGGGCACGGCGACTCGGGCAAGACCTCCCTCGCCTCCGCGATGCTCTTCGTCGCGGGTGCGGTGACGCGCCTGGGCCGGGTGGACGACGGAACCACGACCACGGACTTCGACGACGAGGAGATCGAGCGCAAGATCTCGCTCCAGACCGCCCTCGCCCACCTGGAGTGGAAGGGCAAGAAGGTCAACCTCCTCGACACCCCGGGCTACGCCGCCTTCGTCGCCGACGCCAAGGGAGCGCTGGCCGTCGCGGACGCCGCGCTGCTCCTGGTGGAGGGGGTGGCGGGCGTGCAGGTGATCACCGAGCGCGTGTTCAAGTTCGCGCAGGAGGTCGCGGTTCCCCGGATCTTCGTGATCAACAAGCTCGACCGCGAGCGCGCCTCCTTCGAGCGCACGATGGAGTCCATCCAGGCCCGCTTCGACCGAAGGGCCGTCCCCGTGCAGATCCCCATCGGTGCCGAGCAGGGTTTCCGGGGCGTGGTGGACCTGCTGACCATGAAGGCGCTCACCACCTCGAAAGACGGTACCGGTGCCGTCAGCACCGGGGACGTGCCCGAGGACGTGAAGGACGCCGCCGCCGAGGCCCATGCCAAGCTGGTGGAGATGGTGGCGGAGACCGACGACGCCCTCATGGAGGCCTTCTTCGAGTCGGGCGAGCTCTCCCCCGAGCAGATCGTGAACGGCCTGCACCGCGCCTTCCTGCAGCGGAAGATCTTCCCCGTGGTGTGCGCCTCCGCCACCCAGCTGGTGGGCGTGCGCCCCCTCCTCGACGTCCTCGTGGACCTGGCGCCTGCGCCCCACGAGCGCGGTGAGGCCGTGGGCACGACCCCCGACGCCAGCGAGGCCCGCCGCGCGGTGGCGGCCACCGCACCCGTCTCCGCCTTCGTCTTCAAGACCATCGCCGACCCCTTCGCCGGTCGCCTCTCGCTGTTCCGGGTGATGTCGGGGACGCTGCGCGGCGACACCCCGGTGGTCAACATCAGCCGCAGCGCTCCCGAGCGCCTGGGCCAGGTGGCGCTCCTGCAGGGGAAGCAGATCGTCTCCGTCCCGGAGATCCGGGCTGGCGACGTGGGGGTGGTGGCGAAGCTCAAGGAGACCCGGACCGGGGACACGCTCTGCGATCCCAACCAGCCCATCCGCTACCCCGAGATCTCCTTCCCGGCACCGGCCATCTCCTTCGCCCTGGAGCCCAAGAGCAAGGGAGACGAGGAGAAGATCTCCACCGCCCTGGCCCGCCTCATGGAAGAGGATCCCGTCCTCAAGGTGGGCCGCGACCCCCAGACCCACGAGCTGCTCGTCTCGGGCAACGGGCAGGTCCACGTGGAGGTGGCGGTCGCCAAGATGAAGAAGAAGTTCGGGGTGGAGGCCCTGCTCAAGGCGCCCAAGGTGCCCTACCTCGAGACCATCAAGAAGAAAGTGGGGCCGGTGCAGGGCCGCCACAAGAAGCAGACCGGCGGGCGCGGCCAGTTCGGCGACTGCTGGATCGAGATCGAGCCTCTCGTCCGGGGGGCGGGGTTCGAGTTCGTGGACAAGATCTTCGGCGGCTCCATCCCCCAGAACTACCGGCCGGCGGTGGAGAAGGGGATCCAGGAGGCGCGCCAGCGGGGGTGGCTCTCCGGGAATCCGGTGGTGGACTTCCGGGTCACCTTGACCGACGGCTCCTATCACAACGTCGATTCCTCGGAGATGGCGTTCAAGATCGCGGGCTCCCTGGCGTTCAAGGCCGCCATGGAGCAGGCGCGGCCCACCATCCTGGAACCCATCTACTCGGTGGAGATCACGGCGCCCGAGGAAACGATGGGCGACATCATGGGCGACCTCTCCTCCCGGCGCGGCAAGCCCCAGGGAATGGAGGCGCAGGGGCACTACCAGGTCATCAAGGCCCTGGTTCCCCTCTCCGAGATGCTCACCTACGCCTCCACCCTCAAGTCCATCACGTCCGACCGCGGCACCTATCACATGGAGTTCGACCACTACGAGGAAGCGCCGGCCCAGATCCAGGAGAAGATCGTGGCCGAGGCGGCGCGGCACAAGCAGGAGGAGGCGGAGAAGTAGTGCGCGTGGCGAGCCGCGATTTCGTGTACGTCCGCGAGCTCGCCGAGCACGTGGGCGAGCGGGTGGCCCTCCAGGGCTGGGTGGCAGGGAAGCGCTCCTCGGGAAAGGTGCGCTTCCTGGTGCTGCGCGACGGCTCGGGGTGGCTGCAGTGCGTGGCCTTCGTCAAGGACGTCCCCCCCGAGGTCTTCGAGGGCATGGACCGCATCCCCCTCGAGTCCTCGGTGCGCCTGGACGGCACCGTGCGCAAGGACGGGCGGGCACCGGGAGGGTACGAGCTCTCGCTGCACGACCTCACGGTGCTCCACGAGGCCGCCGAGTACCCGGTGCAGCCGAAGGAGCACGGCGTCGAGTTCCTGTTCGACCACCGCCACCTGTACCTGCGCTCGCGCACGCCGCACGCCGTGCTCCGCGTGCGCAACGAGGTGCTCCAGGCCTGCCGGGATTTCTTCTACGCCCGCGACTTCGTGCTCATCGATTCCCCGATCCTCACGCCGGCCGCGTGCGAAGGGACGTCCACCCTCTTCGAGACCGACTACTTCGAGAGCAAGGCCTACCTCTCCCAGTCGGGGCAGCTCTACCTGGAGCCGGCGGCCATGGCCTTCGGGCGCGTGTACTGCCTGGGGCCCACCTTCCGGGCGGAGAAGAGCAAGACGCGCCGGCACCTCACCGAGTTCTGGATGATCGAGCCCGAGGTGGCCTTCCTGGAGCTGCCCGGCCTGCTCACGCTGGCGGAGGAGTTCGTCTCCTACGTGGTGGGGCGGGCGCTGGACCGCTGCAAGGAGGACCTCGAGTTCCTGGAGCGGGACGTGACGCGCCTGGAGCGCGTGACCCCTCCCTTTCCGCGCCTGCCCTACGACCAGGCAGCCGAGCTGCTCCTGCGTCCCGAGGCCCAGGCGCGCATGGCGGAAGCGGGGGCGCCCGCCTTCGTGCGCGGGAACGACTTCGGCAGCCTGGACGAGACCATCCTCACCGAGCACTTCGACCGGCCGGTGATGGTCACCCACTGGCCCGCGGAGATCAAGGCCTTCTACATGCAGCCCGACCCCGGCGATCCCGCCAAGGCCCTGTGCGTGGACGTGCTGGCGCCCGAGGGCTACGGCGAGATCATCGGCGGCAGCCAGCGCATCCATGACCACGATCTCCTGCTTCGCAGGATCCAGGAGCACGGGCTTCCCCAGGAGGCCTTCCAGTGGTACCTGGACATCCGGAAGTACGGGACGGTCCCCCACTCCGGCTTCGGCATGGGGATCGAGCGCTGCGTCACCTGGATCTGCGGCATCCCCCACCTGCGCGAGGCCATCCCCTACCCGCGCCAGATCCACCGCCTCTACCCGTGAGCGGCACGGGAAAGCCCCGCGTGGGGGTGGTCAGCCTCGGCTGCTCCAAGAACCTCGTGGACACCGAGGTGATGCTGGGGCACCTGGATGCGGGGGGGGCCACCTTCGTGACCGACCCCGGGGAAGCGGACGTGCTCCTCGTCAACACCTGCGCCTTCATCGGCGAGGCCCGCGAGGAGTCGGTGCGCGCCATCCTGGACGCCGCCGAGCTCAAGCGGACGGGGAAGCTCCAGCGCCTGGTGGTGGCGGGCTGCATGGTGCAGCGCTACCGCGAGGAGCTGCGGGAGAGCCTCCCCGAGGTGGACGCCTTCCTGGGGCTGGACGAGCTGCACCAGGTGAGCACCGCGGTGCGGAGCGACCTGCCGCTGTTCACGGCCAAGGCACCGCCCGCGGCGACCTACCTGTACGGCGCCGAGACGCCGCGCCGCCTCTCCACGCCTCCCTGGTCCGCCTACGTGAAGATCGCCGAGGGGTGCGACCACACCTGCGCCTTCTGCGCCATCCCCGCCTTCCGCGGCGCGTTCCGTTCCCGCACCCCGGATTCGGTGGTGGCGGAGGCGGAGGCGCTGGCCGGCCGGGGCGTGCGCGAGATCAACCTCATCGCCCAGGACAGCAGCCACTACGGCCGCGACCGCGGCGACCGGGAGGGACTCCCCGGGCTCCTGCGGCGCCTGGACGCCGTATCCGACCTGCGCTGGATCCGCGTGCACTACCTCTACCCGAACACGGTGACCCAGGAGCTCATCGACACCATGGCCGTCCTCCCCCGGGTGGTGGACTACGTGGACGTGCCGCTGCAGCACGCGCATCCCGACGTGCTCTCCCGCATGCGCCGCGGCGGCTCGGTGGAGAGCCACCTGCGCCTGCTCGCCCGCTTCCGGGCCGCCATGCCGGAAGGTGCGCTGCGGACCACGCTCATCGTGGGCTTTCCCGGCGAGAGCGAGGCCGAGTTCGAGGCGCTGCTGTCCTTCGTGAGGGAGGCCCGCTTCGATCACCTCGGCGTGTTCGCCTACTCGCACGAGGAAGGGACGGGCGCCCACGCCCTCGCCGACGACGTTCCCGACGAGGTGAAGCAGGCCCGGCGGGCCCGCCTCCTGGAAGCCCAGCAGGACATCGTGGCCGAGCGGCTCGCGCGCCAGGTGGGGAGCACGGCCGAGGTGCTCGTGGAGGGAGCCCACGCCGACACCGAGCACCTGCTGGTGGGCCGTCTGTCCACGCAGGCGCCCGACGTGGACGGGAGCGTGCTCCTGAACGACGGTCCCGCGCTCCCTCCCGGCTCCTTCGCCCGGGTGGAGCTGACGGACGTCGCGGGGTACGACCTGGTGGGAAAGATCCTCCATGCCGCCTGAGGCCGGCGCCCGGGTGTACGCCGACCCGCGCCACTGGCTCGCCTGCGGCTTCGGCATCGGCCTCGCGCCCATCGCGCCGGGCACCTTCGGCTCGCTGCCCGGTCTCCTCCTGACCTGGCTCCTGGTGCGCTGGGGTGGGCAGGCGGCGCTCGCCGTGGGGATCGCGGTGGTGGCGGTGGCGGGCACCTGGTCGGCGCACGCGCTCTCCGCCCGCCTGGGCCTGAAGGATCCCGGCGTCATCGTGGTGGACGAGATCGCGGGGCAGATGCTGACCCTCCTCGGCATCGCCCTGTCCGGCTCCACCCTGGCCGCGGGCTTCGTCCTCTTCCGCGTGTTCGACGTGCTGAAGCCCCCGCCCGCGCGCCAGATGGAGGCTCTCCCCGGGGGCCTGGGCATCATGGCCGACGACCTGGCCGCCGGCGTCTTCGCGAACCTCGCGCTGCGTGCGGCGCTCGCCTGGCTTCCCCACGTGGTGAGTGCGGCGTGATCGTCTGGCAGGGGCTGGAACGCTGCCGGCCCGGCACACAGGCTGCGCTGGCCCTCGGGAACTTCGATGGGGTGCACCTCGGGCATCAGGCGGTCCTGGAGCAGGTGCGCACCGCGGCGCGGGCGGAACGCGCGCGGGCCGTCCTCGTCACCTTCGAGCCCCACCCCGCGGAGGTCCTGGCCCCGGAGCGCCGCCCCCCTCTCCTGCAGACCAGGAGGCAGAAGCTCGCCGCCCTGGAGGAGGCCGGCGTGGACGCCGTGCTGGTGCTCCCCTTCGACCTGGCGCTGGCGGCGCTCTCCGGGGAGGAGTTCCTGGAGCGGCTCTGCACGGCGCTGAAGGTGCGCTCCGTCCACGTCGGCACCGGATTCCGCTTCGGGCGGGAGCGCCAGGGCGACGTGGCGCTGCTGCGCACGATCGGTGTGCGGCGCGGCTTCGCCGTGGAGGAGGTGCCGCCGGTGGAGCTGGACGGCGAGCGCGTCTCCTCCTCGCGCATCCGGGACGCCGTGCGGGCGGGCGGGGTGGAGCTCGCACGGCGCCTGCTCGGACGCCCCTACGCCCTGGAGGGCCGGGTGGTGCGGGGCGCGGGCCGCGGCGCCGCCCTCGCCTTCCCCACGGCCAACCTCGCGGTGGAGAACGAGCTCCCTCCCCGGCGCGGCGTCTACGTCACGGAGACGGTGGCGCAGGCGCAGCGCTGGCCCTCGGTGACCAACGTGGGGGTGCGGCCGACCTTCGACGGTTCGCGCCTCACCGTGGAGAGCCACCTCATCGACTACGCAGGGGACCTCTACGGCGAGCGCGTGGAGGCGCGCTTCCTGGCACGGCTGCGCGACGAGCGGCGCTTCGCCGATGCCGCCTCCCTGGCCGACCAGATCGCGCGGGATCGCGCGGCGGCCGTGGCGTGGTTCCAGAGCCTGGCCTCGGCGTGAGCGGCACGTTCGTCACGTTCGAGGGGATCGAGGGATCGGGGAAATCCACGCAGGCGCGGCTGCTCGCCGAGAGGCTGCGGCGCAGCGGCCGCGAGGTCGTCCTCACCCGGGAGCCCGGAGGCACCGCGCTGGGGAGAGGGCTGCGGGCGCTGCTCCTTGCCTCCGGAAGCCCCGTCCTCCCCGCGGCCGAGATGCTCCTCTACGCGGCCGATCGCGCGCAGCACGTGGGAGAGACGATCGCTCCCGCGCTGGCGCGCGGTGCGGTGGTGCTGTGCGACCGGTTCCTCGACGCCACCCTCGCCTACCAGGGGGTGGCGCGCGGCCTGGGGGTCGAGATCGTGCGGGAGCTCCACCGCCGGCCCCCTCTCGACCTGCGCCCTCGCCGCACCCTTCTCCTCGACCTCGAGCCCGGCGCCGCCCTGGCGCGGGCGCGAGAGCGGGACGCGGCACGCGCAGAGGGGCCCGACGAGGGCCGCTTCGAGGCGGAGCCGCTCGCGTTCCACCGCAGGGTGCGGGAGGGCTACCTGCAGCTCGCCGCCGCGGAGCGGGAACGCGTGCGCGTGATCGCGGCTTCGGGATCGGAGCAGGAGGTGGCCGCAGCCGTGCTGCGGGAGGTGTCCGACCTGTTCCCCGATCTGGCGGAAGGTCCATGAGCAAGGACTTCGGCCTGCTCCGCTTCGGGGACGTGCTCGGGCAGCGCGCCGCCGTGGACCTCCTGCAGCGGGCGCTCCGGGAGGGCCGCCTTCCCCATGCCCTGCTCTTCCAGGGGCCGGAGGACGTGGGGAAGGCCGCGGTGGCCCGGACGCTGGCGGCGGCTCTGGTGTGCGAGCGCAACGCGGAGGGAGAGCCCTGTGGGACGTGTGCCGGCTGCCGGCGCGTGGCCGCGGGGACGCACCCGGACGTGCTCCTGGTGACGCGCCTTCCCAGGAAAGCGGGAGCGCGGCGCGACGGCGAGGAGGACGACGAGGAGGAAGGGGAGGCGGAGGAGACCGCCCCGGCATCCTCGCCGCGTCGGGGCAGTCCCGAGCGCAAGCGCGAGATCCTGGTGGAGCAGATCCGCGAGCTGTGCGAGCACGCGGCCTACGCGCCGCGGGAGGGACGGCGGCGCGTGTTCCTCGTGGACCCCGCCGACCGCATGAACCGCGCGGCGCAGAACGCCCTCCTGAAGACGCTGGAGGAGCCGCCGGGCCGCGCTCTCCTCGTGCTCATCACCGCGCGGGCACACCTCCTCCTGCCCACCGTGCGCTCGCGCTGTCTCCCCGTGCGCTTCGCGCCCATGCCGGTGCGCGCGCTGGCCGAGGCCCTGCAGCGGCGCGGTGTGGCCGGCGACGACGCGCTCGTCCGCGCTGCCCTCGCCGGCGGGGCCCCCGGGCGCGCCCTGACCGGGGACACCGCGGCCCTGCGCACGCTGCGGGACACCGTCCTCTCCGCCGTGGAGAAGGCGGCCACCGGGCCCACATCCCTCGCGGACCTGCCCGGGCTGGTGTCGGCGTTCGCTCCCAAGGAGGACGAGGACGCCTTCCTGGAGCGGCTCGATCTCGCCCAGGCGCTGCTGCGGGACGCGGCCCGGGCGGTGGCCGGGGAGGGGGGAGGAGATGCGCTCCTGCACGCCGATCAGGCAGGCCGGCTGCGCGCCCTGGGCGCGCGCCTGGGCCGGGCGCGGCTGGCGGCCCTGCTCCCCGCCCTCGAGCGTCTGCGCGGCGACCTGCGGTTCTACGTGAACCGGACGCTCCTCACCGAGGCGGTGGTGGCGGCCCTGGCGGGAGGTCCGATCCCCTAGGCCGCGGGCTGGCGGGCCAGCGTGGACACCGCTTCCACGTGGGGGGTCTGGGGGAACAGGTCCACCGGCACGACCCGCTGCACCGCGTACCCTCGGGCATGCAGCGCGCCGAGGTCGCGCGCCAGGGTCGCGGGGTCGCAGGAGACGAGGACGATGCGGGCGGGCGCCAGAGCCGCGACCTCCGCCGCCACACCGGGTCCCAACCCCGTGCGCGGAGGATCGGCGAGCACGAGGTCCACCGGCGTCCCGCCGCGCTCGCGGAGGGAGCGGAGCACGTCTCCCCGGACGAAGCGCGCGGGCAGGCCGGCCTCCGTTGCGGCACGCATGCCGGCCGCCACCGCGTCCCGGTCGGCCTCGAGCACGCCGACGCGTGCGCCCGCCCGCGCCAGCGCCAGCCCGAAGACACCCATGCCACCGTACAGCTCGAGCGCGGTTCGATCCCGCACCGGCCCACAGGCGGAGAGAACCTCCCGGAGCAGGGTCTCGGCGGCCCCGGGGTTCACCTGGAAGAAGCTCGCCGCGGGTACCTCGAAGGAGATCCCTCCCATCGCTTCCCGCAGGAAGCTCTGCCCCGCCAGAGCCTCCACCCGGGTCCCGCCGCGCCGGCCAGGCTCGGCCAGCAGACGCACCACGCCGGCCACCTCGGGCACCTCGTGCCCGAGACGCTTCGCGAACACGCGGGCGGAGGGGAAAGGTCCGGGGGCCCCGCGGAGGGCGGCGAGGAGCCGCGCCTCGCTCCGCGACCGGCGAATCACCAGGCGCAGCGGCTCCGCCGGCTGGGTCAGCGCCGGGTCCGCCGCCCCTTCGCCCTCGAGGAAGAACGCCCGCGCACAGGCGACCACCCGGTTCATCGCCTCGTCGGCCAGGAGACAGGCGGCGACGTCCTCGACGCGCCGTGCGTCCCCCGGCGGGTGGTAGCCCAGGACCGGCGTGCCCTCGGGAGATCTCCCGAAGGTCAGCTCGATCTTGTTCCGGTAGCCGAGGGCGAGAGGGGAGGCCAGCGTCTCCTCCACCGGGACGTCGGGGAGATGCGCGAGGCGGGCGAGGGCATCGCGCACGACCTGCCGCTTCCAGGCGCGCTGCGCCTGCTCCGGGAGCTGCATCCAGGCGCACCCGCCGCAGGAGGCGTGGAACGGGCACGGGGCAGGCCGCTCCAGGGGAGAAGCCTTCAGGACCTGCAGCACGTCCCCGTCGATCCAGCGCGCGTGGGTGCGCCGTGCGCGCGCCAGGACCCGCTGCCCGGGTAGCCCGCCCGTCACGAGCCACACGCGGCCCTCGCGGCGCGCCACCCCCCGCCCTCCGGCCGCGAGCCCGTCGATCTCCAGCTCGACCCCCACATCGTGGACATCCGACCCGATCGACCCCATGATCTTGCAGTCCCCTATTGACATTCCCGTACAACCTCCGGTAGGGTTCGCCCGGTTCCCCAAGGATCTCTTCCGGAGGGTTCGTGGCCCGAACGTCTCGCAGACGGACGCTGCTCGCTCTCCCCGGGTGGATGACGACCCGTTTCCAACCCTGCCTGGGGCGGCCCTCGCGGCCGTGCCCTCCTACCTCCGTCCGCCGACCTCTCGGGGAAGGCGGCCCGCTCCGTACCCACCCATTTTGTCTCGACCCGTGCCTGGGCCGCGTTCGGCCGGGGCGAGCGAGCAGCGCCCGTTGAAGGCGGACGGCGGTCTCACGCCGTCCGCGTCACCTCCAAATCGGTCCTAAGAAAGCGAAGCGCCGTCCTAAGGGCGACCTTTACTTGTTCGTAACGTCACCGTAAATTCCCGGCCGTCTCAAAGGATCCCGACTGCCGGCCACTCGGGGGGGTCACGCGCCGGCGCCGGGGTCCGAGTTGGTGGCCGCGTTGCCCACCTCCCTGACGGGAGAACGCGGCGGCCGACCTCGAGGGCGATGGCTCCGGCCATCGCCCTTTTCTTTTTCCCCGGGGCTCAGAAGCTGGCGAGGGCGGCGCGGTAGCCGTGCAGGTTGCGGCGCGTCTCCTCGAGGTGGTCGCCGCCGAACTTCACCAGCATCTCGTCCGCCAGCACCAGGCAGGTCATCGCTTCCCCCACCACGCCCGCGGCCACGATGGGGATGGTGTCCGTACGCTCCACGTCCGCCTCCCTCGCCTCCTTGGTCACCAGGTCGACGGAAGGAAGGGGACGGGGGAGCGTGGACAGGGGCTTGAGGTAGCCGCGCACCCGCACGGTCTCGCCGTTGGACATCCCACCCTCGATCCCGCCGGCGCGGTTGGTGGGACGGACGAACCGGCGGGCCGCGGCGTCGTACCCGATGGCGTCGTGCTGCGCGCTGCCGCGGCGGGTGGCGCTCTCGATCCCCTCCCCCACGCTCACCGCCTTCACCGCAGGAATGGACAGGATGGCCCCCCCCAGGCGCGCGTCCAGGCGGCGATCCCAGTGCACGTGGCTCCCCAGGCCGGGAGGCACCCCGCGCGCGAGCACCTCGAACACGCCACCCACCGAGTCTCCCGCCTGGCGCGCCGCGTCCACGGCGGCCGCCATGCGCGCACAGACCTCGGTGGAGGGGCAGCGGAAGGGAGCCTCGTCCGGGAGGGCGAGCAGCGCGCGCAGGTCGTCGTCCACCTCCGGGGCCACCACGTCCGCGACCGCCACCGTGCGGCTGGTCACGGTAACGTCCAGCGAGGCGAGGAGCGCCCGGGCCAGCGCGCCCGCCGCGGTGCGCGCCGCCGTCTCCCGCGCACTGGCCCGCTCCAGCACGTCCCGGGCGTCGTGCGTCTGGTACTTGAGGGCGCCCGCCAGATCGCCGTGCCCGGGCCGGGGCCGGGTCACGCGTCGGGCGGCGGCGGCATCCCCGGGTGGGCTGCCGTCGGTGCGCATGGCCTCCGTCCACCGGGCGTGGTCGACGTTGCGCACGAGCAGCGCCACCGGGGAGCCCAGCGTGCGGGCGTGACGCACGCCCCCCAGCACCTCCACCCGATCGTTCTCGATCTTCATCCGGCCGCCGCGGCCGTACCCCCCCATGCGCCGGCGGAGGTCGCGGTCGATGGCGGTGCGGTCCACCAGGAGCCCGGCGGGGAGGCCCTCCACGATCACGGTGAGCGCGGGTCCGTGCGACTCCCCGGCGGTGAGGAAGCGAAGCGGCATCGCCCTACACGCCCGACACGTCGATGAGCTCGATCACGGTGCGCCAGGCAGCGGGGTCCAGGGGCCCGAGCAGGCGGCCGTGGAAACGGATGCGGGTTCCGTCCTTCTGGTAGACGGGGGGGAGATCCGCGAGACGGTAGCCGCGGCCGTCGTCGGCGCGCACGCCCCAGAAGCCTCCGTCCTCGTCCACGCGCCGGACGGTTCCCTTTCCCGTGACCTCCCGTTCTTCGGGCGTGGAGGCCACCGCCGTCTCCGCCTGCGGGCGCAGGCGGGGATCGCCGTACTGGGCCAGCCGGCCGCAGGCGCAGAGCGAGAGGGAGAGAACACCGAGCGTGAGCCGCCGCATGGCCGCCCATCTTAATGGTGGGCGCGGTACGATGCCGGCCGTGGAGATCCTGACCGCCGCTCAGATGCGCCGTGTGGACCGGCGCGCCATCGAGGGCGGCATCCCCTCGCTCCAGCTCATGGAGACGGCGGGACGCGGCATCGCGGAGGCGATGAGCCGGGACATTCCGGACCTGGCGCGCCGTCCGGTGCGGATCCTCTGCGGCAAGGGGAACAACGGCGGCGACGGTCTGGTGGTGGCGCGTCACCTCGCACTGGCCGGGCACCGGGTGGAGGCCGCCGTGCTGGCTCCGGCGCACGCGCTCTCCCCGGATGCCGCGGTGCAGCTGGCGCGTGCGCGCGCGCTCGCTCTTCCCTTGCGGCACGTGGAGGACGATGCCGGGTGGGCGGCCTGGGCGTCCTCCCTCTCCCCCGCCGCCCTGGTGGTGGACGCTCTGCTGGGCACCGGGGTGGAGGGCGGACCGCGCGGGCTGCTCGCCGTGGCGCTGGCTGCACTCGCCGCGCGTGGCGCCGAGATCGTCGCCGTCGATCTCCCCTCCGGCCTGGACGCCGACGGAGGCGCCGTCCCGGGTGGGATCCCGGTGGCCGCGCGCACGTACACGCTGTGCCGCCCCAAGCCCTGCCTGGTGCTCGATCCCGCCGCCGAGCACGCCGGCCGCTGGTCGGTGGTGGACCTCGGGATCCCCGACGCGCTCGTGGCCGAGGAGGGTGCCACCCTGACCTGGACCGACGCCGTGGAGGCGGCGCGGATCCTCCCGGCGCGGCCGGCAAGCGCCCACAAGGGAACCTTCGGCCACGTGCTCTTGGTGGCCGGCTCGATGGGAAAGGCGGGCGCGGCGGTGCTGGCCGCGCGCGGCGCGCTGCGCGGGGGAGCCGGACTGGTGACCGTGGCCTGCCCGTCCGAGGTGCGCGGCGAGATCGCCGTGCAGCAGGCGGAGGTCATGACGGTGCCGCTCCCGCCTGCTCCGGAGGCGGCGCGCACCCTGGCGGAGAACCGCGACGCGCTCGCGGTCGGGCCCGGGCTGGGAACCGGAGACGACGTGCGCGCGCGGGTCGAGGTGCTGCTGGCGCACCTGCGGACCCCCATGGTGCTCGACGCCGACGCCCTCAACGTGAGCACCATCGCGCGGCTCAGGAGCGACGCCCCGCGCGTGCTCACGCCCCACCCCGGAGAGGCGGCGCGCCTGCGCGGGACCACGGCGGCGGCGATCCAGGCCGACCGGCTCGGGCACGCGCGGGCGCTGGCTTCCGACACGGGCGCGGTGGTGCTGCTCAAGGGGAGGCGGACCGTGGTGGCGGCCCCGGACGGGCGGGCCGCCGTCAACGGCAGCGGGAACCCGGGGATGGCCACCGCCGGGACCGGGGACGTGCTCACGGGAGTGGTGGGCGCCTTCCTGGCCCGTGGCCTTCCGCCCTTCGACGCCGCGCGTCTCGCCGCCTTCGTGCACGGCGACGCCGGCGACCGCGCAGCTTCCGCGCTGGGAGAGGAGGGGCTGATCGCCTCCGACCTGGCCGCGCGCCTGCCCGCCGCCCTGCGAGCGCTGCGGTGAGTGGTGCCGCCCGCACCGTCTTCTCGCTGTGCGAGGACGAGACCTTCGCCCTGGGGCGGCGCACGGGGAAGGCGCTGCGGGGAGGGAGCCTGGTGGTGCTGCAGGGGGAGCTGGGCGCGGGGAAGACGGTGTTCGCGCGCGGCGTGGCGGTGGGGTTGGGGATCCCGGAGGCGGAGGTCTCCTCGCCCACGTTCACCCTGGTGCAGGAATACCGGGGCGGAAGGCTCCCTCTCTTCCATGCCGACCTCTACCGCCTGGAGGCGGACGCCGACATGGGCGCCCTGGGCATCGAGGACATGCTGCAGGCCGGAGGCGTGGTCGTGGTGGAGTGGGGAGAGCGTCTCCCCGGGCATCTCCGCCGCGGGGCGACCACGGTGCGGTTCGAGGACCTGGGAGAGGACGCGCGGCGCATCCACGTGGAGAGCGAGCCCGAGGACGGCTGGCTGGAAGACGCCTGAAGCAGGAGGAGGAGAGCATGCTCAAGGAGTTCAAGGAATTCGCGATGCGGGGGAACGTCATCGACCTGGCGGTCGGCGTCATCATCGGCGCCGCCTTCGGGACGATCGTGAAGTCGCTGGTGGACGACGTCCTGATGCCGCCCATCGGCCTCCTGGT
>DASUFT010000063.1:0-65993 GCA_036274395.1 Candidatus Polarisedimenticolaceae bacterium | reverse complement strand
CTCGATCGGCGCCAGAAAGCTCTCCGGGTACCAGGTGTTCCCGGGCGCCTGCGGCGCCACGTAGGCGAGATCGGGGACCGCCAGCTCCGGGACCAGCGAGAGGATGCTCTCCGCGGTGGCCCCGCGCCCGTGAACGAGGACGGCCCCGCCCCTCACTGGCCCTTCACTGGATGGTGAAGCTCCCGCCCGACCAGGTGAGCCCCGGCTTGGGCTGGGGCGGCGTCTGGCTTCCGAACAGAATGGCGCTGCCGAGGGAAAGCGTGCTCGCGCCCGCCGCCACCGGCGCGAAGTTGAGCCGGATCAGCACCTGGGAGCCGGTCACGTTCACGCCGGTGCTCACCCCGATGCGTGAGATCCCGACGCTCACGCTCCCACCGCCACCGCCCTCCTGCACGCTCACCTGCGCCCCACCCGAGGTGAGGAAGGAGCCCTGGGAGGAGGCGCCCGCGTAGGAGACCTTGGTGGCATCAAACGTCAGGACGAACTGGGCGCCGAACACGTCGGAGACGTCGGTGACCACGAGCTCCACCGCGCGGGCGGCGCAGCTCCCCCCCGCCGCCAGCCGCGCCACCACCCGGCCCGCCGCCGGCGCCTGAAGGCCGACGAAGCTCAGGCAGGGCGCGGCGGCCGCACCGCCGCCGCCGTCCCCGCCGCCGCAACCGGAGGACACGAGCAGGATCGCGGTCAAGAGGGAGACGGCAGCGCGCATGCGCCCTCCTCGATCTCAGGGACAGATGGACGCCGACCCGGTGCAGTTCCAGGCCTGGGAGAGGATGGCCAGGTCGTCCCCGTCCACACAGCCGTCGAGATCGTAGTCCGCCCTGGACCACCACGCCTGGCTGGCGGAGCAGGCGCCGAAGGCGCGGCCGATCCAGGTCAGCTCCGCCCCGGAGACGCGGCCGTCTCCGTTCACGTCGAAGGTGCTGCAGATGGCGTCGTCGTCGATCCGCCCGTTGCAGTCGTTGTCCACCCCGTTGCAGAGGTCGCGGCGGGCGGGGTTCACGTTGGCATTGGTGTCGTTGCAGTCGGTGGCCGACCCGCCGGGACAGAGGGAGCTTCCCGGGTTCCCGTAGCCGTCCCCGTCCCGGTCCTGGCAGGTGTCCTGGGTGGCGCAGGCCCCCACGTCCTGGGGGTTGGCCTGCGTGAGGGACGGAGGCTGGTGGAGCGCGTTGCACTGGGCCTGGTTCAGCCCCAGGGCGCTCGCGACCAGGAAGGGGTTCATCACGTTGTTGATCTGGCTCACGTGGTCGAGACCGGCGTTGTGCCCGTACTCGTGGAGCCAGAGGATGCCCTCGTTGGAGCTGACGCGGACGACCGCCATGCCGAAGCCTGGGGTGTACGAGCAACCAATGATGTTGGTGCCTGGTCCGGCGCATTGGTTGATCACCCGCACCACCTTGATGCGGGCCACCGAGACGTTCAGAACGGCCTGCAGCTCGGTGTCGTTGTCGATCGAATCGCGCCCGTCGCCGGAGGTGCCGAAGGTCCCCACCGTGCCGCCACGCACGAAGCCGGTGCAGCAGGCGACGTCCTCGGGGAAATCGGCGGTCTGGGCAACGACGGAAGCGCGGGCCGTGATCTGATCGGCCTGCGTCGCCGTCACCTTGCTCGGCGTGTCCACGTGGTTGGCCACCGTCCACGCGGTCCGGTGCGTGCGCGTGTTCGTGTCGAAGGCCGCCGCCACCGAGGGCTCCGGCGGGGTCGTTCCCCGGAGCGCGGCGGGGTCGCTCATGCGGGCGAGCCCCAGCTCGGCCTGGGAGCGAAGGAGCGGTGCCAGGGAGGACGGGCCCGGGCGCTCCGCCGCCGAGAGGCCGGGCTGCACCAGGCGGTTCAGCACGGCCATGGCCTCTGCATCTCCCCGAGCGGCGCGGCGCGCCAGCGCCAGCGGCACCAGCAGCAGCGCCCGCTCCTCCTCCGGCCGGTCCAGCGGTCCCGGACTCTGATCGAGGAACGCGCGCAGCCGTGGGGTGATCCCCTCCCCATCGAGATGGGCGAGGAAGGCCACCACGTTGTCCCTCCGCGGCAGGTCCGGCTCGAACAGGAGCTGGAGCAGCAGGGGGAGGCCCTGGCGCCCCACCTCGGCCTCGGCGATGGCGTCCGTCATGCCGTGGACGTAGGTGACGTCCACCGCCTGCCGCACCCGTGCCTCCAGCACCGGGTCGGCTGCGCGCAGCACGCCCGCGAGGCCGACCGCCGCCATGATTGCGAGGATCCGGACGGAACGAGCGAAAAGCATGCGCGTGCAGCAAGCATAGGGCTCACCCCGTCAGCTTCGCCACCGCCGTGTTCCGCCGGAGCTGCAGCACCCTCACGTCCGGGTCCACCACCAGCCGCTCGGGGCGGAAAGGGCAGTGGATGCGCACCTGCCGGGACTCTCCCTTGCCCAGCTTCACCGCCGCGCGCGCCTCCCGGTAGCCGGGCCTGGGCGCGCCCTTCTCGTCGAAGCGGTCCCCGGTGACCGCCGCCACCTCCACCGGCATGGTGGCGGAGCCACGGTTCGTGACCCTGGCGGTGACGTCCCAGCCTCCGCCCACGGCGGCCCGGGAGGCGTCGGTCAGCACGTACTCGGGGACGACCACCTCGTGGAACCACTGCCGGACGAAGGCGTCGTAGGCGGCGGGATCGGCAGCGTAGGGGCGCAGGAACCCGGTCAGGTCCTGCAGCACCGGGTGGTCGGGGTTCTCCGCGTAGGCATCCTGGAAGTCGTGGAGGCCCCGCAGCAGGGGGTCTCGCCCCATCTGCTGCAGGAGCATCCACATCACCCAGCCCATCTTGTCGTAGGTGACGGTGCCGTCCCCGGGACGCGAGCCGTCGATCTTCACCATGGGGCGCTCGGAGTCCACCTGGCGCGCATCCCCGTAGCTCTCCTCGATGCGCTTGCAGAACTCGATGCGCGCGGACGCCCCCTTCACCTGGTCGATGAGCAGGATGGTGGAGAAGTGGGACATGCCCTCGGAGAGGAGGTCCCCGCCCGGACCCTTGCCGGGGAGCACCATGTTCCCCCACCACTGGTGGGCGGCCTCGTGGGCGGCGATGGTGAAGGGGGCGTTCCCCGTCTTCTCCTGCCGCGTGAGGAAGCCGATGGCCTCGGAGAAGGTGATGTTGGTGGGGAACCCCTGCGCGTAGGTGGCGAGACCGGGGAACTCGGAGAGTTTCAGCTCCTTCCAGGGGAACGTGCGGAACCACTGGGAGTAGTACTTGCGGGCCCCGTCCAGGCCCGCCAGCAGCTCGGGGATGTTCGTCTCGTGCGCGGCGTGGTAGTAGATGGCGGTCCCCTCCCCCCGCGCCTCCTTCCACTTGCCGGCCACGACGTTGAGGAGGCGGACCTTGCGATCGGTCCGCCACACGGTGGTGCGCCGATTCCCCTTGACCACGTCGGACTCGAGCACGCCCACCGAGTTGTAGCGGTAGGTGGCGGGCCCGGTGATGGCGACGCGGGCGGTGAAGGCGGAGCCGCTGCCGAACGCAGCCTCGGTGCGACCGACGTAGAAGTCGTCGGGATAGACCCTGGGCTCGTAGCGGTTCTTGTCCTCCTCCACGCCGATCGACTCGTCGTAGCCGACCACGGGGAGGAAGGAGGGCCCGAAGGCGGTGAGCACGACGCCGGAGGGGAGGATGAACTCGCCGGCTCCGCCGCCGTTCTTGCTGATCCCCTGGGGGAAGTCGCCCTCGAAGGAGAAGCCCACCACCGCCGTCTCGCCCGGAGCCATCGGCCGCTCGGGGGTGAAGACGAAGAGCGAGGTGCGGTCCTCCGGCTTGCAGGGCTTGCCGTTCAGGGTCCAGGTGGGCTTCGACCAGTGACGGCCGCCGGTGAGCGCGAAGGCGCGCAGCGGCGCCTGGTGGAAGTTCGAGAGCGTGTATCGTCCCTTGCTCGCGAAGTGGCCCCGCTCGGGCGCGAGCGTGAGGTCGAGATCGAGGTCCACGATCTCCGGCTGCGGCGCATCCTTCCAGGTGGCCAGGTTCTGCTTCCAGTAGTCGTGGGCCTTCTTCCTTGCCGTTTCCGACTGGGGGCCGCGGTGCACGCACAGTCCGAGGGTGGTTCCCAGGGCGAGGGGCACGGCGGCGAAGGGGAGCAGGGCCAGGCCGGTGCGCAGGAGGGCGCGGGGGCGGAGCCGGTGGAGGAAGCGCACGGCGTCGGGATCGCGGCGGCGATGGAACCGCACCGCCACCACCACGAAGAACACGGCCAGCGAGAGCACGAGCAGGCGATTCAGCAGCAGCGCCGTGCGGTCGAGCTCGAACGTGCCCAGGTCGCTCCAGCGCAGCGCGTTCCACAGGTTCCAGTTGAAGACCCAGTTCATCTTGTCGCGGAACTGGAAGTAGCCGCCCGCCATCATCACCAGCAGGCCGACGACGTAGGTCGCGTAGCGGTTGCGCGTGACCGCCACCACGGCGGTGATGAAGCAGGTCCACACCAGGAAGGTAGGGAGCAGGACGACTCCCCAGACCAGGAGAAAGGGGGACAGCTTCACCGGGATCTGGCCCTGGTAGAGGATCACCGCGGCAGCGCCGAGGAAGCAGGCGACCAGGACCGCCACGCCGACCAGGGCGTTGGCCAGCGACTTGCCGAGGAACATGGCGGCCGTGCCCACCGGCGTGGCGTCGGCGATGGACGCGAAGCCGGTGTTCTTCTCCCTCTGGTGCGACTCCACCGTGTAGAAGAGGAGGAGGAGGCAGACCAGGAGGGACAGGGTGTTCATCATGCGCAGGGCGGTGCCGCCGGGGGTGGCCAGGACGAAGGTGCCGAAGGGCCCCAGGGTGGAAGCCACGCTCCCCAGGGTCTGCAGGAGAATCAGGGGAACGAAGAGGTAGAGCCCCGGAGAGCTGCGCAGCTCCCGCAGCTCCACGCGCAGGCTCTCCCGGGTGCCGCGCCAGAAGCTCACGGCGCCGCTGGTCATGCGCAGCTCGCGCAGAGAGCGCGTCGCGATCTCCGGCTGCGCTGGAGGAGCCGCCGTACCGGCCGCCGCCGCGGCCAGCAGGCGCCGCTTCGCCGCCACCGGCTGCTGCCCGCGCAGGGTGCGCGCGAAGTGCCGCTCCGCCAGGACGACGCTGAGGAGGGCCAGGCCGAGCAGCCCCACCCGGCTGATCCAGAACACGGCGTCGAAGGGGATGGCGGCCTTGTTGTAGAAGTCGACGCCGCGGTCGAGCTTGAGGTGCATCTCGTTCAGCCAGCGGAAGCCCGCGGGGTCGAGGCCCATCAGGAGCTTGTTCCAGGCCGGCGCCAGCCAGGTCGGCGACCACTCCCAGAGGAAGAAGATGCAGACCAGCAGCATCGCCACCGGCAGCACGAAGACGAGGATGGGGCGCCGGCGGCGCAGGCCAACGGCGAACGAGGTGAGGGCCGTGAACACGAGGATGGGCAAGCCGAAGGCGAGCGCGGGGACGAGATAGGCCGAGAGCAAGAAGGGCCCGCGGATCTCGTCCGCCTTGGCGTTCGGCACCAGGTGGTAGAAGAACATGGAGAAGAGCTGCTGCAGCAGGAGCACACCGGCGTAGGCGGTGACGATGGCCAGCAGCTTCCCCCAGACGTACTCGTGGGGCGTGAGGGGCGTGGCCTGGAGCAGCTCTCCCACCTTGCCCTCATCGTCCTGGATGACGGCCATCCCCGCCGCGACGGCCACGAAGAACGAGTAGAAGAGGAAGACGGTGATGGACACCGTCATGGCCACGGCGAACTGGGAGGTGATCCAGGCCTTGGAGCCGCCCACCGAGGCGTCGCCGCTCTGGATGCGCACGCCTCCCGAGGAGAGGCCCCAGATCAGGAAGGCGAGGATCAGCACCAGGATCCAGGTCATGGGGCGCTTGGCCTGGAAGGCCAGCTCCGTCCGGAACACGATGCCCAGCCGTCGGAAACTCATGCCGGCAGCTCGCGACCGACGTCGTCGCGGGTGAGCACGAAGTAGGCGTCCTCCAGGCTCGCCTCCACGGGGTGGAACCCGTCGGGGGCATCCCCCTCGGGCTCGAACAGGCGCAGCTGATGCCGGCCTTCCACGAGGATGGACTGGGTGACGTGCCGGCCAAGCGCGATGGCCGACAGGTCCGCCGGGGTGGCCGCGGTCCCCTGGTAGATGCGGCCCGAGATCAGGGCGCGGGCCTGGGCAGGCGTGGTGAGCGCGACCACGCGCCCCTGCCGGATGACGGCGAACTTGGAGCACAGGACCGACACGTCCTCCACGATGTGCGTGGAGAGGATCACGATGCGATCGGACGCCAGCTCGGCGAGCAGGCGGTAGAAGCGGAACCGCTCCTCGGGATCGAGCCCGGCGGTGGGCTCGTCCACGATGATGAGGCGTGGATTGCCGGCGATGGCCTGGGCCAGGCCCAGGCGCTGGCGCATGCCGCCCGAATAGGTCTTGACCTTGCGCTTGGCGGCGAAGCTCAGGTTCACGCGCTCCAGCAGCTCGCCCACCAGCTTCTTCATCCCGCCGGGAGCGTCCACGCCCTTGAGCGCCAGGAGGTGCGCGAGCATGGCCTGCCCGGTGAGGTGCGGGTAGAAGCCGAACTCCTGGGGCAGGTAGCCCAGGCGCGCCCAGATGCGCTGCGGCTTCTCCGTGACGTCCTCTCCGTCCAGGACCACGCGTCCTGAGGTGGGCTCGAGCAAACCGGCCACCACGCGCATCAGCGTGGTCTTCCCCGCGCCGTTCGGGCCCAGGAGGCCAAACATCCCCTGACCGATCGTCAGCCGCACTCCCTGCAGCGCGGCCACCGGCCCCGGGTACACCTTCACCAGATCCTGCAGCTCGAGCATGGCGACTCCGTGATCAGAAGGGGTCAGGCACTTCCATTTCCATTTCGCTCGGAGCGCAGGAGGGGGAATGGAAATGGAAGTGCCTGACCCCCTTTGCCCGCAAGATGTAACGGATTCCGGAGGAAAAGGTTCTCAGCCCAGCTGGACGCCGTGCTCCGCCGCGAGGGCCTCCTCGATCGCGAAGTCCATCTCCAGGCCGTACCGCGCGGCCAGCTCACCCAGGGCCGCCCAGTTGGGCGGCCCGGGCTCGGCGAGGATGGCGCCCATCTCACGGTAATAGGAGGCGAACGCCGGCGGCGAGATCACCTCCAGGAAGCGCAGCCGCTCGGGCCCGGCGTTCCAGAACGTGTGCCACCGTCCACGGGGCTTGGCCACCACCTCGCCGGTGCGGCACGTGCGCGTCGCACCCTCCTCCCAGACCGTCAGGGAGCCCTCGAACACGTAGGACCGCAGGTCCTCCCTGGAGTGCCGGTGGGGGGGCATCCCCATCACTCCCGGCTCCAGCGTGTGCTCGAGGAGCGCGTAGGCTCCATCCTCTGCCAGGTACAGCGTGCAGAAGCGCCCGAGCCGGATCGTGTCCCCCGTCACGGTTTCTTCCCCAGGACGAAGTCTCGCACGATCGCGAAGACCTCATCGCCGGGGAGGTGCAGGCCGCGGATGGCGCTCATGTGCGTGCGGTGCGGCAGGACGATCAGATCGGCCTGGTTCCCCAGCGCGCGCGCCCGCTCGACGAAGGCTCGGTTGGTGCGCAGCACCGGAGGGTGCTCCTGCTCCTCCTCGGCGACGAGGAACAGGAAGGGAGGCATGCCGGCACGCACGTGCCGGATCGGCCAGTGGTCGAGGTAGGCGTCGAGGCTCGCGTACATCCGGTTATCGGGGCTGCGCGCAAACGCCGCCTCCACCTCCTCGCGGGAATGGGTCTTCAGCACCCGCTCCGCCTCTTCGTCCCACATGACCGAGCCCACGGGGACGACCCCGCGCACGTGAGCGGTCCCTTCCGTCCCCACCAGGGCCACCAGCATGGCTCCCGCGCTGTGCCCGAGAAGAAAGAGACGATCCGGATCCCCGCCCCGTGCGGCGACGTGCGCGCGCACCCAGGTCAAGGCCGTGGCGACGTCCTCGGCCTGCGCCGGCCAGCCGGCATCCGCCGCCAGCCGATAGTTCACGCTTGCGCAGGCGATCCCCGCGGCGGGAAACGCGCGGCAGACCTTCCCGTAGTCCTCGTCGGCCTTGTCCCCGGTGCTGAGGCTGCCTCCGTGCACGAACACCACGGTGGGGAAGCCCTTCGTCTCGGGAACGACGAGGTCCAGGCGCTGCCTGGGATGGGTGCCGTAGGCGAGGTTGCGCTCGGTGG
This sequence comes from Candidatus Polarisedimenticolaceae bacterium, assembly GCA_036274395.1. Taxonomy (GTDB): domain Bacteria; phylum Acidobacteriota; class Polarisedimenticolia; order Polarisedimenticolales; family DASUFT01; genus DASUFT01. The sequence continues at coordinate 57,891 of DASUFT010000063.1, read as the reverse complement.
GGGAGCCCGCGGTCAGCGCCGCCAGGGCAACGAAGGCGAGTGCGTTCATCCTGGTTGCATTACGTGGAGCGGCGCCTCCCGTTAACGCGGCTCGCTGCTCACCCCACCGCGCAGCGGTTCGGCCCGGCCTCGATGTCCAGGGGGTCGATCCCCTCCAGGCCCGCCTTGCCCTCGTTCACCGCGATCACCATCGCGAAGTTCGGCGGCTTGGCCTGGAGGCTGCGCAGCACGGTGGCCACGAACGCGTCCTCGGGAACCTTCAGCAGCTCCACACGCTCCCGCAGCTCCGCCAGGGTCGCCGACAGCGGGGTCCCATCGAAGCCGATGGCGGTGGCGTGGTGCGCCGGGAGCACGCGCAGACTCCCCGGCAGTCCCTCGAGCTTCCGGTGGAGGCTCGCCCAGAGCGTGTGGGCGCCGGACTCGGCGCCGGCGTTCCCCTTCTCCAGGTCGGGCCGCCCCACCGCGGAGGTGAAGAGCGTGTCCCCCGTGAGCAGGGCGTCGTCCCCGATCCTGTAGCAGACACTCTCGCCGGTGTGGCCGGGCGTGGCGAGGACCTCGAGGTCCACCGCGCCCACGCGCAGCCGGTCCCCGTCGTGCACCGGCCGGTAGGGGAAGGTGACGCGATCGTTCTGCGGATAGATCAGCTCCGCCCCACTGCGCAGCGCCAGGTCCCGGGCGCGGGAGAGGTGATCGGCGTGGACGTGGGTCTCCAGGACCTTGGTCACCCGCGCGCCGTGCCTGGCCGCCAGCGCCAGGTAGGCGTCGGTGGACACGCTGGGATCGACCACCGCCGCTTCCTCACCATCGACCAGCACGTAGGACAGGCACCCTTTGCCGTTGCGGCGCACCTGGAGCAGCGTCGCCGACGGCGCGGAGGACAGCGGCACACGGGCTTCCGTCCAGACAGCACCCCACCCGCGCATCCCGCCCTGCAGGCTCGCGGCTTGCCGGTGCATGCGCTCCAGGATGTGGGCGGCCTTCTGGGAGATGAAGCCGGCGCGGCAGACGGCGACGAGCGGCCGATCCTGCGGCAATCCCTGGAAGGCCTCGACCGCCGCTTCCACGTTTCCGGCCTTGAGGCTGTCGTACACGGGGAGGTTGATCGCCCCCTCGATGTGCCAGGCCTCGTATTCGGCGGGAGGGCGGATGTCGAGGACCAAGGGAGGGGCGGTGGCGGCTCCCAGCTGATCCTTCAGCTGATCGGCGGTGATCTCGCTCATGGCCGCGCCATGGTAGCGCCGGACAGGTTTACCGCGCCTGGCGCTCCGCCGTGATGGTGTACTCCATCAGCGTGCCCGCGCAGAAGAGACGTCCCTCTCCCCGCGAGAAGCCGTACGCCTCGATGCGCGGATCGTCGGCCTCGAGTTCCACCGTGAAGGTCGGTCCCAGAATGTCCATGCAGTAGCTGGGATCGTCGAGCGGCTGCCACGCCCTCCGGGACCGGATTCCCACGGCCCAGAGCTGTCGCAGCAACCCCTCCGGATCCTCCAGGTTTGCTCTGTCCAGGCGGAACGTCCGTGACGTGTCGAACTGGCCGGGCAGCTCGGTCACCGCGATCTCCTCGGCGACGATGTTGGGTGTGTCATCCGTGGCGGGGGCCGGCACCTGCAGCACGCCATCGCCTCCGCCGCAGGCAAGCAGGATGGTGGCCGCGGCGACGACGATCGTCATCCAGCAGCTCGTGCGGCGCATGATGGGTCCCTCCTTACTCCAGCACCTGATAGCTCATCCAGTGGGATGCGCACTTCAATCCCCGGGTGGAGGCCCAGAAGTGGTAATCGGCCATCCGGGCATGGGGAGTGTCGAGCTCCACGGTGAAGCTCGGATTGGGCAGGCTCAGGAGGCAGATGTCCTCCGGGTTCTGGAGCGGCTGCCAGGCTCGGCGCGGATGCACGCCTCGGCTCCACAGCCATCGAAGCAGCCCCTCCGGATCCTGAGCCTCTCCATGGATGTAGAGGTAGGTCCTGGTCTCATCGAGATCCGTGGGCAGCGCCGTGTACGGGATCTCCTGGGCGAGGATTCGCGGGTGGTTCGAATCCACCACCTCGTCGTGACACCCGAGAAGGGAGAAGCAGGTGGCCGCGGCAAGAAACCCGAGGGAATGCCGCCGCATGGTCTCGCCTCCGATGGGCACGGTGTACTCCCATCACGCGGCAGCGATCCATGGGAAACCGGACCGAGGGCGTCGCTTGCGCGGCAGCCCCACCGCAGCCCAGCGGCGCGTGCGCATCTTCTCCCTGCGGCGGCACTCAAGCATTGTTCGCTTTTATGCTAACCTGCCCCGGTGGCCAAGCTGCCCATCCGGGAATGGTGCGATGCTCTGGGGACGACCCAGGCGGCGTTGGGGAGGCGAGCGGGGATCACTCCAGCCGTCATCTCGGACTACGTCCGCGGGCGGAGGAACCCCACGCTGCGGACGATCGAGGCCCTGGCCCGCGCCGTTGGTCGGCAGGCCTGGGAGTTCCTGCGCGGCCCCCTTCCGGGCGAAGGGCTCCCTACCGAGCAGCAGGCCCGGCAGGAAAACCTGGCGTGGTTCGAAGGATTGCCTCCCTCGCAGAGAGCGCAGGCGGCCGAGAGCAGCCGCCGTTTCGCGCGGCGGGCGATGGAGTTCGCGAGATCCCGGGGGCGCGCCCGTGCGCGAGGATGAAGTCGATCCCGTCCCGTTCCTGATCGCGCTGAGCAAGAGCGGAGTTCGCTGGCTGCTCATCGGGCGCCAGGCGCTGATCCACTACGGCGCTCCTGTGCAAACCATGGACTACGACCTGTGGGTGGACCCCGCACCGGCCAACGTGGGAAAGCTCCTCCGGGTCGCCCGGCAGGCGGGGCTTGAGGGCCCGGAGAGCGCGGCCGAGGTGGAGATGCGTCCCCTCTTCAGCCTGTACGGCGGGACGCTCAAGGTGGACGTGTTCAAGGTGCGCCGCTTCACCAACCTGGATGGCGAGACGATCGACTTCGATGCCGTGTTTCGGCGCCGTGTGGTCGCCGCGGTCCCGGGCGATCCACTCGCCCCCGCTCTGCCGTCCCTTCACGACCTCCGGCGCCTCAAGCGGATGCGCGACGGCGAGAAGGACCGGGAAGACCTCCGCTACCTGGAGCTCTTGGAGCGTCGCCCCAGACCGAGAGGGAAAAGAACGCGGAGCTGATCGGGTTCGCTGCCGAAAACGCTCCGCCGAGGAGGTGCGCATGAGCGCCAAGCCGATCGATGCCTATCTGGCGAAGACGCCGCAACCGCAGCGCAAGACCCTGAGCGCGCTGCGCGGGACCTTGCGCCGCCTCCTGCCGCGCGCGGAAGAGGCCCTGTCCTACGGCATGCCCTGCTTCAAGGTGGACGGGAAGGGCGTCGCCGGGTTCGCGGCTTTCAAGGCGCACTGCACCTATTTCCCCATGAGCGGGTCCGTGGTCGGCCTCCTGGAGAGGGACCTCGCGCGGTACAAGGTATCCAAGGGCGGCGTGCAGTTCGCCGCGGACAAGCCGCTCCCTCCTGCGCTGCTGAAGAAGCTCGTGAAGGCCCGTCTGGAGGAGCTGTCCACCCGGCCCGGGAGCGGCTCCGGCCCGGCGCTCTCGTACTACGACAACGGCGTGATCGCCTCCCGGGGTCGTCTCGAGGGCGGCCGGATGCACGGAAAGTGGGAATTCTTCCGCCGCGACGGGAGCGTCATGCGGACGGGGGAGTTCAAGGATGGGGAGCAGTCGGGGGTCTGGGTCACGTGGGACAAGCACGGGCGGAAGGTGAAGGAGAGCAGGTTCTGAGGCCGGCGCGAGCACATGCCCTCAGCGCGAGCCCGCCCTGGCATAGCATGCGCTCCATGGGGGGCATCCGGCCCATCATCGAGGTGGCGCGCCGCCTGGGTCTTCCTGCGGAGCACCTCGTCCTGTACGGCGACGACAAGGCGAAGGTCCGTCCAGCCGCCAGAACCGCCGCCACACGGCCGCCCGGCAAGCTGGTGCTGGTCTCGGCGATCACGCCCACGGACGCGGGGGAGGGGAAGACGACGGTCGCCATCGGCCTCGCGCAGGGGCTCGCGGCGATCGGCGAGAACGCTTGCCTCGCGCTCCGCGAGCCGTCGCTCGGCCCCACCTTCGGTGCCAAGGGCGGCGCCACCGGCGGGGGCCGCGCGGTGCTCGTCCCCGCCGACGACATCAACCTCCACTTCACCGGCGACTTCCACGCCGTCTCCGCCGCGCACAACCTCCTCGCCGCTCTCCTCGACAACTCGATCCACCACGGCAACCCCCTGGGCATCGACCCCCGGAGGGTCCTCTGGCGGCGCGTGCTCGATCTCAACGACCGGGCGCTGCGCCACGTCGTCATCGGGCTGGGCGGCGTGCTCGAGGGCGTGCCGCGGGAGACCGGTTTCGACATCACGCCCGCCTCGGAGGTCATGGCGACGCTGTGCCTCGCCGAGGACGAGGCCGACCTCCGGGCCCGCCTCTCCCGCCTCCTGGTGGCCCTCACCATCGACAGGGCCCCCGTCACGGCGGCGGATCTCAAGGCCGTCGGCGCGATCATGGTGCTGCTCAAGGACGCCCTCCTCCCCAACCTCGTCCAGACCGCCGAGGGCGTCCCCGCCTTCGTCCACGGAGGGCCGTTCGCCAACATCGCCCACGGATGCAACTCGGTGATCGCCACGAAGATGGCCCTTGCCCACGCGGACTGGGTAGTGACCGAGGCGGGCTTCGGATTCGATCTCGGGGCGGAGAAGTTCTTCGACATCAAGTGCCGCACGGCGGGGCTCGACACGGCGGCCGTGGTGCTGGTCGCCACCGTGCGCGCGCTCAAGCGGCACGGCGGGACCTCCCGGGAGGTGCTGGCGACCCCCGATCCGGCCGCGGTGGAGCGGGGGCTTCCCAACTTGGTCAAGCACATCGAGAACATCCGCGCCTTCGGCGAGCCCCCGGTGGTGGCCGTCAACCGGTTCGACGCCGACTCGGAGGAGGAGATCGCCGTCGTGCGCGCCGCCTGCGGCGATCTCGGCGTGCCGTGCGCCGAGACCTCGGTGTTCCAGCGCGGCGGCGAGGGCGGACGCGCCCTCGCCGAGGAGGTGGTGGCGCACGCGGAGCGCCGGTCGCGGCCGTTCACCCCCCTCTACGACTTGCGGGCGCCGGTGCGGGAGAAGATCGCCACCGTCGCCGGCCGCATGTACGGCGCGCGCGCCGTGGAGTACACCGCCGCCGCCGAGCGCGACCTCAGGGAGATCGCGCGGCTCGGCCACCAGGGGCTTCCGGTGTGCATGGCCAAGACGCCCACCTCGCTCTCCGACGATCCCCACGTCATCGGCCGGCCCGAGGCGTTCGACGTCACGGTACGCAGCGTGATCCTGGCGGCCGCCGCCGGCTTCGTCGTCCCCCTCCTCGGCGAGATCATCCGGATGCCGGGCCTTCCCACGGCTCCACAGGCGGAGAGGATCGACCTGGTGGAGGGAAGGGTCGTCGGCCTCCTGGGGAGGTGAACTGGCTACAATCGGGGCGCTGCCAGAGGCGAATCGGCTCGGCTGCGGCGGCCTCGGCACGCATCGCTCCGGATCCTTGCGGGTGATCAGCGCTACCCGGGCATCGTCGTGGGCAGCGAGGACCCCTTTCGCCTACGCTTCCTCACGCGACGTGTGGGAACCGGGGTATCGCGGAATGCGGCGTCTGGGGTTCGGCCTGCTCACGCTCGCCTGCGCGGCGCTCCTTTATGGCGCAGTCCGAACCTGGCCGCGCACGGTGGACGACGCCTACATCACGTTCCGCTACGGGAAGAACCTGGCCCAGGGGAAGGGTCCCGTCTTCAACCCCGGGGAACGGGTCGAGGGGAACTCCAGTCCGTCCTGGATGGCCCTGTCGGCAGCCGCCGTCCTTCTGAACGTCGACCCGGTCCCGGTCGCCAAGGGGACGGGCGTCGCTGCCTCCCTGGCTCTCATCCTGCTGCTCTTCCTCGCGCTCCGGCGCGCCGCCGTGCCCGACGTCGGCGCCGGTCTCGCGTCGCTGCTCCTCGGCTCCAGCATGGTGCTGCAGATCTGGGCGGCGGCGGGGATGGAGACGAACGCGTACGCGCTCGCGCTCTTCGCCGGACTCGTCCTCCTCGCCCTGGCGGAGCCACAGCCCACCGGGGCGGCGGCGGCCTCCGCCCTCCTCGCCCTGGCCTCCCTGACGCGGCCCGAGGGGCTCATCTACTGGATCCTTGGCGCCGGGGTCGGGCTCCTCCAGGGGTCGAGCGCGCGCGCGCGTGTGCGCTGGCTCGCCGCCTACGCCGCCCCCGGGCTGGCGCTGGCGGCGTTCTTCGCCTGGCGGCTGGCCTACTACGGGGCACCTCTCCCCAACACGTACTACGTCAAGACCGGCGGCGGCCTCGCCCTGTGGGCGCAGGGGCTGACCGGCCTGCGCCTCTTCGCGACCGCCCCAGCGCACGTCCCCTGGCTCGTCGCCGCCGCCCTGGGAGCGGCGGCCGGCATCCGCGAGCCAAGAACGCGTCCGGCGGCGGCGGTGATGGCGGGCGCCATCGCCCTCCACCTCGTCTGGATCGTCAGCGTGGGGGACGACGGGCTGCGCGTGCACCGGTTCTATCCCAGCGTGCTGGCGCCGATGGCCTTCCTCGTCGGCCTCCTGTTTCGTGGGGGGCCGCGCCTGGCGGGCGCCGGTGCGGTCGCGATAGCGCTCTCCGTCCCTCTTTCCTCGATGGCCCTGCACCGGGAGGCGCTCGGCCCCTTGGCGGACAGCGCCCTCGCCTACCAGGAGGGGAACGAGCGCCTGGGCCGGTGGCTGCGGACAACACGCCCGCCGGGCACGCGAGTGGCGGTCCCGGCGGCGGGCGCCATCCCCTACTTCTCCGACCTGCCCTGCATCGACATGTACGGCCTGAACGACCGCCACATCGCGCACGCACCCTTTCCCCCGGGGCGCGGGCGCCTGATGAAGTGGGACAACGCTTACGTGCTCTCGCGCCGCCCGGCGCTGATCGTGATCAACCGCGGGTACTTCCGGGCGGACGACCCCGCGCTCCCCGAGGTGGGACGCCGCCCCGGCCTGCTCGCCGCGAGCCCCATGGACCGGGACCTCTTCCGACGGGTGTCCGCCTCCGGGGGATACGTGCTGCGGCCCGTCTCCTTCCCCGACGGCGCCGTCTTCTTCGTGCTCGATCGGCAGCCCGATCGATAGGGGACCGAACGCGGCGGCCACGTCGCTCGGAACGGTGTGGGCGCCAAACCTCGGCGACGCTCACCTCCGCGTCCGCATCTCCTCCGCCGGCTTGGCGCCAGGCTCCACCCGGGCTCTGGGGTTGGCCGGCGGCGCCCCGGTGCCCTCACCGGCCTCGTCCTCCTGCTGGTGGTAGGGCCAGCTCCAGCCGCGGATCTCCGGCATGTCCTCGCCGTGCTCGGCGATGTACTCCTTGTGGTCGATCAGCCGGTCCCGCACCACCTGCTTGGCGTAGGCGGCGAGATACCCGAGCTTGGGCACGCGGTCGATGACGTCCCCCGCCAGGTGGAAGCGGTCGAGGTCGTTGCGCACCACCATGTCGAAGGGTGTGGTGGTCGTCCCCTCCTCCTTGTAGCCGCGCACGTGCAGGTTCTTGTGGTTGCGGCGCCGGTAGGTGAGCCGGTGGATCAGCCAGGGATAGCCGTGGTACGCGAAGATGATCGGCTTGTCCGTGGTGAAGAGGATGTCGAAGTCCCGGTCGGACAGGCCGTGGGGATGCTCCTCCTTGGGCTGCAGCGTCATCAGGTCCACCACGTTGATCACCCGGAGCTTCAGGTCCGGCACGTGCTGGCGGAGGAGATCCACCGCCGCCAGCGTCTCCAGCGTGGGCACGTCCCCCGCGCAGGCCATGACCACGTCCGGCTCATCCCCCAGGTCGCTGCTCGCCCAGGGCCAGATGCCGATCCCCGCCGTGCAGTGCTTCACGGCGGCGTCCATGTCCAGCCACTGCGGTGCCGGCTGCTTCCCCGCCACGATCACGTTCACCTTGTTGCGGCTCTTCAGGCAGGTGTCGGCCACCACCAGCAGCGTGTTGGCGTCCGGGGGCAGGTAGACGCGGATGATGTCCGCCTTCTTGTTGACCACGTGGTCGATGAAGCCGGGGTCCTGGTGGCTGAAACCGTTGTGGTCCTGGCGCCAGACGTGCGAGGTGAGAAGGTAGTTCAGGGAGGCGATGGGCCGGCGCCAGGCGATCTCCTTGCTCGTGGTCTTCAGCCACTTGGCGTGCTGGTTGAACATCGAGTCCACCAGGTGGATGAAGGCCTCGTAGCAGGAGAAGAGGCCGTGACGCCCGGTGAGGAGGTAGCCCTCGAGCCAGCCCTGGCAGGTGTGCTCGGAGAGGATCTCCATCACGCGCCCCTCCAGCGCCAGGTGCTCGTCGGTGGGGAGCGTCTCCGCCAGCCACACCTTGTCCGTCTCCTCGAACACGGCGCCCAGGCGGTTGCTCGCCGTCTCGTCCGGTCCCACGATGCGGAAGTTCCGGTCCGCCTCGTTCAGGCGCACCACGTCCCGCAGGTAACGGCCCAGCACGCGCGTGGCCTCGGCCTGGGCCGCGCCCGGCTGCTTAACCTCCACGGCGAAGGCGCGGAAGTCGGGGAGGCGGAGGTCCTTGAGGAGCAGGCCGCCGTTGGCGTGCGGGTTCGCCCCCATGCGACGGACTCCCCGGGGAGCGGCGGCGAGGATGTCGGCCACCGGCTTCCCCTCCGCGTCAAACAGCTCCTCCGGCCGGTAGGAGCGCATCCAGTGCTCGAGCAGGCGTAGGTGATCGGGCTTCTTTGCCATCTCCGCGAAGGGCACCTGGTGCGAGCGCCAGGAGTTCTCGGTGGGCAGCCCGTCCACCTCCTTGGGGCCCGTCCACCCCTTGGGCGTCCGCAGCACGATCATGGGCCACGCCGGGCGCGCCACCGCACCCGAGCCGGAGCGGGCACGGCGCTGGATCTCCCGGATCTCCTGGACCACCCGGTCCAGGGTCGCCGCCATCGCCTCGTGCATCGCCCCCGGCTCGTCCCCCTCCACGAAATAGGGCGTGTAGCCGTAGCCGCGCATGAGCTGGGCCAGCTCCTCGTGGGGGATGCGCGCGAGCACCGTGGGGTTGGCGATCTTGTAGCCGTTCAGGTGGAGGATGGGGAGCACCGCACCGTCGGTCCGCGGGTTCAAGAACTTGTTGGAGTGCCAGGCCGCGGCCAGGGGGCCGGTCTCCGCCTCGCCGTCCCCCACCACGCAGGCGACCAGAAGGTCGGGATTGTCGAAGGCGGCGCCGTAGGCATGGGAGATGGCGTAGCCCAGCTCTCCCCCCTCGTGGATCGATCCGGGCGTCTCCGGCGCCACGTGGCTGGGGATGCCTCCCGGGAAGGAGAACTGCTTGAAGAGGCGGCGCATGCCTTCGCCGTCCTGGGACACGTTGGGGTAGACCTCGCTGTAGGTCCCCTCCAGCCAGGTGGCGGCCACGAGACCGGGACCGCCGTGTCCGGGGCCGGTGATGTAGAGCACGCTCAGATCGTCCCGCACGATGACGCGGTTCAGGTGGGCGTAGAGGAAGGTCAGCCCCGGCGTGGTGCCCCAGTGGCCGAGCAGGCGGGGCTTCACGTGCTGCAGGCGGAGCGGCTCCCGCAGGAGGGGATTGTCCAGCAAGTAGATCTGACCGACGGAGAGGTAGTTGGCGGCGCGCCACCAGGCGTCGATGCGCCGGCGCTCCTCCTGCGACAGGGACGCGGTCATGGCAAGTCCCTCCTTGGGCGGACACGGGATGCGCCCATCGTAGCGCGGCGGAGGAGGGGCTGCGGGATCAGCCCTGGAAGGCGTACGAGAGCTTGAGGAAGACGCTGCGCCGGGCGGGCTGGAGGTTCTCGAAGGTGTCCTCGATGCGGTCGTCGCCATAGCCGAGGAAGAGGACCGACTGCCAGTTGAGCTTGTAGGAGAACAGCGCCGATCCCTGGAGGGCGTGGACGTGCCCCTCCTCCACGTGCTCGTTGTCCACGTCCTGGACGATGAGGCGCAGGAAGGCGCGGCGATTGAAGGTGTAGGTGCCGCGCAAACGCGCCACCGTGGCCGTGAAGAGCCGGCTCTCCGCCGCCTCCGGGGTGAGCGGCACGTCCAGGTACTGCCGGTTCAGCACCGTCTGCAGCTCCAGGTGGTTGCCGGGGCGGAAGCTGGCGAGGAGATTGGCCCGCAGCCCGTGTCCGGTGCGGCCGGTCGCGAAATCGATCTCCTCCCCGGCCGCCCCGTCGAGCTGGATCCGGGACACCACCAGCGAGGGACTGACGTTGGTGGAGAAGACGAGCTGGCGCCGGGGATAGTCGAACCCGTCCTGGGCACGGATGCGGTCCCAGGACCAGCGCACCCGGGCGAACCCGTTCCACTTGAAATCCGTGCCCACGCCCGGCGAGGCCATGCGAAAGACGAGAGCGCCGTCGCGGTCCTCGGTGCGGTCGGCCACCACGAAGGGACGCACGCGGGAGAAGAATCCGGTGGGGCGAAAGGTCCACCCGGTCTCGGTGAACCCCTCCCGGATCCCCACCTGGGGGAGGAAGCCCAGGTCGGCGCGGAACGCGTCCGCGATGTCCCTGTACTCGACGTACGCGTCGTAATGCTCGGTGTTGTAGGTGTACCAGACGTCGCCGGCATGCCCGGAAAGCCGCCGGCCGTCCCACTCCTCGGCGGCCGCCGGGTCGTTCGGGGTCTGGGACGAGCTGTAGAGATACTGCCCCGTGAGCTTGTGGCCGCCCACCGACCACTGGAAGTCCGGGCCGAGCACGCGGTTGTGCCCCTGGCCGGTCAGCTCGCGCGCGGTGGCCAGCAGGCTGACGAACGACTTCCCGAGATCGTGCCGCACGCGCAGGATACCGTCGGTCGACCCCTGCTCGAGCGTGGCCAGGCTCGAGTTGTTCGCCCCGGGGATGATCACGCTGCCGCCACCCTGGTCCTCGGTGACGAGGGCCGTGTACTGCGTGTCCCCGAACCTTCCGGTGCCGCGCCCGCCCCACTTGGGGTCTGCGATGGAGCGCGTGTAGACGGCCTGGAGCGGGGTGGCGTAGAGGTCGACCGACTCCAGGAAGAAGGGGCGCTTCTCGGGGAAGAAGAGGGCGAAGCGCTCGTTGGCCGCGATCTGCGCCACGTCGGACTCGATCTGGGAGAAATCGGGGTTGATCGTGGCGTCGAGCGCGGTGTCGGCGTTGGGCGTCCACTTGGCGTCGATGCCCCCGTTCAGCCGCGCCGGCTGGGAGTCGAGCGAGGTGCCCAGGTCCCCCTCCGGCTCCGAGGTCTGGGTCGTGGTGGCGTACGGGGCCACCACCCAGTTGCCGCCCTCGGGAAGCTTCGCCAGCCCCAGGAGGTCGCTCTCGTTGCAGATGAAGCAGTTGCTCTCGCGGGGGAGCGGCGCGGAGAAGTGCTGGTAGCGGAAGTCGCGCGGGAAATTGCGATAGAGGAGGATGCCCCAGGTCTGGGGGTCGGCCTTCTCGTAGCGGAGAGAGGAGAAGGGGATGCGGATCTCGAGCGTCCAGCCCCGCTCCGTGACCTTGGCCGCCGAGTCCCAGAAGAAGTCGGGTGCTGCGTCCTCGTTCCCCGTGGCGTCGTTGGTGACGGCGTCGTACTGGATGCCGCGCGGGCTGGCCAGGAAGAGGATGGCGGTGCGCAGGGTGTGCCGCGTGTCCAGGATGACGCCCGCGTAATCGAGGCCGCCGTGGATGTCGTCCCGGTCGGCGAAGGGGGCGCGGATCTTCGCGGGGTCGGGGTCCTCGAACTCGAAGCCCGCGTAGAAGAAGTCGTTGTCGTAGGCGAGCCAGCCCACGTCCTTGGTCCTGGCGGGCGTGTTGTCCGAGGGGTTGGTCTCGAACCAGTTCTCCACCCGGGCCGCCTGCTGCCACGAGGCGTCCGACAGGTCGCCGTCGATGGTGATGGGGGCGTCCACCCGGTTGATCTGCAGGGTGGGCTTGGGGGGAGCGGCCAGGACCTCCCCGCCACCGGGCAGCATCAGGGCGAGGATCAGCGGGAGGAGGCGACGCATCGTGCCGTATTGAAACGCAGGGAACGCTTCGAGGTTGCGTGAAACCTCTGTATGATGGCGCGCATGCGGCCGGTCAGCCTCCTGCTTGCAGCCAGCTTGGCGGCGGTGGCCTGCTCCACCGGGCAGGTCGTTCCGCCAGCGGCGGAGAATACGCAGGGAACGAAGGCCGCGCTGGCGCTCCCGTTCGTCGAGGACGACTACGCCCGCGCCCTGGCCGAGGCCAAGGCGAGGGCGGTGCCCCTGTTCGTCGAGGCCTGGGCCCCCTGGTGACACACCTGCCGCTACGTGCGGGCGAAGGTCCTGACCGACCCCTCGCTCGCCGGGCACGCCGGGCGGTTCGTCTGGCTCTCGGTCAACACGGAAGAAGCGGAGAAGAACGCGGCCTTCCTCGAGAAGTATCCCGTGGAGGGGCTGCCCACGTTCTTCATCGTCGATCCCGCGGTGGAGCGGCCCGCCCTGAAGTGGCTGGGAAGCGCCACCGCACCGCAGTTCGTCCAGCTCTTCGCGGACGGTGAGCGCGCGGTCAAGGCGGGGGGAGCGGCGGGGGATGCGGATGGTCTCCTTGCCGAGGCCGACCGCCGCTTCGCCGCCAAGGAGATCGCGGAGGCCGCGGACGGCTACCGTGCGGCGCTGAAGGCGGCGGCACCGGGGTGGCCGCAGCGCGCGCGCGCCGTGGAATCGCTGGCCGGGGCGCTGTCCGCCGGGGAGCAGTGGGAGGCCTGCGCCAGCCTGGCGAAGGACGAGGCCCCCGGGATGGAGCGCGGCCCATCGTTCGCCAACGTGGCCGTGATCGGACTGGACTGCGCCGACCAGGCGCCCAAGGATGCGGCCTGGAAGGCCGGCGCACAGAAGGCGCTGGAGCCGCTGGTGGAGGAGGCGCTCGGGCTCTCGAGCGTGCTGGCCGACGACCGCTCGAGCCTCTACGGCACCCTGGCGGGCCGGGCGGAGGACCGGGGGGACGAGGCCGCCGCCAGGGCGTGGGCCGAGCGCTGGCTCACCTTCCTGGAAGAGCAGGCGAAGGCGGCCGCCACACCCGAGGCCCGCGCCGCCTTCGACTCCCACCGGGTGGCCGCGGCGCTGATGCTGAAGACGCCGGAGCGGGCGCTGGCCGCGGTGCAGCAATCGGAGAAGGACCTCCCCCTCGACTACAACCCGCCCGCGCGCCAGGCCCTGCTCTACCGGGAGATGCAGAAGTACGACGAGGCCATCGACGCGTCGCGGCGCGCGCTCGCCAGGGCGTACGGCCCCCGCAAGCTCCGGATCTACGACGTGCTGGCCGACATCCAGACGAAGAAGGGCGATCCCGCGGGCGCGCACGCCACCCTGGAGGAGGCGCTCGCCTTCGCGGACTCGCTGCCCGAAACACGCCGCCCCCGCCAGATGGTGGAGGCGATGCGCAAGAAGCTCACAGCTTCTTGACCGGGATGCAGTCCAGCAGGAAGTTCGTGAACGTGCGCACGTCGTCCGGTGTCACGAAGATCGAGTGCTGGACGACGCTCCCGCCCGTCTTCACCGGCACGGTCTGCACCAGGCAGGGGTAGCAGGGCGGCTGCGCCTCCCAGTGGACCTCTGCGACCCTGCCCAGACCGAGGCGGCGGCGCTCGTTGGCATCGGCCAGGATCGCCTCCTGCGTGCTCCGGTACTCGTCCCAGTTCTCGCGGCGGCGGAGGAAGCTCCAGCATCCGAAGGCTCCGAAATCGCGGATCTGGGTCTCCTCCACGGTCAACAGCTTGCTCACGGCTCGGTTCCTCCGGAACTCGACCGTAGGTCATCCCCCACCCGCTCCGCCACGGTGGCAGAGGCCGGAATCGGTCCTTTGGCCTGCATCCAGGCCAGCGCCGCCAGCGCGCCGAGGACGACCGCCGTTCCCAGCAGGGAGGTGGCCGTGGGGACGGTCCCGAACAGGGCGTAGCCGAAGAGCATGCCGAACACGGGACCGGTGAGCGTGACCGCCGTGGCCCGCGCGGCACCGGCCCGGGAGAGCCCGAAGGTGAGCGCGATCTGCCCGAGGAGCGCGGAGGCGGTCACCAGCAGGTGCCCCGCCACCTCGGAGACGTCGCGGGGCAGCGCGGACGGGCCCGCGCGCAGGGTGGCGATCAGCGCCGGCACCAGGCTGGCCAGGGGGAACCAGACGACGATGGTGAGCGGGTGCTCGGTCCGCGCCAGCTGCCGGATGGTGAGGTAGGCGACCCCGGAGAGCATCGAGCCCAGGACCCCGACGAGGGCGGCGCTGCGCAGCGCGCCCGTGGGGTGGACGATGAGCGCCACCCCGCCCAGGGCCACGGCCACCAGCGTGAGCTGCACGGGTCCCGTGTGCTCGCGCAGGACCAGCGGCGCCAGCAAGGCCACGAAGATGGGGTGGCTGTACTGCAGCAGGACGGCGTCCCCCAGGGGGAGGTGCTGCACGGACCAGAAGTAGCAGGACAGGGCGCCGTACCCGAGCAGTCCCCGCAGGAGGAGCACTCCCGGGCGCCTGCCCAGGAGAGGGATCCCCCGCCGGCGCGCGAGGAGGACGAAGACCAGCGTCATGAGGAGGCCGCGGGAGAGGACGACGGCCTGGGTGGGGGTGTGCGGCAGGAGCTTCTTGGCGAAGGCCGCCATGGCGGCGAAGGCAGCGGCCGACACCACCATGAGGACGAGGCCGGAAGCGGGAGAGCCTTGGCGCTCCCCGTCCCGGAGCGTGCTCCAGACGTCGGCGATCCCGGTCAGGAGGAGCGAGCGGGTGGCCGCGAGGCGCTCGGCGGGACGCACGCGCGTACGATAGCGCGGTGCTCGCCGCCCTCCTCCTCGCCGCCGCCGCACAGGCCTCCCCTCCTCCCCGGCTGGTGCTGCTGGGAACCGCGGGCGGGCCCACGCCCAAGAGGACGCGGGCGGCGCCGGCCCAGGCGCTGCACGTGAACGGCACCCTCTATGTCGTGGACTGCGGGAACGGCGCCGGGCGGCAGATGGCACTGGCGGGCCTTCCCTTCCTCGAGCTGCGCCACGTCTTCCTGACCCACCACCACTCCGATCACAACGCCGACCTGGTCACGCTGCCCCTTCTTGCCTGGGCGGCGGGGAACGAGAGCACCGTCACCCTGCACGGCCCCCGCCCCATGCGCCGTGCCGTGCGCGCCGGCTTGCGCGCTCACGCCTTCGACGTCGAGACCCGCACCCACGACGAGGGGCGCACGGACCTGCGGAAGCTCCTCCGGGTGCATGCGGTGAGAGAGGACGGGCTCGTCCTCGACGACGGCCGGGTCCGGGTCACCGCCGCGCGCGTCCAGCATCCCCCGATCGAGGACGCCTTCGCCTACCGGTTCGACCTCCCCGGCTGGAGCGTCGTCTTCTCCGGCGACACCGCGCCCTCGGAAACCCTGATCCGCCTGGCCAAGGGCGCGGACGTGCTCGTGCACGAGGTGCTCCTGGCGGACGCGGCGGAGGTGGCACGCTGGCTGGAGAAGCCGCCCGAGCACGCGCTGGTCCAGCACGTGGTGCGCAGCCACACGAGCTTCCGCGACGTGGGCCGCGTGGCGCGCGACGCAGGCGTGAAGACGCTGGTGCTCAGCCACTTCGTCCCCGGCGATGCCCCCGTGGACAGGGACGCCGTGCTGGCCGAGATCGGGAAGAGCTTCGGGGGGAAGGTGGTCTTCGGCGAGGACCTGATGGTGCTCACGCCCGACTGATATCCTCTCGCCGTCCCGCCCTCCTCCGGATCTCCCCCATGCCCCTGCTCCGCCTGCTGGTCTGGAACTGCAGCGGCCGCCTGCACGACAAGCTCCACGATCTCACGGACCTCGCTCCGGATGTCGCCGTGCTCCCGGAGTGTGCCTGCCCGGAGGTTCTCCTGCGCCGGGTCTCTCCCGCACGCCTGGGTGCGCGCGACCTCCTCTGGGACGGAACGCAACCCTCGCGGGGCCTCGCCGTCGCCACCTTCGGATCGTGGCGGGTTCGCCTGTCTCCCCTGCACCGCGCCCGTTCCGCCACCACGCTGCCCGTGGTTCTGGGCGGCCCGGCGGAGATCGATCTGGTGGCGATCTGGGCACGGCCTCCCAAGCCGGACATCGGCCACCGCACGGGTCCGGAACCGCTCCGGGAGGCCCTGGCGCGTGTGCTTCCTGGCGGGGGGAAGTTCCCCATCGTGCTCGCCGGCGATTTCAACCGAACGTTGGCAGGCAAGGGCGGGCTGCGCGCCGACCTCGCCCTCGCCGGCTTCGTCAGCGCCTATCACCACGTGCGCGGTGTCCCACCAGGCGACGAGGGGGAGGCCACGTTCTACCGGCTGCGCCGCTTCCCCAGCCGGCACCACCTGGACCAGGTGCTCGTGAACCGAGAAACCGCTTCCCGCCTCCGCACGGTCGAACTCCACGGTGGTTCTCGCTGGAGCGCGTGGAGCGATCACGTGCCGCTGGTGGTGGAAATCGAGGTGGCGGCTAGCTGAGGACCGGAAGGCCCAGGGCTCGCGCATTGTCGGCAAGCCGGACGTCCAGCGTGAGCACCTGGAGATCGGGATACGCGGTCAGGAGGTCCAGCGCCGTGGCGAGGTGAATAGCGTCGAGAGAACGTACAGGCTCGAGGGGGAAGGGACGCCTGGCTCGTTCCACGACCTCGCCGACGAGACCTACGACGTCCCAATGGGGTTTCTCGCGGTTGAGCATCCCTCGGAGTTTCAGTGCTTCGGTCTCGGTGCGCCGCTTGGCCGCAAGCGCGTGGCAGAGGACGCGCTCCACCTCGATCTCCGTGAGGATGGAAGCGGCCAGCGTGCTCGCTTCGCTCATCAGGTCTGCCACGTGCTTCCCGGCGGGCTCGTCGAACAACCAGGCGAGAACGGCACTGCTCTCGAGATACAGCGTGGTCATTCCGAGCGATCTTCCCAGCTCTCTCGGCGGGACTCATCGAGGAGCTCCTGGGCAGTGCCTGCGGGAGAGTTCAGTCCGCTGCGCTCCACGGGACCTGTTCTCCGCCGGGTGGCGAGCTTGATCTTTCCTTCACGCACCCACTGTTCCAGGACCGGGTTGTCGCTGGGACCCGCGGAGTAGGCGGTGCCCGGCTCCCTCAGCTCGGCGATGATGCGGTCCCGCTCCGCGACGTAGACGAGGGTGCCCCGCTTCACCTCCCGCAGGTAGGCGCTGAGGTTGTTCTTGAGGTCCTTGACGCCGACGGTCTTGATGTCCGGCATGTCTCCGACAAAGTAGCTACCGGTAGCTACTTTGTCAAGTGCACACCAGCACGCAGCAGCAGGTCACCCCGCCCTCCGCCTTGGCCAGCTCCGACAGCTCCACGGAGTGCACCTCGATCCCCGCCGCGGCGAGCCGCTCCGCGGTCCGGGGGTGCTCGGCGGGATAGACGACCGCCCCGCCGATCAGGAGGGCATTGGCGCCGAACGGCTCCTCGGAATCGATGGCGAGGGATCGGTGCGCCGGAAATGCCTCCCGATCCACCCAGGAGGGATTGAGCAGCACCATCTCCTCCCCCACCCGGGTCACGGCGGACTTCAGGTGCAGGCATCCGGTGAAGAAGACGGTGCGCACGGTGTAGCCGTGGGGCTCGAGCAGGCGCTTCAGCTGCGCGATCCCGTCCGCATTCGTCCGGGAGGACAGCCCCACGTGCACCTGCCGCCCCAGGACGAGCGCGTCGCCTCCGTCCAGCGTGCCCGGCGCCTCGATGCGCAGGCAGGCACGGTGAGGCGCCAGGGCCTCCGCCATGGAGGCCACCTCCCCCCGGCGCGAGGCGGCGCCGGGGCGGGCCAGGACCGCCACCTCGTCGAGCACGACGGCCGTGTCCTCCACGAAGACCCCATCGGGATGCTCGGGCTCGTCCGGAAGACGGCGCACGGTGCAGCCCAGGCTCCGCAAGCAGGCTTCGTAGGCCTCGTGCTGCGCCCGTGCACGCTCCAGATCGATGGCCTGAGGGGCCAGATGCGTCAGCTCGCATCGCTGGATGGCAGGGCCGACTTCCCGGGTGAACGCGACACGCTCCACACCCCGATTCTAGCGGCCTTTCGCGTATGCTCCCCCGCAAGGAGGGAGGAGCGATGCCTGCTGCCATGCCGTTCGGGACCCTGTGGCTGCCCTGCATCGTGTCCGCGGTCGCCGTCTTCATCGCCAGCGCGGTCGCGCACATGGTGCTCAAGTACCACAAGGCGGATTTCCGCGGCCTCCCCGACGAGGAGGCGTTCGGAGAGCCCATGCGCAAGATGGGGCTGACGCCAGGGATGTACGTCCACCCCTACTGTGCCGACCCC
This sequence comes from Candidatus Polarisedimenticolaceae bacterium, assembly GCA_036274395.1. Taxonomy (GTDB): domain Bacteria; phylum Acidobacteriota; class Polarisedimenticolia; order Polarisedimenticolales; family DASUFT01; genus DASUFT01. The sequence continues at coordinate 39,712 of DASUFT010000063.1, read as the reverse complement.
GGCCAGATGAAGGATCCCGCCATGCAGGCCCGGTATGCCAAGGGTCCGGTGGCCGTGATCGCGGTTCTCCCCAGCGGGACGCCACGGATGGGGAAGCTCCTGGCGCTTTGGTTCGGCCTCTGCCTCCTCGTCAGCTTCATCGCCGCCTACGTGGCCCGGCACACGCTGCCGCTGGAAGCGGACGGCCTCACCATCATGCGCATCACCGGTGCGGTGGCCTTCGCCGGCTACGCCGTGGGACACCTGCAGGACATGATCTGGCACGGGCACCCGGTGGGGAATGCCGCGCGCGGCGTGCTGGACGCCATCGTCTACGCGGTGATCACCGGCCTGGTCTTCCGCCTGCTCTGGCCGTGAACCGCGGCTACAGCTACGACGCGCGGGTGGGACCGGAAGCGGAGGGCCACGCCCTCTCCTCCTATCTGGCCACGCGCTGGCCGCACACCACGCGAGAGGAATGGGAGGAGAGGATCGCGCACCGCCAGGTGCTGCTGGACGGCACTCCGGCAACGCCCGCCACCCCGCTCCGCCCCGGGCAAACGCTGACCTGGCAGCGGCCCCCGTGGAGCGAGCCGGCGGCGCCCCAGGCCTTCGCCGTCCTGTACCAGGACGACGATCTCCTCGCCGTGGCCAAGCCCGCGGGCCTTCCCACCCTGCCGGGAGCAGGATTCCTGGAACGCACGCTGCTCTCCCTCGTGCGCGCCTCCGACCCCCGGGCGGTGCCGCTCCATCGCCTGGGGCGGTTCACCTCCGGCCTCGTGCTGTGCGCGCGCACGGTGGAGGCGCGTGTGCGCCTCTCCCGCGGGTGGCGCGCGGTGGAGAAGCGCTACCGCGCGCTCGCCACGGGAGCGCCGGCACGCGAGGCGTTCGCGATCGATGTCCCCATCGGGACGGTGCCGCATCCAAGGCTGGGGACGGTGCACGGGGCTTCCATCGAAGGCCGGGAGTCGCGCAGCGAGGTGACCGTGCGGGAGCGGCGCCAGGGTGCGTTCCTGTGCGACGTGCGCATCCTCACCGGCCGCCCCCACCAGATCCGCATCCATCTGGCGGCCGCCGGGCATCCTCTGGTCGGGGATCCCCTGTACGGAGCGGGTGGGGTGCCGCTGTCGGATGAGCCCGGGTTACCGGGAGATCCAGGCTACCTCCTGCATGCGGCCGAGCTGCGCCTCGCGCATCCGCGCACCGGCGAAGACCTGGTGCTCCGCTGTGCGCCGCCTCCTCTGCTCCGGACGGAAACCCTCCCCTAGGAACAGGACGGGAACGGTCTTCTGGCCTCCGGGCCGCCCTTTCCAGCCCTGGGTATCTTGCCGACGGGCCCGCAGAGCGGGACCGGCGAGGTGCCGACATGGCGGACACGAAGCGCATTCTCCTCGTGGACGACGACGACGACTTCCGGACCGCCGTGGCCGGGCTGCTCCTCGCGCAAGGGTTCGAGGTGGCCTGCGCGCGCTCCGGGCGCGAGGCCCTGCAGCGCATCGGCGAGGGGCGGCCCGACCTGGTGGTGCTGGACGTGATGATGGAGCACGACTTCGCGGGCTACGAGGTCACCTCCTCCCTCCGCTTCTCCGAGGATCCCACCACCACCCGCCCCGTTCCCATCCTCATGGTCTCCTCCATCGAGCTGGATCCCGCCACCCGCTTCAGCCGGGCGGTGGAAGCGCCCATGATCCAGCCCGACGCCTACCAGACGAAGCCGCTGGACATCCCGCGGTTCCTGGAGAACGTCGCTTCCCTGCTGGGTGTCGCGGGCGGGCGGACCGCCACCCGTGCCTGAACTCGCTGCCGGGGCCGAGACCGAGAGCGCGCCTCGCCTGGAGGCGGCCTCCGAGGAGGCCGTGCGCGTGGTCGTGATCGACGACGACGAGGCCATCCGCATCTCCTGCCGCCGCATCCTGGAGCGGGAGGGCTATGCCGTCGAGGTCTTCGACCGAGGCGCCGACGGGCTGGCCCGCGTGCGGGAGGACGCCCCACCGCTGCTCCTGGTGGACCTGAAGATGCCGGAGATGGACGGCTTCCAGGTCCTGGAGGAAGTGCGCCGCACCGATCCCAACGTGGTGGTGGTGGTGATCACCGGCTACGCCACCATCGCCACTGCGGTGGAGGCCATGAAGGCCGGCGCCTACGACTTCCTCCCCAAGCCCTTCACTCCGGACGAGCTGCGCCTGGTGGTGGAGCGAGGACTGGAGCGGGAGAGGCTCCGGCGCGAGAAGGAGCTGGCCCAGCGCCGCTTCATCACCTTCGTCTCGCACCAGCTCAAGTCTCCCCTGGTGGCGGTCAAGCAGTACCTCGACGTGCTCACCTACACCTCCGCCGACACCCTCCCCCCCCGCGCCCGCGAGTGGATCGGCCGCTCGGAGGAGCGCCTGGCGGAGGCGCTTCAGCTCATCCACGACTGGCTGGCCCTGGCACGGGTGGAGCAGGGGGGCTTCGCCGCTCCCGGGGCGTCCACCGTGCTGTCCGCCGAGATCCCCCGGCTCCTGGCGCAGCAGGCGGCGGCCGCCGCCGGCGCGCGGGTGGCGCTCACCGCCGAGGTGGCGCCCGACCTGCCGCCGGTGCGGGGAGACGCGCTTGCCGTGAGCACGGTGCTGGAGAACCTGCTGGCGAACGCCATCAAGTACAACCGGCCCGGCGGCAGCGTGCGCCTGACGGCGGTGCCTGCGGGCGCCGGGGTGGAGATCCGCGTGGAGGACACGGGGATCGGCATCCCCGCCGATCGTCTGCCCGCCGTCTTCGACGAGTTCGTCCGCGTGCGCACGCCGGAGACCGCGGGGATCCCGGGCTCGGGCCTGGGGCTCACCATCTGCCGCACCATCGTCCGGAGCCTGCGGGGCACGATCGGCGCCGAGAGCCGGGAGGGCGCCGGCACCACCTTCACCGTCCGGCTCCCCTCGGGAACGCCATGAGCGACCCCAAGCGCATCCTCCTCATCGACGACGATGCCGACTTCCGCGCCTCCGTGCGCGCGCTGCTGGAAACGGCGGGGTACGCCGTGCTCGAGGAGTGCGACGGCGAGGGCGGGCTGCGCACGGCGCGGTCGGCGGGCCCCCACCTCATCCTGCTCGACGTCATGATGCGGGAGCGGACGGAGGGCTTCTTCGTCCTCCAGGAGATCCGCCGCACTCCTTCCCTGGCGGACCTTCCCGTGATCGTCTCCTCCTCCCTCTACAGCGAGCACCCCTTCTTCCGCGTGCGGGAGGACGCGGGGTGGATGCCGGCCGACCTCTTCCTCCCCAAGCCCCTCCGGCCCAAGCAGCTCCTGGAGGAGGTGGCCCGCCTGCTGGCGCGCGCCCCCGCGGAGAGCCGGCCATGAAGATCCGCAAGGTACGCAAGGACGCCCTCGACCTCTTCGTGGCGGTGCTCCCGAAGTTCGGGGAGGTGTTCGCCCCCGTGCGGCGCGGCTCGGGCTGGGCCTTCGCCCCTCCGCGCCGGTGGTCGGAGGTGGACCTCGACTACCCTCGAACCCTCCTCCCTCCAAAGAAGATCCTGCTGCCGCCCCACGAGCGCATGCTCCGCTTCCGCCAGGGCGAGGGATACCAGGACCTGCTGGCGGAGGCCGCCAAGCCCATCGTGCTCTTCGGGGTCCACGCCTACGACATCGTGGGCATCGCCATCCTGGACCGGGTCTTCGGCTCCGGCCGCTACCCCGATCCCTACTACGCCGCCCGCCGCCGCAGCACCACCATCGTGGGGGTGGACTTCACGCCCGACGCCCTGCATTTCTGCCCTTCCATGAACGCGGACTGGGTGGAGAGCGGCTTCGACCTCTTCCTCTCCGACATCGGCACGCACTACCTGGTGCTGGTGGGCACCAGCCGCGGGGACGACATCGTGGAGCACTCCGGCTGCCTGCTGGAGGAGCCCAGCGGGGAGGACTTCGCGGAGTACAAGCTCCGCTCCTCGCAGCGCCGGGAGGCCTACGCCACGGAGGTGGAGATCGGAGATCTTCCCGGCATCCTGGAGATGGAGTACGGCAGCAAGGTGTGGGAGGAGCTGGGTGCGCGCTGCCTCTCCTGCGGCGCCTGCACCGCCGTCTGCCCCACCTGCTATTGCTTCGACGTCTACGACGAGGATGACCTGGCGGCGCCCACCGGAACGCGGGGGCGCACCTGGGACAGCTGCCTCTTCGCATCCCACGCCCTGGTGGCCGGCGGGGAGAACTTCCGCGCCCGCCGTTCCGCCCGGGTCAAGTTCCGCTTCTACCACAAGCAGCGCGGCTTCGTGGCCGAGTACGGCCGCCCCAGCTGCGTGGGCTGCGGCCGCTGCACGGCCGTCTGCCCCGCCGGCATCGATCTCGTCCAGGTCATCCGCGCCATCCGCGGCGAGGACCCGCATGCAAGCCACCGCTCACCCGGCGTCCGCGCCGGTTAACCCCTATCTCCCCCTGGCCGCCCGGATCGTGCGCATCCAGCGCATGACGCCCGGGCACAACGTGTACCAGCTGCGCTTCCTGGACCCGCTGGTGGGCGCCGCCTGGAAGCACCGGCCGGGACAGTTCGTGGAGCTGTCCGTGGTGGGGGTGGGAGAGTGCCCCATCTCCATCTGCTCCACCCCCACCCGTGCCGGCGTCCTCGAGCTGTGCGTGCGCAACGCGGGACGGGTGACGGACGCCCTGCATCACCTGGCCACGCACGCAGTGGTGGGGGTGCGCGGACCGTACGGCAACGGTTTCCCGGTGGAGGAGATGGCAGGCCAGGACCTGCTCATCGTCGCCGGCGGCCTGGGCATGGCGCCGCTGCGGTCGCTGCTCGGCTACGCCCTGGACCAGCGCGAGCAGTTCGGCCGCATCACCCTGCTCTACGGGGCCCGTACACCTCAGGACATGCTGTTCCGCGAGGAGCTGCTCGCGCTCATGGATGTGGAGGGGGTGGACGTCCACCTGGTGGTGGACCGCGATCCCGCTGGCACCTGGCCACACGCGGTGGGGCTGCTCCCCGACCTGTTCCACAAGATCCAGGTGGCACCGGAACGGACGTATGCCGCGGTGGTGGGGCCTCCCATCGTCTACCGCTTCGTGCTCGCCGAGCTGCTGCGCCTGGGCTTCAAGAAGGACCGCATCCTCATGAGCCTGGAGCGGCGCATGAAGTGCGGCGTGGGCAAGTGCGGCCACTGCACCGTCGGCTACAAGTACACCTGCCTGGACGGCCCCATCTTCACCTACTGGGACGTGATCAACCTCCCCGAGGTGGTCTGAGGAGCGCGCATGACTCCGCGCATCGGCATCTTCGGTCTCTCCGGCTGCTGGGGGGACCAGCTCGTGCTCCTCAACTGCGAGGACGAGCTGCCGCGCCTGCTCGGCGCCGCCCAGCTCGTGGACTTCCTCGCCGCCTCCCGCGAGAACGACAGCGAGGGTCCGCTGGACGTGGCGCTGGTGGAAGGCTCGGTGGCGAGTGCCCGCGACCAGGAGCGGCTCCTCGCCATCCGGGCCCGGGCCCGCACGCTGGTGGCCCTCGGCACCTGTGCCTGCTTCGGGGGCATCGCCGCCGCCCGGGAGGCGCTCTCCCGCGCGGACGAGTGCCGGAAGGTCTACGGACCGCTGGCCGACGGTTACGATCAGGCGCCGCACCGGCCCCTGCACACGCTGGTGAAGGTGGATGCGTCCCTTCCCGGCTGCCCCATCGAGAAGCACGAGCTGCTGGCGGCGCTGGCGGCGCTGCTCCAGGGCACGCTGCCCGTCCCCGTGGACCACGCCGTCTGCCTGGACTGCCGCATCCGCGAGAACACCTGCCTCCTCCTTTCTGCCGGCATGCCCTGCGTGGGCGCGGTCACCCTGGGCGGATGCCGGGCGCGCTGTCCCTCGCTGGGCGCGCCCTGCATCGGCTGCCGGGGTCCTGTCCCGGAGGCGAACCTTCCGTCGCTCGCCGCCATCCTGGCGGAAAAGGACGTGCCCCCGGACACCATCGAGCGGCGGCTGACGCTGTTCGCCCGTCCCTCCAGGAGGCCTGAGCCGTGAGCCGTACCATCGAGGTCGAGCACCTGGGCCGCGTCGAGGGACACGGCGCCTTCACCGTCGTCCTCGACGGCCCCCAGGTGGCGCGCGTCGAGTTCCGTGTCTTCGAGGGCCTGCGCCTCTTCGAGCGTCTGGTGCTCGGGCATCGCTTCGACGAGGTGCCCGCCATCGTGTCGCGCGTCTGCTCGATCTGCTCCCATGCCCACGCCATCGCCGCCGTCACCGCGGTGGAGGATGCTCTGGGGGTCGCGGTGTCGCCGCGGGCCGCGCGCCTCCGGGAGCTGGCCCTGCACGGCGGCAACATCGAGAGCCACGCCCTGCACGTGTTCGCGCTGGCGCTCCCCGATTTCCTGCGCCTGCCCGGCCTGGCCGAGCTGGCCCGGGAGCAGCCGGCGGCCGCCCTGCTCGGCCTCCGCCTCAAGAAGCTCGGCAACACCATCCAGGAGACGGTGGGGGGGCGCGCCGTCCACCCCGTCACCTACGTGCCCGGCGGCTTCTCCGCCGAGCCCTCGGCGGAGGCTCTCGAGGAGCTCCACGGCTTGCTCACGGCCGCCCTCGACGACTGCGAGCGCGCCGTCACCGTCTGGAGCGCGGTCCCCCTTCCCCACACCGGCCGGGCACCCATTCGCTGCGCGGCCCTGGTCACCCTGGGGGAGGACTTCCTGCGGGGGAACGCGCTGCGCCTCTCCGACGGCGGCACGTTCCCGGTGCGCGCCTACCGGGAGCTGACGGGCGAGTTCGCGGTCCCGCACGCCCACGCCAAACATGCCGCGCAGAACGGACTCCCCTACATGCTGGGTGCGCTCGCGCGCATGACGATCAACGGCCTCCCTCCCGGCCGCGCGGGCGAGGCGGCGGCCCGGCTGGGGTTCCGCGTCCCCAACCAGGACGTCCTCACCAACGACCTGGCGCAGGTGGTGGAGATCGTGCGCTCCGTGGAGCGAGCGCGCACGCTGGTGGCGGAACTGCTGGAGGATGCGCCGGGCTCCGCCCCCGCGGTTCCCGTGCAGGCACGGTCCGGGGAGGGCATCGCCGCCATCGAGGCGCCGCGCGGCATCCTCTTCCACCGCTACGTGCTGGACGGTGAGGGACGCGTCACCGACGCCGACGTCATCACCCCCACCGGGCAGAATCTCGGCCACGCCGAGGAGCGCCTCCGCTTGACCGCCTCCACCCTGGCCAGCCTGCCGGACGGCGAGCTCACCCTGCGCCTGGAAGCGGTCTGCCGGGCCTACGACCCCTGCCTGAGCTGCTCGGTCCACGTGGTCCGCGCGGGGTAGGTACCGTGCGCTGGCTGCACGCCCTGTCCCTGCGCACGAAGATCACGGCCGCCTTCGTCCTCGTGGTCCTGGGAGGTGCTGCGATCTCGGTGCTGATCGGCTCCCGCATCGTCACGGGAGCCGTGCTCGACCAGGCCCGCCAGCGTACCCGCCAGGGGCTCGCCACCGCCCGGCTGGTCTGCGCCTCCCGGCAGGAGCACGTGCACGAGACGGTGCTCCGCGCCGCCGAGCGGTTCCGGGAGGAAGGCCGCACGGGAGAGCGCGGCGCCCTCGACCTGCTGCTCTTCCTTCCCGACGGGACCGAGGCCACGCCCGTCCTGGGGGCGGCGCTGGCGGGGAACGCGGCCATGGGCGCCGAGAGCTTCCGTGGCGACGTGGTGCTGGCCTCCGCCGCACCGGCGCGCGGGGGCGCCGTCTACGGCGCCGTCCGGCTGGACCCGGGCTCGCCCGCGCTCCGCGAGCTGGAGGCGGTGGTGTTCGGAGCCGACACGTCCATCGGGCGGGTCACGGTGGTTCCCGCCGGTCTCTCCCCGCCGCCGGTGGAGCATGCGGTGACCGCGTCCACCGCCCTGGCGGACGTGCGCGGCGGGGCCGCGGCCACCCTGTCCGTCTCGGTGCTGGAGCTTCCATACCTCGCGGTGCGCACCCAGATGATGCTCACCTTCCTGCTGGTGGCGGCGGCGGGCGTGCTGGTGGTGCTGGCGCTCACCTTCGCCATCACGCGCAACATGATCCACCCTCTGGAGCAGATGGCGGCCGCCACCCGCCGCATCGCCCAGGGAGACTTCGCGCGCGGCGTGAGCGCCCCCGACTCCGAGGACGAGATCGGCCTCCTGGCGCGCTCCTTCAACAAGATGCTGGCTGCCATCAAGGCCATGAAGGAGGAGGCGGAGCAGTGGAGCCGCACGCTGGAGGAGCGCGTGCACGAGCGCACCGCGGAGCTGGCGCGCGTGCAGGCCCAGATGGCGCAGACGGAGAAGATGGCCTCCCTGGGAAGCATGGCCGCGGGCGTGGCTCACGAGCTGAACAACCCCATGAGCGGGATCCTCAGCCTGAGCCTGCTCGCCCTGGAGGAGCTCCCCAAGGAGAGCCCGGTGCGGGAGGACCTGGAGACGATCAGCAGGCAGGCGCTGCGCTGCCGGACGATCGTGCGGGGCCTGCTCGACTTCTCGCGCCAGAGCGGGGGAGCCGGCGCCGCCATCGATCCCCTGCCCATCATGGAGAAGACGCTGGAGCTGCTCGCCCCCCTGCTCGAAGCACAGCACGTGCGTGTGCGGACCCACGTGTCCCCGGCGCTCCCCGCGGTGCGGATCGATCCCGGACATCTGCAACAGATCCTCACGAACCTGGTGGTGAACGCCGCCGACGCCATGGAAGGCGGCGGCGAGCTGACGGTGAGCTGCGCCCGCGGCGAGGACGAAGAGGACGTGCTGCTGCGCGTGTCCGACACCGGTACCGGCATCCCCGACCACGTCCTCCCCTACATCTTCGATCCGTTCTTCACCACCAAGCGGGTGGGCAAGGGCACGGGGCTCGGGCTCTCCATCGTGCACGGGCTGCTGCACGAGGTGGGCGGCAGGATCGAGGTGACGACCGCACCCACCGGGACGACCTTTGCCGTGCACCTCCCTCTGGGCAGACCGGAGCCGGCGCTGGCGGCGGGATGAGCCGCCGTCTCCTCATCGGCCTGGGGAACCCGCTGGCCGGAGACGACGGCTTCGGACCGGCGGTGGTGGCCCGGCTCCAGCAACAAGGCCTGCCCGGGGACGTGGAGGTCGTCGCGTCCTGCACCGATCTCCTCGGCCGGATCGACGCCTTTGCGGACTGCGAGGCCGTCGTCCTGGTGGATGCCGTCGTGGAGGGAAAGGATCCCCCAGGGACGGTGGCTGCCGTGGAGGAATCCACCCTGCTCGGGTGGGAGGCGCGCTCCACCAGCGCGCACCGGCTCTCTCCCGTGGAGGCGCTCCGCGTTTTCCGTGCCCTCGCACCCGAGGCGGCCACCCGGATCTCGCTGGTTGCCCTCCACACGGAAGATGTCGGCGCCAAACCGGTCCATGCCCGCGGCGACACCGTCGACGAGGGGGCGCGCCTGGTGCGCGCCCTGCTCTCGTGAGCGAGACGAACCCCTACGCTCCGCCGCGGGCGGCGGTCGCCGATCCCACACCGGCCGGAGCGCCTGTGAAAGCGAGCCGCGGCCGGCGCCTGGTCGCCAAGATCGCAGACACCTTGCTGGTGTTCGTGGCAGCGGCGCTGGGGATGTACGTGGTGGGCGACCGGGGAGTGCTCTTCGACCATCCCGGCTTGAACGTGAGCGCGTTGATCGGCATGTCCCCCGTGGGCGCCCTGCAGCTCGCGCTGCTCGTCCGCACCGGTCAGACGGTGGGAAAGAAGCTGCTCGACCTCCGGATCGTGGGGCTCGACGGCGAGCCGGCGAACCGGTGGCGTCTGGTGGTCCTCCGATCGCTGGTCCCGATCGGCATCGGCTGGATCCCCCTCGTGAACGGGACCTTCGGCCTCATCGACGCCCTCTTCATCTTCGGCGGGCAGCGGCGCTGCATCCACGACTACCTGGCGGAGACGATCGTGGTGGACCTCCGGGCACCCAAGTCCGCATTCCTGCGCATCCGCGCGTGAGTGCGCACGAGCCGGGCATCCGCGCCGCTGGGGGACAGGTCGCGCAGCACGCCCATGCGTTCCCCATCGGCATCGGGGACCCAGTCGCCCACGAGATCCGCGGCGCCACGGTAGGGCCCCCGATCGCGCCGTACGTCGAGCATCCCTCGGGCGCGAGCCAGGGCCACGATCTCCTCCGGCCGGAGGGCGCGCTTCCAGACCGCCACCTCCCCTAGCTCCCCCTTCCATTCCCTGCCCCGAGCGTGGTTCCAGGTTCCCAGGCGCAGCTCGGTCGTGACCCTGGCGGGCAGCGCGTCCCCGCCGTCCTCGTAGGCCGCCTTGCGGTCCCGCACGCCGTCGACCCAGATCTCGTGCCGGTCGGCGCGGGCGACCGCCGCCACGTGATGCCACCGGCCCGCGCGATACGCGCCCCGCCGCGTGGTGAAGTCGCCGCCCTTGCGGCCGTCGTGAGCGTAGAGATGGATCTGCCCCGTCCTGCTGTCCGCACCGAGGGCCCAGCCGTCGTGCCCGAACATGCCGTCGCTCTTGTCCACGATGCGCTGGTAGGGATCGCCGCCCGGCTCCTGGCGGAACCAGGCGGCCACGGTGAAGGTGGAACCCGCGAGCGCCAGGGGCGCATCCGCCTCCACCGCTCCCACCACGGCGTGATCGTCCTCGCCGTCCAGGTGCAGGGAGGGGCCCGCATAGGGGGGCGGTGCGGCGCAGCCCGCCAGCAAAAGGACCAGAGCCGCCAGCAGCGACAGGCGCCCGCGCATGAGCGGGTAGAATACGCGCCCTTCGGGAGGCTCGATTGGTGCGCGGCTGGTTGGGGCTCGCCGGAGGCGGGGCCGCCCTGGGAATGGTGGCGGGCGCGGCGCGCGGGCTGCTCGCCGTTCACCGGAGCGCCGACTGGGACAACGGCACCCTCTGGCTCGGCTGGTACCGGGCCGCTCCCTGGATCGTTGGCTTTGGCCTGGCCGGTGCGGCGGCGGGGGTCCTGGCCGCGATCTTCCTCAAACGCCGCCCGGGTTCCCGCCTCCTGCTCCTTCCTCTGGCGCTGCTGGCAGCGGCCGGCCTCTCCCTGCCGGTCCGGAACGTTCTGGGCGCCCTGCGCGTCCGCTCCCGGCCCTCCGTGATCCTGGTCTCGATCGACACGCTGCGCGCCGATCGCCTGCTCGGCGCGTCCGGCGCAGACACGATGCCGCGGATGCATGCCCTTCTGTCCGGCGGCACCGTGTTCTCCCAGGCGACCGCGGCCGCGCCCTGGACGCTGCCGTCGCACGTATCTCTGTTCACGTCGCTGCTCCCCTTCGATCACGGCGTGCGCTGGCCCCGGAACGCGATCTCCTCCCGGCGGTGCACGCTCGCCGAGCGCTTCCGGAACGCGGGCTACCGCACCGCCGCGTTCACGGGAGGCGTCTACGTGGCCGCACACTTCGGGCTCGACCAGGGCTTCGAGGTGTACGCAGACCACGACGAGGAGAAGGAAGGGGGCTCGGCCGGCATCTTCTCCGGCGCCCTGGGCTGGGTGCGGCGCCATCGCGACGTGCCGTTCTTCCTCTTCGTCCACACCTACGAGGCGCACACCCCCTACCGCGGCGGCAGCGGCCTGCCCCGGGGACGCCTGGGACCGGTCTTCCGTACGGAGGACGTGGCCGCCGCCCAGAGCGGCCGCCTCGTCCTCACCGAGGAGGAGCGGCGCTACGTGAGGTCGCTGTACGACGGCGACGTGCGCGACGCCGACACGCACGTGGGGGATTTCCTGGAGGACCTCCGGCGGGAGGGCATCCTGGACGACGCGGTGCTGGTCGTGCTCTCCGACCACGGAGAGGACCTGTGGGATCACGACCTCACGCGCAGTCCCGGGCACGGGCACGCGCTCTACGAGGAGCTGGTGCACGTGCCCCTGGCGGTGCGGGCACCGGGGCGCGTGCGGGCGGGAGCAACGCTCGCGATCCCGGTCAGCCTGCTGGACGTGGCGCCGACGGTGCTCGAGCTGTGCGGTCTACCCGCCGATCCGGCCCACCGGGGCCGGAGCCTGGCGGAAGCGCTGCGCACCGGGAAGGAGCCGGAGAGCCGGGCGGTCGCCTCGGAGTCGGTGCAGTACGGACCGGACCGGTTCGCAATCCGCCAGGGGGATCTCAAGGTGATCGTGGCCCCGCATCCGGAGCGCGTCCACTACGACGTCCACCTCGATGTCCTTCCCGTGGAGATGTTCGACCTCGCGGCGGACCCTCTCGAGCGCGATCCGGTCTCCGGGCGCGCTGCTCAGGGAGCGGCTTCCGTGGTGGACGCCGCCGTCACCCGCTCCCGCGCCGTCCTCCGGGGCCGCGGCGCCGGCGGCGACGAGGGCGCGGGCACGATCCCCGAGGCGCTGCGCGAGCGCCTGCGCTCCCTGGGTTACCTGCAGTGAGGGCTCAGGGGCAGTCGTTGGTTGGGCGGCGCGTCTGGCCCCCGCTCGCCTGCCCGTAGGAGCCTCGGCCGCACGCGTTCTCGGCGCGCACGAGGTAGTAGAACCCTTCCCCCACCAGGGGATCGGCGCGCAGATCGTACGTGCTCAAACCGAGACCGTTCCCCAGGCAGGTGGCGGTGGGGATCACGTCCGGCCCACCGAGCTCCGCGATGGGGCCGCTCACCAGATCGTAGGTGAGGTCGGAGCCCGGTGGCGGCGTCCACTCGAGCCGCGTGTTGCCCTGGAGCTCCCGGATCACGGAAAGACTCGGAACCTCGAACAGGACCACCGGCGTGCCCGAACACGTGCCGCCGTCGCACGCATCGTTTTCCGTGCAGGCGATCCCGTCATCGCAGGTGCCGGCGGCGGGCGGGAACGTGCACCCGCTGTCGGGGTCGCAGACGTTGGCCGTGCAGGCGTTGCCGTCGTCACAGAAGATCGGCGTCCTCTGACAGCCCGTCAGCGGATCGCAGGCATCGTCGGTGCAGGCGTTGCCATCCTCACAGGAGATCGGCGTGGCCTGACAGCCCACCACCGGGTCGCAGCTGTCGGCCGTGCAGGCGCTCCCGTCGTCGCAGGCGTGCGGCGTGTTCTGGCAGCCCGTCAGCGGATCGCAGGCATCGTCGGTGCAAGCGTTGCCATCGTCACAGGAGATCGGCGTGGTCTGGCACCCCACCGCCGGATCGCAGACATCGTCGGTGCAAGCGTTGCCATCGTCGCAGGCGTGCGGTGTGTGCTGACAGCCCGTCGCCGGATCGCAGGCATCGTCGGTGCAAGCATCTCCGTCGTCGCATGAGACGGGATCGTAAACACACCCACCGGGGGAGCAATGGTCGGCCGTGCAGGCGTCGGTGTCGTCGCACGCGGGGTCGCTCACACAGAAGGGAGAATCGGTATCGCCTCGGTCATGATTGAAGGCCATCCCGTTCAGCCGCATGAGCAGCGAGGTCGACTCGTTGTTGGACGGACAGGCGTTGGAGAGCACGCGGTAGAGCCGCTCGTCGTTCGGGCTCGGAGCCCGGAATTCCGGGGACGGGCTCGTGTGGTCGGCGACGGTCAGACCCGACATGTTCCGGCTGCCCGGGCACGAGGTCCGCTGGATGGCGCACCCGTTCGCCGGGTTCACCTCCCAGAGCCCTTTCTGGCCCTGCGTGTTGTTCCACAGCCAGAGCCGGTCCAGCGCGTCGAACGCCAGGTCGCCGCCGGTCACGTCCAAGGGGGTCATCGTGCAGCCGCTTCCCAGGTCCACCGTCAGAGGCCCGATCTCCGTCATGTCCGCCGTTTCGGGATCGATCAGGTACAGGGCATCCGTCTCCTCGCTGACCCCGTAAAGATCGCCGTTCCCGCGGAACGTCAGCTGCGTGAACGCGATGACCAGATCCCCCTGGTGCCGGAGCGGGCCGATCCTGGTCAACGACACGGGTGTGGTGGAGGCCGGATCGAGGACGATGTGCAGGAGCACGCAGGCGAAGCAGGGCGTCTCCGCGCTGTTGTCGCTCCCGATGCCATAGAGCTCGGTCCCGCTGGCCGCCGCCAGTCCAAGGATGGCCGTGTAGGTGGCGCCGAGGTCCGCCTTCAGCGTGAGGGCCCCGGTCGCCGGGTCCAGGTCGTAGATCCGGGTCGGCTGGAGGACCATGCCCTGGTCGAAGGGAGAGTCCACGAGGAAGACGGTGTCGGCCGCCGCGGGGAGGGTCCACAGAAGGGTGAGGAGCAAGGCTGCCCCCGGCCGCCAGCGCATAGCACGCCCTGCCGCCCCCCCCGAGCGGCGGAAGTATCCACAAAACGGGCACACGAGGCCAGGGAGATCTTCGGGCGTATGCTCGGTCGGCGATGCGCATGCTCCCCCTCGGCGCCTTGCTCCTGGCCCAGGCCATGCCCTACCCCGCGGGTGACCGCGCGCCGACACTGGAGGAGACACGGGCGGGCATGGGGATCCCCTCCCGGGCCGATCAGCGCGGTCAGCTGGACGCGGTGGGGTTCGCCTCGACCGCGGAGCAGATGAAGCTGGTGTGGGACCTGTCCGCGGAAGGGCCGGACCCCGAGAAGCTCGGGCCGCTGCCGCCGCCGGGCGTCCTGGCAGCCGTCTCCCCCCACGACGACTACCTCTACGCGGGCCGGGTATACCGGCGCGTGCTGCCCCTCGTGACCGCCCGCACCGTGGTGGTAGTCGGGGTTTTCCATCGGTACCGCACGTACCGCGTGCGCGACCGGCTCGTGTTCGATCCCTATCCGACCTGGCGCACCCCGGACGGTCCGGTCCGGGTCTCCGAGCTGCGGGAGACCCTTCTCGAACGCCTGCCGGAAGGCGACGTGCTCCGTGACGCGAACGCGCACGACTCCGAGCACTCGGTCGAGGCCGAGGTCTACTGGCTCCGCCACATCCGGCCCGACGTCGAGATCGTCCCCATCCTCGTCCCCGCGACCTCGTTCCAGCGGCTCACCGGCTTCGCGGAGCGCACCGGCGCCGCGCTCGCCTCCTGGATGCGCGCGCACCACCGGACGCTGGGGAAGGACGTGGCGATCGTCATCTCCGCCGACGCCGTGCACTACGGCGCCGACTTCAAGCACGTCCCGTTCGGGGAAGGGGGCGTCGAGGCCTACACCAGGGCGGTGGACCGCGACCGTGATCTCCTGCGGAAGGCCTTCGCCGGCCCGCTCACGGTGGAGCGCGCCCGCACGCTCTACGAGGCGTTCGTCGATCCCGGGGACCCCGACACCTACCGGCTCACCTGGTGCGGCCGCTTCTCCATCCCCTTCGGCATGCTCCTGCTGCGTGCGACGTCGCAGGCGCTCGGCATGCCGGTCCCGGAGGGGAAGCCCGTGGCCTATGCGACGTCGGTGGGAGCTCCCGAGCTGCGCGTGCGCGCGTCCGGCCTGGGAGAGACGGCGCCCGCCAACCTGTACCACTTCGTCGGCTACCCCGCCGTCGTGTGGTGAGCGCCGTGTCCCTCGATACCCGGGGACTGCGCTGCCCGCTCCCGGTGCGCCTGGCGCGGGAGCGCCTGCGAGGCCTTCCCCCCGGCACCGTGCTCGAGATCACGGGCGACGATCCCCTGATGGTGCTGGACGTGCCGGCCTTCTGCGCGCAGGAGGGGCATGCGTACCTCGGCCGCCGCGAGGACCCGGCCGGGGTGTTCCATCTCCGGGTGCGCAAGGGTAGCGGGGCGTAGGATGTCCGCGGCCCGCCGTGTGCTCCCTCTCCTCCGCATCGCCTGGCCGTGGCTGCTGCTGGCGACGATCGCCGCCCTCGGCTGGGGCGAGCTGAAGCAGATCGACCTGGTGGAGGTCCGCCGCCTCCTCCGGGCCACCGATGCCTCCCTCGTGCTGGCGCTGCTCGCCCTGACCGCGGCGAACCTGGCGGTGGCCGGACTGTACGACGTGGCCGGCCTGGGACCGCGCACGCTCCCTCCCACCCCATCCGCCCGGTGGGGCGTGGGGGTGGTCAGCTTCGCCTGGAGCAACTTCCTGACCGTGGGGCCGCTCGCCGGCCCGGCGCTCCGGCTCTGGCTCTACCGGCCGATGCACGTGGGGGTCGCGCGCGCGCGCCACGGCCTGGCCGCGATCCTCGCGAGCTTCACGCTGGGGCTGGGCGTGTGGTGCCTGGCCGTCGCCCTTCCCCTTCCGGGGGCGCTGGACCGGCCCGCCCTGCGTGCCGTCCTCGCGGGCGCGCTCGCGTGGGGAGTGGCCGCGCTCTGGCGCTCCGGGATGGTCCCCCGCACCCGGCCCGCGGATCCGGAGCTCCGGGTATCCCCCTTCGCCCTCCTCTCCGTCGCCCTGCTGGACTGGCTGCTGGCCTGGGCGGTGTTCCACCTCGCCGTGCAGGGGACGCACGGGGACGTCCCCGCGGCGTTCTCCCTGCGGGTGTTCTTCACCGGGCAGCTCGTGGGGCTCGCCAGCTTCGTGCCCGGGGGGCTGGGGACAGCGGACCTCTACTGGGGCGTGCGCCTGGCCAGCCTGGCCGGAGGGCACGATCGGGTGGTGGCAGCGCTGCTCCTCTACCGGCTGGTCTACTACGTCCTCCCCTTCCTGGCTGCGACCGCGGTGCTCGCCGGGCATCTGGTGCGCGCGGGGCGGCGCATGGCCGTCTTCGTGCGCACCGGCCTGGCCTCGTACGCCTTCCTGTGCGGGGCGGTGCTGCTGGCGAGCGCGGCCTCGCCGGCGCTCCATGATCGTTTGCGGTTCCTGGAGGAGACGGCGCCGGTGGCGCTGGTCGAGCTGTCCCACGGCGTGTCGGTGGCCATGGGCTTTCTCCTGCTGGTGGTGGCGCGCGGGCTCGCCCGCGGCTACCGGGGGAGCCGGCGCGTGGCCCTCGCCCTGTTCGCCGCCGGAGCGCTGGCCACCTTCGCCAAGGGCCTGGACTACGAGGAGGCCCTGCTCCTCGTGGTGGCGGTGGTGCTGCTGGTCGTGTTCCGCCAGGCCTTCGACCGGCCGGGCAGGCTCCACCCCTCCCTCGAGTACCTCGTCTCCACCGCCGTCTTCGCCGTGCTCCTGTTCGTCGCCGTCGGCGCGGGGTCCTTCGCCCGGATCGCGCCCCTCGAGGACGTCTTCGCGCGCTTCGAGACCCCGGCCCAGAGCGCGCGCTACGTGCGCTCCCTCCTGGTCCTGGTCGTGGTCGCGGTGGTGTCCGCCCTGCGCCTGGGACAGCGCGCCCGTGCCCCGGACGTCCTCCCGGGAGAGGACGAGATCGAGCGGGCGCTGGAGGAGGCGCGCCGGCACGGGCACACGTCCTCGGCCCTGCTGGTGGCCACGGGGGACAAGGCCCTGTTCCGTCTCGACCCCGGAGCGCCCGACTACATCGCCTACCGCACGGCGGGGAGGTTCCTGATCGCGTACGCCGACCCGGTCTGCCGCCCGGGGTTCGAGCGTGCGCTCCTGGCGGCGTTCCTCACGCACGCCGCCGACCACGACCGGGAGGTGCTGCTCTACCAGGTGACGCCGGCGGTGCTCCCGCTCTGCCACGACTTCGGGTTCACCTTCTTCAAGCTGGGCGAGGAAGCGGTGGTGGACCTCACCCGCTTCGACCTCAAGGGGAACAAGGCCAAGGGCTGGCGTCACGCCTTGAACGCCGTGGAGCGGCAGGGCGGACGCTTCGCGCTGGTGCAGGGGGACGCGCTCGAAGCGCGTCTCCCCGAGCTGCGGCGCGTCTCCGATGCCTGGCTGGCGGGGAAGCGGGGCGGGGAGAAGGTGTTCTCCATCGGCCGCTTCGACGAGACCTACCTGCGCCGCTTCCCCTGTGCCCTGGTGCTCGATGCCCAGGGCGCGGTGGTGGCCTTCGCCAACGTGCTCGCCGGGCCGCGCGGCGAGGAGATGACCGTGGACCTCATGCGGCACCTGGATCCCGACACGCAGCAGGGCCTGCGCGGGGCCATGGACTACCTCTTCCTCCAGCTCATGCGGGATGCGCGGGAGCACGGGTTCGTCCGCTTCAACCTGGGCATGGCGCCGCTCGCCGCCGTGGGCGAGCTGAAGTGGGCCCGGCCCATCGAGCGCCTGGCCCACCGCTTCTTCGTCTCGTACGGAGAGGCCTGGTACAACTACCAGGGACTCCGGCGCTTCAAGGAGAAATTCGATCCTGTCTGGGAGCCGCGGTACCTTGCCTATCCGCGCCCCTGGGACTGGCCCCTGGCCGTGACCTCCGCCACGCTCCTCATCTCCGGAGGCTGGCGGGCCCTGATCCCCTTCCGGGCGAGAGGAGGCACGGCGTGATCCTCACGGCGGCGCTGCTGCTGAGCGCGGCAGTGGTGTCCTCGACGAAGGAGGAGGTGGTGAAGCTCCCGGGCTTCGCCGCCGTCCACATCTACCGTCCGGATCCCTTGGACCGTGCGCGCGGCGTCGTGCTCTTCGTCTCGGGGGACGGGGGCTGGAACTCCGGAGTGGTGGAGATGGCCCGCCGCCTGGCCCCCCACGCCCTGGTGGCCGGCCTCTCCATGCCCGCCTGGCAGAAAAGCGCGGAGAAGGGGCGCGACCGGTGCTGGTACCCCGCCGGGGAGCTGGAGGTGGCGGCGCAGGCGCTGGAGAAGCATTACGCGCTGCCGCGCTACGTGCCGCCCATCCTCGTCGGCTACTCCTCCGGGGCGACCGTGGTCTACGGCGCGCTGGCGCAGGCTCCATCCACCACCTTCGCCGGCGGCGTGAGCCTCGGCTTCTGCCCGGACCTGGAGGTGGCGCGTCCGCTCTGCGGACAGGGGGACTGGAAGCCGAGCTACGACCCCAGGCAGAGGAAAGGCTGGCTTCCCGAGAAGCGCGATCTCGCATCGGCATGGCACGTCCTGCAGGGTGCCATGGACCAGGTCTGCTCCCCGTCGGGGACCGCCGGCTTCGTGCAGGCGATCCCCTCCGCGCACCTGGCCTGGCTGGAGAAGGTGGGACACGGGTTCGGCTTGCCCGCGCGCTGGGGCGCGGCCTTCGACGGCGCGGTCGCGGCCCTCCTCGAGCCCGCCGGCCTCCTCGCCCCGCCCCCCGCGGCGTCGCCGTCCCGCTTCGACGCCCTGGGGCTGCCGCTCGAGGTGAGCTGGCCCGAGGGGGCGAAGCAGGCGGTGATCTTCGTGTCCGGGGACGGAGGCTGGGCCGATCTCGACCGCACCGTGGCCCGGGATCTCGCCGCCGACGGCATCGCCGTGATCGGCTGGAACACGCTCCGCTATTTCTGGAGCGCGAAGACGGCCGAGCACTTCCGCCACGACCTCGCGCGGGTGGTGGAGGCGATCCCCGCAGAGATGTCCGTCGCCGCGGGCGGCTTCTCCTTCGGCGCCGAGGTCGTCCCGGCGGCCCTGGCCGCCGGCCCCCGCAACGGCGCTCTGGCCCGCGTCTCCGCCCTCGTGCTCCTGGCGCCCGGCACCCACGCCTCCTACGAGGTCAGCCCCCTGGACTGGGTCGGGGCCGGCGGAAGCTCCGGTCCGTCGGTGGCGGACGCGCTGGCCCGCCTGCAGCCCCTCCCCGTCCTCTGCATGGACGGTTCCGAGGAGGACGCCAGCGGCTGTCATGGCGCGACGGCACCGGCGATCCAGCACGTGGGCCTTCCCGGCGGACACCACTTCGGAGGCGACTTCCACGGCCTTGCCGACCGGATCGCCCGGTTCCTCCGCTGACGCACAGTTCTTCACACCGGCCGCACGGGGGGAGCATCCCGGGGGCGCACCCTGGTGCCGTGAACCTGCAGCAAAGGAGGCCGAGGATGAAAGGCTGGATCGCGCTGGCCGGCGTGGCGGTCGCGTCCGTGGCGCTCACCGCCGCCGTGATGGCGGGGGGGATGCACCACGGGGGCCGGGGAGAGGGCATCGACGGCTTCGTGACGGGAGCGCTCGACGATCTCGGTGCCACCGACGCCCAGCGCACGCGGGTGCTGGCGGTGAAGGACCGGCTGGCCGCCGGCTTCGCGCACCTGCATGGCGAGCATGCGGCGGTGCACGCCGCCTTCCTGCGCGAGTGGGGGAAGGACACCATGGATACGGCCCAGCTCCACGGGCTCGTGGATGCGAAGATCGAGGAGCTGCGGGGCAGCATGCACCAGGTGGTGGACGGCGTGGCCGAGATCCACGACACTCTCACCCCCGAGCAGCGCCGCAAGCTCACCGCGCGCGTCCAGGAGATGCACGGGCAGCCATGAGGCCGTGAGCGCCGAGCCCACGATCGCCGCCCTGCTGGTCGAGGACGACCGGCGGCTGGCCCGGCTCACTGCCGAGTACCTGCGAGGCCACGGGGTGATCGTCACCTGCGTGGAGGACGGGCTCCGTGGCCTCGAGGCCGCTCAGCGCCAGCGCTTCGACGTCGTTCTGCTGGACCTCATGCTCCCCGGCCTGGACGGCCTTTCCGTGTGCCGCCGGCTCCGGGAGCGCTCCGACGTGCCCATCCTCGTGCTCACCGCCCGCGGCGAGGAGGCCGACCGCGTCCTGGGCCTGGAGCTGGGAGCGGACGACTACCTGCCCAAGCCGTTCTCGCCCCGGGAGCTCCTGGCGCGCGTTCGCGCCGCCGTGCGCCGCGCCCGGGGACACGCCGGCCCCAGCGCGGGGGCGTTGCGCGTGGGACGCCTGCTGCTGGACGCGGGGGCGCGCCGGGCGACGCTGGACGGACGGGAGCTCCCGCTGACCGGGTACGAGTTCGACCTCCTGCGCGCGCTGGCGGCGCAGGCGGGCCGGGTGCTGTCCCGGGAGCGGCTGATGGAGCTGGCCCGGGGCTCCGCGGAGGAGGCCTTCGACCGCTCGGTGGATGGGCACATCTCGCGCCTCCGGCAGAAGCTGGGGGACGACCCCCGACGACCCCGTCTCATCAAGACGGTGCGCGGGGTGGGCTACGTGCTCACCGCCGAGGAGGGCCGGTGAGGCGGCACCGGCTCTTCTGGCGTGTCTACCTGCACGGCCTGCTGCTCCTGGCCATCGTCACCGTGGCCCTGGCGACCGCGACCATCCTGATGGAGCCGCCGCGGTTTCCGTCGGGGCACGCCCACGTCGTCCACGTGGCCAAGGTCTCGGCGGCCATCCTCGCGTTCCTCGCCCTGGGATCGATCCCGCTCGCCCGCCAGCTCACCTCGCCCCTGGAGCGCCTCACGCGCACGGTGGAGCGCTTCGGCGAGGGGGACCTCTCCGCCCGCGCCGGGATCGTCCGCGGCGACGAGGTGGGGGACCTGGCCCGCGCCTTCGACGCCATGGCGGCGCGCCTGGAGCGCCTGGTCCGGGCGGAGAAGGAGTTCCTGGCCAACGTCTCCCACGAGCTGCGCACCCCTCTGGCCCGGGTGCGGGTGGCGCTGGAGATCGCGGCGGAGGGGGACGAGGCGAAGGCCCGCGCCTGCCTCAAGGAGATCGCAGCGGATCTCAACGAGCTGGAGCGGCTGGTGGGAGACGTGCTCACGGCAGCCCGCCTGGACCTGGCCAGCGGACGGGCGGGAAGTGTGGCGCCTCCCCTCCGGAGGGAGACGGTCACGGTGGACGACCTCATCGGCCAGATCCGCGGCCGGTTCGAAGCCGTGCACCCGGACCGCCGCCTGGACGTGCAGATCGAGGACGAGCTTCCCACCCTGGCCGCGGACCTGCCCCTGCTGCGCCGCGCCTTCGACAACCTGCTCGACAACGCCTGCACGTACTCGGACCGGGACCGCCCCATCGCGCTGGCGGCACGCGTCCTGGGAGAGGGCGTGGCGATCGAGGTGCGCGACCGCGGGATCGGCATCGACCCGGCCGATCAGGCGCGGCTGTTCACTCCCTTCTTCCGCGCCGACCGCAGCCGGGCACGGGACACCGGGGGCGTGGGGCTCGGTCTCGTGCTCTCCCGCGGCATCGTGGAGGCGCACGGCGGTGCGGTCTCGGTGGAGAGCCGGCCCGGCGAGGGCACCACCTTCACCGTGCACCTGCCTGCCTCGGGCTAGCGCACGACCCGCACTTCCTGCTGCGGGAACGGGATCTCGATCCCGCTCTCCCGGAGCGCCTGGTACACCCGCACGGTGGCCACGCTGCGGACGGCGGTCCATCCTTCGAAGTCCGCCGTCCAGAACAGCACCGAGAGGTCGATCGAGCTGGCGCCCAGCGCGCGCACGATGGCCAGCGGCGGCGGTTCCGCCAGGACTCCCGGCAGCTCCCTGACCGCCTCGCGCAGCAGCGGCAGCACCTTCTGCAAGTCGCTGCCGAAGGCGACACCCACCTGCACCTCGATGCGGCGGCTGCGGCTGGACAGGGTCCAGTTCACGAGCTGATTCGACACCAGCGTGGCGTTGGGCACCACCACGTCGGCGCCATCGAAGGTCTCCACCGTGCTCGCCCGCACGCCGATCTTCCGCACCCTGCCCACCAATCCCCCGACCTCCACCGCGTCCCCGATCTGGATGGGGCGCTCGAACATGAGGATCAGGCCGGAGACGAAGTTGTTCACCACCGTCTGCAGCCCGAAGCCGATGCCGACGCTGAGCGCGCCCAGCACGATAGCCAGCCGATCGAGGGGAATGCCCGCGATGGAGAGGGCGATCAGGAAGCCGATGGTGAGCACCCCGTAGCGGGCCATCATGGTCAAGGTGTTGGGAAGCCCGCGGGGGAGGGAAAGCCGCGGGTAGACGTCCTCCTCCAGGACGGCGCGGATGATCCGGGAGGCCACCACCGCCAGGTAGACGGCGCCCACGAAGATCAGGATGGAAGCGATGGAGAAGGTGGATTGCCCGATGCTCCAGGGGCGGGTCAAGGTCTCGCTCGCCAGCTCGCGCACCAGCGGGACGAGGTCGGCTGCCACGAGCACCAGGAGCGCGAAGAAGAACACCGCCGTCGCGTGGATGGCCACGAATGTGCGATGCAGGATCCTCTCCTGGTGCCGTGCCACGGCGCGGAATCCGCGCTTGGCTGCCGACCGTACGAGCAACGTGGCCCCCCCTTGCACGAGCAGGGTCGCCGCGTAAAGGACGAGCGCCCCGTAGGCCGCGCGCACCACGGTCATGGTGAGCAGCCGGGCCAGGGAGGCGTTTCCCGTCACGTTGGCCACCAGCGACACCAAGAGCGCGGCCATGGCGAAGCGGCTGGCCGTGGTCACGGCGCGCCACCAGGGCAGCGCCTCCGGATCCCGGTAGAGGTTCCCGGAGCGCAGCGTCCAGACCAGGCCACCCCCCGCCAGGGCGGTCAGCCCCAGCAGCACCAGGCGCTCCAGGATCGATCCGGAAAGCGTGAGCTCCCACAGGCGCTCCACGCTGAAGAGGACCGCGACCGCGATCAAGGGGCGGCGGGCTTCCCTGCGCACGATCTTCCAGAGGAGGAGGACGACCGGGATCACCAGCAGCAAGGAGGCGAGCTCGTAGAAGACCAGCGGCGCACGCGGGTGGATCCAGGGGCTGCACAGCAGCGCGACCAGGAAAGCCCCCAGGAGGGGGCGGTGCACCAGGTGGGCACAGGCCTTGAGGCCCTTCTCGTCGGAGAGCCACCCCCTGCTGGCCGGGCGAAGACGGGCGAAGACGATCGCCAGCACGGCGAAGAGGAGGATCTGGAAGCCCACGTTCCTGGAGGAGCGAACGGCATACTGGCTGAGGGCTCGCCGGCCCTCCACGAATGCGGCCCGCAGCTCCTCTCCGAACCCTCCCCAGCGATTGTCCACGCCGAAGATGTTCCAGAGCGGCGGGCTGTCGATCGTGAGCAGTCCCCGGCGCTCGTCGTGCAGGGAGGTGGCGATCTTATCCAGGGCCTCCTCCGCATCGAGACGGGCGGCAGAGATGCGGCTCTGCACCAGGAGCACGGCATCGATGCGCTGGCTTACCTGGATCTCCGCCTCCTCCACCGCCAGGAGCACGCTCGCGGCCTGCTCCTGGATCTCCGCCGGAGCCGCGTCCGCCTGGAGCCTGGCCGCGGTGAGCGTCCATCGCTTGGAGAGGGCACCCAGCTCCGCGCGCCCGTCCGACAGCGCATCCAGGCGATGCCCGGTGGACTGCATCCACTGCGCGAGCATCTCCTCGTCCAGGCGCCACTCCTGCGCCACGCTGCGCAGCGCGCGCGAGGGCTGCTGGCGCAGCTCGCGCGTGCGCATCCACTCCTTGAGCGCCTCCACGGAGGCGAGCACCGATTTCTCCGAGGCGTGGATCGCGTCCATCTCCGCCGTGCGAGCGGCGAGGGAGCGGATGGCGCGGATACGCGTGCGGGCCGAGATGGCGGCGCGCGGCACCTCGGAGCCGGGGAGGGGGGTGATCTCCCGGGGCGCGGGAGGGGCATGCTCCGGAGGCGGGGCCGGCTCGGCACTCGCCGGCCTGTCCGGCTTCAGCAAGGAGAGGGGGTCGGCGGCCTCGGCGGACAGCCCGGCGAGCACGGCCAGCAGGATCGCGGCCGGATGAGCGGCACGGGACCAAGTCGCGCAGGCTCTCATCGGCGACGGTCAGCATAGCCAGAAAGCCGGGCGGAAGCAGCGTCCTTGGCTGGACGAAGCCTCAGGCCTGAAGGCGCCGCTGCCTCAGGGGTAGCCAGACACGCTCCACCGCCGCCCGGAGACGGCCGGTCAGCTCCGCGTAGTCCCCTGCTGGAGCGAGCGGCTCTCCCACCTCCAGCAGCACGCGAGTGCCGCTTCCCGGAAGGAGACTTCGCCACCGGAACGCTCGGTTGCGCGGCCAGACGTCGAAGACGCCGTCCATCGCCACCGGGACGATGGGAACGGCCAGATGGAGGGAGAGGATGGCCGCACCTTTCTTGAACGTCTTCAGCCCCCCGTCGATGGAGCGCTCGCCCTCGGGGAAGAGGATGAGCACCTTGCCGTTCCGGAGGCCGAAGGCCCCCGCCTGCATCGCGCGCACGAGGTTCGTGTCGGGATCGACCGGCACCACGTGGATGGCGCGGGCGATCCGGCGGCGCAGCGGGGTGGCGAAGTACTCGCTGGCGCCGACGAAGAACATCCTCCGAAAGATCCGGTAGGGCAAGGCCGATACCAGGAGGAACGCGTCCAGGTAGCTCTGGTGATTGGGGCTCAGGATGAACGGGTGTCTGTGGGGGAGTCCGTCCAGGCCGCGGGTGCGAAAGCCCATGGTGAGCCACGCCACCCCGCGAAGCAGGCGGGCCAGCACGAACAGCGCCGTGGTCGCCACCGGACGCCGCCGGAGAAGCGCGGCGAGGACCGGCTCCTTGGCGTCCCCTTCCTGAAGAATCCGCTCCCAGGCCATGGACGCGCCGGCAGTCTCCGCTCCCTCGTTCCCGAGAGGTGCCGTCCGCAGCGCCTCCACCAGATCCCGCACGGTGTAGATGCGCTGTGCCACCTCCTGGGGAAGGGCAACGCCGGTGGCCTGTTCCAGCCGGACCAGGAGCTCGACCCGTTCCATGGAGTCGAGTCCAAGATCCAGCTCGAGATTGGCACCCGCGTGCACGCGCGTCCCCGGCTTTGCCGCGTCGCGGACCAGACCCAGCGCGCGTTCCGCCAGCGGGTCGTCCGGCCACGCGCTCTCATCAGCGGTGGGGGACGCTTCCGGCAGCGCGCGTCTCGACTCCTCCGACGCCTGCAGCTCGCGCTCGACCTGGAACCGCTTCAGCTTTCCCGTGGTGGTGCGGGGCAGCGGCTGCAGCCTGAGGTCGTAGCTCAGGATGCGCTTGTGAGCGGGCAGCTCGATGGAGAGCCCCTCGATCTCGAAGCGGATCTGCTCCCCCATGTTCACGATCTTCCGGTCGCGCATCAGGTCGAGATCGGGGACGACGACCGCGTGCAGCCGCTCGCTGGCGGGCTCTCCCGGTCTGGAACGGCCGAGGACGCACAGCTCCTTCACGAACGGCGAGCGCACATAGTGCGCCTCGATCTCCTCGGGATAGATGTTCTTCCCGGAAGCGAGGACAATGACCTCCTTGCTGCGGCCCGTGACGTGGAGACGGTTCTTCTCGTCGAGGAACCCCAGGTCCCCCGTGCGGAGCCAGCCCTCCTCCACGGCGGCGGCGCTGGCCTCCGGCCGCCGGTAGTACCGCTGCATCACGATGGGGCCGCGGATCAGGATCTCTCCGTCCTGGCCGCTCTCCTGGGGTGCGATCGTGACCTCGACCCCGGGAAGAGGCTGGCCCACGTGGTCCACGTCGAGGTCCCCGGGGCGGCTCACGGTCGCCGCTCCCGAGCACTCCGTGAGGCCGTAGGCCTGGAGCAGGTCGAACCCCATGCGGACCATGTCCTGCCCCACGGAGGGATCGAAGCGCGAGCCTCCCGTCACCAGATAGCGCATGCGCGGTCCCAGCGCGAGGTGGATGCGCCGAAAGAGGATCTTGCCGAGGTTGATGCGGAGCGTGCGCCTGAGCCAGCCGTTCCCCGCCAGCGCCATGCGGAAGAGAAGGCGTCTTCCCGCGCCGGAGGCCTGGACTTCGCGCAGGACACGCTCGCGGACGAGGTAGAAGAACTGGGGGACGCAGCAGAAGGCGCTGATGTCGCGCTGCGCCAGGGCGCGCATCAGCTCGGCCGTGTTCACGGTCTCCAGGAAGACGACGCGCGCTCCCATGGAGAGAGGAAGGATGAGATTGGCGAGCAGGGCGAGAGCGTGGAAGAGGGGAAGGACGCTGAGAACGGCGTCGCGCTCGTCGATCCGCACGATCGAGAACACGGCCTCGCGCTCGGCCAGGAAGTTCCCATGGGTGAGCACCACGCCCTTGGGATCGGAGGTGGTTCCCGAGGTGTAGAGGATGACGGCGGGATCGTCTGGGCCGATGGCAGAGGCGGGGAGAGCCACACCACCGCCGCCACCCTCGGATTCCAGGGGGAGGACGGGGATCGCCGTCCCCGGGCTCGCATGGCGCGCGTCCGCGAGCAGGACCTTCGCCCCGGAGTCCGCGAGCAGCGTCGTGATCTGCTTGGGCGTGTACGCGGTATCCAGGGGCACGGCGACCGCCCCCAGGCGCAGGATGCCAAGGAAGGCTGCGCACCAGCGGGCGTCGTTGGCGGCGAGCACAGCGACGCGGTCTCCCTTCCCGCACCCCTCCGCCGCCAGGCGCGAGGCCACGCTCAGGGTCATGGTCCCGAGCGTGGCGTAGGAAACCGAATCGACCGCCCCCGCGCGCTGCACCTCCACCGCCGTGCGCTCCGGGAAGCGCGCGGCAGCCGAGGCGAAGAGTGCATCGAGGTTGTCCAAGCTTGGTCCCCCCCCAGGACTCGAACCTGGGACCAGCGGATTATGGGGGATCTCTCGAAGGGCGCCGTTTCGAGCTTTTCTCGGGATGACGCCCGTTCCCTTGTCCACCGGTTCCGCCGGTGTCCACCGCTTCCATCCTGGTGCGTAACTCTGCGCGGAGTGCACCAGAGCGGTCCATACTCCGAGCATCTGCGCACGACTCAGGACGAGAGCATCCTCTGATCAGGGGACACCCGTAGTGTCGTCCCCCACGGCGAGACGTGCGAGTTGCACGTCGCGGTCGTCGATCTCGAATCCCCTCTCGTCGATGAGCGCCAGCCCGTATCCGCCGGGATCCCGCTCCACGCTACAACGCTCCCGGCGCGCCCAGGGCTCGGCCCATCCCGGAGCGCCGCCGACGACCACATCCAATGATTGTCCGAGATCGAATGCCTGGCGCTTCAGGTGATCGAGACCGGGCTCGTCCCGGTGGACCCAAGGTGCCGGGACCATCTCGTCGAGGAACCCCCATCGAAGCCGGACTGCGCCGTGCAGGCGTCCGTACTGGTAGTAGTGAAAGAGCGCCTTTGCATCGGCCTCCAGCCTTCGCCGCAACGGAGCCGTCCGGCTTTCACGCAAGTAGGTCTCGAGCTTGCGATCCTCACCGAGTGGGCACGCCATCCCGCAGGAGCCCTGGATGAGCATGGACGTCGTGATCCTCAGCGTTCGTCCGCGCTTGTTCAGGGTCCTGGATTTCTGCGGTGGGCCTAGCTCAGCGAGTCGTCGCGCCCCCGGATCCACACCGAGCGCTCTGAGTAGGGGACGCACCTCCACCGCGCCCACGATGTCGTGCGCCGCAATGCAGTCCCTGGCTTCCTGGATCTCCCCCGCCAGATAGGTCCGGACGTCGTGCGCACCGATATCCAGCAACGCGACTGCCTGTGGCGCCTTCGCCGGGAAGGCGCGAATCAGCACCCGAGTCATCCTCGCCAGCCGGTCGGCGTTGGCGGCCCGCTGGCGCTCGTAGGCGTTCCGCGTCGCCTCCATCACGATGGGATCCGGTCGCGCCGCCGCCCATCGCCTCGCCATCTCGAGCCGATCGACCACCTCTCTTCTTGCGGCGAGCAGGGCCTCCCGATCGTCGCCGATCTCCCATCGGCCGTCGTCGCCGACGCGCACCGCCGAGCGCGATCGGCGAAACTTCGCCGAATCGGGTCTCAGCAGGTGGTACCGAGCTCGTGCATCCACGAACGCGACAACGTCCTGAGGAGACATCGCTTCGCCTCGGGCATCGAGAACCGCAAGTGCGAGACGCTGCGCAGACCAGCTGTATAGGTTGGCGTCGCGCCAAGCCTCGTCCAGCTCCGGTACCGTGAGAGGTTCCTCCAACCCTCGACGAGTGCTCGTCAAGAGACGAGCGACCGTGAGCGCAGGCACCCGCGGTGGACGAAGGCCGAGTCTGAACGTCCACAGGTCTGCCTCGTCGTCGTGGGGGTCGAGTGCGTACTCGTCACCATCGCGGTAGATCGGAGCGCGTGCCGGTTTGCACCGCTGGAGTGCTCGCATCGCTCGTTCGAGTGGGGCGACACCGGCCGTCGCGAAGCGCTCCGCTACTTCTGCGAGCGTCATCGGCCCACCTCGCTCGAGCAGCGCAATGATGAGCAGGGAATAGGTGTTCGCCTCTGGATGGTCTTTGACCTGCTCGATTGAAGGCACGGCGATTCGGAGCGCGTCGCAGTACGGGTTGGTCATTGGGGGCTCCGATCCCGGTCGCGCGAGAACGCTCACTGCGTCCGGAGGAGTGTCTCGACCTCCCGCCGGAGTCCTGGGAGCTTCGTTTGCAGGATGTCCCAGACGACTCGATTGTCGACCTCGGCATAGCCATGGATCAGGATGTTGCGGAACGCGACGATCCGCTGGTGCTCCGGGATGTGGGCCGTACTCGTGGGATCCTGCTTCGAGAGGCGGCGAAGGGCTTCACCGATGATCCCGAATCCGAACAGGAGCTTCTTGGTCTCAAGCCGCATAGAGAAGCGTCCTTGACCGCTCGATACTCTCGAGGAAATACGGGTTCCTGATCGCGGACAGAACGACCAAATCCACCTCGCGATGGAACAACTCGCGGAGCGACTCCGCCAGCCCGAAGTACGCGTCGGCGTCTCAGTCTAGTCGAGGCCCGCATCCCGATTCTATGGCCCACGACGGGGTGCTCAGACCGTCGAACTGGGAATCCGCTGGTCTGGCGTGACGGCTATTGCCAGGTGCCGAAGGGGCCTCGACTTGCGAGGAGGAGCCGCAGCTACCGACCAGCGTCTTTCAGTCCGCTGGTCTTCCTCGCGGTCGCGGAGATTCCGCGTGCAGCCCTGACGCCGAATGCGTCTGGAGCGTGATCCGCCAGTAGAGCTCGCGTGGACTCTCGGTCGAGCCCGGCCGCGTCGCTGTGGCCCGCACTCAGCGCTTGGAATGCCCCCACCAGGACTCGAACCTGGGACCAGCGGATTATGAGGGGAAACTTCATCTTGTCCACCGGTTCCACCGCTGTCCACCGATTCCATCCTGGTGCGTGGACTTTGCGTAGAGTTGCCGTCTTGATCCGGGGAAGACGCCTTCTCGCGCCTCCAAGCGCGGCCTGATTGCCGGGTCACCCGCGGGTTTCTTCGGCCTGCCGCGCACAAGGAGCGTGGACGGACAGGAGGCTCGAACCACCCTAGCCCAGGACCACCCTGACCCGATGCGTCCTTCCGTCGTCGACGAGGGGGATGCGGGTGGCGGCGGCTTCCGAGGCGATCGGGCCGGACTGCACCCCGGAGCCCTCGGCCTCGGCGCGATGCGCGCCCACCAGCGGGGGCTCGTCCAGGGACAAGCCGTCGAGCTCCACCCTCACCACGCCGCGCGAGACGCCCATGGGGTTCTCCACCACGATCTCGTAGCGCGACCCGTGGTAGCGGAGGACGATCTCGTATTGGCGCCACCCCCTTGGGATGCTGGGGTCGAGTTCGAGCGCGGCGCCGCGCAGGCGGAGGCCGAGGATCCCCTCGATCCCGGCCCGGTACATCCAGCCCGCCGATCCCGTGTACCAGGTCCAGCCTCCGCGGCCCACGTGCGGCGGCGTGGAGTAGACGTCTCCTGCCACGACGTAGGGCTCGACCCTGTAGCGCTGGACGTCGGCGCGCGTGGCGCCGTGGCGAATGGGGTTCAGGAGGGTGAACATCTCGTGAGCACGGTCCCCGTCCCCCAGCGCGGCGGCGGCCAGGACGGACCACACCGCGGCGTGCGTGTACTGCCCTCCGTTCTCGCGCACGCCCGGGGGGTAGGCCTGCACGTAGCCTGGGTCGAGCGGCGAAGCGTCGAACGGCGGAGTGAAGA
This sequence comes from Candidatus Polarisedimenticolaceae bacterium, assembly GCA_036274395.1. Taxonomy (GTDB): domain Bacteria; phylum Acidobacteriota; class Polarisedimenticolia; order Polarisedimenticolales; family DASUFT01; genus DASUFT01. The sequence continues at coordinate 9,542 of DASUFT010000063.1, read as the reverse complement.
GGAGGATGAGCCCGCCGGCCCGTCGCACGAGATGGGCGTCCACGGCGGCCATGGCGCGCACCGCCCGCGACCGCTCCCCTGCTTCCGATAGGACGGCCCACGACTGAGCGATGGAGTCGATCCGGCACGCGTCGCCCCCGGCCGAGCCCAGAGGAGTGCCGTCGTCGAACCAGGCGCGCAGGTACCACTCCCCGTCCCAGGCCTCTCCCTCGATGGCCGCGCTCAGGGCGCGGGCGTGGGCACGCCATCGCTCTGCGCGCTCCACCTCGCCGCGGGCGGCCGCGAGCCCAGCGAAGCCGGCGAGGTTGGCCAGGAGGAACCAGCCCAGCCAGACGCTCTCTCCCTTCCCTTTGTGCCCGACGCGGTCCATGCCGTCGTTCCAGTCCCCTCCGCCCATCAGGGGAAGGCCGTGCGCACCCACGGCCAGGCTGCGGTCGATGGCGCGGGCGCAGTGCTCGAAGAGGCTGGCGGTCTCGCGCGACACGGCAGGCTCGAAGTAGTGATCCCACTCCTCCGGGGCGAGCGCCGGCCCCTCCAAGAAAGGCACCTCGGCGTCGAGGAGGGGGAAGTCCCCGGTGACTTCCAGGTAGTGCCGCGTCACGAAGGGAAGCCAGAGCAAGTCGTCGGAGATCCGCGTACGGACACCTTGCCCCGCCGGAGGGTGCCACCAGTGCTGCACGTCCCCTTCCACGAACTGGCGGGACGCGGCGCGCAGGATGTGTGCGCGCGCGAGGTCCCCACGGCTCGTGGTGAGCGCCATCACGTCCTGGAGCTGATCGCGAAACCCATAGGCGCCGCCGGCCTGATAGAAGCCGGCGCGCGACCACAGGCGGCACGCGAGCGTCTGGTAGAGCAGCCACCGGTTGAGGAGGAGGTCCATCGAGCGGTCGGGTGTCTTGACCTGTACCGAGAGGAGCACGTCCTCCCAGCGCTGCCGCACATCGTCGAGGAGGGCGTCCATGTCCACGCCTCGGAACCGCGCGACCAGCGCCGAGGCCGCCTCCTGGCTGTCCGCCTCGCCCAGGAGCACCACGAGTTCGGCACTCTCGCCGGGGGCCAGGTCCTTGTGGGCGCGCAACGCGCCGCAGGGATCGAGACCGGCCCCCACCCGGCCCGACAGCGCTCCCTTGCGCGCCATGGCGGCGGGACGGGCCAAGCTTCCATTGCGCCCCAGGAACTCGGTCCGATCTCCCGTGAGGGACTGCTGGACCCCGCGCAGGTCGAGGAAGGCGACGCCCTCTCCCCGCTCCTGCCGCCACGGGTTGCGGGCGAGCAGGGCTCCGGTGGCGGCGTCGACCTCGGTCACGGTCTGCGCCGCGCACTCCTCCCTGGCCACTCCCAACACCCACTCCACGTAAGCGGTCGCCGAGAGGCGGCGAGGACGATCCGACCGGTTCTCCACGACCAGGCGGGAGACCTTCACGGGGGCATCGGGCGCGACGAACTGCACGAGGGAGAGCCGGATTCCGTGGACCTCGTGCTCGAAACGCGAGTACCCGTGGCCGTGACGGGCCACGAAGGCGGCGCCGTCGTGTCCCAGGGGGAGGACGGTGGGCGAGAGGACCACCCCCGACTCCTCGTCCCGAACGAACAGAGCCTCGGCCGCGGGGTCCGACACGGGATCGTTCGACCACGTGGTCAGCTTGTTCTGCCGGCTGTTCCCCGACCACGTGTAGCCGGATCCCGCCTCCGAGACCTGACACCCGAAGGACGGATTCGCCAGGACGTTGATCCAGGGAGCGGGCGTCCACTGTCCGGGCTCCAGGACGATCACGTATTCCCTGCCGTCCTGGTCGAACCCCCCCAGTCCGTTGAAGAACTCGAGGCCACGGGTGATCGGGGATGGTTCGGCCGCAGCCGGTGGCGGCGATCGCAGCGGCGCCAGCGGACGCTCGGCGGCGGACTGGCGCACACGGGTGACCTGCGAGGCGAGGCTCCCGCGCCGCGCCACGAGGACGGCTCGCGCCACCGCCTGCAGCAGGTCGCGATCCTCGCGGGAGAGGAGGTCCGCGCGCAGCAGGAAGACGGCTCCGTGCGGGTCGTGGGCCCCGTGCCGCAACCCGGCCTGGCTGACCCTCACCAGGGACTCGAGGGCGGATTGCAGATCCTGCACGTAGGACGAGCCGCGCTCGTTGAGGATGACGAGGTCAACCGCCAACCCCTTGATGTTCCAGTACTCGTGCGCGCGCAGGAGCTGGCGCACGATCTCCTTCTCCTCGGGCTCGTCGATGCGGACCAGCACGATCGGCAGGTCCCCCGAGATCCCGTGCCCCCAAAGGGAAGAGGGACCGCGGCGGCTCCTCTTCAAGACATCGGAGGCGGGCCTCAGACTGGGATCGGAGTAGAGGAGCCGGTTGGCCAGGCGCTGGAAGACGTGGGCCACCTCGGAGTCGATCCCCAGGTGGTGGAGCTGGACCTGCGCCTGGGTCCAGGCCAGGGCCACCACCCGATCGAAGACGGCGGGATCGCGATGCTTGTCGGCCAGCGTGAGGGCGGCCTCCCGGTCCGGCGCCACCAGGGTCGTGAAGACGATGCGCGCCGTATGCCCGGGCAGGATCCGCAGGCGCCGCCTCAGGCTGAAGATGGGATCCAGCACGGCGCCGGCAGTGTCCGACAGGGGGCGGCCGTCGGCCACCGAGAGCGGCGAGCGCACGTCCCTGCCCCGGCCGAGGAACCGGGCCCGGTCCGTCTCGAACTGCAGCGCCCCCAGGACCTCGCCTTCCACGGCCGCCACGTGCGCCGCGTAGAGGCGCGGCTCCTCGGGAGAGCGGGGGCGCCGGGTGGCCAGCAGGGTCCCTCTCTCGGCGACGAACTCTGTCTCCACGAAGAGCTTGGCAAAGGCCGGATGTGCGCGGTCGGCCGCGGGGGGCGCCAGCACCACCTCGAGGTAGGACGTCACCTCCAGCTCGCGAGTTCGGGTCCCCCTGTTGGCGATGGAGACCTGCCGCACCTCGGCGTCCTCCTCACCGGAGACCGCCACGTCGAGCCGGATCACGATGGTGCCGTCGCGCCGGACGAACGCCGCGCGGTCCTCGGAGAAAGCCGCGGAATACTGGTCGGGCTCGACTCCCGTCGGCTGGTACGCCGCCGACCACACCTCCCCCGTCCCCAGGTCGCGCACGTAGACGTAACTCCCGTACGCGTCTGCGGTCACGTCTTCGCGCCAGCGGGTGACCGACAGGTCGCGCCAGCGGCTGTACCCGGAACCCGCCGCCGTGACCATGACGGAGTACTTCCCGTTCGACAGGAGGTGGGTGCGCGGGATCACGTCGTGGGGCGAGGTGAAGCGGCGAACCACCGGTGCGGGACGTCCGTCCCCCGCAGGCGGGGCGCCCGTGTCTTCCGGCAGCAGGCGCTCCACGGCGACCTGTCGGGGGGCGCGCTCCTGCAGGAGCAGCTCGGCGGAGCGCACCAGCGGCGAATCGTGGAAGCGGGTGCGGAGGACCCCCGAAAGCAGCACGTTGGCCAGGGAGGCGATCATCATCCCCTGATGGTGGGCCATGAAGGCGCGCACCACGATCGAGGAGCGGTCTGCCGGCATCCTCGCGTGCGTGTAGTCGATGGCGTCGTAAAACCCGTAGGCGCCGGTGGCGCCCTCCCCGGCCAGGGCGCGCAGATTCTCGGAGGCCGCCTGGGGATCGACCATGGCAGCGAGTGCCGTGGCGTAGGGCGCGACCACCACGTCCTCACCCAGGCTTCTCTTCAGGCCCAGACCGGGCACGCCGAAGCTCGAATACTGGTAGGTCAGCTCGAGGTCCCGAGCCGCGTAGGCGGACTCCGAGACGCCCCAGGGGACGCCCCGCTCCTGTCCGTAGCGGATCTGGCGCCGCACGACCAGGCGGTACGTCCGGTCGAGGAGGCTCCCGTGCGGGGAGCGCATGACGAGCGCCGGCATCAGGTATTCGAACATCGACCCGGACCAGGACAGGAGCGCGCTGCCCATCCCCACCGGCGTGAGGACGCGGCCGAGCCGGAACCAGTGCGAGGAGGGAACGTCGCCCTTGGCGATGGCCACGAAGCTCGTCAGGCGCGCCTCGGAGGCCAGCAGGTCGTAGCAGCTCGGGTCCAGCTCGTCCTCCAGCACCCGGTATCCGATGGAGAAGAGCTTGCGCGCGGGGTCGAGAAGGAACTCGAAGGTCATTCCATCCAAGAGAGTCTGGGCGAGGCGAGACACCTCCAGCACCCGCCGTGCCAGGTGCGGCAGCTCGCCGATGGAAGGAACGCCTCCGTCGGTGGAGAGGGATGCCAGCTCCTGGATCTCCCGCCGATGCCGGGAGACCGTGGCCAGCACCGCTCCCGTCCAGACCAGGATCTCGGCCCCGTCGGGCTCGCCTCGCTCGGCCGCGATCGCGCGCGCCGTGTCGGCGAGCGTCTCGGCGTGTGCCTCCAGCGCACGGAACCGCGAGAGCCACTCGTCCAGCGAGGCGGGAAGGGGCGAAAGCGCCGCCTCCGTGCCCCGGATGGCCTCCTCCAGATGATGGAGCGTCACCGTCTGCGTGTGCCTCCCCGCCGCCAGGGCGGACGCCGCCTCCCTCGTCTGCGTCAGGGCGTCCGCCAGTCCCTCCAGGGTCTCGCGCCCCAGCAAGGAACGCTCCAAGCTCTCGCGGCAGGCAGACAGCACCACTAGGAGATGTCCGGCCAGGTTCCCGCTGTCCACCGAGGAGACGTAGCGGGGTTCCAGAGGACGCAAGTCGCGCGTGTCGTACCAGTTGAAGAGGTGACCGCGAAACCGCTCCAGACGATGGACGGTGGTGAGCGTCGCCTCCAGCCGGTCCACCATCTCGCAGGTGCCGATCCATCCGAAGTCGCGTGCCGCCACCGTGGAGAGGAGATAGAGGCCGATGTTGGTGGGAGAGGTGCGGTGGGCGAGGACAGGCCGCGGGTCCTCCTGATAGTTGTCGGGGGGAAGGAAGTGGTCCTCGGCGGAGACGAACGTCTCGAAGTAACGCCAGGTCCTCCGGGCCACCGCGCGCAGAATGGCGGATGCGCCCGCCGTCATCTCGGGGACGCTGGGCTCGCGCGACGGCAGGCTGATCTTCCAGGCCAGTGCCGGGGAGGCCAGCCAAAGCGCGGCAAAGCTCAGCGCGTAGGGGAGGGCCTGGGGGCGTCGCACCGCCACCACGACGACGGCGGCCAGGGCCAGCAGCAACGCCCCACCCATCCGGCGATAGGAGCCGCTGAGGTCCACTCGTACCGCGGCCCTGGCCTGGGCGGAGGTCAGCCAGTCGAGCAACCTCCGGCGCGTCACGTCCATGCGCACGATCGTGCGCACGATGGCATCTCCCATCAGCATCGCCTGATGGGCGAGCAGGGCGACGGAGAGCGCCGATTGCGAGGCCCCGAGAGCGAGGTCGGTCGAGATCCCCTCCAGGTAGCTGCGCTTGGAAATGCCTTGGCGCCGCGGGACCAGCCCCATCAGGAAAGGGAGGAGCGCGGAAAGAGCGATCGTGGCCAGGATGAACGACGTCCACAGGAAGGGCGACGTCGCGGGCAAAGCCCAGCCGGCGAGCAGACAGAGGAAGGCCGCAGGAGGGGACAACGTCCGCCGGAGGTTGTCGAGCATCTTCCAGCGCCCGATGAAGGGGACGCCCCGTCCGAAGATCCAGGGGAGTAGCTGCCAGTCCCCTCGGGCCCACCGGTGCTGGCGCGCGGCGGCCGCCTGGTACTGCGCGGGGAACTCCTCGAAGAGCGAGATGTCACTGGTCAGGCCGGCCCGCGTGAAGATCCCCTCGAACAGGTCGTGGGAGAGGAGCGTGTTCTCGGGCACGCGCCCCGCCAGCGCGGCCTCGAAGGCGTCCACCTCGTAGATGCCCTTTCCGGTGTACGACCCCTCGCGGAAGAGGTCCTGGTAGACGTCGGAGACCGCGGACGCGTACGGGTCGATCCCGCTGGGGCCGGAGAAGATCCTCTGGAAGGGCGTCCCCCTTCCCGTCGTCGGCATGGTAGGCGTGACCCGGGGCTGGAGGACCGCGTATCCGTTCACCACCCGGCGCCGGTGGCGATCGAAGACGGGGCGATGGAGGCGGTGGGCCATCGTGCCCACGAGCTTGGCAGCCGTTCCCCGCGGGAGCTGGGTGTCCGCATCCAGGGTGATCACGTACCGCACCCCCGGTGGCGGCGTCGAGTCCTCCGCGTCCCGCAGGAAGGTCGTGTCGGTGGCGCCCCGCAGCAGCCGGTTCAACTCGTGCAGCTTCCCGCGCTTGCGCTCCCAGCCCATCCACTTGTCCTGGACGGGATTCCAGAGTCGGCGCCGGTGGAACAGGAGGAACCGGTCGCCTCCGCCCGGAGCCTCGCCGTGTCGGGCATTGAGGCGGGCGATCCCCTCCCGTGCCCGGGAAAGCAGGGTCCGGTCCCGCGGAAGGGTCTCGCAGTCGGCATCCGTCCAGTCCGAGACGAGCGCGAAGCGCAGGTCCCCGTCCGGGTTGGCGAGGTAGTGAACCTCCAGGGCCGCCACCTGCTCGTCCACCTGGGAGTCCTCGATCAGGAAGGTGGGGACCGCCACCAGCGTGCGCAGCTCCTGGGGCACCCCGCCGCGAAGCTCCAGCCGGGGAAGTGTCCGCGGACCGAGCAGCTCGGTGACGAGACGGTTCACGACCGCGATGGCCAGATCCGAGGCCGGCACCAGGGCGAGCAGGCCGAGGAGGAGGAGGTGCGGGGGCGCGACACCGGCAAGGTGCTCGTACGCCAGGGGTGCCACCAGCAGAGCCAGCGTGAGAAGCAGGATCGTACCCACGTAGCCGGGCGTGGCCGCGCCCAGGTACGCGCGCAGCAGCCGGGTCCTCAGGGAGACGCGGAACCCCAGCTCGCGCTCCAGCGCGTAGCGGCCGTCGGAGATGAGGGAGTATCCGGGATCCGCCTCGTGGCTGTCCCCGCCCACGGCTACGGCGGCGGCGTGGGCCCGGCGCAGAGCATGGGCGGCCACCTCGAGCTCGGTCAGGGCCGTGCCCCGGGCCAGGTCCTCGACGGCATGCCGGTACCGGTCGCGGGTCGCGAAGTCCATGGCGCGGTAGCCGGGGTCGAGGCGCAGCTCCTGCTCCACCAGGCTGACGCTCTCGAAGAACTCGGTCCAGTCGAGGGCGGACATCAGCCGCATGCTGGTGATGACGTTGCGCACGGTCACGTTGGTGGCTGCCTGGCGCTGGTGCTCGGCGCGCACGCTCTCGTCGACCGTCGTTCCCGCGGCCAGCAGTCTCTCGTCCAGCCAGCGCAGCGCCAGGTCCCCGGCCGGCTCCTGGTCGCGCAGCCGGTGAACGAGCTGGACGGCGAAGGATTCGGACAGCGGCAGCGCGTCGTAGCGTCGCAGCACCCCCTGTGCCGGCTCGACCGGCTTTCCCGACACGGCCAGCAGGGCGTCGGCCAGCGCGTCCGCCTCTCCACGCGCGGCCCTCCGCTGCACGATCTGCTCCGCCAGCCTGCGCAGGTTCTCGACCAACGCCACGCGGAGCACGATCGCCACCGCCCAGATCTCGCCCATCGTGAGGGCCCCTCGGCGCTGGTAGGCCCGCACGAACCTGCACAGCGTCTCGGGCTCGAGGCGGCTATCGGTGTGGGCGACGAATTCCCAGGCCAGACCGTAGACACGCGGGTAGCCGGCCAGCGGGCCATCCGCCAGCTTTGGGAGCTCGCGGTAGAACCCGGCCGGAAGATCCTCCCGGATCTCCCGGAGCTGCTCCTTCACGACGTGGAAGTTGTCCACCAGCCACTCGGCCGCCGGCGTGATCGCCCGCTCCTCGACGATCGCGGCCGCGAGAGCCCGGTGACATGCGAGCAGCACGCGCTCGTTCTCCAGCAGGCGTGGAGCCAAGGGGATGCCGCCCCGGGCCGCATCCGCCAACCGGTGCTGGGTGGCCAGCTCCTCCGCCCGCTCCTCGAGCCGCTCGATGCTGAACAGCTCGCCGCGGATCGGCTCCTGAGGTCCGGCCGAGGCGGACGCGGGTCTTGCGGGGATCAGGGGCATGGCGACCATTGTGCACGTCGCGGGCCCTTCGCACCCGGGACTGGGCGGGCGCTGCCCGCCGTGTCGTTCCAATGGGCAGATATCGGGCTCGCGCATGGACGAACGCGACCACCTCCTCAGGAGACATCGATTCGCCTCGTGCGTCGAGAACCGCGAGCACGAGACGCTGCGCGGACCAGCTGTACAGGTTGGCGTCGCGCCAGGCCTCATCCAACTCCGCTGTCTCGAGCGGCTCCTCCAAATCCCGGCGAGCGCTCGCCAGGGGACGAGCAACCGTGATCGCAGGTACTCTCGGTGGACGAAGACCGAGCCTGAACGCCCACAGGTCCGCCTCGTCATCGTGGGGATCGAGCGCATAGTCGTCCCCATCACGGTAGATCGGAGCGCGGGCCGGCTTGCAGCGCTGGAGTGCGCGCAACGCTCGCTCGACGGGGGCGACACCGGCAGCCGCGAAGCGCTCCGCCACCTCCATGAGCGTCATGGGACCGCCTCGCTCGAGCAGCGCAGTAATGAGAAGGGAATAGGTGTTCGCCTCTGGATGGTCCTTGACCTGCTCCATCGCAGGCACGGTGATTCGGAGGGCGTCGCAGTACGGGTTGGTCATTGGAGGCGATGGCAGAATTGCTCGAGGAAAACGCTCACTGCGTCCGGAGGAGTTTCTCGACCTCCTGCCGGAGCCCTGGAAGCTTTGCTTGCAGGATGTCCCAGACGAGTCGATGGTCGACCTCGGCATAGCCGTGGATCAAGACGTTGCGGAACGCGATGATGCGCTGGTGCTCGGGGATGCGGGCCGTAATCGCGGGATCCTCCTTTGAGAGGCGGCGGAGCGCTTCACCGACGATCTCGAACTGCCGCTCGACCGCGGCACGCAGCATCGGATCGGCCTCGTAGTCGCCGAATGTCCTTCCGCTCGTGAATTGCTCAAGATTCCGGGCAGCTTGGAGGATGTCGAACAGGAGCTTCTTGGTCTCAAGCCGCATAGAGAAGCGTCCTGGACCGTTCAATGCTCTCGAGGAAGTACGGATTCCTGATCGCGGACAGGACGACCAGGTCGATATCGCGGTGAAACAACTCGCGGAGCGACTCCGCCAGCCCGAAGTACGCATCGGCGTAACCGCTTGCGGGCGGATCCTCGAACTCCACAAGGAAATCGAGATCGCTCGACTGTGGGTTGAATCCCTCCCCGCTGGCGGAGCCGAACAGCTCCAGACGGCGGACCTGAAAGCGCCGGCACAACTCCTCGAGCGCAACTCGCTGGTCTTCGACTTCACGAACCACGGCGTCACCTCTTCCGACGCCGTAGTCTAATCGAGTCCCGCATTTCGATTCTCGAGTTCCGCGACGAGGGCGCTCAGACCGTCGCACCGAGAATCCGCCGGTCTTCGACGACGAGGTGGCAGCCACATCGTCAAGTGCCGCGCGATCTGGCACTTACGAGCGCGCGTGCGCCGTTGCTGCGTAGAGTTTGCGTAGAGTTGCGTTCGAGACCCAGCCACGGCGTTGTGGGACGCCGTGTAAGTACTTGGCACTAACCGACTTGGAATGCCCCCAGGAGGACTCGAACCTCCGACCAGCGGATTATGAG
>DASUFT010000062.1:0-6614 GCA_036274395.1 Candidatus Polarisedimenticolaceae bacterium | reverse complement strand
TCAGACGCTCTGCAGCAAGGTCTCCAGGAACTGCTTGTTGCTCTGGGTCTTCCCCAGGCGCTCCACCAGGAGCTGCATGGCCTCCGCCGGGCGCAGGGAGGCGAGGGCGCGCCGGAGCAGGGTCACCTGCTTGTACTCCTGCGCCTCGTAGAGCTTCTCCTCCTTGCGCGTCCCCGTCTGCGAGATGTCGATGGCGGGGAAGATGCGGCGCTCGAACATGGCGCGGTCCATCACGATCTCGGTGTTCCCGGTGCCCTTGAACTCCTGGAAGATCACCTCGTCCATGCGAGAGCCGGTATCCACCAGCGCGGTGCCGATCACGGTCAGCGACCCGGGGGCGCCCGATACCTTGCGGGCGGCGCCGAAGAAGCGCCGGGGCTTCTCCATGGTGCGGGCGTCGATGCCGCCGGAGAGGACGCGGCCGGAGCTCCGCTGCTCGTTGTTGTAGGCCCGGGACAGACGGGTGATGGAATCGAGCAGCACCACCACGTCGCGCCCGGTCTCCACCAGGCGCTTGGCGCGCTCGAGCACGATCTCCGCCACCTGCACGTGCTGGCGCGCCAGCTCGTCCGAGGAGGAGGCCACCACCTCCCCCCGCACGGTGCGGCGCATGTCCGTGACCTCCTCCGGCCGCTCGTCCACCAGCAGCACGATGAGGTGGATCTCGGGATGGTTGGTGGTGATGGAGCGCGCGAGCTTCTGCAGGAGGACCGTCTTCCCCGCCTTGGGCGGGGCCACGATCAGGCATCGCTGTCCCTTGCCGATGGGGGCGATCAGGTCCACGACGCGCGTGGACAGCTCGGACGCCTCCAGCTCCAGGCGGATGCGCTCGGTGGGATCCTCGGCCGTGAGGTTCTTGAAGGGCACGTGCCGGCCCCAGGCCTCCGGCTCCAGGCCGTTCAGGCGCAAGACCTCGGCGACCCACGGTGCCTGGTTGGGGTGGGGCGCGGGGCTGGCCATCCCCTCCACCTCCAGTCCCGCTTCCAGCGCGAGCTTCTCGATCAGCTCCCGGGGGACGCGGGGATCGGCCGGCTCCGGGTTGTAGTCGGAGGTCGCGCTGCGCAGGCAGCCGTGCCCGGCGGGGAGGATCTGCAGGACGCCGCGCACGGGGAGCGTGGGCTCGCCCTGCGGCCTTCCCCCTCCGCCGCCTCCCTGGGACTGCGGGCGGGGCGGGCCGCCGCGGAAGGGTCCCTGCGGCCGCTGTCCCTGCGGGTAGCCGCCTCCCCCGCCCCCTCCGCCGCCACCCCCTCGGCGGCGCCGGCGGCGCCTCCGCGGGGGGCCGCCGCCCGGACCTTCGCCTCCGCCGCCGCCCATCCCGCCTGGCTGACCCAAACGTCCTCCTAGCTCTGTCCGTCCGCGTCGGCAAGCTCCGCGGCGAACAGCAGCACCAGCATCTCCGCGTCCGGCAGCGCCATCCCCGCCGGGGTGAGCGCGAGAGCCCACCCACCCGGCGCGGCCTCGGCCCGCACGTACGCGCCCGAAACCTCCCAGCCGCAAAGCTCGAACCCGGGCCGTCCCTCCTCGATCGCCGAGCGCATCACGAAGAGGCGCCCGTCCGCCAGCAGGAGTGTGCCCCCGTCCACGGTGCGCGATCCCCGTGCCGCCCGCATCGAGCGCCCGCGCTCCGTGCCCTCGTCCCCCTCCTCGAGGAGGTATCCCCCGCCCGCCACCCCGGTCCGGCGCCGCAGCAGACCGTGCGGGAGCCGCAAGCCCTCGGCCGCCGGAAGGGCGGTGAGGGCATTGCCCTGAGGGTCGAGGAGCCGAAACCCTCCGTCTGCGAGCCGTTCGAGCTGGAACGTTTCCGGCGGCACGGCGCTCCGGGATCCCGCGGTACCGCTGCGTGTGGCCGCGACCTCGGTCCGGCCGCTCGGGGCCGGCGAATATACCACCTCGTTGCGCCTGCGGCCGCTCATGCCGGCGGCGGCTCCTGCGCGGTCTCCTGGGGAGGCGGGGGGACCGTCTGCTTCGGCGGAGGCTTGGGCGGGGATGCGGGAGGGGGCGGCGGAGGCGGGGGGGGCGGGGGCGGCAGCGCCGCCAGCGCCTTCGCCGCCGTCACCCGGACGAACTCGTTGGCGTCGGCGGCGCGCGCCTCCTGCAGGGGCGCGATCGCCTCGACGCTCTGGGAGGTGGCGAGCGCGCGCGCGCATTCGCGCCTCACCTCCCAGGCGGGATCCTTGGCCAGGGCGCCGGCCAGGAGGGGCACCGTGGTCTCGCCGGCATGCCGGACCAGGCCGCGCGCCGCGGCCAGGCGCACCTCGGACACGGGATCGGAGAGGGCCGCCGCCAGCGCCCCCGGCACCGCGTCCCCACCCAGGTGCGCCAGCGCATCCACGGCCCGCCGCCGCACCATGGCGTCGGCATCGCCGCGGGCCGCGCGGAGCAGCCCCTCGGTGCTGGGGCGGTCGAACAGCTCGCCCAGGGCGCGGGCCGCGGCCGCGCGCACGTCCGGGTCCGGATCCTGGAGGCCGGCGCGGGCGCTCTCGCGTGCCGCCACCCCGGGGAGCAGCGTGGCCAGGCTGGCGATGGCGAGGGCGCGCACGGCGGGGTCGGGATCCTTGGCATAGGCTGCCACCCTGGCCGCCGCATCGGGACGCCCGGAGCGCGCCAGATCCAGGATCGCGTCCGCCCGGTCCGCGCAGCCCGCGAGGATGCCGAAGATCCCGACCAGACCGAGGGCGCACAGGGACTGACGGAAGCGGCGCTTGCCCCCTGTCCAGGCGGGACGCCATGTTCTCCCTCTCAGGGGAGGGCGGCGATGCCGATCCTGTCTGCCGAGAACTACTTCCGTCGCGGCCTCCTGGCGCTGGCCGAGAACAACCCGGCGGAGGCCGCGGTGCACTTCGAGGCGGCGATCCGGGTGGAGCGGGAGCACAACGTGGTGCGCCCGCAGATGCGCTACATCTCGTACCTGGGCCTGGCCCTGGCACAGGCGCACCGCGCCCCCGAGGCCGTCCCGGCCTGCGAGATGGCGGCACGGGGCGAGCCCTACAACCCCGATCTGCTGCTGAACCTGGGACGGGTGCACCTGCTGACGGGACGTCTCACCCTGGCCCTCGCCACCCTCGAGCGCGGGCGGCGCCTGGCCCCCTGGCACAAGGGGATCGCCATCGAGCTGGCCAAGGTGGACCGGCGCAAGGCGCCTCCCATCCGCTTCCTGCACCGCGACCACCCGCTGAACAAGGTTCTCGGGAAGTGGCGGGCGAGCCTGCTGTCCCGCACGCCCCGCCGCCTCATCGGCGGGGGCGCCCCCGAGACACCCTAGCCCGCGCACCGGCTCACCGCCCCCGCTGCAGGCGCTGCGCCACGTAGCGCTGGGCGGCCTCCGCCGCCTGCAGCAGCGGCCTTCCGTGGGCGAGGTGAGCGGCGAGCGCCGCCGCGTGCGCGCTGGCCAGGCCCGCGATGCGCGGCGCGCACACGCGGGCCGTGTCGAGCACCGACTCCGCGCCCTCCTCGTCCAGCAGGTCCACGATGCGGCCATGCCAGCCGGCCCCCGCGATCAGGACGGCGCGGGCCCCCCGGGAGCGGAGCGCCGCGGCGGCCGCGCGCAGGACGGGCAGCTCGGGGGCGCCGTTCCCCTCGGCGAGGTCGCACGCCCGCACCACGCAGACGCGGCAGAGCGGCTCGAGGTGCATGGCGATGGCCTCGCGGGTGGCGGCGTCCTGCACCTCGGTGCGGTGAAGGCGACGGGGCGGGGCGAGGACCAGGCCGTCGAGGTGGTACGTGCGCAGCAGCTCCGCCAGGAGGCGCACCTGCTCGGGGGTGCGCAGCAGTCCCACCCGCACGGCGCGGGGGCGTGCGATCTCGAGCACGGCCTCGAACTGCTGGGCCACCAGCGCCGGGGAGAGCCCTTCCAGCGCGTGCGGCCCGTGGGCGCCGGCGGCCAGCACCGCCGTGATCACCTGGAGGGGGCGGCATCCCAGCTCGCCCAGGACGGCGGCGTCGACGACGACCCCTTCCTCCGCCGCGGTGTCCACGGCGTGGAGCGTCAGCACCGCCGGTATGTCGGCCAACGAGAAGCCCCTCCCAGGGTCAGCACTCCGGCTTCATCCCTCTGGCCCCGAGGGCGGGAGCCCGCCGCCGCGCAGGCTCTGCCAGAGGATCCCCGCCTCCTGGAGGGCGACCCAGAGGTCGAGCGCCCCCAGCCCGCTCACCGCTCCCCTGACCCAGCCGCTGCGCACCCAGGGACCGAGGGCGTACTGCGCCACGGAGAGGGTCGCGTAGTCCCAGAGGGGACTCCAGGGAGCCGCCAGCAGGAACGCGCCGAGGACCCCGTAGACGTACGCGAGGAGAGCGGTGCGGATCCGCGCGGGCAACGGTCCTCCGGACAGATCCGGCATCTTAGCACCCTGCGGCGCGCTCCCCCGCTCGCTAGAATCCGCCCTTCCGGCGGCTTCCCGGGGAGGTACCCATGGACGGCGTCCCGCAGCTCGACCTCAAGGCCCAGTATGCGACCCTGCGCGAGGAGATGGCCCGGGCGCTCTCCGCGGTGCTGGAGAGCCAGTCCTTCGTGCTGGGCCCCACCGTGGAGCGGTTCGAGGCCGAGATGTCCGCCTACCTGGGCGGCGCCCACGCCATCGGCTGCGCCTCCGGGACGGACGCGCTCATCCTGTCCCTGGCGGCGCTCGACGTGGGGCCGGGGCACGAGGTGGTGACGAGCCCGTTCACGTTCTTCGCCACCGCCTCCTGCGCCTACAAGGTGGGGGCGCGCCCCGTCTTCGTGGACGTGGAGCCGGAGACGCTCCAGATCGATCCCGGCAAGGTGGAGGCGGCGATCACGCCCCGCACCCGCGCCCTCCTCCCCGTCCACCTCTTCGGCCAGTGCTGCGACATGGACGCCCTGCTCGAGATCGCGAAGCGCCGCAACCTCCCCCTGGTGGAGGATGCGTGCCAGGGGCTTTCTGCCAAGCACCGCGGCCGCCACGCGGGGACCATGGGCCGCACGGGCACGTACTCGTTCTTCCCCTCGAAGAACCTCGGCGGCTACGGGGACGGCGGCCTGATCGCCACGGGCGACGACGCCCTCGCCACGCGCCTGCGCAAGCTGCGCGTGCACGGGGCGGAGACGCGCTACCACCACCTGGAGGTGGGATGGAACAGCCGCCTGGACGCGCTCCAGGCGGCGGTGCTCTCGGTCAAGCTCCGGCACCTCGACGCCTGGTCCGAGGCCCGGGCGAAGAACGCCGAGCGCTACGACCGCATGCTCGCCGATGCCGGGCTGATCGCCTCGGGACGGGTGCGTCCCCTGGGAAGGGCCCCGTACTCCACGCACATCTTCCATCAGTACACGGTGCGGGTGCCCGCGCGCGACCGGGTGGCCGAGCACCTGAAGGCGCGCGGGATCGGGCACGCGATCTACTACCCGGTGCCGCTCCACCTGCAGGAGTGCTTCCGCGACCTCGGCCACCGCGAGGGTGCGTTCCCGGTGGCGGAGCAGGCGGCGCGCGAGGTGCTTTCGCTCCCCATGTACCCGGAGCTCACCGCGGCCCAGCAGGAGCGCGTGGTGGAGGCCCTGGGCGCCGCCGCCAAGGCGGCCTGAGGCCGGATCAGAACGGGCTCGCCGGCGTCTCGCCGTCGTCGTCGATCACGGCCACGACGAACGCCGTCATGGCCAGGCCGCCGGCCACGGCCCACACCTTCCCCGTGGTGGGGAGGTTCCCCCACCAGCTTCCGCTGGTGGTGGGGACCGCGGTGTCCTCGTCCCCCTGCTCGACGAGCCTGAGGTTCAGCCGGTAGGCGGCGCCGCGCACGGCGAGCGGCGCCGCGGCCACCGCGGCCCGGCTGCCGTCCGGTCCCTCCACCACGAGCGTGAAGGTGCCGCGGGGGACGTGCGCCACGCTGTAGTGCCCGGTGGAGCTCGCCGCCCCGCGTGCGACCTCCAGGCCCTCGGCGTCCAGGAGGAGCAGGGCGTACCCGGCGGCGGGGCGGCCGTCGGCGTCCAGGAGCACCCCGTGCACGCGGCCGCCGGAGGCCGCGGCCGCCACGAGGCCGGAGGAGGGGGCGCCGAGCAGCAGCGCCAGCGCGAGCAGCGCCGCGAGCGAGCGGGAACGGGTGGCCATGGGCCGCCCATCCTGGCGCGGGCGCAAAGAGGCGGTCAACGCATTTCTCCGGCGGCGGCCACGTCCCCGAAGATCTCCGAGCGGCGGAAGAGCGGGTGGAAGGGCCAGCGCGCGAGCTTCTCGGTTCCCCCCTCCTCGCGGTCCACCAGGCAGAGGACGGCGGCGACGACCAGGCCGGCTCCCTCCGCCGCCTCGATCGCCTGGAGGGTGGAGCCGGCGGTGGTGACGACGTCGTCGACGATGACGACCGGCGTTCCGGCCGGGGGGCAGCCCTCGATCTTCCGGCCGGTGCCGTGGTCCTTGACCTCCTTGCGCACGAGGAACGCCCGCAGTGGAGGACCCTCGACGTGGCTGAGGGCGGCGACCGGACAGACGATCGGGTCCGCCCCCAGCGTCAGGCCGCCGATGGCCTCCGCGTGGACCCCTGCCTCCCGGATGCGGCGGAGGACGAGGCGGGCGGTGAGCCAGGCTCCTTCGGGGAGCAGCGTGGTCTTCTTGGAGTCGAAGTAGTAGCGGCTCTTCCTCCCCGAGGCGAGCGTGAAGTCCCCGAACATGAGC
>DASUFT010000061.1:0-22278 GCA_036274395.1 Candidatus Polarisedimenticolaceae bacterium | reverse complement strand
GGAGGAGGCGATCTTCATGAGCAAGACCTACGCGGTGGTGGGGCACTCCCGGGAGCTGATGATCTTCGACAAGCAGAAGCTCTACGAGATCGGCGGCGTGCGTCCCGACCCCATCAAGAAGTGGGCGCCCGAGCACAAGGGTCCCTCGGAGCGCAGCCACCTCCCCGGAGACGCGCTCGCCGAGCCCGGCGCGCACTGATGGCGGCCGGCTTCGTCCCCAGGAACTTTCAGCCCGACCTCCCGCTCGACCGGCTGATCCTGAACGATCAGGCCCCCTCGCCGGAAGCGGTGGAGATGGACGTCGTCTTCGTGGGCGGTGGTCCCGCCGGCCTCGCCGGCGCCATCGAGATCGCCCGTCTGGCGCAGGCGGCGGGGAAGGACCTGAACGTGGCGGTGCTGGAGAAGGCGGAGTCGCTGGGGGAGCACTGCCTCTCGGGGGCGGTGGTCAACCCCCGGGGGTTCCGGGAGCTGTTCCCCGACCTGAAAGACGAGGACTTCCCGTTTCGCGGCCCGGTGACGAAGGAGTCGGTCTATCTCCTGACGCAGAGCAAGGCGCTGGCTTTCCCCGTGATCCCGCCCACGATGAACAACCACGGGAACTTCATCGCCTCCATCTGCGAGATCGTGCGCTGGCTGGGGGAGAAGGCGGAGGGGCTCGGGGTCAACCTCTTCACCGGCTTTCCTGCGGCCTCGCTGCTCACCGAGGGCAAGAAGGTGATCGGCGTGCGCACCACGCCCTCGGGCCTGGATCGGCAGGGGAACGCCGGCCCGGGCGCCCAGGAAGCCACCGACGTCACCGCGCGCGTGGTGGCGCTTGCCGAGGGATCCCGAGGGAGTCTGAGCCAAGCTTGGACGAAGTGGCAGGGGATCGGCTCGCAGAACCCGCAGATCTTCGCGTTGGGCGTGAAGGAGATCTGGGAGACCAAGGTCCCGCTCGACCGCGTGATCCACACCATGGGCTGGCCGCTCCCCAGCGACGCCTTCGGCGGCACCTTCGCGTACCCCCTGGAGCCGAACGTCGTCGCGCTGGGCCTGGTGGTCGGGCTCGACTACCACGGTGCCGCCTTCGACGTGCACGAGGCGCTGCAGCGGACCAAGCTCCATCCGCTCTTCAGGCAGTACCTGGAGGGCGGCGATCTTGCCGAGTGGGGCGCCAAGACCATCCCCGAGGGCGGCTTCTACGCGATCCCGGAGCGCAGAACAGGAGACGGGTGTCTCGTGCTCGGCGATGCCGCCGGTTTCGTCGAGGTGGCCTCGCTGAAGGGGATCCACTACGCGGTGCAGTCGGGGATCTTCGCCGCCCGCGCGATCTGGGACGCGCTCCAGAAGGACGACGTCTCCGGGGCTGCGCTCTCCGGCTACGACCGCGCCGTGGACGGCAGCTACCTCCGCGCGGACCTGTACGAGCGCCGCAACCTGCGCCTGGCCTTCAAGCACGGCTTCTACGGCGGCGGCGCCCGCGCCGCGCTGATGACGCTGACCAAGGGAGCGTTCCCCCGGGGGAAGATCACCGTGCCGGCAGACGTGGAGGTGCCCCGCGTTCCCGGAAGCACCGGGTCCCCCGTGCCGCTCGACGGCAAGCTGACGATCCGCAAGCTCGACGCCGTCTTCAAGTCCGGGAACAAGACACGCGACACGATCCCGAGCCACCTGATCCCGAAGGAGCAGGTCCCTCCCGAGGTCGCGGACTTCTACGCGCACCTCTGTCCCGCCGGCGTCTACGAGAGCACGCCGGAGGGGCTCAAGGTGAACCCTCCCAACTGCATCGACTGCAAGGCCACCGACGTGCTGGGCCCGCGCTGGACCCCGCGCGAGGGCGGCGCCGGGCCCCGCTACCGCCGGATGTAGCGCATGGTGGACCCTACCTTGTTGGGGGACGCGCGAAAGGAATGGGGGGCGGTGGGTCGTCCCATTCATCGACTAGTAGGCCTGAATGAGGTTGTGGCGGGAGTTCCGGCCCAGTTCGGGCGTGGTCCATTCCCGCCGATAGAGTCGATTCCAGCTCGCGGGCAGCGGGATGTGGGAGGGGAAGAGCCGGCGTCCCAGCACTCTGCTCCAGGTCCAGGGCTCCGCGGTGAGCCCGAGCAGCATGGCCGGCGTCCTGCGGTCCGGCTTCCTTTCCGATCGGCTCTTGACGAAATCGCGCCAGATCACGTGAGCGAAGGCGCGCTCGAGCGCTGCGTTCAAGCGCCGCGGAAACGCGATCGTCTCCCGCGTGTGGTGCTTGGCGGTGTGGCGCAAGAGGGCGTGCAGCTGGTCGGACGGATACATGAGCCGGTCCCGCACCCTCGCCTCCTCGCTTGCAGGCCAGCCTTGGGGCCCGCGCGCGGGGTTCGGGACCGCGACGTGGCGGAAGCGGTCGCGAAGTGGGTGAGCGCGGAAAGCCTGTGCGTAGGACGTATGCCCGTCGGTGTGGAGCGTCACGCCCTCGGGTGGCGCCAGACGAGCGGAAATGTCGAGTAAACGCGCAAAGGAGCCCAGGTAGCCGCCCTGGCGCGCGCGCACTTTCCGCTGGGCCAGCCGCTCCCGCTGCGCCTCGGTGAGCTTCCCGCCACGCCCGTGGATCGCGGGGTCGAGCCCGTAGACGAACCAGCTTCGGTGGCCGACGATGGTGCCGATTCCGAAGGGGAGATCCTGCGAGACCTCGAAGGCCTCGAAGTGATCGACCACCAACGGCTCCTGAACGATCCCGAGCTCCGCCAGCGCACGGGCCAGCAGGAGCATGCAGTGCCGGCCCAGTCTGGCCAGCGCACGTCCCACGGTGGTGTGCCCGCAGCCAAGAGTGCGGGCGATCTGCCGAAGGCAGGAGGAGGCCTGGAGCTGGCAGGCAATTAGATGAAGCAGCTCTGGCCGCTTGGCGTAATAGGTGGTGGAGAACGTCTGCCTGGAGTAGGTGCGCTCGCAGGCGAGGCAGCGGAAGCGAGGGATCTTGTGGGGCGCACAGGCACGCGTGTAGTACCCATGACGATGGAACCGGTAGCGCACGGAGCGCGGGCCTGGAGCGTGCTCGGAGCACTCCTTCCAGGGGCAGTGGGTGGGCACGAAATCTCTGGCGGGAATCTTCTCGACGGGGCGACGTGGCATGTTCATGCCGGCGCCCAAAAGGCAAACGGCGGGCCCACATCGGAGCCTTGGAGTCCTCACCTTTCTCCTGACCTGCGGACGCCGGCGGCCGCGAGGCGTCCGCCCGCGGCCGTGAGGGACGAAACGGAGAACGATGGATCTCCCACAAGTTTGGGTCCACCATGCATCCGATGCACATGCGTTGGTCCTACCCCGGCTCCTCGGAGCGCAGGCCGGCGGTCGCCGCGGCGGTGCTCGCCCTTGCGCTCTCCACGCTCGGAGCCGGCGCTTCCCCGCCGGGGGCATGGCGGCTCGTGGACCTCGAAGGCCGGCCGGTCCAGCCCTTCGCCGGTTCCCCGGCGGCGACCGTGTTCGTGCTCGTCCGGACCGACTGTCCGATCTCGAACCGCTACGCCCCCGAACTGCGCCGGATCTACGAGCGCTTCGCGCCGCGCGGCGCCCGGTTCTGGCTGATCTACCCGGATCCGGCCGAGCCGGTGGAGGCGATCCGCGCCCATCTCTCCGCCTACGGCTATCCGATGGGGGCGCTGCGCGATCCCCATCACGACCTGGTGCGGGCCACGGCGGTGGAGGTCACGCCGGAAGCCGTCGTCTTCGCGCCGGACGGAGTCCGGGCCTACCGGGGGCGGATCGACGACCGCTACGTCCGTTTCGGAAAGGCCCGGCCGGTCCCCACCCGCCACGACCTGGAGCGCGCGATCGAGGCGGTCCTCGACGGGGGGCTGCCCGAGGTGCGCACCGCGCGCGCGATCGGCTGCTTCATCCCTCCCTTGCCCTCCTCGCGATGAGGCTCTCCACCCTCGCCGCCGCCGCCGGCCTGGGAGCGATCGGGCTGGCGGGCGCTCTCGTGCTTCGCGAGGGCCGCACCGGTGGGCAGAGGCCGGAGCAGGTGACCTTCGCCCGGGACGTCGCGCCGCTCGTGCATGCCGCGTGCGCCCCCTGCCACCGGCCGGGCGGGGCCGGCCCCTTCGACCTCCTGGATTACGAGGACGTCGCCTCCCGCGCGCGCCAGATCGTCGAGGTCACGCGCTCGCGCTTCATGCCGCCGTGGCTCCCCGACACGCCCGGCGTGGACTATGTCGGCCAGCGGCGGCTGAGCGACGCAGAGATCGAGCTCCTGGAGCGCTGGTACGCGCTGGGGACGCCCGAAGGCGATCCGGACGATGCGCCGCCGCCACCGCCGTTCCGGCCGGGCTGGCAGCTCGGCGAGCCCGATCTCGTGCTCGAGCTGGCCGACCCGTTCCCGCTGCCGGCGGAGGGCGTCGACGTGATCCGGAACTTCGTGCTCGCCCCGGCGGTGCAGCGTCCGCGCTGGGTGCGGGCGCTGGAGATCCGGCCCTCGGACCCCCGCGTCGTGCACCACGCCGTCCTCAAGCGCGACCGCACGCGTTGCTCGCGCCTCGCCGACGAGCGCGATCCTGGCCCCGGCTTCGGCGGGATGGCGATGGGGGGCTCGGACTACCCGGAGGGGCAGATTTTGGTCTGGACGCCGGGGACCCTCCCGCGAGCAGACGCGGGCGACATCGCCTGGAGGCTCGAGCCCGGCGACGACCTGGTCCTCCAGCTGCACATGGTCCCCGGCGGCAAGCCGGAGAGCGTGCAGGCTCGCCTAGGATTGCACTTCACCGACGAGGCGCCGCGGCTGACCCCGCACACTGTGGTGCTGCGCAACGACCGCGTCGATATTCCCGCCGGGGCGCGGCGCTACGTCGTCGAGGACTCGCTCACCCTCCCCGTCGCCGTCACCGTGCTCGGGCTCTATCCCCACGCACACTATCTCGCCCGCACAATGGAGATCTGGGCCACGGCACCGGGAGGTGAGCGGCCGTGGCTCCTTCGCATCCCGTCCTGGGATTTCAACTGGCAGGGGATGTACCACCTGCGCGAGCCCATCCTCCTCGGGGGCGGAACCACGCTGCATCTGCGCTACACGTACGACAATTCGGAGTGGAATCCGGCGAACCCGAACCACCCGCCGCGCCGCGTCCGGGTCGGCAACCGCTCGGCGGACGAGATGGCGACCCTGGCCGTGCAGGTGCTCCTGGCCGACGAGGGCAAGGCCGACGAGCTGGCGCTTGCCCAATGGGAGGATCTGGCCCGGGACGATCCGTCGAACCCGTCGAGCCACTACAACCTCGGCGTGCTGCGGGCCAAGGCCGGCGACTGGGAGCGGGCGGCCCGCCACTACGCGCGCGCCCTGGCCATCGAGCCCGGCGACGCGGCGACGCACCATCAGCTGGCGGCGGCCTACTACCGTCTGGGTCGCGCCGAGCGCGCGCTGGAGCACTACGCCAAGGCGGTAGAGCTCGATCCCTCCCTCGTCGATGCCCAGGTCGTGCTCGGTTACCTGCTGACCCGACGCGGCGAGCCGGACCTGGCGGTGCCACACCTGCAGCGGGCGCTCGAGCTCGAGCCAGGCCAGGCGCGGGTACACCTGTTCCTGGGGCAGGCGCACGAGCGCCGCGGCGACACCGGCTCCGCCCGCGCGAGCTACCGGCGGGCCCTCGAGCTCGATCCCGGCCTCGACGAGGCCCGCCGCGCCGTGGCGCGGCTCGCACGCGGACGGGCCGGGGGCGCGGATCCCGTGCGCTAGCTCCTGCTGGCCCCGCTGATCCCACCGCTCACCACGAAGGCCAGCGTCTCCGCGGACGCGGTGGGGAGTGCTTGCACGTTCTCCTTGGGCACCACCACCAGCTGGCCCGCGAAGTTGTAGGACTGCGGGAGGTAGACCGCGACCTCGCCCGGAAGTCCCAGGGTGGGGAGCGCGTCCCGGGTCACGAAGCCCACGAAGCGGGCGCCGCCGGGGGCGATCTGCACCAGCACCGGCCGGTCGAAGCGCCGTCCCTGGCCCACCATGGCGGAGGCCAGGTCCCGCAGCGACGTGTGCAGCAGGCGCACGAAGGGGAGGCGGTCGAGGGCGCGCTCGAAGATCCCCACCACGCCCCGCGTGAGCACGTGGCTGGAGAGGAAGCCGATCAGGGTCACCGCCGCGATCGTCACCAGGAAGCCGATCCCCGGGTAGCGGAAGTCGAACCAGCCGTCCACGGTGTGGAAGACCACCCAGAACACGTAGCCGGTGAGCGCGATGGGGGTGAGGACGATGAGGCCGCGCAGGAAGTACTGGAGGAGCTTGCGCATGGCCTTTAGCGGCTGGGCGGCAGCGCCATGAGCTTCACGTCCGGGGGGAGGGAGCGGTAGAGGGCATCGAAGTGCTCCTTGGAGAGCACGACGCGCAGGCGCAGCACGTCGTCCGGGGTGGGCTTCAGCGCCGCGAAGATGTCCTTGAACCAGTTCCCCATGCCCGAGGCGGCCACGCCCACCGGGCGGACGTCCAGGGAGACGCCCTCCTTGAAGCGCACCAGGAAGCGGCGGGGCGGCACCTCGTAGATCTCCTCCGGCGCAGGAGGCGTGCGCGCCTCCGCCTCCTCCGTGCTCATGCCTGGCGTGGCCACCACCTCGAGGCGCTCGCGCTTGCGCGGGGGATCGAGGGTGCCCCCGGTCCAGACCTGCCCCTGCCAGTCGGAGCCCGAGCCTCTGGAGAAGAAGGCGACGCGGGGCTCCCCCACGGTCAGCTCCTTCACGTCGTAGACGAACAGGGTGGCCTCCCGGAGCAGCAGCGTGAGCGTGCGCTGCTGCGGCGAGAGGAGCATGTAGAAGTCATTCCCCTTGGCCAGCTCCACCCGCTTCTGCAGCACGGCGTTGTCCACCGCCAGGTCGGCGGGCGCGGCTGCCAGGATGACGGAGAACAGCGCCGCGGCGAGCACTAGTAGATGTAGACCGGCGTGCCGATGGGGGCCGCGGCCCACACCGCCCGCAGGTCCTCCTTGCCGAGCCGGATGCAGCCGTGGGTGACGTTGCGGCCGAGCAGGCGCGTGTACAGCGTGCCGTGGATCATGTAGCCGTCCCCCAGGTACAGCGCGTACTCGCCGAGCGTCCCCGACTCGAACCGGTCCTGGGCGTTCTTGGGGATCGGCTTTCCCTCCTCCACGAAGGCCCAGTCCGGCTTCTTCCAGATGGGGTTGGTGACCTTGTTCCGCACCTTGTACAGGCCGCGCGGGGTGTCGAACACCCACTTGCGCCCGGCCTCTCCCTCCTTCAGCACCATGCCCGATCCCGCCGAGCACACGGCGGTGCGCACGACGTCGTCGTTCTTCTTGATGTAGAGGCGGTTGTGGGTCTGGTCCACCACGATGTAGGTGCCGCGCGGCTGCGCCGCCGCGAGCTTCCCCGCGAGCTGCCGGTGCGCGGACTCGAGCTTGCGCACGGCCCTGCGGTCGCCGGCGTCCACCGCCGGCACGGACACGGCCACGGTGCCGGGACGCACCTCCGTGTAGCGGTACCCCGTCCCCATGGCGAGCACGCAGAGGAGGGCGAGCAGGGCGCCCAGCCACAGGAGCTTCCGCCAGGGGAAGCGCGGGCGCAGCACGATGGCCGTGCGCCGGGGCAGCGGGCGCGCCACCGGAGGGGTGGGGCCGAACGAGCCGGGACTGGGATACGTGTCCATCAGCGCGCTCCTGCGCCCACCGAGGCGGCCTGCTGCTGGCGGACCAGCAGCGTTCCCAGGCTCCCCGCGCTGCCGTCGGTCCCCACGATCGTGACCGGCGTCCCCACGGAAACGCGGCGGAAGAGGTCCTCGATGTCGCGATTGGAGAGGGCGACGCAGCCCTTGGTCCAGTCCTTGCCGCGCCCCCCCTCGCCGTGGATCTCGATGAGGCCGCCGATGCCCGCCCGGCGGGGGACCTGGCCGCGCTTCTTCATGCGCGCGAACTCCGCCCGGTCCTCGGCGTTGGGGTAGTCCAGCAGCAGCGCCATGTGGTAGATCGAGCTGCCGCGGCCCTTCTTGGCGGTGATGCGATACCGTCCCTCCGGCGTGGCGCCGTCTCCCGAGACCGTCTTGTCGCCCACCAGGTTGAAGCCCATGTCGGCGCGGTAGGTCTTCACGGGCCGGCCGCCGCCGTACAGGGTGAGCCGGTGGTCGGCCTTGTGCACCACGATCGCCGGCTGTCCCGTGCGGCGGGACCAGGCCACGGTCTCTCCGATCCACCGTCCCCAGCGGCGCACGAGCCCCGCGTCCTGCAGCCGCGAAGCGGCCACGGCGGCGTGCCCGGAGATGGCGCGCGCCTCGGCCGCCGCCCGCCGGCCCGACTGCGCGGCCGCCAGGTAGTCGCCTCGCGCGTGGTAGAGGCGGGCCTCGGTCAAGGACGTGCGCGCGCTCTGCAGCCGCCGCCGCTCCATGGCCCGCAGGTGCATGGCGGCCGCGAAGGCCTCGGCGGTGTCGAGCTCCTCCTCCGCCTCGTTCATCGCCGTCATCGACTGCCCGCGGGCCCCGGCCCTGGCTGCCGCCGCCGCGGCCTCCGCCGCCTCGGCGGCCTCCCAGGCGCGCTCCGCCGCCTTTCGTGCGGCACGGAAGTCCTTCAGGGGGAGGAAGCGCAACTCCTGGCGGCGATGCTCGACCTGGGCCTGCTGCAGCGCCCGGCTCGCCGCGGTCCAGGCCTGGGGAGCCCATTCCCGCGCCCCTCCCGCGGCCGCCGAGGCCAGCGCCGCCCGGGCCGCGGCCAGACGCCGGGGCGCGGGGTCGGTCCGGCCCGAGAACACGGGGTAGGCCACCGCCACCGAGGCCGCCAGAGCGGCCACGAGAACGAGGGCGCGCAGCCCCTGGCGAAGGGTGAGCGTCACGTGCATGGCCTCGTCAAAGTATAGGGAGCGGACGGGGGGAAAGCAGACGAGGGCACGGCCTCGGCCGGGCCGTGCCCTCCCGGACCGACGTCTCTACCGCTACTTCCCGGCCTTGGCGGCCTGGGCCCCCGCGATGTCGTTCTTCACCGTGGAGAGCGTGTTGTTCGCCGCCTCGACCTTGGTCTTGGCCTCGGCGTAGCGCTGGCCGTCGTAGGCGGCCTGGGCCTCGTTCAGCGAAGCATCCACGCCGTCCAGGTCGGCGGACAGGGTGGCCAGGTCGGCCGCGGTCCCCTTGCCGCGCGGCGCCTTGGCGAGCTGGTCGCGGACGCCCGCGAGGTCGGTGCGGGCGGTCTGGATGGCGGTCCCCACCTCCTGCCGCATCGTCTCCTTGCCGGTGTTCGCGTCCTGGGCCGCGGTCTCCGCGGCGGTCTTGGCGGAGGCCGCCAGCTCCTTGGCCTTGCTGTACGACTTGAAGAACTTGTCCTGCTGCGCCTGGAGCTCCGCGTCGAGCTCCTGCTTGGCCTGCTCGGCCCTCTGCAGCGACTCGGGGGCGTAGTCCTGCGCCCCCGCGGTGCGCGCCGCCTCCAGGGAGGTGTTGGCGGCGTCGATGTCCTGCTGGGGCGGCTTGGAGCAGCCGACCGCAGCCGCGAGGCAGAGTGCGAGGGACAGGATCAGAACCTTGCGCATCGTCTCCTCCTGGCCACCCTTCGGGCTGAAGGGGGGCGACGGAACGCGCGCCATGCTAGCACCGCCTTTCGCCCTCGAACCAGGAGCCACTGTACCTTCTATGGCTTACGGGGCCGGGCAGGGCCCCGTGTAAGCTAGCGGGCATGCCACGCCTCGCCGTCCTCCTGGTCCTCCTGGTCGCCGCCTCCTGGACGCCTCCGGCCGGTGCCGCCAGCGGGCGCGTGGCCGGGCCGGACGGAAAGCCGCTCGCCGGCGCCCGGGCCTGCATCCAGGTCCAGGGCGGGCAGGGGATGTGCTCGGACACCGATGCGGAGGGCTGGTACCGGCTTCCCGAGACGAGCCTCTCCACGGTGCGCATCACCGCCGCCGGCTACCTGCCGAAGAGCGTCGCCGCCGTGGATCAGGAAGGGATCGTCGTCCTCGAGCGCGCCGCCGCCCTGCGGGCGCGCCTCCTGGACGCGGAGAGCGGGGAGCCGATCGCCAGGGGGGAGCTGACCCTCGCCTCCCCCTCCGGGCGCAAGCGTGGGCCGTTTCCCGTGAACGGCGCCGGGCTCAGGGTGGCGACCCTCGCCCCCGGCCGCGTCGTCCCCCGGGGGAGCGCTCCCGGGTACCGCGACGCGGTGGGGCAGGAGGTCGAGCTGCGCGCGGGGACGGAGACGGAGATCGTGCTCCGCCTGGCGCGGTCTACTTCGGGAAGCTGACCTTAAGCTTGCGCTCGGCCGGGGCCAGGGCCGCCGGCGCCTCCGGGTCGCTCACGTCGAGCACGGCGACGGACGCGGTATCCGCGGCGACGTAGAGGCGCGTGCCGGCGAGGCTCAGCGCCCCCGCGGGGAGCTCGCGCGGCAGCGTCACCGACGCGCGCGCCCGCGGCTGCGCGGGATCGCTCACGTCGTAGAGGCGTACCCCGGTGCCTCCGTCGCTGGCCGCGGCCAGCGTTCCCAGGACGGCCAGCTCGAAGGCGGGACCGGGGAGGCGGGCGGCGAGGCGGCTCCCCCCATCGGGCGCGGGATCGAGCACGCCCAGGCCCCCGCTCCCCAGCGCCACCAGCAGGCGATCGCCGGCCCAGGCCACCGCCTGCACGTCCTCGAGGGCCAGCGCACGCACTTCCCGCGGGGCCGTGGGAACGCTCACGTCGAAGATGCGGACACCCCCGTCCTTCTCCGCCGTGGCCAGACGGTTCCCCTGCAGCGCCAGGCGGCGCACACGCCCGCGGGTGGCGACCGAGGCCAGGGAGCGCGGCCGCGCGGGATCGCGAAAGTCCACCGCGCGCCAGCCGGCGCCGTCCTCGGCCAGGAAGATCACGTCCCCGGCGAGCGCGACGTCGACGACCTTCTCCGTCTCGTTCCATGTCCCGAGGACACGCGGCTTCTTCGGGTCGGCCGCGTCCACGAGGACGCAGCCGAGGTGCCCTGCGGCCAGCGCCACCCGCTCGCCCTCGGCGGCGAGGCCGAGGACCGGCGACTTCACGGACAGACGGGCCACCGACTTCGGGCGAGGCGGGTCTTCCAGGTCCAGGACGGCCAGACCATCGGTGCGGCCGGCCCAGACGAGGCCGCGGGCGGCGAGGACGTCGCGCGTGTGCACCGCGGGTGCGGGAGCGGCAGCCGCCGCCAGCAGGAGGAGCGCCGCCGCCGCCATGGCCGGAGCGTAACACCAAAGAGCCATTGCGTTCGACGGGCCGTTGCCGATGATGGGAGCGGGAGGAGATCATGCGTTCATTGCACGCGCTCGCGGCGGCCCTGGCGGTGACGCTTTCCGTGACGTGCGCCCTGGGCCGCACCCGGGGCGCCGAGGTGCGCTACGTCGACTGCGAGAAGGGGCGGGATGGACAGGACGGCCTCACCCGCAGGACGGCGAAGAAGACGCTGAACGCAGCCCTCGACACCCTGGCGCCCGGGACGGACGGGCTCCTCGTGGTCGACAAGGGGCGCTGTCCTTCCGAGGGGGGCATCCGCCTCTGGCTGCACACCCGGGTGCAGGGAGCAGGACAGGCCAAGACGTTTCTCGAGGACGAGGTCGTGGTGGCGGCCCGCGAGGGCTGCTTCTCGTTCGACGACCGCTTCCAGGGCTCGCTCGCCGATCTCACGGTCGCCCGCGTGCGCGTGGCTCCTGCGGGCTGCGAGGACGGGGAGGTGCGCCTGACCCGCGCCCGCGCCACCGGTCCCGTGTCCTCCTTCTCCTCCGCCTACGGTGGTCTCGTCCTGGAGCAGGCGGACGTCGTCGACGCCAGCGCCGGGCTGGGAGGGGACGTGCGCGTGCACGGCTCCCGCGTGCGCGGCACGCTCACCGTGAACGGCTTCGAGGACGCGGCCGCCCTGGTCGAGGATTCGACGCTGGCCCACCTGGTGTTGAACGACAAGGTCCTCACCACCGTGCGCCGGAGCACCTTCCGCACCCTCTCGGGGGTTGCCGTGCAGTTCCCCCAGACCGTGTACTCCTTCGGGACCCTGCGCATCGAGGACTCCGTCTTCGAGGGCTACCAGCACCAGGTGGTGCGCCAGTGCGACCCCGCCTTCGGCTTCCTCTGCGGGGCCACCACCGTCCGGCGGAACACGATGGTGGGTGCGGGGGAGAACGCCGTCGCGCTGGAGGCGAGCTTCCCCAGCCAGGCCATGGTGGACGGCAACGTGTTTTACGCCGTGGGCGAGGTGGGCGTGCAGTGGCAGGGGGACGTCGCCCTCACCGCCACCGGCAATGCGTTCGACGGCGTGGGCACCGCGGCGTGCGGTCCCATCGATTGCTACACGCGCGGCGCCCATCTCGACGCCGCCGGCGTGGGAAGCGGGAACCTCGACGTTCCGGCGGGCTTCGTGGGTCCGGGGAACTACCGCCTCACGCCGGCGTCGGCGTTGATCGACGCCGGCCTTCCCGGCGACGGCACGCCCGCCTTCGACCGGGATGTGCTGCCGCGACCGGTGGACGGGGACGGGGACGGCAGCGCCGTGCACGACATCGGCGCGTACGAGTTCACCGATCCCGATCGCGACGGCGTCACCTCTCCCATCGACAACTGCCCGGAGACGGCCAACCCGGGCCAGCGCGACAGCGACGGGGACGGACGGGGAGACGCCTGCGACAGATGTCCGCGCCGCGACGGGCGGGGAGACGCCTGCCACCCTCGCTGACGCGCTAGCATGGACGGGTGTCCGCGCGTTCCTGCCTGCTCCTCGCCGCGCTCCTCGTCGGGTGCACCGGGTGCGCTGCCGCCCCGCC
This sequence comes from Candidatus Polarisedimenticolaceae bacterium, assembly GCA_036274395.1. Lineage (GTDB taxonomy): Bacteria > Acidobacteriota > Polarisedimenticolia > Polarisedimenticolales > DASUFT01 > DASUFT01. The sequence goes on along the minus strand of DASUFT010000061.1, from coordinate 9,618 downwards.
GCAGGAACGGACGGAGCGAGCGCGCGGGGAGATCCTCTACGTCTCCTGGAACTGTGCCCCCTGCCACGGCGAGGCGCGCCAGGGGACGGAGTTCGGTCCGCCCCTGACCGACCTGGCGCGGCACTGGGAGGTCGGTTTCCTGGCGGCGCACCTGGCCGATCCGGATGCCGGGCGGGCCAGGGACGCGCGGCTGCAGGCGCTGACCGCGCGCTTCCCGGCTCCCATGCCCGGATTCGCGCAGCCCGAGCAGGACCGGCAGGCGCTGGCCGCCTGGCTCCTGGCGCGGGGGACGGCACGGTGAGCGGGGACCCGCTGGCGGACCTCGGCGGGGTGGCGCACGACGTGCTCCGCCGCATGCTGCGCGAGGTGCTGGCGCGCCGCCCGGGCGGCCATCTCGTGGAGCCCGGTCTCACGGCGGTCGACCTCCACCTCCGCCTCACCCTGCGCGGGCCGCACGCCGGACCGGAAGCCTTCGCCGAGGCGCTGCGGCGGACGCTGGAGACGGTGGTGGACGACGCCGTGGAGGAGGCGGCCGCCTTCCGCCCCGGCGACGCCTTCTGCCATCGCTGCGGCAAGGCGGCCTGCTCCCACGCGGCCCCCCCTTCCGCGCGTCACGTATGTGTCGGCTACGGACCCACCGGCCTCCCGCGCTTCGAGGACTTCGCCCAGCGCTGCCTCGACCTCCATCACCCCGACGTGGACCGCCTGTACGCCGACCCGCCGGCGTTCATCGCCTGGGTGGAGAGCGGCCAGGCGCTCAACCACGACCTGCTTCCCGCCTTTGCCGCGCCGCGGTGCGCGCTCCTGGGACAGGTGGTGGCGGGCTTCTACCCGGTGCGGGTGCACGACCGCGAGGGACGGGGCGTGCTCGCCCTCACCTTCCAGGTCATGGCCACGCGCCGCCGCGACCGGTCCCCACGCCTGGGCCTGAACGTGCTCGGCCGCACGCCGGCAGGCGAGGACCTGAGCCTTCTCTTCGAGCGGCAGGCGGACCTCCCCTGGCGCGCGGGCGTGCGCTGGGCGCAGGCGGCCCTGGCCCGCATCGAGGACGGACCGGCGGCGGCGCTGGAGGATCGGGTCCGGGGGATCCTGGACGGGCTCGCCCGGCGCCTCGTCCACGACCGGCGCGCGCGCGAGCGCCGGACCGCGCACGCCGAGGCGCGCCACGCGGCGGGGGACCGCCCCACCCGCCAGGCCGTGCTCGACGTGCGCGCGTCCCGGCGCGAGACCGTCCTCGTGGACGAGCGCAGCGGCACCCTGGTGGTCCTGGGTGCGCGCGGCCGCACGCATTTCTTCTCGCCGGAGGGACGCCTGGTCTCCTCGGTGCGCTACTCGCGCGACGCCATCGAGCGCAAGCGACGCCTGGGGCTCTGGAGAGAGGCGCGGGCGGGGGAGGTGGCCGCCCTCCGGGGGCTAGAATCGCCGGCGGGGAGGGACGAGGATGAGCGTCCAGCGGGTGAAGGAGCTGAGGCGGCGCCGCCAGCGGCGGCGCAAGGCCGTGAAGGCGCGCGCGCGCGACGCGGCGGCCGCACGGGCGAGAGCGGGGAAAGGCACGAGGGCCCCGGCACCGGGCCGGAGGTGAGCTAGGGCTTGCGGCGGCCGCGCGCCTGGCGCCACGCCTCGATGCGCTTCGCCAGCTCCCCTTCCAGCCCCCGTCCCGTGGGCCGGTAGAAGCGCCGCCCGCGCAGCCGCTCGGGCAGGCACTCGAGCGTGGTCACCGCCTCCGGGTCGTCGTGCGCGTACTGGTACCCCGCGCCGTATCCCTCCGCCTTCATGAGCCCCGTGGGCGCGTTCCGGATCTCCATGGGCACGGGGTCGGTCGCCCCCTCCGCGATCGCCGCCGCCACCTCTCCCCAGGCGGCGTAGAGCGCATTCGACTTGGGAGCGAGCGCGCAGTACACCGCCGCCTCCGCCAGGGCCAGGTCGGCCTCGGGCCTCCCCACGAAGTGCACCGCCTCCTTGGCCGCGAGCGCCAGCGTGAGGGCCCGGGGGTCGGCCAGGCCCACGTCCTCGCTGGCGAAGCGCACGATGCGCCGTGCCACGTAGAGCGGGTCCTCCCCCGCGGTGAGCATCCGCGCCAGCCAGTACAGCGTGGCGTCGGCGTCCGAGTTGCGCATGGACTTGTGCAGGGCGCTGATCTGGTTGAAGTGCTCCTCGCCCGCGCGGTCGTAGTAGAGGGCGGGGCGCTGCAGCGCGGCCGCCAGCCCCGCCTCGTCCGGACGCCTCACACCGTCGTCGCCGGGGGGCGTGGCGCCGGCCAGGAGCTCGAGCACGTTCAGGGCCGCCCGCGCGTCCCCCTGCGCCTGGGCGGCGATCGCCTGGAGGAGCGGCGGGGCCACCTCGAGGCGCTCGCCGCCCAGGCCCCGGGCGGGATCGCGGAGGGCCCGCTGCAGGAGCACCACCAGGTCCTCCTCGGTGAGGCGCGTCAGGCGCACCACGCGCGAGCGGGAGAGGAGCGCGGCGTTGACCTCGAAGGAGGGGTTCTCGGTGGTGGCCCCGATGAGCACCAGCGCCCCCGACTCCACGTGGGGGAGGAAGGCGTCCTGCTGCGCCTTGTTGAAGCGGTGGATCTCGTCCACGAAGACGATGGTGCGGCCCTGCCCGGCCCGCCGGCGGGCGGCCGCGCGCTCCATCACCTCCCGCACCTCCTTGATCCCCGACATCACGGCCGAGAAGGGCACGAACACGGCGCGCGTGCGGCGGGCGATGATCCGCGCCAGCGTCGTCTTCCCGGAGCCGGGAGGCCCCCAGAGGATCAGCGACCCCAGCGCGTCGCGCTCGATGGCGTCGCGCAGGGGCGTGCCCGGGCCCACGGCCTGCTCCTGCCCGACGAAGGCGTCGAGATCGCGCGGACGCATGCGCTCCGCGAGGGGAGCGGTGGCGGGGGCCTCGGGGTCGTCGGGCGGAGGCGGGTCGAACAGGCTCAACTTAGAAGGGGCTGGCCTCGTCCTCGTCGGTCATCTCGTTGATCACCAGGAGGGCGGCGACGCCGATGCCTCCCACGATGACCCACTTCCGCCACTGAGGCCCGGTCTCCACCGGGGTGACCGGCGCCGGGGTGGCGGGGGGCGGCGTCGTGGGCTCGGCGGGGGGCGGGGTGGTGGGCTCGCTGGGGGCCGGCGGCTCGGGCGTGGGCTCGGGAGCGGGAGGCTCGGGCTCGGGCTGCCCCGGCGTGAGCGACAGGGAGAGGGCGCGGGTGTCGCCGGCGGCGAGATCCACTGCCTGCGGCGCCAGGAACGCGCCCTCGGTGGTCTCCGCCAGGAGCCGGTAGGTCCCGGCATCCGCGCCGTGGATGCGGAACACCCCGCGGGCCGTGCTGGGCTCCGAGCGGTAGCGCGCCTGCCCGCTCTCGTCCACCAGGACCACGGTCACGCCGGTGCGCGGCGTCCTTCCGTCGGCATCCAGCACGCGGCCGCGCAGCTGCGCCGGTGCGAGGGGAGCGGCCATCGACGAAGACACGACGGCGAGCACCAGGAGCACGGAGAGCAGGGAGCGGAGCGCGCGCAACGCCATCATCGATCCTCCAAAGGCCCGGCGGACGCGGAATTGTCCGCACCCCTCCCACGGGTGTCAAGGACTGGAGGGGCTGGCCGGCGAGTCGTTGCTGCTTCCGGACAGCGCGAGCAGGGCGAGGGCGCCCGCCCCCGCCAGCAGGGCGATCCCCTTGGGGCTGCGCAGGAAGGAGCGCCCGGACTCGCGCACGTTCGCCACCCCCACCGCCGGCGTCTCCGTGCCGGGGAGCGTGCGCGGCTGGCGGCCGGTCCACCACCCCTGCGGCATGTCCTCGTTCTTCGTCAGCACCAGCGTCACCGACAGGCGCCCCTCCGGGCCGAGGTTCAGCACCTGGCTCGCCACGTAGCCGCCCTCCGGCGCCTCCACCACGAGATCGAGGTAGCCGTAGGGGATCCCCGCCAGGGCGAAGCCGCCCTTGGCGTCGGTGGGGGCGGAGGCGAGCGTCTGCGCGGTGCGGAGGTGGGACACGCGCACCACGGCGCCCGCCACCGGCGTCTTCCCATCGTGCGCGAGCACCCGCCCCTGCACGCTCCCCCGTCCCTCGGACGGGGGGGCGGGCTCGGGCGCTTGCTGGGCCCGGAGGGGGAACGCTGCGGTGAGGAGGACCGCAAGAACGGCGGCCACGGGGACACGAAGCGTCGAGAATTCCATGGCGACCCCTTGTCTCTGCACGAGGACAGGTCTTATGCTCGCATGCCAAGCCACGGGGGGGAAAACGATGGGCGAGGCGAGGGAGCTCGAGGCGCCGCGCCGGCGTGCGGCCGGGAGCAGTTCTTCACGGCGGCGCTATTTCTACTTCGGCCTCGCCGCCGTGTGGGGCTACGGCCTGGGCATCCTGGTGGTGGTGGCGGCGCTGGCCCGCGGGCCCAACCGGGTGGAGATGAACGGCGAGCTGGCGCTGTGGCTGGCGCTGGGCTCGCTGCTGGGCCTGGCGGGAGGGGGCATCGTGGCCGGCGCCTACCGCGAGGCCCGGCGGCGCCACTCCTGAGCTTTAGCGCGCGAAGCCGTACTTGACGATGCACCAGAGCGCGCGCAGCCCGTCCTTCCATCCGATCTTCTTGCCTTCCTCGTAGGTGCGGCCGGCGTAGCCGATCCCCACCTCGTAGATCCGCACGCCCAGGCGCGCCACCTTCGCGGTGATCTCGGGCTCGAAGCCGAAGCGGTCCTCCTGGAGCGAGATGCGGCGGAGGACGTCGGCCCGGAACATCTTGTAGCACGTCTCCATGTCCGTGAGGTTGAGGTTCGTGGTGGCGTTCGAGAGGAGGGTGAGCAGGCGATTCCCCACCATGTGCCAGAAGAACAGCACGCGATGAGGCTCCCCCCCCAGGAAGCGCGAGCCGAAGACGACGTCCGCCTTCCCCTCCAGGATGGGAAGGAGGAGCTTGCCGAGCTCGCGGGGGTCGTACTCCAGGTCGGCGTCCTGGACCACCACGAAGTCTCCGCGCGCCTCCGCGAACCCCCGGCGCAGGGCGGCGCCCTTGCCTGCGTTCGGCTGCTGGCGGAAGACACGCACCCGGGTGTCGGCGGCGAAGGCGGCGAGCGCCGCGGGCGTTTCGTCCCGGGACCCGTCGTCCACCACCACCAGCTCCCGCTCCACCCCGGGAGGAAGGGGGGCCTCCAGCACCGCTCGGAGGAGGACGGCGGCGGTGGCCTCCTCGTTGTAGACCGGGATCACGATCGAGAGCAGCGGCAACCGTTCCCCCTCTAGCGCAGCCCGGAAAGGGCGGCCACGCGCGCCCCCGCGGCCGCGTCCGTCCCGTCCAGCGTCAGCACCTCGCGCCACAGCCGCAGGGCCGCCCCGTCATGCCCCAGGCGCTCCTCCGCGGTCGCCAGGCGCCGCAGCAGCCGGATCCGGCGCTCCGCCGGGGCCTCGGCCGGGAGACGATACAGCGCCGCCTCGTAGAGCGCGCGGGCCCGCTCCGGGTCGGGGAGGGCGAGGGCGGCGTCCCCCCAGAGCTGCAGCACGTCCACCCCCGCTCCCGCCGCGGCCGCCTGCACGGACTGGAGCTCCGCCCGCGCCTCCGCGGTGCGTCCGGTCTCGGCCAGCGCGCGCGCCCGCACCGCGCGCAGCTCCAGGTCGAGCGGCGGCCCCTCGAGCTTCCGCGCGGCCGCCGTCCAGTCGCCGCGGCCGCGATCCGCGAGCACGGCCGCGCGCAGCACCCTCGGATCGTCGGGCCATCGTGTCCACGCCTCAGCCAGGAGCCGGTCCGCGTCCTCGCGATCGCCCTCCTCCCGGAGCTGCGCGATCCAGGCGAGGTGCGCCTCGGGATGGAGCGGAAGAGCAGCGACCACGCTCCGAGGTTCGAGGAGCGGCTCGAGCTGCAGGAGCGTGCGCGCGCCCTCGCGCGGGGACAGCGCGAAGAGGCGCCGCACGCAGCGCACGCCCCCCTCGGGATCGCCGCAGCCCGCGAGCAGCACCGCCGCCCCGGATTGCACGGGGGCGGTGGCCGGCGCCAGGCGGGCCGCGGCCGCGGCATGGAAGGCGGCGGCGGTGCGCTCGGGCTCCCCCCGGGCGCCGGCGAAGAGCACGGCCGCGTAGGCCACGCGCCGCTTGGCCTCCGTGGGCCAGGCCCCCACCAGGCGGCGCAGGAGCACGGCGCGCGCGCGCGTTCCCGGCAGGAGCGGTCCCTCCGCGGGCTGGGTGCGCACGACCTCCCACGCCTCCGCCAGCACCGCGTCCGGATCGGGGACGGACGCGGGGAGGCGCGCCGCCAGCACCGCCCCCGCGCAGAGCAGGGTCCCCAGCAGCGCCGCCGCCCCGGACTGCAGCCTGGGGCGGCGGGCGAGATGGAGACCGGTGGGCACGCTACGCCGGCTCGGACGCCGGCTCGGAGGAAGGCGGCACGGCGCCGAAGAGCAGGCCCGCCAGCACCGCCGCCACCGTGGCGTTGGCGGGGATGTGGAAGTTGAAGTCGATGAGGGCGTGGAGGAGGAGGGCGGCCAGCCCCATCGCCGTCCCCACCGCCAGGGGACCCGCCCGCCGGGTGACCCCGGCGCGCAGGCGCGGCGCCAGGGACAGGAGCAGCACCCCGCCCAGCAGGGCACCGAGCAGGCCGCCCTCGGCGGCGAGCTGCAGGACGTCGTTGTGCGCGTGCTCGTAGAGCAGACGCACGCCCTGGGAGCGGAAGAGCGGGTAGACGGCGGCGAAGGAGCCGAACCCCGCTCCCGTCCAGGGGAACGCGCGCACCATCTCCACGGTGTCCCGCCAGACCATGGCCCGGCCCCCCTCGGACGTGAAGTCGGCGGCGGCGCGGGAATAGCGCTCCGCCAGGCGGTCGCTCCCGATCTGGAGGAGCGGCACCAGCGCCAGGGCGAGCAGCAGCAGCGGCACCACCAGGCGGGGGGCGAGCCGGCCGCGGCCGGTGAGGAGCCAGGTGCTCCCCACCGAGAAGAGGCCCAGGGCGATGCCCGCGCGCGAGAAGGAGAGGAGCAGCCCCATGAGGCCGATCACGGTGAGGAGGACGAAGGCCAGCGCCCGCACCCCTTCCTTCCCGAAGAAGGCGACCAGGCGGTGCCGTCCCACCGTGCGGGGGAGCGCTCCCAGGTGCTGGCGCGCCAGCGCCACCCCTCCCGGGAGCGCCGCCGCCAGGAACCCTGCGAAGTGGTTCCGGTTCACGAAGGTTCCGGTGGCGCAGTCCACGTAGTACTTCTTGGGCACGTTCCAGATGGTGGGATGGCCGGAGGCCAGCACCAGCGTGCCGTACAGCGCCTGGAAGGCGGCCGACAGGAGGAGTGCCGTCAGCACGCCGGAGAGGCCGCGCTCGGCGGCCACCGTGGTCGCCACCAGGAGGAACAGCGCCAGCGCGATCCCCAGCCGGAGCGCCGACGCCGTGGCCTCGGGGGCGAGGGAGAGCGTGGGCGGGGGGTCGAGCTTCTCGGGGGGGATGCCGAGCACGCGGCTCTCCGCCGCCAGCGCCTCTCCCTTGGGCTGCACGCCGTCGCGGATGGCCGCTCCCCGCGGGCTGATCGCGGCGAGCGCTCCCTGCCCCAGGGGCACGATCTGCATCGCGCAGAGGACGAGGAGGCCGAGGAGGCCCGCGATCGCCGGCCGCGGGGGCAGGCGCACGCCCCGCAGCGCCGCCCGCACCGCCCAGAGCGCGCCCAGCACCGTTCCCCCCACCTCCAGCATCAGGCGGCCGCCGCGTCCCACCGAAGCGAAGGGGAGCGGCGCCGCCAGCACGGCCGCGCACAGGCCCAGCTCCAGCACGACGATGAGGGGATCGCGGGCGCGCCCCGTCATGAACACGCTCCGCTAGACGGCGGCGCGGGGAGGCGCCTCCGAGACGACCGTCTCGTAGGGACCGTAAGCGCCGTAGGACGACCCGCCGTGCGACGCGGGGTCGAGGTCGTTCAGCACCACCCCGGTGGGCTTGCCGCCGACCTGCCGGAGGCGCTCCACCGCCGTGCGCAGCGACTCCCGCTGCGTGCGGCCGGCGCGGACCACCACGGCCACCGCGTCCATCGCCCGCGCCGCCACCACGGGATCGGAGACGGAGAGCACGGGGGGCGTGTCGAAGACGAGGTGGGCGTAGCCGGCGAGCGCCGGGTGCGCCGCCAGGTCGAAGAAGACCGGCGCGTTCAGCAGCTCGCTGGGGTTCGGGGGGATGGGCCCGCTCGGGAGGAGGTCGAGGCCGGGGACCGCCGTGCGCACGGGAACCGGCTCCTCCGCGAGGCCGGAGAGATAGCTGGACAGGCCCGGGCTCGCGGGCAGGCCGAAGGCGCGGTGGAGGCGCGGCCGGCGGAGGTCGGTGTCGATGAGGAGGACGCGCCGCCCCAGCTGGGCGAGCACGATGGCGAGGTTCAAGGCGGTCTGCGACTTCCCCTCCTCGGGGACAGCACTCGTCACCATGATCCGGCGCGGCGCCTGCTGGGCGGAGGAGAGGAGGACGGCGGTGCGCAGCTCGCGGTAGGCCTCGCTGATCCGGCTCTTGGGCTCGAGGTGCGCCACGAGATCGGCGGAGCCGGCGCGGGCCAGCGAACGCCGCCGCACCACCCGGCCCGCCCCGGCCTCGCCGTGCCGCGGCACCACCGCCAGCACGGGCAGGCCCGAGGCGGCCTGGGCGTCGGCGGCCGCCACCAGCGTGCTGTCCAGGTAGTCGAGGAAGAAGGCCATGCCGATCCCCAGGCCGGCGCCCAGGAGCAGCCCCAGCACGAGGTTGAGCTTGGTGCGGGGGCGGAAGGGCGCCACCGGGGGCTTGGCCGTGTCCACCACGCGCACGTTGCTGCTGGTCTCCTGCAGGTCCTTCAGGCGGGAGGAGAGGGACATCTCGTTCTGGCGGGCGATGAGGCTCCCCAGCATATCCCGCTTCTTGGCCGCCTCCCCCTGGAGGTTCGCGAACTCCACGGAGTCGCGCTTCAGGTCCTGGGCGGCGCCCTGCTGATTCCGGAGGAGGCCGTCGAGATTCGAGTACTCCTCCAGCGCCTTCCGGTAGTCGCTCTCCGCGGCGAGGAGCACGTTGCGGGCGATGGCGACGGTCTCCTGCTCCACGCGCCCCCTGGCCTGCTCGAGCTTGCCCTTCAGGGTCTGCATCCCCGGCCAGTCGTCCTTGAAGAGGCGGCCCTTCTCGCCGTACTCGGCCTCGATGGACGCCAGCTCGCCCTTCAGGCGCGTGATCAGCTCGGACTGCACCACCTGGGGGAGCCCCTCCGCCGGCGTGGTGCGGAGGGCGTCGTAGACGGCCTTGGCGCGGGCCAGGTTCGTGCGCGCCTCCGTGCGCCGGGTGGCGATGTCGGAGAGGGCGCGCATGGTGATGTTGCTGTTGTCGTCGATGGAGACGATGCCCTTGCTCTCCCCGTACTGCTGGAGGCGCCCCTCGATCTCGGCGAGGTCGGTCCTGAGCTTGCCGATCTGGTCGGCCAGGAACTCCGTGGCCTGGTCGGAGGTGGTGAACTGGGCCTCGATGGTGAACTGGATGTAGGCCTCGGCCACGGCGTTCGCCACCCGGGCCGCCATGCGCGGGTCGGGGCTCACCCAGGAGATCTGCACCAGGTGCGAGTTCCGCACCGGGGAGACCTCGAGCCCTCCCAGCAGGCGCTGGGCGGCCAGGTCCTCGGCGCTCTGCGGGACCCTCACGCCGCGGGAGGGGAAGAGGCCGCGCACGCGGG
>DASUFT010000060.1:0-2031 GCA_036274395.1 Candidatus Polarisedimenticolaceae bacterium | reverse complement strand
GCGCCACGGAGCATGGGGTAGCGCGCCTCCAGCGCATCGAGCACCGAGGCCTGGGTGACCGGACCGGTCACCCCGACCCGCACCTCACCCTCCACCTGGGCCAGCGTGCGCAAATGGGCGGGGAGGACGACGCGGACTGCGACCGAGGAGGTCAAGGACACCCCTGGATGTTGCGGGGCTGGCCGTTGGTCCCGGCGCCGAAGGTTCGCCACCCGCAGGAGCTGCGTGCGCGCACCATGTACCAGCGCCCGCTTTGCGGCGACGGCTCCTGGGTGTCGTCCCAGGCGAGGCTGGGAACCCCGGAGGCGAGGCACGTCTCGCCGGGGACGGAGGGGGGCGCGCCGATGGTCCCCCGCGCCACGTCGTACACGGGGTCGGGCCCACCCTGCGGCGCTGCGTCCCAGTGGAGCAGGGTCTCGAAGGCGAAGCGGAGGCCGCTCACCTCGCCGGGAGCGCCGATGGGCGTCCCTTCGCAGACCCCGTTGCTGCACAGATCGCTGGCGCAGGGGTCGCCGTCGTCGCACCGCCCGCCGTTGATCGGCTCGTGCACGATCCCCACCTCGGGATCGCAGGAGTCCAACGTGCACGGGTTGTCGTCGTCCCCGTTCACCGCGTCGTGCACGCAGCCAGACTGGGGATAGCAGGAGTCGGTCGTGCAGGCGCTCTGATCGTCGCAGATCTCCGGGTTGACCAAGCACTGGCACACATCGCCGTAACCGTCGGCGTTTCCGTCCTCCCCTTCCAGCAGAAGGAGTCCCCCTACCAGCCCGGGTCCCCGGAAGCGACCCATCGCCTCTCCCCTGGGGCTGGATCCTACGCCGTTCGCTCCGGCCTTGCGACACGTTTCTCCTGCTCCGATCACAAGGAGCATCCGCGTCCGCCATGGCGAGCTTGGGGGGGGACATGAACACAGGGACGAGACTTCCTTCGTGGATGGCCGCGCTGCTGCTGGCCTCTCTGGCCGCCGGTGCGCCGGCGAGCGGCCTCAAGCTGGCTCCGAAACCCAAGCCCATCGAGGGCACGGTGCCCCCGGTGCCCCAGGTCCAGGCATTGCCGTCGAGGGTGACTCCCCTGCGCGTGGGCCTCCTGGACGGGCCCAGCCTGCTGGCGCAGCTCCCTGCGCTCACCGACCGGGATACAGCCACGGCCCTTGCCCTTCCCTCCCCCCTCAGCCTGGTCTTCGACCTCGAGGAGGTCACCACGGTGTCCGGCCTCCGCTTGTTCGGGCATCCCGAGCTGTCCTTGTCGGTCTCCTACGCCGACGCGGCGGGCTGGGTGGCCGTGCCCGGGCTGGAGCGCGTCGGCGCCGGTCAGCTGGGAGAGGGATGGAACGACCTGCGGCCGGCGGCTCCCTTCACCACCGCGGCCCTGCGCGTGGACGTGACCCCGGAGGCCGGAGGCGCCGCCCTGCCCGACCTGGAGATCTGGAGCGAACGCGAGCTTTCCCTCCTGCCGGGATCGCCCGACCGGCTCCTCACCTCCCAGGGGAATTGCGCCCTGAGGACGTTTTCCGCACCGAGCGCCGAGATCGCGATCGAGAGCGCGCCCGTCGCGGTCTCCATCGACCTTCCTCGCGAGCCGGCCCAGTTCCGGCGGGCGTACCTGGTCTACGAGCTGCTTGGATTGCGTTCATGGATGGCCGTTCCCCGCGCACTCAACGGAGGCGTGCCCGCCGCAGGGATGGTGGACAGCCCCACGCTGGAGTGGGCCCCGCAGATCGAGCGGATCGACCCGGCAGCCCTGCGGGCGGGGGAGAACCGGATCTCCTTCGAGCCTTCCTTCGGGGGGCTTCCCTACAAGCTACGCAACGTGCGCCTCCTGGTGGAGCTGGACACGGCCTCGAACGCGATCGAGCTGGTGGCGGCTGCGGGCGAGCCCGCCGTCGAACGAGCGCTCCACCCGGCGGCGGACGGGGATCTCACCACCGCCTGGCTGCCCGCCGAGCCCGGCGCGCTGATGCTCGACCTCGATCGTCGCGTCGAGACGCGCCAGCTCGGGCTGCTGCTCGCCGCAGCGGCGTCCGGCGTCCTC
>DASUFT010000059.1:0-13722 GCA_036274395.1 Candidatus Polarisedimenticolaceae bacterium | reverse complement strand
CGGTGAAGATTCAGCGTGTGGTGGCGAACGAGCACAAGCGAGCCTTCGAGGTCCAGCTCGAGGATCGGACGCTGTCCTTTCCCTACTTCAAGGCCACACCTCGACCTACGCGGATGGACCGCGTGCATCAAGTCAAGGTGCGCATGGACCTGGCGCACAGAGGCTTCACCTACGTGCTGGCCTCCGGACGCCATGGAGCCGTGCACCTGGACAGGGTGTTCGACGACAACGAGCCCCCTCGCCACACCCGGGACGTGCTGGTGTACAAGCTCACACTCGAGGCAAGAACGCGTGTGGCGGCGACGGAGCTTTCCAAGCGCGAGATCATTCGGCGGCTCAAAACCTCGCCGGCTCAGCTCTCCCGCATCCTGGACACCTCGAACTACCGCAAGTCGGTGGATCAGGTCCTCGCCCTGCTCCAGGTTCTCGACTGCGAGATCGACGTCGTCGTGCGGGACAAGGACCGGTAACCCACCCCGGCGCCGCGTTCTGCCCCCGTCGGAGGGCGCTGCTACGATACGCCTCGTGCACGAATGGCCCGGTGCGCGGTCCGAGGTGAGCGACCCCTGTGCAGGGGCGGCGCGTCACTGGCACCTCGACCCCACCGTCACCTTCCTCAACCACGGATCGTTCGGCGCCTGCCCCATCCCCGTGATGAAGGCGCAGAGTGCGCTGCGCCTGCAGCTGGAGCGCGAGCCCGTCCGTTTCTTCCTCGAGACCGCACCCGCGCTCGCGCGCCAGTCCCGGGAGCAGCTCGGCGCCTTCATCGGCGCCGACCCTGACGACCTGGCCTTTCTCCCGAATGCCACGACGGCAGTGAACCTGGTCCTGCGCTCGCTCCACTTCGCGCCGGGTGATCAGATCCTCGCCACCAGCCACGGGTACCGCGCCTGTCTCAACGCGGCGCGCGAGGCCGCCGAGAGGGAGAGCGCGGAGCTGTCCGTGGTCCAGGTGCCGTTCCCGCTCGCGGGGCCGGAGCAGGTGATCGAGGCCGTGCTGGCGGCCGTGACGCCGCGCACCCGGCTGGCCGTCCTCGATCACGTGACCAGCCCGACCGGAGTCGTCTTCCCCATCGAGACGCTGGTGGCCGAGCTGCAGGCGCGGGGAGTGGACGTGCTGGTGGACGGCGCCCACGCCCTGGGCATGCTGCCGCTCGATCTCACTTCTCTGGGCGCGGCGTACTACACGGCCAATGCCCACAAGTGGCTGTGCGCCCCCAAGGGCGCCGCCTTCCTGCACGTGCGGCGCGATCGCCAGGACCGCATCCGGCCGCTGGTCGTCAGCCATGGCGCCAGCTCGCCCCGCACCGACGTGTCCCGCTTCCGTCTGGAGTTCGACTGGATGGGCACGGACGACCCCTCCCCCCACCTGTGCCTTCCCGCGTGCCTGACGTTCCTGGAGACGCTCACGCCCGAAGGCATCCCCGGGCTGATGGGGCGGAACCGCGCCCTGGCGCAGGAGGCCCGCCGCGTGCTGGCCGAAGCCCTCGGGGCGGCCCTCCCCTGTCCGGACTCCATGCTGGGAAGCCTGGCCAGCCTGCCCCTGCCGGATGCGCCGTCCACCCCGGGGGCGGGCTACCTGGAGATCGACCCCTTGCAGCAGGCGCTCTGGGACCGCCACCGCATCGAGGTGCCCATCGTCATCTGGCCCGGAACGTCCAGGCGCTGGGTGCGCATTTCCGCCCAGGCCTACAACACCCGGGAGCAGTACGAGACGCTGGGGGCGGCCCTGCGGGAGCTCCTGGCATGAAGGGCATCGTGCTGGCCGGGGGCAGCGGGACCAGGCTCCACCCCGTGACGCGTGCCGTGAGCAAGCAACTCCTCCCCGTGTACGACAAGCCGATGGTCTACTACCCCTTGTCCTCGCTGATGCTGGCCGGCATCCGCGACATCCTCGTGATCACGACCCCGCAGGACGGGGAGGCCTTCCAGCGGCTGCTCGGGGACGGCTCCGCGCTCGGGGTGAGCCTCACCTATGCCGCACAGCCGCACCCGGGAGGGATCGCGCAGGCCCTCCTGATCGGCCGGGACTTCCTGGGTAAGGAGCGGGTGGCGCTGGCGCTGGGAGACAACATCTTCTTCGGACATGGCCTCCCCGAGCTGTTGCAGCGCGCGGCCGCCCGCGAGAGCGGGGCCACCGTCTTCGGCTACCGGGTGGCCGACCCCGAGCGCTACGGTGTCGTGGAGTTCGACGGCAGGGGCCGGGCGCTCTCCATCGAGGAGAAGCCCGAGAAGCCGCGATCGAACTACGCGGTGACGGGGCTCTACTTCTATGATGCCCGCGTCCTCGACATCGCCGCGGGGCTGAGACCCTCCGGCCGCGGCGAGCTGGAGATCACCGACGTCAACCGGGTCTATCTCGAGGCGGGCACCCTGCACGTGGAGGTGCTGGGACGCGGCTACGCCTGGCTCGACACGGGGACGCATGCCTCCTTGCTCCAGGCCTCGACGTTCATGCGCACGCTCGAGGAGCGGCAAGGATTGATGGTTGCCTGCCTCGAGGAGATCGCCTTCAAGATGGGGTTCATCGATGGAGAACAGCTCCGGCGCCTGGCGGACTCCATGCGCGGCAGCTCCTACGGCGCGTACCTGAGGCAGGTGCTGGAGGACGCATGACGCCCAGCCTCGTCGTCGACTCCGACTCCCTTCCCTGGCGCGACAGTCCCTATCCCGGCGTGCAGTGGAAGAAGCTGCACTTCGACGGCGAGGGCGGCCGCTCCGCGGTCCTTCTCCGCTTCGCGCCCGGCGCCTCCTACGGGAGCCACCGCCACCCCGAGGGGGAGGAGTACCTGGTGCTCGAAGGCTCGCTGGAGGATGGCGGGCGCTCCTACGGCCGCGGCACCTACGTCCGGCACGCGGCGGGCAGCGTGCACCAGCCGCGCTCGCGCGAAGGGTGCCTGCTCTTCGTCTCGCTGCCGCGGCCCATCGAGGACCTCGAGGCGGGACGCTGACGCACGCGCCTCGGCCCTCGCGGGCGCTGCTCGCCGGCACCTTCGTCCTCCTGTGCCTGATCTGGGGGACCACCTGGGCGGCGATCAAGCTCCAGCTCCGCGGCATCCCTCCCTTCGCCGGCGTCGCCATCCGCTTCGGCCTCGCCGCGGTGGTGCTCCTCGCGCTGGCGCCCCGGTTCGGCGTGCGCTTCGGCACCACCCGCCGGGAGCGCGTGCTCTGGGTGGCGATCGCCCTCCTCTCCTTCTGCGGCTCTTACGGCCTCGTGTACTGGGCGGAGGCCAACGGCGTCCCCTCCGGCCTGGCCGCCGTGCTCTTCGCCACCTTCCCCCTGCTCACGGCCGCGCTCGCGCACGTGCTGATCCCGGGGGAGCGGCTGACCGTGCAAGGCGTCACGGGCATGCTGGTGGGCCTGGGCGGGCTCGGACTCCTGTTCTCCGAGGACTTCGCCCGCCTGGGGGGCGCGCACGTGGGGAGGAACTCCGCCATCCTCCTCCTGGCACCGTTCGTGTCCGCGGTGGCGAACGTGGCCGCCAAGCGCTGGGGTCACGACGTGCACCCGATCTCGCTCTCCGCCGTCCCCATGGGCCTCACCGCCGTCCTCATGGGGTCGTTCGCCCTGGTGGTGGAGCGGGACCAGCCCATCCTGCCGGATGTCCGCGCCTGGGCGGCGCTCGTCTACCTGGCGATCTTCGGCTCCGCGGTCACCTTCAGCCTCTACTACTGGCTGATGCGCCACCTCCCCGTGACCAGGGTCTCGCTCATCGCCTATCTCACGCCTATGCTTGCGGTCGTGATCGGGACGCTCTGGCTCCACGAGCCACTGACCGGC
Source organism: Candidatus Polarisedimenticolaceae bacterium (assembly GCA_036274395.1). Classification (GTDB taxonomy): domain Bacteria; phylum Acidobacteriota; class Polarisedimenticolia; order Polarisedimenticolales; family DASUFT01; genus DASUFT01. The sequence continues at coordinate 9,942 of DASUFT010000059.1, read as the reverse complement.
CGCCTGGGCGCCGGCTCGGGTCTTGTCCTGGCCGGGGTGGCGCTCGCCATGCACCGCCCGCACCGGTGACCCGGCGGTGCCGGTCTACGTGCGCCGCTCCTCCCTTCCCGTCTCCCGGGAGACCGCGTTCGCCTGGCACACGCGGCCGGGGGCGCTGGAGCGTCTGGTACCCCCCTGGCAGCGGGTGGAGGTCCTCCAGGCCGAGCCGCTGGCGGAAGGCAGCCGCACCGTGCTGCGCCTGCACGTCGGTCCCCTCCATCGCCGCTGGGTGGCGCAGCATCACGGGGTCGTCCCACCGCAGGGATTCACGGACGTGCAGGTCGCTGGCCCCTTCCGACGCTGGGAGCACGCGCACCGCTTCCACGCCGAGGCCGGGGGGGCCTGTGCACTCGAGGACCGGGTGGACTGGGACCCCCCGCGCGGGATGCCGGCCGCAGCATTCGGCTCCGCCATCGACCGCGCGTTCGCCTTCCGCCACCTGCGGCTCGCCGAGGACCTGCGCCGCCAGGCCGAGCTCCGGGCTCCTCCCCAGCGCATCGCGATCACCGGGGCGAGCGGGCTGATCGGCTCCGCTCTCGTGCCCTTCCTCACGACCGCCGGCCACCGCGTGGACCGCATCGTGCGGGGCGGCGGGCCGGGAATCCCCTGGGACCCGCGGGCAGGCACGATGGACAGCGCCGCGCTCGACGGCGTCGATGCCGTCGTGCACCTCGCCGGGGAGAACATCGGGGCCGGCCGCTGGACCCCGCAGCGCAAGCGCGCGATCCTCGAGAGCCGCGTGCGCGGCACGGGCCTGCTCGTCCGTACCCTCGCCTCTCTCCCCCGTCCGCCGCGCGTCCTGGTGGCGGCCTCCGCGGTGGGCTTCTACGGGAACGGCGCCCAGGGCGTAGACGAGCAGGCACGATCGGGCTCGGGCTTCCTGGCCGAGGTCGTGCGTGCCTGGGAGGATGCGCTGCTTCCCGCCGAGCAGGCCGGGGTACGCGTGGTGCGCGTGCGGACGGGGGTGGTGCTCTCGGTGCGCGGGGGCATGCTCGCGCGGGTCCGCCTTCCCTTCCTCGCCGGCCTGGGAGGGCCCATCGCCTCCGGGAAGCAGTTCCTCTCCTGGATCGCCCTCGACGATCTGCTGGACGTGTTCCTGCTCGCGCTTACAGATTCGAACTTGAAGGGTCCCGTGAACGCGGTGGCCCCGGAGCCCACCACCAACCGTGGCTTCACGGCGGCCCTGGCCCGCGTGTTGCGTCGTCCTGCCGTGGTGCCGCTACCCGCGTTCGTGGTGCGCGCGGTGTTCGGGGAGATGGGAGAGGAGCTTCTGCTCTCGGGACAGGCGGTTCGGCCGGCACGCCTGGAGAGCATGGGGTTCCGCTGGAGAGCGCCGGCGCTCGAGCAGGCGCTGGCACGGGAGCTGGGGGCATGGCCGAGGTCGTGATCGTGGGAGGGGGGATCGCCGGCCTCGTGTGCGCCAGGCACCTGCACGAGGCGGGGGTCGAGGTCCTCCTGCTGGAGGCTTCCGACGCGGTGGGCGGTGCCCTGCGCACCGAGACGGTGGACGGCTTCCGCCTCGACCGCGGCTTCCAGGTGCTGTTGACGGCGAGCCCGGAGGCTCGCCGCATGCTCGACTACGACGCGCTCGAGCTGCGCGTCTTCGAGCCGGGCGCGCTGGTCCGCCGCGACGGCCGCTTCCGGCAGGTGTTCGACCCCTGGCGGCGGCCGCTGACCTGGCTCGAGGGCTCCGCTCTGGGCAACCTGGGGGACCAGCTTCGTGCGCTCCGGCTCCGCTCCCGGGTGACCGCCGGGCCACTGGAGGCGCTCTGGCGACGGGGTGAGGTCACGGTCCGGGAGGCGCTCGAGGTGGAGGGATTCAGCGCCACCTTGATCGAGGCGTTCTTCCGCCCCTTCCTCGGTGTCCTCTGCCTCGACCGGGAGCTCGGCACCTCCAGCCGCCTCTTCGACTTCTTCCTCCGGATGCTGGCCCAGGGCGAGGCGGCTCTGCCCGCGGGAGGCATGGGGGAGATCCCGGCGCAGCTCGTCCGGTCCTTGCCGCCCGAGTGCGTGCGCACCGAGGCGCCGGTGCTCTCGATCCAGAGCGACGGGGTCAGCCTGCGGAGCGGGGAGTGGATCGCCGCGCGCCGCATCGTGCTCGCCACCGACCCGGCAGAGACCGAGCGCCTGGTCGAGCTGCGCGGGGGCGACACCCTGGCCGTGCGCGCCCTGCACGGCAGGTACGGCACCACCTCTGTCTACTTCGCCGCCCCCGAGCCGCCTCTGCGGGAGCCCATGCTGGTGCTGGACGGGGAGGGAGGGGGCCCGGTGAACCACCTGTGCGTGCCCACGCAGGTTGCCCCCGAGTACGGTCCCCCGGGGTCCGCGCTCGTCTCCGCCAGCGTGCTGGGGGAGCCCTCCTCCGCGGGAGAGGAGGCGCTGATCGACGCGGTGAGGGCGCAGCTCACCGGCTGGTTCGGCGACCAGGTGGCGCGCTGGACGCACCTGCGCACGTACGTCCTGCCCAAGGTGCTCCCCGACCAGTCCCCGGGCCGGCTCGAGCCCGGCGCGCGTCCCGCCTGGGCCGGTCCCGGCCTCCTCGTCTGCAGCGCTCACCGCGAGGGCGGCGGGCTGCAGGGCGCGCTCGCGTCCGGCCGGCGTGCGGCCGAAGCACTCCTGGAGGAGACGGTCAGCTCTCGAGCTTGAAGGCTCCGGGCAGCTTCCGCGCGATGCGGTCCTGGATCCAGTGGGGGTCCCACCACTCCTTGGGGATGACGAAGGTCCCGTCCACCAGCACGCTGTAGTGCAGGTGGTCGCCCCCGGCAAGCCCGGTGGCGCCGCTCCTTCCCAGCTCCTGGGCGCGCTTCACCTGCTCCCCTTCCTTGACCCCGATCGAGGAGAGGTGCCCGTACAGGGTCATGAGGCCGTAGCCGTGGTCGACGACCACGGTGTTCCCGTAGATCCCCAGGTACCTGGCCAGCACCACCACTCCGTCGTTGGCGGACGGAACGGCCACGTTCTGCGTGTCCGCCATGTCCACGCCCAGGTGCACCTGGAAGTCCACGGACCTCCCCTGGTAGGTGTAGGTGCGGTGATCGGCGAATCCCGCCTCGGGCGCGGCCGCCATGCGCAGGAAGGGCTTCGACCAGAGGAACTGCGCCCGGCTCTTGCCGGCCAGTCCCCGGATCTCCGCGTTGTTCACCTTCCGGAGGTCGCGGTTGATCGCCAGGTAGGTCTCGAGCAGCGAGCCCTTCTCCTCCACGTCGGGGCTCTGGCTCACGATCTCGGGGACGACCTTCTGCAGGAAGGGATCGGTGAGCGGGATGTCCGAGTGGTGCCACCTCTTCGGGAAGAACTTGTGCACGAAGGCGGCCGTGGCACGGTTCCCGACCTCGTCCTCGGCGGTGAGCCGCACCTGCGAGACGTCGGCCAGGTCATAGGGCACGGCGAAGAGCACGAACTTCACGCCTTGACCACCGCCGGGGAGGGGGTAACCGGGGAAGAAGGCCTCGCCCGCCTGCACCCCGTCCTTCACCGAGCTCTCCCCCACCCGGTAGACCACGCACTCGCTGCCTCCCTGAGCGACGTAGACCGCGTCCGACTGGGGGGCGAGGGTGGGCGGATTCAGCCGCACGGGAAGATCGAGCGTCACGGTCGTGCGGCCGGGCGCACGCAGCCAGGCGCCTGGACGCTCGGCCGCCACCTCGATGGTGGCGGTGCCGGCCTTCAATCCTTTCACCGTCTCGCGGCCCACCTCGACCTGGAGGCGGTCGCGCTGCCCGCTTCTCCCCCACACCTTCCAGGCCGGGCTCGGCGTGTAGCTCTTGGTGGCGAGCACCTGACGCAGGTTCCCCTGCACCACCGCCACCTCGACCCCTCGCAGCCCCCGCCCGCCGGCGTCGACCTCCACCGTGACGGGCGTGCGGCGGCCGATCCCCTTGAGGCCGGGCTGGATGGCGATCGTCGGCGCGGGCCCGATGCGGAAGGCGGCGAGCGCCGCGAAGGCGAGCCCACCGAGCAGCACCAGGATCAACAGGACGCGAACGGCGGCAGCGCCGCGCTGATCAGCGAGCATCGTGACCTCTCGAGCGTGGGACTCTACCAGCACCCCGCTCCTGCGCCACCGTTTCCAGGAGCCTTGCCATCACCGGGACGTAGAACCTCCAGTAGAACGCGTCCTCGGAAGGAGCGAGCCTTGCCCCTTCCATCCATCGCTTCACCGTGAGAAACCCGGCGAAAGGGACGGGGGTCGTCTCCAGCGGGTTGTCCGCGAAGTCGCCGGCGAAGTAGTGGGCGGTCCTGCGGCGAAGCACCGCGGGGAAGCGGAGGGGGAGGCCCCGCGCGCGCAGCCGGTCCACCCCGGCCCCCGTGAGGTGCCACTGGTAGAACGCCAGCACCTCCGTGGCCGGCTGCGGCTCCACGACGTCGAACCAGTAGAGATAGGGCGTGCCGTCGCGCGCCGCGGCCAGCAGGGGATCGGCCGGATGCACCCGCTCCAGCGTGAGCCCGAGGCGCTCGGCCTCGGGCCCCACGCGCAGCACTTCCACATGCGCGTCGTCCTGCACCACGACGAAGCCCGGGCCGCGGAACTCCCAGGGCCGGCGCCACTCCCGCCAGTGGTTGCGCCGCAGCCACTCCGGAACCTCCGCGGAGTCCTCGAGACGGGGGAAATACCGCCCCATCCAGCGCGTCCAGCGCAGCCCCAGGACCTTCTCCAGGACGGCGCGGGCGGCCGGGCCGGTGGGGCTCCCCAGCGTGTTGAACTCCACCACCAGGGGGACGCCGGCCTCCGCGGCGGCACGCGCCGCCTCGGCCTCCGCCAGCGTGAGGCCCCCGTACAGCTTCGGGCTTCGCTCCAGGGCGGCGCGCCGGGCGCGCCCGCTTGCCAGGTCCTCGCGGTAGACCCCGTAGGTATCGGCCAGGTACAGGAGCCCGGCCGACCTCGCCCGCTCCGCCGTCAGCTCGGTGGTGCGCTCGGGCGGGTCGCCGGGACGCGCGGGAGGGAAAGCGCCGACGTAATCCCTCTCGGGGTCGTAGGGGTGTCCGTCGGGCCTGCGCAGGGCCAGGTGATCGAGGAGCCAGAAGAGGGAGCGATGCTCCACCCAGGTGCGGAAGGGCACGGTCTTGTCGACCACCACGAGGTCCAGCCGGCGCGAGGGGCGGAGGCGGTAGATCAGGAAGGGAGCGAGGAGGGCGCCGGCCACCCCCAGCACGGGCCAGGTCCAGCGCCAAGCGCCTCTCATGCGCTCCCTTCCCCGCGCGTGGCCTCGTCGGGAAGGAGCAGCACCGGCCCCCCGAACGCCTCGGCGGCCTCGTCCAGGATCTCCTGCTCGCGTCCCTTGTAGCGGGGAGAGAGGTGAAAGGGAGCCAGCCTCTTCGCCCCGGCCTCGCGCGCCAGGAACCCCGCCTGGCGGGCCGTGAGGTGGGAGCGTTCCGCCGCCAGGGCGGCATCGCTCTCCAGGAACGCAGCCTCGCAGACGAAGAGGTCCACGCCGGCCGCCAGGGGAAGGATGCGCGCCACGTTCTCCGGCGTGAAGCGCACGTCGGTGACGTAGGCCAGACGCTGCCCGGGCCGGCGCAGGATCAGGGCCTCGCTCAGCGCGTCGCGCCGGAAGCGGCGCAGTCTTCCCCCGGCCTCGGCCGCGTCCACGGGCTCGTCTCCCGGCGCGCAGCGGCGCACGCTGTCCTTCAGGTCCCGCAGCCAGGGGCCGGGCGCCAGGCCCATCTTCTCCATGCGGTCCCGGTTCACGGAGAGGTGCTCGGTCTCGTGCAGCGCCACGCCCAGCACGGGAACTCCGTGATCGAGCAGCGTGGCGTGCATGGTGTACAGGCGTTCGGCGTGCAGCGTTCCTCCCGCCCGTCGTTCCCCTTGGGGGATGGCGGACATGCCACTCTCCCCCGTGTAGAGCACGGCCCGGATCCGCTCGCCGTCCACCTCCTCGGCGCGGAGGCGGATGGGGTAGTCGTGGATCAGGTTCCAGGTGTAGGCGGCGATCTTCCCGGCCACGCGGTCCAGGAACCCCGGCGGACCGGTCACCACCAGCTCCCGCCCCCGCCCCAGCATCAGCCGCAGCAAGTGATCGAAACCGACGAAATGGTCCATGTGGGTGTGGGTGACGACGGCGCGCTCGACGCGGAGCAGCTTGCGCGACGGCACGTGCCGCAGGTCTCCCAGGTCGAGGAGGATGGAGCGTCCCTCGTCCTGCAAGTCCACCCAGAGCCCGGGATCCTCGCAGGGACGGTTGAGCAACGAGGGAAGGAAGGCGGTGCGCACGGCCTCCCGATCAGCGCGGGCCGAGCCGGCGCGTCAAGCCCGGAGTGGCGTCCGGCTCAGGCAGGGCGGCGGCGGCGTCCAGGTCGACGGCCGCCGCCAGGCGACGGCCGGCAGGGGGCGAGAGCAGCAGCTTCAGGAGCAGATCGAGCATCACCGCGAAGGCTCCCGTGAGCGCCAGCGCGCGGATCTCGGTGGGGTCTCCGGGGCGGCCGGTCCAGCGGAGCAGCGGCGCGGCGGCGGCGACCCCGAGGAGGACGTATCCGAGGACTCGCACCAGACTCCACACGTTCCAGGCCAGCAGGCGCACCGTCCAGGGGTGGCGGGCGGCGGCGAGGAGACGGGCCACGTAGGCGTTCATGTAGTTGAGGAGGATGGCGCCCAGGACCAGCGCCCCCGCGTTCGCGGTGGCCGCGGCGGCCACGAGGTAGGCCGCCAGCTCGCGCAGGTGGGCGAGGGCGGTGCGGCGCGGGAAGACCTCGGGACCGACGCCGCTCCTCAGCCAGGCCAGCATCTCCGCCCGGTAGGGGGCGGCGCGCAGCACCCGGGCGTCGGCCGCTGCCGGATGGCGACGGAAGGTGGCGATGGCGGGCAGGCTCGTGCCCAGCGCCCAGCCCATCACCGCGATGGCCGCGGACAGGGGACCGAACAGCGTCCAGGCATAAAGAAACGCCAGGAACCCCATCCCTCCCTCCAGGAGGGGGAGGACGATGCGATGGGCTGCCCGCCAGCCCAGGCGGAAGCCCATCCAGCCGCACAGCACGCCCAGCACGAGCACGTAGAGCGGGCCGAGCCCAGGATCGCGCAGCACGGCTTGCTCAGGCAGCCGGCGGCGGCGTGGCGTCGCTCGACCGCAGGAGGTCGCGCTTGGCGATCTCGATCAGGAAGAGGAACAAGGTGATCACCAGCGGCCCGGTGAAGAGACCGATGAGGCCGAAGGCGATCATGCCGCCCAGGGTTCCGAAGAACACGAGCAGCATGTGCATGCGCAGACCGCGGCCAATGAAGACGGGGCGAAGAAAGTTGTCGACCGTGCTCACCACGCCGCCGCCCCACACCAGGAGGAAGATGCCCCATCCCGTCCGGCCGGTGACCAGCACCCAGATGGCGATGGGGAGCCACACCAGGACGGTGCCCGACGGGAGCATGGCCGCGAAGAACAGCGCACCCCCGAACAGCACGGGGAGCGGCACACCGGCCAGGGCGAACCCGATCGTTCCCAGGACCGCCTGGATGGCGGCGGTCAGCACCACGCCGAAGAAGATGGCGCGTGTCGCCTCGTTCAGCTCCTTGAAGACGGCCTTCTTGTCCTCCTCGGGGAGGGGGAGGAGGCGCTGGACCGAGGCGAGGAGGTTCGGCCACTGGAGGAAGAGCACCACCATGGTGACGAGGACGACGATGAGGGTGAGTAGGATGCGGAAGACGTTCGCGGCCAGCGAGCCCACCTGGTGCGCGAGGTAGTTCCCGACGGTACGCAGCGCGTCCAGGCTCATCTGCTGCAGGTTGATCTGGCGGAGGTCGACGTAGCGCGAGAGGTAGTCGAAGGCGCGCGCGAAGGCCGGCACCTGGCGCGCCAGGTCCAGGGGGGAACGGCCCTCGTTCAGCTCACCTTGCAGCCAGGAATAGGAGCTGACCACTCCCCGCGCGAGGTGGACCAGGCTGAAGAGGAAGGGGACGACGATGAAGGCGGCCACCGCCACCGAGACCACGAAGGCGGCCAGGACGTTCCGTCCGTGGAACCAGATGACCAGGCGCCGGTAGACCGGCTGGAACACCACCACCAGCACGATCGCCCACGCGATCCCGGGGAGGAACGGCAGGAAGATCCGGTACATGAGGTAGAGGCTGAGCGCGAACAGCCCGAGGAACATCGCGCGCACCGCGGTCTCGCTCTTCATGCGGGAACCCTCCGGGGCGGCGATGCAGGATAGAGCACGCGAAGATGTGATCCCCGCGTGAATTCTACCCGGTGACGGGGGGTGGGATCTTGACCCGGCCAGGCCCGTCAAGCGGAAAGGGCCATACCCCCTGGGTTCTCCGGTTTGACAAGGCCGCTCCTCGTCGGTTAGAAGGGGGCCTCCGGGTTGGCATCGTAACTGCACGATCCAGGCTGCACGGAAGGGCGGGATGGTGCAGGTAGAAGGGGCAATGGGCACGAACCTCATGAGCATCCTGCTCGTCGAGGACAACCTCGCCGACGCAAGACTGCTCCGTGAGGCCCTGCGGGACGCGGGCGACGCCTACGCCCGGATGGAGCACGCCGCCAGCCTGGACGAGGCCTTCGAGCGGATCCGCAACGAGTCCTTCGACGTCCTGTTGCTGGACCTGGGGCTCCCAGAATCCGAGGGCCTGGACACGCTTCGCCGCGTATACGCGATGTTCTCGGAGATCCCCATCGTGGTGATGACCGGCCTCGACGACGAGGAGGTCGCGGTGCGCGCCGTGCAGGCGGGCGCCCAGGACTACCTGGTCAAGGGGCAGGTGGATCCGCGGGTCCTCCTGCGCACGCTGCGGCACGCCATCGAGCGCCACCGCATGCTGACCGAGCTCGACCTGGCGCGGAGGCGCGAGCACTACCTGGCGACCCACGACACGCTCACCGGACTTCCCAACCGCCAGCTCTTCTTCGACCTGCTCACGCAGAGCATGGCCTACGCCTCTCGGTACGGACAGTGGCTGGCGGTCCTGTTCATCGACCTAGACCGGTTCAAGGAGGTGAACGACAACCTCGGCCACGAGGCGGGAGATCAGCTCCTCCAGCTCGTGGGCGAGCGGCTGTCGGGCTGCATCCGCTCCAGCGACACCGTGGCCCGGCTGGGCGGGGACGAGTTCATCGTCCTCCTGGTGAACGTGGCGCGCGCCCAGGATGCCTCCACGGTGGCGGGGAACATCCTGCAGGCGCTGCTGCGGTCGTTCAGCCTGCGCGAGGAGCAGGTCACGGTCACCCCCTCCATCGGCATCGCCATGTTCCCGGGGGACGGCACCTCCGCGGAAGCGCTGGTGAAGGATGCGGACGCCGCCATGTACAGCGCCAAGCGCTATGGAGGCGCGACGTTCCAGTTTTTCGCCCCCAGCATGCGGGCGCTGCGTTTGGACCGGAAGGTCCCGCCCTCGGGGCTGCAGAAGGCGCTGGAAGACAATGATCTCTGTCTGTACTTCCAGCCGCAGGTGGAGTCCTCCACGGGGAAGATCGTGGGAGCGGAGGCGTTCCTTCGCTGGCACCACCGCGAGATCGGCGTGATTGGGCCTTCGGTGTTCCTCCCCATGGCGGAGGAGTGCGGACTGGTCGGTGCCATCGGGGACTTCTCGGTGCGGGCGGCCTGCGAGCAGGCGCGGGCCTGGCAGGACGTCGGGCATCCGCCGCTCAGGATCTCGGTCAACCTGTCGGCGCGGCAGCTGCGCGAGCCGGACCTGGTGGACCGGGTGGAAGGTGCGCTGCTGGCCACAGGTCTCGACGCCTCGCGCCTCGAGCTGGAGGTCTCCGAGGCGAGCCTCCTCCCCTGGTCCGACGCGGTGGCGCAAACGCTGGAACGGTTGAAGCGTCTGGGCGTGCGCATCGCCATCGACGACTTCGGTCTCGGCGTGGCGTCCTACGATCACCTGGAGCGTGTGCCCGCCGACGCCATCAAGATCGACCAATCGCTGATCCGCGGCGTCAACACGAATCCGAAGGATGCGAGCGCGGTGGCGGC
>DASUFT010000058.1:0-31879 GCA_036274395.1 Candidatus Polarisedimenticolaceae bacterium | reverse complement strand
GCCTGCCCGGCCAGGGCCGGGCAGGCACACAGCAGCGCGACGGTCAGGACAGAAGCTTTCCGCATCCGGAAGCTACTTCGGCGCCCCCGGGGTCGCGTCCTTCTTCACCTTGGAGAAGTCGCCCGACTGCACGAACGAGATCTTCTCGGGCTGGATCACCTTCTTCATGGCGGCCTGGATGGGGTCGTTCGTGAGCCCGGCGATCTTCTTCTCGATCTCCTCGTCCCAGGCGAGCGTCCGCCCCTCGAAGGCGCGCTGGGTCAGGGTGCGCACCAGCTCCCGGTCGTTGGAGCGGGAGACCTGGCGCCCCTGCAGCCAGCCCTTCTTGGCTTCGGCGATCTCGTCGGCGGTGAAGCCCTTGTCCAGGACCTTGGCGATCTCCTCCTGGAAGGCGGCCACCAGCTTGTCCGCATTCTGCGGCGCGTAGATGGCGCGGGCGCCGAACTGGGCGTCCTTGTCGAACGCGCTGGCGAAGAAGAAGGAGCCGACGCCGTAGGAGAGGCCGTCGTTCCGGCGGATGCGGGTGGCCAGGCGGGAGTTGAGGAAGCCGCCGCCGGTCATGAAGTTGCCCAGCACCATGGCCGGATAGTCGGGCGCGTCGTCCCGCATCTCCACCCGCAGGCCGGCCAGGAACACGGCGCTCTCCTTGTCGGGAGCTTCGATGGAGGTGCGCAGGGCCGGCCGGTCCTGGTAGCTGGAGGCCAGCCGGGTGAAGGGCCTGGGACTCTTCCAGCCCGCGAACGCCTGGGAGACCACCACCTGCATCTCCGCGGGGTCGAAGTCGCCCACGATGGCGATCTCGCCCGTGGAGCCGCCGTAGAAGTCGGCGTAGAACTTCCTGGCCTCCTCCAGCGAGACCGCCTTCAGGGCCTCGATCGTCTCCTCCGGGCTCTCCACGTAGCGGGGATCGCTCTTCGGCCAGGGATTGAGGTGCTTGGCCAGCGCGGTGCTCGCCTTCTGCCCGGGATCGCTCTTGGCGTCCTCCAGACCGGCCAGGCGCTCCTGCCGGAGCAGCTCGAACTCGGACTCGGGGAAGGCGGGCTCGCGCAGGATCTCCGCCGCCAGCTGGATGGCGCCCGCCAGGTTCTCGCGCGTGGTCTCGATGGAGGCGGTGGCCTGGGTGGCGCCACCGAACACGGAGAGCTGCGCCTTCAGGCGGTCGATCTCGTCCCGGATCTGCTGGCGGGTGTGCTTGGTGGTGCCGCGCATCAGCATGCCGCCGGCCATGCTGGCGGCGGTGCTGCGCCCCTGCAGGCTGGCCTCGTCGCCGTGGTGGAACGTCATCCCCACCTGCACGGTGGACCCGCGCGTCTTCTTGGACAGGAGCACGAGCTTGATGCCGGGATCGAGGGTGACGCGCTGGGTGCGCCCCTCGATCACCGCCGGGGTGGGATCGAAGGCCTCGCCCTGGGAGAGTGCCTCGCCGCCCTTGTAGTCCTTGACCAGCGCCGCCACGTCGGGGACGGAGGGGACCTCCGCGCGCATGGCCTCCTTGGTGGGGATGAACAGGCCGACGGTGCGGTTCTGGGGCTTCAGGTAGGCCTGCGCCACCCGCTGCACGTCCTCCGGCTTCACCTCCTTCAGACGGTCGCGATGGAGAAACATGAGGCGCCAGTCGCCCATGGCCGCCCACTCGGAGAGGCGGATGGCCGCGCGCTCCGAGCTGCGGAGCGTGGTCTCCCAGTTCTTGAGCCGGCTGTCCCGGGCGCGGCTGACCTCCTCGGCCGTGGGCGCCTTGCTCGCCGCCTCTTCGGTCACCTTGATCAGGATGTCCTTCGCCTCCTCCAGGGAGGCGTCGGTGCGCACCTCGGCGCTTGCCGCCAGCAGACCCGGCTCCTTGAGCTGGAAGGCGTAGGCCGAGGCCGAGGACGCCTTCTTGGTCTCCACCAGCGCCTTGTAGAGCCGCCCCGACGGCGTGTCCCCCAGGATGAAGGAGAGGAGATCCACGGCGGGAAAGTCGGCGTGGGAGCCGGCGGGGACGTGGTACATGGCCGTGACGGCCTGGATGTCCCCCACCCTGCGAAGCGTCACCTCGCGCTCCCCGTCTTGCGCCGGCTCCTCGGTCCAGGTCTGGGGGAGCGGGCGGCTGGGCCTGGGGATCTTGCCGAAGGTCTCGGCGATCTTCTGCAGGGTGCGCGCCTCGTCGAACTTGCCGGCCACCACCAGGATGGCGTTGTCGGGCTGATACCACTTCTTGTAGAAGGCCTGGAGGCTGTCGATGGGCACGCGCTCCAGGTCGGCCCGCGAGCCGATCGTCGACTTCCCGTAGTTGTGCCAGAGGTAGGCGGTCGACATCGCCCGCTCCTGGAGCACGCCCTGCGGCGAGTTCTCCCCGATCTCGAACTCGTTGCGGACCACCGTCATCTCGGAGTCGAGGTCCTTCTTGGCGATGAAGGAGTTGACCATCCGGTCCGCCTCCAGGTCGAGCGCCCAGTCCAGGTTCTCGTCCGTGGCGGCGAAGGTCTCGAAGTAGTTCGTGCGGTCGTACCAGGTGGAGCCGTTGGGCCGCGTCCCGTGCGCGGTCAGCTCCTGGGGGATGTCCTTGTGCTTGGGCGTCCCCTTGAAGACCATGTGCTCCAGCAGGTGGGCCATCCCCGATTCGCCGTACCCCTCGTGCCGGCTCCCCACCAGGTAGGTGACGTTCACGGTGGTCTGCTGCTTGGAGGGGTCGGGGAAGAGCAGCACACGCAGCCCGTTGGGCAGCGCGTACTCGGTGATGCCCTCGACCGAGGCGCGCTTCTCGATCCCGGCCGGAAGCTGCAGCCCGGGTGCGGCGGCGGGAGGTGCGGCCAGCGTCGCCGTGACGGCGCAGGCGAGCAGGGCAAGGGCCAGGCAAAGGGACGCTTTCCTGCGGATCATGGGTGCCCCCTGTGGAAGAGGGCGAGCTTACGCGCGGCTGCGCGGGACAGTCAACCTCGGGGCGCGCGCAGTCCCAGCCTGCGCGCGACGTGGTGGAGGTTGCTCCGGTGCATCCCCAGCTCGCGCGCGGCGGCCGCCCAGTTCCCCCCGTGGCGCTCCACCGCGCGCCGGATCTCGCCGCGGCGGAACGCCTCCACCCGCTCCGCCAGGCTTGGCGAAGCTCCCTGCTCCTGCGGGGCCGTAGCCTCCGGGCGGGGAAGCGCGTCCGGCAGGTCCAGGTGCTCGAGGCCCACGATCGCGGCCTCCCTCCCCGGCCGCACGGCCGCGGCCCGCAGCGCCCCGCGGCTGAGGACGTTCTCCAGCTCACGCACGTTCCCCGGCCAGTGGAAGGCGGTCAGATGGTCCCGCGCCTCCTCGGACAGCCGCAGCGGACCGGAGCCGATGCGCCGCCTGGCCAGGTCGAGGAACCAGGCGGCGAGCAGCGGGATGTCCTCGCGCCGCTCCCGCAGCGCCGGCACGTGGATGGGATAGACGGCCAGCCGGTGGTAGAGGTCGGCGCGGAAGCGTCCCTCCGCGATCTCGCGCTTCAGGTCCCGGTTGGTGGCGGCGATCACGCGCACGTCCACCCGGCGCGTGCGGTCCGACCCCACCCGCTGGATCTCCCCGTGCTGCAGCGCCCGCAGCAGCTTGGGCTGGAGGGACAGCGGCAGCTCCCCCACCTCGTCCAGGAACAGCGTGCCGCCGTCGGCGATCTCGAACTTCCCGGCCCGCTCGCGCACGGCGCCGGTGAAGGCCCCCGCCACGTGCCCGAACAGCTCGGACTCGGCGATGGACTCCGGCAGCGCCGCGCAGTTCACGTGGATCATGGCTTCGCCGGCACGCCGCGATCCTTCGTGGATGCGCCGCGCCACCAGCTCCTTCCCCACCCCGGTCTCGCCGGTGACGAGCACGGCCAGGTCGGAGCCGGCGACCACGCCGATCTCCTCCAGCAGGCGCCGCACCGCCGCCGAGGTCCCGAGGATCTGTCCGGCCGAGCTCTGGATCGTGGTCTGGAGCTCGCGCGCCACCTGTCCGCGCCGGGCCGCCGTCTGCTCCAGCGCCTCGATGAGCGCGGTGGTGCGCACGGCGGCGCCCGCCAGCGCGCCCAGCGTGGCCAGGACGTGCGGGTGGATGCGGTCGAAGGCGCCGGGCTCCAGGGCATCCGCGGTCAGCGCCCCCACCACCTCCCCTCCGTCCTCCAGGCGGCAGCCGAGGCAGGCGTGGATGTGGGCGAGCGCGCCCGGCTCCGCCTCGAGATAGCCGTCGAAGGGATCGGCCAGGGGGCTGTCCGCGGGGAAGCGCACGGGGTCGGGAGAGCGGAGGATGACGTCCAGGCGGGGATGCTGGCGCACGTCGTACCGCCGGCGCACCGCCTCGTCGGTGAGGCCATAGGCCGCGAGCGGGACCAGCTCCTCCCCCTCGAGGCGCAGGAGGCACGCCGCGTCGCAGGGGAGGATGCGCCGCACCGCCCCGACCAGCCGGCCGTAGCGGTCCCGGCCGGCGAGAGAGGAGGTGAGGTCGCGCGCGATCTCCAGCAGGGCTTCGAGCGCCTCGAGCTGTTGACGCTTCGATAACTCGGTTGACGTAGTCACAACAACCTCGCGTTGATCGTTGGACAACATACGTCAAGAAAGCTTGACGTGCCAACGTTCTCGGTTGGGCCGGGGTCGTGCAGTGGTCCCCCCCGAGGAGGATCGAACGATGACGACGACCGAGACGACCCTGGCCGAGCTGGCCTGCACCCAGCCCGCCGCTGCCCGCGTCTTCCTGGCCCACGGGCTCGACTTCTGCTGCAAGGGCCGCCGTAGCCTCGCGGCCGCCTGCTCCGAGAAGGGTCTCGACCCGGCGGCGGTGCTCGCCGAGCTCGCGGCGTCCGCCGGTGCGGAGGACCTGACGGCCTGGAGCGAGCGCCCCGCGCCCGACCTCGTCCGGCACATCGTGACCCGCTACCACGAGGCGCTGCGCCGGGACCTCCCGGCGCTCATCGCCATGGCCGAAAAGGTGGAGGCGCGTCACGCGGACAAGCCCACCGTCCCCGTGGGGCTGGCCGGCCACCTCCGCGCCATGCACCTCGCGGTCCTCGACCATCTCGCCAAGGAGGAGTCGATCCTCTTCCCCGCCATCCTGTCCGGCCGCGGAGCGATGTGCGGCGGTCCCATCCAGGTGATGGAGGCGGAACACGTGGATCACGGCGAGAACCTGACCCGTATGCGCGCCCTGGCCGGCGACCTCGTGCCCCCTCCGGAGGCCTGCACCACCTGGCGCGCCCTCTACCTGGGGATGGCCAACCTGGAGCGCGAGCTGATGGAGCACATCCATCTCGAGAACAACGTCCTCTTCCCCCGCGTGCTGATGGCCTGAAGGAGACCTGCCATGGATCGCAAGACGGTGAAGGCGTTCCTCCTCCTCGGCGGCACTCTCGCCGTGGCCTTCTCGCTCCTCGGCTTCTTCGGGCGCGAGGTGTACCGGCAGGCGCCCCCCATCCCCGAGCGCGTGGTCGCCGCAGGCGGGACGGTGCTCGCCACCAGGGCGCAGATCCTGGACGGGCAGGTGGTTTGGCAGTCGACCGGCGGACAGCAGCTCGGGTCCATCTGGGGGCACGGCGCCTACCAGGCGCCGGACTGGTCCGCCGACTGGCTGCACCGCGAGGCGACGGCGCTGCTCGACCTGTGGGTACAGCGAGGGGACGGCGAGCGCGGCGCGCTGCTGGAACGGCTGCAGCGGGAGATGCGGCGCAACACGTACGACGCCGCCACCGGCACCCTCACCCTCTCCGCCGACCGTGCGGAGGCGAACCGGCGGGTGGCCGCCCACTACGACGCGCTCTTCGGCGGCGACCCGCGACTGGCACAGCTCCGTGAGGACTACGCCATGCAGGAGGTGACGGTGCCCGACGGGGGGCGTCGCGCGGACCTCGTGCGCTTCTTCCAGTGGACGGCCTGGGCTTGCGCCGCCGAGCGCCCCGGGGCCGCCATCACCTACACGAACAACTGGCCGCACGAGCCGCTGGTGGGGAACCGCCCCACCGGCGCCAACGTGCTCTGGACCATGGCCAGCGTGGTCCTGCTCCTGGCCGGGGTGGGCGCGGTGGTCTGGCGCATGGCGTTCAAGAACGAGGCGGAGCCGGAGGTGGAGATCCCGCCGAGCGACCCCACGGCCGGCCTCGTGATCACGCCCTCCATGCGCGCCGTGGCCAAGTACCTGGTGGCGGTGATCGGCCTCTTCGCCGTGCAGGTGGTGCTCGGCGCCGTCACCGCGCACTACACCGTGGAAGGGCAGACGTTCTTCGGGCTGCCGCTCGGGAAGTGGCTCCCCTACGCGCTGACCCGGACCTGGCACATCCAGACCGGGCTGTTCTGGATCGCCACCGCCTTCCTGGCCGCGGGCCTCTTCCTGGCCCCCGCGGTGGGTGGGCGGGAGCCCAGGTTCCAGCGCCTCGGGGTGAACGTGCTCTTCGGCGCCCTGCTGCTGGTGGTCACCGGCTCCCTGGCCGGGGAGTACCTCTCCATCCACCAGCGGCTCTCGCTCGACTCCGGCTTCTGGCTCGGCCAGCAGGGGTACGAGTACGTGGACCTCGGCCGTGCCTGGCAGATCGCGCTCTTCACCGGCCTCGTGCTCTGGCTCGTGCTCATGCTGCGGGCTCTCTGGCCCGCCCTCCGGGTCAAGGACGACTCCCGCCCCCTGGTGTGGATGTTCGCGGGGGCGTCCGCCGCCATCGGCCTCATGTACGCCGCCGGCTTCTTCTTCGGCGCGCGCACCCACCTGACGGTGGTCGAGTACTGGCGCTGGTGGGTGGTGCATCTCTGGGTGGAGGGGTTCTTCGAGGTCTTCGCCACCGCCGCCCTCGCCTTCGTGTTCGCGCGCCTGGGCCTGGTGAACAAGCGGCACGCCGGCACCGCCGTCGTCGTCTCCTCCGCGCTCTTCCTCTTCGGCGGTATCCCCGGCACCTTTCACCACCTCTACTTCTCGGGAACGCCGACGCCGATCATGGCCATCGGAGCCACCTTCAGCGCCCTGGAGGTGATCCCCCTCGTGCTCCTCGGGTTCGAGGCCTTCGCCACCTGGCGCAAGCAGCACGCGGCGCCCTGGATGCTGCGCTACCGCTGGCCCATCGTCTTCTTCGTGGGCGTGGCCTTCTGGAACTTCGTGGGGGCGGGACTGTTCGGATTCCTGATCAACCCCCCGCTGGCCCTCTACTACATGCAGGGGCTGAACACCACCCCCGTGCACGCGCACACCGCCCTCTTCGGCGTCTACGGACTCCTCTCGCTGGGGCTGACGCTGCTGGTGGCACGCTTCCTGACCGGCGCCAGGGTGTGGAAGGAGGGCACGCTCCGCTTCGCCTTCTGGGCGATGAACGTGGGGCTGGCGCTGATGGTGGCGCTGTCGCTCCTCCCCATCGGCATCGCCCAGACCTGGGCGTCGGTGGAGACCGGCCTCTGGTACGCCCGCAGCTCCGATTTCCTCCAGCTTCCCTGGCTGGAGACCCTGCGCTGGATGCGCCTGATCGGCGACACCGTGTTCCTGATCGGCGTGGCCGCGCTCGCCTGGTTCATGCTCGGACTGCTCACGGGCTGGAGCTACGTTCCCGCGGAGACGCCGGAGCGGCTGCGCGGCCGGGGACAGGCACCTGTTGGAGTTTGCGTTGTTCGGCGCACCGCCGGATAGCCGCAAATTCCAGTTGGTGCCTGTCCCCTGTAGACTTCGCGCATGAAGCCACGGCGCTGGAGCCGAAGGGATTTCGTGCGCACCGGTGCAGTCGCCGGGATCGGCACGGTGCTCGCCTCCACGGTCCGGACCGAGGAGGTCAAGGCGCCCACCATCCTCGAGCGCGCCCCCTCCCGTCCGGTCGTCGTCTCCTCCGTCAACGGACACAAGTTCAAGAACGGCGGGCCGCGCACCTGCGTGGAAGAGGCGTTCGCGCGGATCACGCGGGGCGAGGACGTGCTGGAGGCGCTGGTGGCCGGCGTGAACATCCTCGAGCTCGATCCGCTGGAGGACAGCGTCGGCTACGGCGGACTGCCCAACGCCGATGGGGTGGTCCAGCTCGACGCGTCCGTGATGCACGGGCCCAGGAAGCGCGCGGGCGCGGTGGCGGCCCTGGAGGGGGTGAGGACCCCGTCGCTCGTGGCGCGGGCGGTGATGGAGCACACGGACCATCACCTGCTGGTGGGCGAGGGCGCCCAGCGCTTCGCCCGGCAGATGGGGTTCCCCGTCGAGCCCGACCTCAACACGGAGCACTCGCGCCGCGAGTGGCTGAAGTGGAAGCAGAGGACCGATCCCGAGCACTTCCTCGATCCCGCCCGGCGCGTCCAGGGCACGATCCACTGCAGCGGCGTGACCGCGCGCGGAGAGATCGGCGCCGTGACCACCACCAGCGGTCTCGCCTGGAAGATCCCCGGGCGCGTGGGCGACTCCCCCATCCTGGGGGCGGGGAACTACGTGGACAACGACGTCGGCGCGGCGGGGTCCACCGGGCGCGGCGAGGCCAACCTCTTCACCCTGGCCTCGTTCCTCATCGTGGAGGAGATGCGCCGCGGCGCGCACCCCAAGGATGCCGCCCTCACCGCGCTGAAGCGCGTCGTGGCCAGCACGGTGGAGAAGCGGCTGCTGAACGCCCGGGGAAAGCCCAGCTTCCAGCTGAAGTTCTACGCCGTGAGCAAGACCGGCCAGCACGCAGGGGTGGCGCTCTACGGCGGGGGGGACGTCGCTTACGCGGTCTGCGACACCGCGGGACCGCGCACTCCCGCCATGGACTTCCTGCTCGAGGGGACGCCCTCCGGGACCTGATCGGCCGCCGGGTCACCCCCAGACCGATGCCTTCTTCGCCCAGCTGGTGCCCGCGTAGCGGTCCCGGAAGCTTCGCGCCGTGTCGGCCAGGGCCTTCGCATCCCCGGTGGCCTTGTAGCGCGCGACGCCCGCCCAGTACTGAGCCTCGGCGGCCGCGTCGGTGTCGTGGTGGCGCGTCACCACGTTCTGGAAGCCCTCCTCGGCCTCTTCGAACTGCCCGTGGGAAAACGCCGCCTTGGCGACCCCCAGGGCCAGCTGCGCCAGGAAGTCGTCCCCGGGAAGGAAGCCCTCGATGCGGTGGCGCTCCTCCCCGGCGTCGTCGAGCACGAGCGTGGTGGGGGTCCAGTGGGCGTCGTAGCGGTCGCCCAGCGTGCGGAACGGCTCCGGCTGCTCCTTGACGTGCACGCGCACGGGCACGAAGTGCTCCTGCACGTACCGCTGAATGGGGGAGCTGGGATAGACCTCGGCATCCAGCCGAGCGCACCCGCTTCACATCGGGGCGGCGCTGAAATCGAGGAGGACCAGGCGATGCTGCGCCTTGGCGTCCTTCAGGGCCGCCTCGAGATCGTGGCCCCAGGTGATGCCGTCCATGCGAGACTCCTGTGGATGGAGGAAGTACGGGCAGCGTACTCCCTGGCGGTGGCTTCCGCCCGCGGAGGCTGACACGATCGAGCGCGGGGCGTCGTCTCTCTCCCGAGGGGTAGGAGTTGCAGATGAAGCGCTTTGCATGGTTTCTGGGACCGGCTCTGACGGTGGGGGCGCTCGCGCTCGCCCCCGCCTCGCTGGCGGCGCGCGGAGACGGCCCCCGGCATGGACACGGGCGCGGAGAGCGGCTGGCCGCGGAGCTCGGTCTGTCCCCCGAGCAGCGCACGCAGATGCGCTCGATCATGGACAAGTACCGCGGAGGCGCGCTGGGAGACCACCTCCGCGATCTCCGACAGGCGCGGGCCGACCTGCGCGAGGCCATCCAGGACGTGAAGGCCTCCGATGCCCAGGTACAGGACGCCGCCAGGAGCGTGGCCTCGCATCAGGCCTTCGTCGCGGTGGAGCGCCACCGCATGGCCATCGAGATGGACCGCATCCTCACGCCGGAGCAGCGGGCGAAGGCGGCCGAGCTGCGCCAGCAGCGGCGCGATCGCGGCCTCGGCGGTTCCGGGGACGAGAGCGAGGATTGACGGGAAGGTCTTCCGGGAGAGATCCGGCCCGGCGCACGGGCGCCGGGCCGGGAACGGTCAGTTCGGGCAGATCTGGTCGGTGCAGTACAGCCGCTCGCACCTCACGTAGGGCGAGGTGACGCCCCAGTTGATCGTCGTGCCGCAGCAGCCGGTGCCGCGCGCGCCCACCGCGGTCTTGTAGTTCGGCCCGGAGTAGTACGTGCACACCCCCGGTCCCACGATGATCACCGCCCCCGCCTCCGGAGTGGACGAGACGTAAGCCGCGATCCCCACCACCAGCGCCAACAGGGCAATGGCAATCCGCACGCTCTTCATGCTCACCCCCCTCAATCGGGACAAACGACGTCGGGACAGAGAAGCGTCTGGCACTTGACGTACACCGTCTGCTGGCCCCAGTACGTCCTGCCGCCACAGCAGCCGTCGGCGTACCCACCGACGGCCTTCTTGTACGTGCTGTTGGAGTAGTAGGTGCAGGCGACGGGGCCGACCACCGCGTTGGTGTCGGGCGCCGCCGAGAAATACGCCGTCACGCCGGCGACGAGAGCGAACAGCGCGATCGCGAACCGCAGCCTCTTCATGAACTCCCCCACGCACACGGACCCGCCAGGGCCCGGAAAGGGCACCGCGCCGGAGCACGGTGGTGATGCGCGCGGGAGCTTACGCCGGAACCCCTTGTCATGGGCGCATGCGCGCGGCGTCCTCGGTCCAGAGGTGCTGGGCGGCGTACGCGCGGTAGGGCCGCCAGCGCTCCGCTCGCGCCAGGAGCTGAGCCGGGGTGGGACGCGCGCCTTGCCCGGCGGCCCCGCGGAGCAGCCCCAGATCGCTGGCCGGGAAGGCATCGGGCTCGCGCGCGGCGCGCAGGGCGATGTACTGCGCCGTCCACTCCCCCACGCCGGGGATCTCCCGCAGCCGGGCCACGGTCTCCTCCACGCTTCCCTTGCGCGTGAACAGGAGGGGATCGTCGAGCGCCGCACGGGCCACCGCTCGGAGCGTGACGCGCCGTGCGCCGGGCATGCCCAGGAGGGAGAGGTCCGCCTCGTGCACCCGGCCGGGGGTGGGGAATCCGGCCCCACCGCACAGACGCACCAGGCTCCCCAGCAGCCGCCTGGCCGCGGCGACCGAGACCTGCTGCCCGAGCACCGCGCGCATGGCGACCTCGAATCCGTCCCAGCCGCCGGGGACCCGCAGGCCGGGGCGGGCAGCGACGAGCGGGGCAAGCAGCGGGTCGCGTGCCAGGTGGGCGCCGGTCGCCTCCGGGTCGGCTTCGAGGCCGAACAGGGCGCCGACGCGACCGGCCTCCGCTGCGGGATCGGTGCCCGTGACCAGCAGGCTGGACGCCTCCGGCAGGTGCGCGACCTCGATCCAGCCGACGGGGAGGGTGCGCCGGTACCGCCCGTGCTCGACGCGCTCCACGCCCTCCACGGCGCGGGCCGCCAGGAAGGCGAGCATCGGCTCCCAGGCGTACGGACCCCGGTAGGCGAGCCTCAGCCGCTCCCCTTCGTGCGCGCGTAGTGGCGGCGCGCCTTGCTCCGGTTCCCGCAGATCTTCATGTCGCACCATCGCCGCTTCTGGTTCTTGCTGTGGTCGAGGAAGAGCCAGGAGCAGGTCTCGAGCGCACACTCGCGCACGGTCCCGACCTCGCTCGAGGTCAGGAGGTCCGTGGCCGAGCGCACCACCGGCCAGAGCGGGCCTTCCAGCTCCCGGAGAGCCGTCGCCTCCACCTCCCAGCGGAAGCCGCCCTCGCGGGGCACCAGGCGGGCGTGGGCCGCGGCATCGGCGGCCGCACGATCCAGCAGGGCAAGGTCCTCGGAATCCACCTTCCGCTCTCCCGCGACCGCGGAGAAGATCCGGAAGATCGCGTTGCGCAGCGCGATGCCCCGGGCCAGCACCCGCGCCGCGGCGGCGGGCTTCTTCTCCGCGGCCGCGGCCAGCGCGCGCGCATCTGCGCGCGTCAGGGCGCCCGCCTGCTCCGCGAACGAGACCAGCGCCCGGTAGGTGGGGAGGTCCTCCCGGGGCGCTCCCACGTAGCGGGCGGTGTTGGCGAAGTCGAGGCAGAGGTTCCCGCCGCTCAGGTCGAAGGTCTTGATGGCTTCGCTCACCTGGCCCATTTTAACCGGCAAAATGGCCTTGACAAGTTAGGCACGCCGGAATAACTTGCAAACATGCTTTTGACGGTTAGGCCGTCGGGAAAGGAGATCCGATGAGAGTCGCCATCCTGTTCGCTGCCGCACTGCTTTCGGCGGCCCCCGCCCTGGCGGCGCACCGCGAGGTCCGGCTGCGCAACGACGTGAAGCTCCAGGGGAACGTGATCCCCGCGGGCGAATACACGCTGCAGTGGAAGGACGAGGGCGCGCCGGAGATCGAGGTGACGGTGCTGAGCGGCCGGAACGTCGTGGCCCGGGCCACCGGCAGCAAGGTCGTGCTGGGCCAGGCGCCCACGCAGGACGCGGTGGTCTTCCAGCTCGACGGCGCGGGGGGACGGGAGCTGAGCCGGATCGTCAGCGCCGGCCGCCGCGACGCCATCCGCTTCGAGACCACGATCACGGCCAAGACCGAGTGACGCTTCGGGCGGGGAGGCTCCGGCCGTGCGGAGCCCCGCTCGCCGAGTGGGATAAGGTGGCACCCGCGATGTCCTGCCCTGCCGTCGCGGCCTCCCGCCGGCTCCCCGGAGCCTCCCCGCCCCGAAGGTGTCCGTGACCGACGTCCTGGTCGTCGGAGCCGGCATGATGGGCGCGAGCGTCGCCTATCACCTGGCGCGCGGCGGCTGCCGGGACGTGGTGGTGCTGGACCGGGGTCCCCGCCCGGGGAGCGGCAGCACCGGCCGGGCGACCGGCGGCTTCCGCGCGCAGTTCGGAACCGCGATCCACGTCCGCCTCTCTCTGCTCTCGCGGAGCAAGCTCCAGCTCTTTCACGTGGAGACCGGCGGCGATGCCGGCTACGTGCCGGCGGGCTACCTGTGGCTCGCCACGCGCGAGACCGACCTGACGGCGCTCCGCGCGGCGCGGGCGGTGCAGCTCGCGGAAGGCCTGCGGGAGGCGGTCGAGGTGACGCCGCGCGAGGTCGCCTCGCTGAACCCGGCGATCCGCACCGAGGGCGTGCTCGGCGGCACGTTCTGCCCCACCGACGGCTTCCTGTCGCCCCTGGGCCTGCTCGGTGGTTACGTCACGGCCGCCACCCGGCTGGGCGTGCGCTTCCTCTGGGGCGAGCACGTGCGGGAGCTTCATGGGAGTGCCGCCGTCACGTCGACCGGCCGTCACACCGCCGGCACCCTGGTCAATGCAGCGGGCCCCTGGGCCGGCGCGTTGACCCACATCCCGGTGGTGCCGCTGCGCCGTCAGGTAGCGGTGACCGTGCCCACGGAGGTGCTCGCGCCCACGATGCCGATGACGATCTTCACGGACGATGGGTTCCACCTCCGCGTGCGCGACGGGCGCGTTCTCCTCTTGCGGGCTTCTCCCGGCGCGGCCGATCCCTTCGACGCCTCGGTGGATCCGGCGTGGGTCACCTCCGTCACCGCGGAAGCGCACACGCGCGTGCCGGCGCTGCGGAATGTCCCCATCGATCGCGCGAGCTGCTGGGCAGGCCTCTACGAGATGTCGCCGGACCGGCATGCCCTGCTCGGGCGTGCGCCCGGCTTCTCCAACCTCTATCTGATCAACGGGTCCTCGGGGCACGGCGTGATGCACGCCCCGGCCCTGGGCCAGCTCCTGGCGGAGATCATCCTGGAGGGGAAGGCGCGCACGCTCGACGTACGCCCGCTCCGGCCGGAGCGTTTCGCGGAGGGGGAGCCGAACGCGGGGGAGATGCTGTGAAGGGAGCTTAGACTCTCGCCATGGCGCAAGACGAACGCGACTACGTCCTGGGCACGGGTGACCCCGAGATCGCGCGGCTGGGGCTGCAGCACGCGGTGTGGCGGGAGCGGGCTCTGGGCGCCTGGCGGCGCGCCGGCGTCCAGCGCGGGAAGACCGTGGTCGATCTGGGCTGCGGCCCCGGCTACGCCACGCTCGACCTCGCCGAGATCGTGGGCCCGGCGGGGAAGGTGATCGCGGTGGACCGCTCGCGCCGGTTCCTCGCCGCCCTGGAGCGCGCGGCCGCCGCGCGCGGCTTCAGCAACATCGAGATCGTGGAATCCGACGTGAGCGATCTGCGTCTCACCGAGGGCTCCGTGGACGTCGTGTGGTGCCGGTGGCTGCTGATCTTCACCCCCGATCCCGAGGGCGTGGTGGCGCGCGTGGCGCCCTTCCTCTCCCCCGGCGGAGCGTTCGTCCTGCACGAGTACGGCGACTACCACACCTGGCGCCTGGCCCCGCGCTCCCCCGCCCATGACCGCATGGTCGAGGCCGTGGTCGCGAGCTGGCGCGCGCACGGCGGCGATGCCGACGTGGGGCTGCGGCTCCCCGCCGCCTTCCGCGCCAATGGCCTGCGGGTCGAGCACCTGCAGCCGCTCATCGACACCGCGACACCGGCGGATTTCGTGTGGCGCTGGGCGGCCGCCTACGTGGAGACCGGTGGACCGCGCCTGGTGGAGCTGGGCTTCCTGGACGAGGAGACGCTGGCCCGCGCGCAGGCCGACTGGGCGGCCGCCGAGGCCGATCCCTCCTCCGTCATGATCACGCCGCTGGTGATCGAGGTGATCGGGCGGAAAGGCGGCGCCGTCACTCCGCGCCCGTGAGCACGAACGGAGCCCAGAAGAGCGGATCGGCCCAGCGCCGGTCGCGCCGCAGGGACCGCTTGGCGTCGCGGAGGGCGAAGGCGGCGTCGCTTCCGGCGGCCATCTCCCGGTAGAGCTCTCCCATGAGCGACGCCGTGGAGGCGTCGTCCACCGGCCACTGGCTGGCCACCACGCGCCTTGCGCCCGCCACCAGGAACCCGCGGGAGAGCGCGAACACCCCCTCCCCCGCCACCACCCGGCCGGCGTTGCTCTCGCACGCGGAGAGGACCGCCAGGTCGGCGTCCAGGCGGAGGCCATAGATCTCGTGCAGGCGGAGAAAGCCGTCGTCTTCCCCTCCCGCCGGGGAAGGCGGGGGGGTCAAGGCCAGCCCGGCGAACAGCTCCCCCTCGCCGGGATCGAGCAGCCCGTGGGTGGCGAGGTGCAGGTAGCGCTTGCCCGGCAATGCGGAGCGCACCGCCGGCTCACGCGCCGCGTTCCCTTGCAGCCTCTCGACCTCGGCCGCGCCGCGCAGCGCGTCCTGCACGGCCTCGGCCTCACGCGCCGTGCCGGGCAGGCGCCCCAGCGGTCCCCCGGACGGGTACGCGGGATCGGAGACGACCAGCGCGAGATCGCTCGCCCGGGGAGGGACGGGCCGGCGCGCCAGGTCGCGGGCCAGCGTGGCGGAGGGCGCGTAGCGCAGCACCGGACCGGCGTCGAGCCAGAAGCGGCTCGCCTTTGCGTCCGCGCCGGCGCGCACCACCAGCGACTCGAAGGGAAGCAGGTTCAGCGCACCGTCCGGGAGCACGAGCACGGTGCGCGCGGTGGCGAGACGCGGCCAGAGCGCGGCGGGAACCAGGACCTTCCACAGGGCGTGAAGCCCGGCGATCATCGCGGCGGCTCCGCTGGGCGAGGAGGTGGAGAGCCCGCCGATGCCGCGGGTGCCGCCGGGTGCCTCCGGCCGCAAGCGCGCCACGATCTTCGCCAGCGCCTCCGCGGTCAGCGGGCCGGCGCGCACGCCCAGGATGGCCGCCGCCTCTCGCGGCACGGACAGCGACCTTGCCTCCACCGGCGCGGGCGGCGGAGGCACCACGAAGAGGAGGCTCCCTTCCGCGCTCACCTGGTAGAGGAGGAGCAGCCCCTCCTCCGGCACCGCGTCTCGCTGGATCGCCTCGGCGCCGGCCGGCTCCTCCACCGCGACCTGTCGCCACGCCGGATCGGCGTTCCGGATCTCGTCGTAGAGGAGGCGGAAGTCGCGGGTGGCGGCGTCCAGCTGCTCCTCCAGCACGCGCACGCGGCCCTGCCGGGCCTTGGGCTCGAGGTCCTTCCGGGTCCGCTCGTAGGTCAGCCGCTCGCCGATCTCGGCCATCTCGGCGGTGAGCGTCGTGCGCCTGGCCGCGAGCGCAGGATCGAGTGGCCCCTCGCCCACGTGGGCCGCCGCGAGCTGATCGAGGAGAGCACGGGCCCGGCCGCGCTCGGCCACGGCGAGCGCGCGGTCGGGACGGCCGGCGTCCACCTCCGCGCGCGCCAGACGCGCGTAGAGGCCGGCGTGCCGGGAGAAGAACGCGGCACGCACGGCCTCCCCGCCGCCTCGGTGCGGCCGCATCGTCTCCACCAGGCGAAGCGCGTCCTCCAGATCCTGACGCGCACGCTGCCGGTCCGTCCTCTCGAGGAGGTCGGCGCGGCGCGTCAGCGCCTCCACGGCGGACGCGCGGTGCGCTTCCGAGGTGCCCAGGATGGAAAGCGCACGGTCGAGGTTCGCCCGCGCGGCCGCGGGGGACAGGCACCGGGCCTCCGCTGTCAAGGCCTCGGCGACGTCGGGGTGCTCGGGCCCGAACACCTGCTCTCGGACGGCCAGGGCGCGCGCGAAGTGCGGCCTTGCTTCCGGGCAGCGCCCCCTGTCCGCCAGCAACCCTCCCAGGTCGAGGCGCGTCTGCGCCACCCGCGGGTGATCGGGCGAGAGCCCCGCCTCCGCGAGCTTCAGCGCTTCCTCGAACTCGCCTTGCGCGCGCGCCAGCCTCCCCTGCGCGCGGTCGAGCACCGCCTTCTGGCTCACGAACTCCAGCAGCTCGGGGCTTCCCTGCGGGAGCGCGCCCCGCGCCAGTCGCAGCGCGTCCGTGTAGAGCGGCTCCGCCTCCGCGGGCTTCCCCTGCACGCGGTACAGCTCGGCCAGGTTCAGCGTGGCCGCGGCCACGTCTCCGTCGTCCCGGGGGCTCGCGGCCAGGCGCAGCGCCAGCGAGCGGCGCAACAGGGTCTCGGCCTCGTCGAACCGGTCCTGGTCGCGGTAGATCCCGGCCAGGTTGTTCAGGAAGTGGGGGAAGCGGGGATTCGCTTCGCCGAGCTTCTCCCCTGCCTGCGCCACCAGGTCCTCCAGCACCCGCGCGGCCTCGCCGTAGCGTCCCTGCAGGCGGTACAGCTCGGCAAGATAGTTCCGCCCCACCGCGACCTGGAGCCAGTCCTCGGGGCCGGTGGCGGCCTCGATGACCGCCAGCGCGGGCGGCAGCTCGGACGCGGCCTCGGCGAGCCTCCCCTCTGCCAGACGGCAGAGCGCCAGGTCGCGGCGGCTCTCCGCCGTGCGCACGTCTCCTTCGGGGTAGATGCGGGAGCGGATGGCGAGCGCGCGCGCCTCCGCGTCCTCGGCCTCGGCATAGCTGCCCGCGTTGTAGTGCACGCCGGACAGGTCGTGAAGGAGATCCGCCAGGGGCGCCGGCTCCTCGGCGGCGCGCGCCTCCCGGAGCGCCAGCGCCTCCCGGAAGATCCGGAGCGCAGCCTCCTCCCCCTGGGAAGAGCCCACGCCGTAGAAGGCCTCGGCGATCTTCTGCAGAGCGTCCGCGTCGCGCACACGTTCCGCGAGCTGCACCGCTCCCGCGAGATCCCCCGCCTCGATGCGGGCGAGGGCGTCCTCGACCTCGCCCGCGACCGCGGTGGACGAGGCCAGGAGGGTCAGGAGCAGCGCGATCAGAAGCCGCACGCCACGGCGCGCGTCCCGGCGATCCGGATCGTGAGCTGGTACGTCCCGCCCGTGGAGGCACCGCAAGCGCCGGTCGCCAGGTCGTAGATCTCGCAGTCGTTGGTGCGGTCGGGGAAGATCGCGTTCTGCGGCTCCGGCGACCACTGCTCCGAGCACCAGGAGTAGTCCCCGAAGCACGCGTTCCCGAAATCGTTGACGTGCCCGGTGGTGTCCGGCCCCACCCAGGCGTTCCCGGTCGAGGGCGCCTTTCGCCACTTCTGCCACGTCCCCGACGAGACCGTCCCACCGCTGGGCGTGGCGGCCAGGGCGAGGTACTGCGTCCGGTAGAAGCCGGCATTCTGGGAGCACCAGGCCACCGTCCGGCTGGGAGAGACGATCTGGAAGAAGATGTAGTCGCCGGCCTCCGCGGTCGCCCCCTGGAAGAACTGCTGCAGCGCGGCGTCCGCGATGTCGTCGTCGATCGAGTCGGTGAAGGCGAAGGTCTGGGCCCGGCAGGGAGCGGTCCCTGCGCAGTCGGTGTCCACGCAGTCGGCGGAGCCGTCCCCGTCGTCGTCGGCGGCGTTGTCGCAGTCGGCTTCCATCCCGCAGACGACCGGCCGGTCCACGTTCGACGACCTCTGCCCCCAGCTCCCGCGCGCCGGGCTGTCGGCGCGGACGAGGTAGTAGAGGATCTGCCCCGGGTTCGGGTTGACGGCGTTGCTCCACAGCGTTCCCGAGGTGGGAAACTGCTCACAGGGCGGGGTCATGGTGCGGGCGGAAGAGCGCACCGCCAGGTAGGTGGCGGCCCCGTTCTGGGCATCCCAGGAGTAGTTGCTCTTGAGCCCCACCGTGCGGAAACCGGCGTTCCCCGAGACCTCGTCGATGGCGCCGAAGCCGTCGGGGTCGCCGGGGCAGTTCTGGTCCGTGAAGTCGTTCTTCTCGGGGAGCTGGTTCCCCACGTTGGCGTTCCCGTCCTGGCAGTCGCCGGGCAGGCAGCGGCCGTCTCCGTCCCCGTCCGTGCAGCTCACGTTGCAGAAGCGGTTGCTGGGATTGCAGTCGGCGCCCAGGCAGGTGTTGGTGGGAAGCCCTCCCGCCGTGCCATAGCCGTCCCCGTCGGCGTCCAGGCAGCCGTCGCGGCAGTCGGGCAGGAGGTCCGCGTCGGTGTCGGCCGCGCAGTTGTTCGTGCAGGTGGCGGCGGTGTCAAAGCAATCGTTGTCGGCGCACCAGCCGTCGCCGTCGGTGTCCGTGCAGACGGCACCGCAGTGATTGTTGTTGTCGTTGCAGTCGCCGCAGGTCTGCCCGGCGGCGAGATCACATCCACCGCTGCAGACGACGAAGCCGTCCCCGTCCACGTCCGCGCAGGGGACGCCGATCGTCACCGTGAGCCGGCTCGTGTTCTGCTGGTGCCACCAGAAGGTCAGCGCGTAGGTCTGTCCCGGGGTCAGCCCGCTGAGGACGCGGCTGGTGCTCACGGGGACGTTGCCTTCGCTGGCCAGGCCGAGACCGAGCGAGCCACCGCTGCTGCCGCTTCCCTGGACGATGTCCGTGGGCGCGGTGAGCGTGCTGTCGAAGTAGGCGCTCGTCCCGCTCCATCCCGTGATCGCGCTGGGGAAGAGGTCGAGGTACACCTCGGGAGTGCTCGCGGCGTTGAAGTCGTAGCCCGGAGCGTTCGGCGTCCCCGGCGTGCTCTGTCCGGGCGGGATGGACGGGATGTAGCAGGTGTCGAAGTTCGGAACGGGGGAGATCTGGTGCGCGTCGAACACCGTCTTCAGGACGATGGCGACATTGTCGATCCGCAGGTGGTTCCAGATCCCCGAGGTCTCGTTGGGCGCCGAGAAGGTGACGCGGATGGTGGAGGCGGGGGCCACGAAACCGACGTCCCCGCCGGCGGCGGGACGGGACTCCACCGGGCAGTAGAACCCCTGCGGGAACTTCCGGTCCACGTCCTTGATGATGGCGGCCGAAGCCGCGGTCCCGGCGGCCAGGACCAGCGCCGCCGCTCCCAGGAACCTCCACGTCCACGTGTGCATGGGTACCCCCAGACCTGCCCTCCTCTATACAACGAAACCGGCTCGGTCAGCGAAGGGACAGGCACCAAGAGTTCTCGAGCTTATAGGTGCCTGTCCCCCGTTCGCTCCGCCTCCTTTCCACGTTGAGGAAGGGCGAGGGAGCCATGCCTCGTTATACTCGCCACGCCCCATGGAGCTGGACGGCCTGTCCTCGGTGGAGCTCTTCGCCCGCGCACGCCAGGGCGATTCCCTGGCGCTCGACCGGCTCTTCGCCCGCTACCGGCCCCTCCTGCACCGCTGGGCGCAGGGGCGCCTCCCGCGCTGGGCGCGCGATCTCCTGGACACCGACGACATGATCCAGGAGACGCTGCTCGGCACCTTCCGGAACGTCGAGCAGTTCGTGCCCCGCCACGACGGCGCGGTCGCGGCCTACCTGCGGCAGGCCCTGCAGAACCGGATCCGGGACGAAGTGCGGAAGGTGCACGTGCGCCCCGGGCGGCAGTCCCTGGACGAGGGGACCCGGGACTCCGGGGCTTCCCCCCTGGAGGAGGCGATCGGCAGCGAGGCGCTCCAGCGGTACGAGACCGCCCTCGCCCGTCTCCCCGAAGGCGATCGCGAGCTCATCCTGGCGCGGGTGGAGATGGGCATGAGCTACGCCGAGGTGGCTGCATCCACCGAACGCCCCAGCGCCGACGCGGCGCGCATGGCGGTGGGTCGGGCGCTGCTCCGCCTGGCCGAGGAGATGGATCGTGCGTGAGCCGGCGGAGGCGCTGGCCGTTCAGATCGCGGACGGCACGCCCGTGGACTGGGACGAGGCGGCGCGGGGTGCCGTGGACCGCCGTGTCCTGCGCCAGCTCCGCCTGGTGGAGAGCATCTCGCAGGTGCATCGCAGCTTCTCGGGAAGCCAGCCCACGCCCACGGAAACGCACGACCTCCCCCCGGCGCACCGCTGGGGTCCGCTCCAGCTCCGCGAGAAGCTGGGCGAGGGGGCCTACGGCGAGGTGTACCGCGCCTTCGACCCGCGCCTGGAGCGCGAGGTGGCGCTGAAGCTCCTGAAGGAGACGAGCGCGGAAGCGCTCCGGGAGGGGCGGCTGCTGGCGAAGCTGCGGCACCCCCACGTGGTGGCGGTGCACGGCGCGGAGGTGCACGAGGGCCGCACCGGGCTGTGGATGGAGCTGATCCGCGGCCGGTCGCTGGAGCAGGCGCTGCGGCAGGCGGGACCGCTCGGTCCCCG
Organism: Candidatus Polarisedimenticolaceae bacterium; assembly: GCA_036274395.1. Lineage (GTDB taxonomy): Bacteria > Acidobacteriota > Polarisedimenticolia > Polarisedimenticolales > DASUFT01 > DASUFT01. The sequence continues at coordinate 11,175 of DASUFT010000058.1, read as the reverse complement.
CGAGGCGGCGCTCGTGGGCATCGACCTCTGCCGCGCGCTGGCCGCCGTGCACGGCGCGGGCGTGCTGCACCGCGACGTGAAGGCCGAGAACGTGCTGCGGGAGGAGGGGGGCCGCATCCTCCTCGCGGACTTCGGGGCGGGCCTGGACCGGCGGGCCGAGGCGCAGGGCGAGCGGTCGCTGTCCGGCACGCCCTACTACATGGCGCCCGAGCTGTTCACGGGGAGCCCGGCCAGCGAGCGCACCGACCTCTATGCCCTGGGCATCCTCCTCTACCGCCTGGTGACGGCCTCCTTCCCCGTGCAGGCGGCCACCTGGGAGGAGCTGCGGGGCAAGCACGCCCGCCGCGAGGCCACGCTGCTGCGCGACCGCAGACCGGAGCTGCCGGAGGCCTTCGTGGCGGCAGTGGAGCGGGCCACCGCGTGGGATCCGGCGGCACGCTTCGCCACCGCCGGCCAGATGGAGCAGGCGCTGGCGGCCACGCTGGGGGCGGCGTCCCAGCCCGTCGCGCCCGCTCCGCGGCGGGGAGCGCTGGTCCCCATCCTCCTGGCCTCGGTCCTCGTGGTCGCGGGGGCGGTGCTGGTCGCGTTCCTCGCGCAGCGGAGGCAGCCGGCCCCTGGCGTCCTCCCGCCACCCATGCCGGCGGGCTCGGTCCCAGCCGTCCCCGCGACCTACACCGTGGAGGCGGCGCTCTGGCGCGTGCCGCGTGGCGGGAGCGCGAAGGAGCGGCTGGAGCCGGGGGCGCAGCTCGCGCTGGGGGACCAGCTCACCCTGGAGTTCCAGGCGTCCACCCCGCTCCACGTCTACGTCGTCAACGAGGACGAGGCCGGCCACGCCTACGCGCTGTTCCCGCTCCCCGGTCTGACCGAGCAGAACCCGCTCGCCCCCGGAGCGCGCCACGTGCTCCCCGGCGCGCGCGCGGGAACGGCGGAGAGCATCTCCTGGGTCGTGGACTCGCCCGGCGGACGCGAGCACCTCGTGGTGCTGGCGAGCCCGGCACGCCTCACCGACTTCGAGGCGGAGATGAACGCATTGATGCGCCCGGGAGAGTCGGCGGTCGCCCTCCCCGACGCCGCGCGCGTCCGCCTGCGCGGGATCGGCAGCCTCGCCACGTCGAAGCCTGTCCCCCCCACCACGGGGGACGCCGGTCGGATCTTCGAGATGGCCGAGCGCCTCGCCGCCCGCTCCGAGGTGGCGCAGGGCGTGTGGATGCGCCAGATCGAGCTCTCGAACCCGAAGCCCTAGCGAGGGAGCCGGTCGAGCAGCGCACGCTCCTCGGGCGTCAGCTCGCTCGCGAGCACCGGGTCCTGCTCCAGCAGCCCTTGCGCGTCGGCGAGGTCCTGCAGCCGCTTGGAACGCCGCCGCGCGGGATCGCTCCCGGCCCGCAGCTTCTCGTGGAGCAGGTCGGTCCTGGCCAGCACCCGGAGCACGAGCCCGCCGAGAGGGACGCCGACCGCGCGCTGGACCGCCGGTGCCAGCGCGGGATCGTCCGTGAACTGAACCGGCGTCCCCTCCGGCCCCACCCAGTTCTGGCTGTGAGCGTACCGTCCGCTCTCCCGGAAACCCGCTTCCACCAGCGCCGCACGCGGGAGCTCGCCCAGCAATTGGACCGCAACGTCGATGTCCAGCGTGGTCCGCGGCTCCTGCTGGTACACCTGCAGCGCGATCCCGCCGATGATCGCGTACGGGGTGTTCTCCCTGGCCAGAACCGCGGCGAGCAGGGACAGGTCGGGCTCCTTGGAGCGGTCGACGCCGTCCCGCAGCGCGTACCAGCGGCGATCCAGCCGGAAGCCTTCCTCCAGGGGGCCAGACATGACACGGACGTTACCACGGCGCCCCTTGCGGGAATCCCAGCCCAGCGGGCAGAATCCCGCGCACAACGAGATGCGAGGAGGTTCCGATGACGCTCCGGATCGGTGACGTGGCGCCCGACTTCGAGGCGGAGACCACGGAAGGGAAGATCAGGTTCCACGACTGGGTCGGCGACTCCTGGGCCGTGCTGTTCAGCCATCCCAAGGACTTCACCCCCGTGTGCACGACCGAGCTCGGCTACATGGCCAAGCTGAAGCCCGAGTTCGACCGCCGCAACACCAAGGTCATCGGCCTTTCCGTGGACCCCGTGGACCACCACGAGAGGTGGGCGGAGGACATCCGGGAGACCCAGGGGCACGCGCCCAACTACCCGATGATCGGCGACCGCGACCTGTCCATCTCCAAGCAGTGGGGGATGCTGCCGGCGGAGCTGCCGGGCACCTCCGAGGGCCGCACGGCCTCGGACAACCAGACGGTGCGCAACGTCTTCGTGGTCGGGCCCGACAAGAAGATCAAGCTGATCATCGCCTACCCCATGACCACTGGCCGCAACTTCGACGAGGTGCTGCGGGTGCTCGACTCGCTCCAGCTCACCGCCAGGCACAAGGTGGCCACCCCGGTGAACTGGAAGCACGGCGAGGAGGTGATCATCGCCGGGTCGGTCTCGGACGAGGAGGCCAGGAAGGTGTACCCGCAGGGGTGGAAGTCCCCCAAGCCCTACATCCGGATCGTCCCCCAGCCGAAGAACTGACGGAGCCTGTCACCGGAATCCGGCCACGATCGTCCCCCTTCCCCGCCGCGCGCGCCGGCGGGAAGGGGGGACCGAATGCTCAAGCCCGTGCCCGCGTTGCTCCTCGTCCTCGCCGTCTCTTCCCGCGCGGCAGCCCAGATCCCCCCCCGCCCTCCCCCGCTCCCCCCGGTCCCCGTCCCCGCCGAGAACCCGATCAGCGAGGCCAAGCGCGTGCTGGGGAAGGTCCTCTTCTGGGACGAGCAGCTCTCGAGCAACGGCACCGTCGCCTGCGGGACCTGCCACCGCGGCCGGGCCGGCGGCTCCGACGGGCGGATCGGGATCCACCCCGGGCCCGACATGGTCGCCCCCAGCCCCGACGACATCGCCGGATCCCCCGGCGTGATCCGCGCCGACGCCAGCGGCACCCCCATCCAGGACCCGGTATTCGGCTTCGGCGTCCAGATCACGGACCGGGCCGCGAACAGCGCGGTGATGGCGGTCTACGCGCCCAGCCTGTTCTGGGACGGCCGCGCCACCGCGCGCTTCGACGACCCGGAGACAGGTTTTCCCAGCATCGCCGCCAACGGCGCGCTGGAGAGCCAGGCCGTGGGGCCCATCGTCAGCCACGTGGAGATGGGCCGGGACGGGAGGACGTGGACCGACGTGAAGGCGAAGCTCGCCGTCTCCCACCCGCTAGGGGACGCGACCGATCTCCCCGGGGACCTCGCTGCGGCGCTGGCGGGAGGCGCCGCCTACCGGGACCTCTTCGCCGCCGCCTTCGGCGACCCGGCGATCACCGGGGAGCGGATCGCGTACGCGATCGCCACCTACGAGCGCACGCTGATCCCCAACCAGACCCCATGGGACCGCTTCCGCGACGGCATCCCGGGTGCGATGACCCCGGGGCAGGTCCAGGGCTGGAACTTCTTCAACGGTTCCCCCTGCCGCGTCTGCCACGTGCCCCCGCAGTTCACGGACAACGGCTTTCACAATCTGGGGCTGCGGCCTCCCGCGGAGGACCTGGGGCGTCAGATCGTGACCGGCCTGGCCGGCGACCGCGGGCGCTTCAAGACGCCGACCCTGCGGAACGCCGGGCTCAAGCCCACCCACATGCACAGCGGCCGCATCCTCACCATGAACGACGCCGTGCTGTGGTACCGGCCCAACAACCCGGCCCGGTTCACCGACAACCTCGATCCCGCGCTGCCGGTGGGCGTGCCGCCGGACCAGCTCCCGGCGCTGCTCGACTTCCTGACCAACGGGCTGACGGATCCGCGCGTCGCCGCCGAGACCTTCCCCTTCGACCGGCCGACCCTGCACGCCGGTGCCCTGCCCCGGCTCGACTTCGCGAGCGCGTCCACGCTGCAGTGGCCGGCCCTCGCCGGGGTGCAGCGGTACGGGGTCTACCGCGGCACGCTCGCCGGCTTGCGCAGCGGGGCCGGCTACGGCGACTGCGTGGCCTCCGCCGATCCGGACGTCACGGACACGCAGCTGGTCGACGGGGAGGTTCCCGATGCCGGCGACGGCTTCTTCTACCTGAAGAGCGTGGTCGATGGATCGGGAGCGGAGCGCGGGCTGGGCACCGACAGCACGGGGACGCCGCGCTCGGTCCTCGTGGGCTGCCCAGCACCGTAGAAAAGGGGACGCCCCGGACCGGTTTTCGCGGTACCGTACCCTCCAGCGAGGGGGGGTGTCTTGGCCAGAGCGTCGTGGGTCCTCATCGGGGGGTTCCTTGCCTCCGTCTCCGTCCACGCCCAGCTGGGACCGCCGCCCGTCCCGGCGGAGAACCCGATCACCGAGGAGAAGCGCCTCCTGGGGAAGATCCTGTTCTGGGACGAGCAGCTCTCGAACGACAACGGCGTGGCCTGCGGCACCTGCCACCAGCCTGCGGTCGGAGGCTCCGATCCCCGCCTGGGGCTCAACCCTGGACCGGACGGCGTGACGCCCTCCCCCGACGACCGGATCGGCTCCCCGGGCGTGGTGCGGCGGGATGCGGCGGGACGTCCCATCGCGGACCCGGTCTTCGGCTTCGGCGTGCAGGTCACCGGGCGCGCCGCGAACACTCCGATCGGTGCCGCCTACGCAAGCGATCTCTTCTGGGAAGGGCGCGCGCGCAGCGAGTTCATCGACCCCGAGAGCGGGCTGACGGCCATTCCCTTCGGCGGCGGGCTGGAGAGCCAGGCCGTGGGGCCCGTCGTCAGCCACGTGGAGATGGCCCGCGACGGCCGCACCTGGAACGACGTCAAGGCCAAGCTCGCGATCTCGCACCCGCTGAGCGACGCCACCGATCTCCCCGTCGACGTGGCGGCGGCGCTCGCGGGGGGCGCGACCTACGCCGACCTCTTCCAGGCCGCCTTCGGAGACCCTGCGATCTCCGCCCAGCGGGTCGCCTTCGCGATCGCCACCTACGAGCGCACGCTGGTCCCCGACCAGACCCCGTGGGACCGCTTCATGGCCGGGGAGGGCGGAGCCATGACCCCGGCCCAGGTGCAGGGCTGGAACACGTTCAACAACTCCCTCTGCTCCTTCTGTCACACGCCGCCCACGTTCTCCGACCAGGAGTTCCACAACATCGGGATCCGGCCGCCGGACGAGGACCTCGGGCGCATCGTGGTGTCCGAGAACGAGGGGGACCGCGGGCGCTTCAAGTCGCCCACGCTCCGCAACGGAGGGCTGAAGCCCACCTTCATGCACAACGGAAGGCTGACCTCCATCGAGGAGTCCGTGCTCTGGTACCGCACGGGGAACCCGGACCGCTCCGAGGACAACCTCGACGTGTTCCTCCCGGTGGACGTGGCCGAGGCGGATCTGCCCCCGCTGGTGGACTTCCTGACCGGCGGCCTGACCGATCCCCGGGTGGCCGCCGAGACGTTCCCCTTCGACCGGCCCACGCTCCACGCCGGCGCCCTGCCCGCGCTGAGCTTCGGAGGGCACGATCTGCTGCAGTGGCCCGCGCTCTCCGGGGTGCAGCGGTACAACGTCTACCGGGGCACGCTGCAGAGCCTGCGCACCGGGGGCGGCTACGGCTCCTGCGCGAGCATCGGCGACCCCGACCACGCGGACACGCTGTTCCTGGACACGGAGGCTCCCTCTCCCGGGCAGGGATTCTTCTACCTGAAGGACGTCGTGGACGGCACCGGCGCCGAGCGCGGCCTCGGCAGCAACGGCTCCGGCGTGCCGCGCACGGTCCTGCTTCCTTGCCCGGCTCCGTGACGGCCGCGCTCCTCCTGCTCGGGGGACTGCTGCGCGACCCGCAGCTCCCCCCGCCTCCGGTTCCCGCCGGAAACCCCATCACCGAGCCCAAGCGCATCCTGGGGAAGATCCTCTTCTGGGACGAGCAGCTCTCGAGCGACGGGACCGTGGCGTGCGGGACCTGCCACCACCCGGGCCGTGGAGGCTCTGACCCGCGCCCCGGGATCCACCCCGGGCCGGACGGCGTGACGCCCTCCGCCGACGACGTGGTGGGATCGCCGGGCGTGGTGCGGCGCGATGCCAGGGGCGTCCCGGTGCCGGACCCGCTCTTCGGGTGGGGCCTGCAGGTCACCTCCCGCTCGGCCAACAGCGTGGTGGGGGCCGCGTACGCGCCGCAGCTGTTCCACGACGGCCGCGCGTCCGGCACGTTCGTTGATCCCGAGACCGGGGAGGTCCGCATCGCCTCCGGGGGAGCGCTGGAGAGCCAGGCGGTGGAACCGGTCCTGAGCCACGTGGAGATGGCTCGCGACGGCCGCACGTGGACGGACGTGGAGGCGAAGCTCGCCATCTCCCACCCCCTGGAGGACGCGACCGATCTGCCGCCGGACCTGGCGGCGACGCTCGCAGGCGGGGCGACCTACCCGGACCTGTTCGCCGCCGCCTTCGGCGACCCCGCCCTGACGGCGCAGAGGATCGCCTTCGCCATCGCCACCTACGAGCGCACGCTGGTGGCCGACCGCACGCCCTGGGACAAGTTCATGGGGGAAGACGCGGGGGCGCTCACCCAAGCGCAAACGGCGGGCTGGAACTTCTTCCGCAGCTCCCTCTGCGCGTTCTGCCACACGCCCCCGGCGTTCACGGACCATGGCTTCCACAACATCGGGATCCGGCCCCCCGACGAGGACCTGGGACGGCAGAACGTCACCGGCAACGAGTCCCACCGCGGCCGCTTCAAGACCCCCACGCTCCGCAACGCCGCGCTCAAGGCGACCTTCATGCACAACGGCCGGCTCACCACGATGCTGGACGCGGTGCTCTGGTACCGTGCGGACAACCCCGACCGCTCCGACGACAACCTGGACGGCGCCGTTCCCACCCAGGTGCCCGAGGAGCAGCTCGGGAACCTGGTGGACTTCCTGACCCACGGCCTGACCGATCCCCGGGTGGCGGCGGAGACGTTCCCCTTCGACCGGCCGGCGCTGCACGGCGGCGCGCTGCCACGGCTCGCGTTCGCGAGCGCCACCACCCTGCAATGGCCGCCGCTCGCGGGCGTGCGCCGATACAACCTGTATCGGGGGACGCTGCAGGCCTTGCGCACCGGCGGCGGTGACGCCCGCTGCGTCACCGACCCACAGGTGGGGGCCTCGAACACCTTCCAGGACACCGCGGTGCCCGAGCCGGGGGAAGGCTTCTTCTACCTCAAGGCTGTGGTGGACGGAACCGGTGCCGAGCGCGGGCTGGGGACGAACAGCGCCGGCGTGCCCCGGACGGTGCCGCTCACCTGCCCCGAGCCCTGACCTCGCGCAGGCGCCGCAGCTGCATCCTCGCGAGATCGGCGCCGGGTTCGAGACGAAGCACCTCCTGGAACTCCCGCTCGGCGTCGTCGAGCCGTCCGGCGTCCAGGAGATAACAGCCCAGGTTGTAGTGGGCGATGGCATGGCTTGGATTCACCCGCACCGCCACCTCCCCTTCCCGGATCGCCTGATCGAGCCTGCCCCGCCGGACGTCGTCCGCCGCGAGGCGCAAATAGGCCGCCGAGAGATCGGGCTTCTTGTGTACCCATGGGCGGTAACACAATGCGGCCACCCAGTAGAGGAACACGATCCCGGCGAGCCAGCCCAGCTGCCTCACGGCGAGATCCCCGCCAGGCGCGCCCGTGCCGCGTCGGGGTATCCCATCCGGATCAGCAGCTCGGCGCGCTCGATCTCCTGGGTCCTGCGAAGCTCCCGCGGGTCGGGGATCAGGACCTGCGCCAGCAGGAGAACCGCCAGCAAGGCCGACGCAGGCAGACTCCGCTTCGCTCCACCCATCAGGAAGACCGCGGCGACCATCGCCAGGACGACGGCGGGCAGCACGGACAAAGGCATGGGAGCGACCTTCCCCTGGAGCAGCGTGGCCGCGGCGAAGTGGACCAGGGGATTGCGGAACTCCTGCACGAGGAGCGGGGTCGTCAGCATCGCGATCGTGGACCAGACGATCCCCACCACCCCACCGGCGGCGAGGAAGACCGCGAAGGGATGGTCCGGTCCGACGTCGCGAACGGCCGCGGCCACGCCCACCAGCAGGAACGGGATCATGGGCACCAGGTAGCGCGGCCCGTAGGCCCAGCCCGCCCGCCAGTCCACCGTGGTGAGCGCGAAGGCGAAGATCGCCAGGCAGACGCAGGCGCAGACCCACGCCTCCTGCGTCCGCTTCCGCCATCCGGCAAAGGCGAGCAGCAGCGCCGGCGTGAAGAAGAACAGGCCCCGCGCGGCAGAGAACGTCATCCCCAGGAACGCGCCCGCTTCCGGCACCTGCATGCCGAGGAACCCGCCTCGATAGGCGGCGGCGTATCGCGGGTCGGCGTGGGCGAGGAAGCCGAGCTGGAGCGGTCCGCCGAGGCACGCCGTGTTGTAGAGCATCCAGAGAGCGAGCGGAGGGAGCAGCCCCACGAGCCACCGCAGCGCGCCCTTCCCCGACCGCTTCAGCGCCATCAAACCAACGACGGGTACCGCCAGCACCACCACGAAGTCGCACACGAACGCGGCACTGCACAGCGTCCCGGCCAGAAGCGGCCGCCTGCTGTGGCGGACCAGGAGAAAGCCGGCGAACAGGAGGGCTCCCGCGAACACGTGGGAGTAGAGGGCGGTGGAGTACGCCCACCATCCCGTCCCCAGCGCCCCGATCAGGATCACCGCCGCCGCCTTCCGCGCGCTTCCGCTCCACTCCACCCACCATGGCCACGTCCCCCACCAGAAGAGCGCCGAGGGGAGGGAGAGCCCCAGGAGGCGCAGCCACAGGAACATGCGCTCGAAGTTCTCGACGGGGATGAACGCCCGCAGCAGCTTCGCCACCGGATAGAGGAGGAAGGCGACCCCCGGCGGCTTGTCGGAGTAGTGCTTCCCCGCGTGCTCCGCCTTGTCCTCGGTATCCCCGTAGCGCGTCAGCGGCCCGTCGATGGCGAACGTCCCGTCGTCCACCATGGCCAGCGTCTGGTAGACGCGCGAGCACGGGTTCGTGTCCTTCCAGTGCGGGTACTGGTTCGGCGGGTAGGCGTAGAGAAAGACCAGCAGGGAGAGGACCCACCACACTTCGCGTGATCGCGGTAGGCTCACGCGCTGATCAACCGATTGATCCCAGGTCGATCATGCGCCATCCTCCTCTCATGAGAGTCCGCGTATCCATTCCAGACGACGTGTTCCGCGAAATGGAAGCTTTCGCCCGCCGCAACGGCAAGTCTCGCAGCGAACAGTACACGCAGCCTTTACGGCTCCTCCTGATGACCCGACGCGCCGGGGCGGTCACCGCGCCACTCAACCGGATCTACTGCAGGCAGGACTCACGGCTCGACCCCGTCCTGGTGCAGCTGCAGACTGCGGTACTTCAAGAACACTGGTGAAGGAGATTACTCGTAGCGCAGGGCCTCGATGGGGTCGAGCGCCGCCGCGCGGATGGCGGGGTAGATGCCGGAGGCCAGGCCCACCCCCACGGACACGCCGGTGGAAAGGAAGATGGACGCGAAGGTGATCACGGTGGGCCAGCCGGCGAAGGCGGCGACGCTCTTGGCGATGACGAGGCCCATCACCACGCCGGCCAGGCCGCCCATGGTGCTGATGGAGAACGCCTCGTAGAGGAACTGGGTGCGGATGTCCACCTGCCGCGCCCCCACCGCCCGGCGCACGCCGATCTCCCGCGTCCGCTCCAGCACCGTGGCCAGCATGATGTTCATGATGCCGATCCCGCCCACCAGCAGGGAGATGCCGGCGATGCACCCCATCACGATGTTGAACAGGCGCTGCGTCTTCCGGCTCTGCTCGAGCAGTGCCTCCGGCACCACGATCTCGAAGTCCTCGGCCCCGGCGTGCAGGCGCCCGAGCAGGCCCTCGATGACCGGTGCGGCCTTGGTGGGGCTCGTCTTCTCGTCCAGCTCCACCACCAGCTCGTCCAGGGGGGCGTCCAGGGGGTCCCGGTCGAACTTGCGCATGGCGGTCGTGTAGGGCAGGTACACCTGACGGGCCGTCCCGGGAATGGGGACGCCCTCCAGGTTGGCCTCCTCCTGCCCTGCCGCCAGCACGCCCACCACCTCCAGCCAGACGTCGTTGACCTTGATGTCGCGCCCCAGTGCGGGGCCGTACCCGAAGAGGTCCCTCCGGATGCCGGGGCCGATCACCGCCACCTGGGCATGCCGGTCCTCGTCGGTCTTGTCCAGGAAGCGCCCCTCCCCGATCTCCAGGTGAGCCAGGCGCTGCTGCTGGTGGGCCACGCCGAAGACGTGCACGTCCTCGGCCTTGGTGCCCGCGGCCAGCACCTTGTAGGGCTCGATCTCCACCTTGGGCACGACCCGCAGCACGCCGGGCACGCCCTCCTGCACCGCCTGCGCGTCCCGCGGCGACACGCCCTGGGACTTCTTGCGCACCTCCTGGCGCTCGTTCTCGCGCGGAGGCTTGTCACGCACCAGCACGTTGCGGAGGCCCATGCGGTCGATGGTCTCCAGGGCCTGGCGCTCGGCGCCGGCACCGATGGAGAGCATGGCGATGACGGCGCCCACCCCGAAGATCATCCCCAGCATGCTCAGCGAGGAGCGGAGCTTGTGGGAGGCGAGGTTCTCGAGCGCGCTGCGCGCCGCTTCGCCGGGGCTCATCGGATGATCACGATCCCACCGCCCCCGCCGCCGCCACCCCCGCCCTTGGCGGGCTCGGCCTTCTTGGCTCCAGGCAGCGGTTCCGGTGCCGTGGGGTCGCGCAGCGCCACCACGTCCTTCTCCGCGAGGCCCTTCTCGATCACCACCCTGCCCAGCGCGGCCGGGCCCAGGGTCACCTCGACGGGCGAGAACCCCTTGCCGTCCTTCTTCCACACCAGGTGCTTGCCGTCCTTCTCCTGCACCGCCTCTCGCGGCACCACCAGCGCGTCCTTGCGGTCCTCCAGCGACAGGTCGGCGCGCACGCGCTGTCCCGGCTTCATCCAGGTGGGATCGGTCTTCTCGAGCTCCAGCTCCACCTCGAAGTACTGCACGGGGAGCCAGCGATTGCGGGGCTTGGCGAAGGCGGCGACCTTGCTCACCTTGGCCGGCCAGCGCACCCCGGCCCGCGAGTCCACGATCACAGAGGCCTGGCGCCCGGGCTCCAGGCCCCCGGCGTCGGCCTCCAGCACGTAGATCTTCGCCTTCATCTTGGTGAGGTCGGGGATCTCGGCCACCGGCTGGCCGGGCCAGACCGTCTCCCCCACCCGCACGATGTCCCCCCAC
>DASUFT010000057.1:0-75992 GCA_036274395.1 Candidatus Polarisedimenticolaceae bacterium | reverse complement strand
CACTCAAATCGCGCAGGCGAGCGGACAGAATTACGTGAGGAGCACACCAGCATCGGTGCCGGGCCGATGTTCTTTCGCGGACCTCTCGATAACATCCGAGGCAGCGGATCGGTCCAGGGAGCGTCCTGGGACTTTCTCGCGGTCGACGGAATCAGGAACAGCAGCGGCGAAAAAGTGGGTGTTGATCTTACGGTCGGACCTGGATACGGCCCGCTTCCCGAGGCGCACAACATTTCGACGGAGGGATCTGCTGAAGTCGTCGGGGACCTCGGTGCAGTGTGTGACTGGATGTTCTGAGCATGCACTCAAAGACGCTGCATCGCTTCGCCTTGGTACTACTGAGCACGGGCATCGTGTCTGGATGCTTAGGCCATGGCCCGCAGAAACAAGAGGCACGGCTAGTAACGGCGCACTTTTATAGGTGTTTGGCGTCACATGATTGGCAGTGCATTCGAGCTGTGGCGACCACAGACGAGTTGGTCGATGCTATTCGGACAAAGGTGGAGTCATTGGGGCCACTGAAGTCGGTACAGTACGAGGGATTTTTTTCCCTCACAGATCGAACAGTGACACCTCAGCCATGGCGAGTTACTGTACAGATGACAGTGTTCTACCCAGCGGCGCGCCGCAGGGAGGTTGTGGTGCTCTCCAAGGCCGGAGATGAGCCGTTCTTGGTAGAATCCTTCGATTCTATGCCATTGCCATGAGGTGTTTTTCAAGCGTGTGTAGCGGCCCATCGACATTTCACGGCCGATTCGCGCTGGTGTTCTCGTGGCGGATATGGATGTGAAGGTGCTCAGGTGGTGCGAAGCGGCGATGCGTCGGCGCTCGATTGGCGCTCCATCGAAACGGAGGAGGTCGAGCAGGCACACCGCTACCCACGTGCAACCACCCGGGCGAGTTCCACGCCTGCCGACACGATCACCGTGCTCACCCGGTGAGACGAACTTGACACCTCTCTCCTGTGTAGTGGACCACCGAGAGTTTGCGGCCAAGTGGCGATGGTTCTCGCGCGGCGAAAGGCGGTTGACGAGCAATGCGACGCGGACCTGATCGTTCACGGTGCAGATTGCCCGGCACACACGGGGGCGCCCTCTTGGACGTCGAGAGTTCAGTTTACGTTGAGCGTAGAGCACTCATGGTGGCTAGTAAGTCCTTGTAGATCAGTCAGATAGATTCGGCTATCCGGGTTCGAAGTGCGTCTGCTTTGGGGAGCCAAACCCCGGGTGTAGTGGACCATCGAGTGTTCGGGCCGGGAAAAGACGGTTTCTCTCCACGAGATCGAGATGAAGTCACCGAATCTCAGCACTTTGCTGCCGCCCTACGCAGCGACTTCCGCGCCGGCGATGCCCGCAGCACACGCCGGACGCACTTCACCGTGCGCGAGGCGGCGGCCGCTTTTCCTCTATTGAAGCGTTACGCGGCGCGGCGGAGCGTCACGATGGGCAGGTGCGCTCGTCCCTGATCGCTGCGCACGTCGAGCTCGATGGCCGCGCCGCCTGGGCGACCACGCACCAACGCATGTGGAGACGCGCACGGAGATCGTCGTGGCCAGCGCACTCTCGGCTCCAAGCGCGGCTTCCTGCAGGCGGGCATCCTCTTGAAGTACACCTCGTCCGGGGTGGCACCGCCCAAGAACGTGTGCGGCCGCTCCGCGTTGAACCAGGCCACGTATGCCTCCAGCTCACGCTGGAATGCGTCCGGTCGGAGCGCGACGTGGATCACGCGGGTGCACTCCCTCTTGACGGACCGGATGGAACGCTCGATGACGGCGATGCTCCCGTACTTCCCGACCGCGCCGAAGCGCTGGCGGATTCGTCTTCGGCTGCACCAGAGACCGAACTCGTCCGCGGTGAACTGCGGCCCGTGATCCGTGATGAGGTGCCCCGGTCGGCAGCGCCATCGCCGGCACACACGGCCCAGGAACTGGGTGATGTCTCGGGCGGACGGCTCGCTCAGGAAGACGGCCGTTCCGAGGACGCGCCTGGAGTAGTGGTCCACCGCGATCGCGACCCACCAGCAGAACGGCCAGCGTTGCGGGAGGGCCAGTGGCAGCCAGGGAATCCAGAATCCGAACCCGGTCGGGACGGTCGTGAGATCCGTGTGCCAGACGTGGTTGGGGCCGCGGGCCGTGACCACGCGCTCCGGCTTTCTCGTGGCGACCTGCTTCGGTCGCTTGGGTGCGGGCTGGAGCATGCGACGCACCGTGGTCCTGCCGAGGTGGAGACCGGCGCGGGCCAGCACGCGGGCGATGCGGCGGGTTCCCATCGACGGGCACAGGGCCCGCAGTCGGCGGACGACATAGGCCACGAAGTCCGGGAAGCGGTTGACCGGAACCGGCACCTTCAGCAGAGCGTCGGGCCCCTCTTCGTCGAGCCGGCTGTTCCAGGAGGTCACCGTCATCGACGTGACCAGCAAGCGGCGCGCGGTCTCCGCCACCGTCCACCCGCGGGCCGCGCGCAGCTCCAGGATGGCGAGCCTCTCGATGGGCGGGTAGTGCGGGCGCCGCTGGGCAGGCAGTCGCTCCATGCGGGCGTCTTTGATGCGGATCTCCTCCTTGAGGAGGGCGTTCTCCGTTCGAAGGCGATCCACTTCGGCCCGGAGACGTAGCCGCTCATCGAAGTGGTTCTCGGCCTCCGAACGCGCGAGCACAAGCGACGTCCGGGCGATGGCGACGGCATGGACGACCGCAGAGCGAACGCGGGTAGGCCATGCTTCGGGCAAAGCGCTGGAACCTCGACGTGAGAGTGCCATTGTGCGTCCTCACCCCACAACGCGCGGGTCTCACGCCGGACCGGTCTCTCAGGCGCAGGCGGGATTGCTTGGGCGACGCCGGCCATCGCGGGGCCAAGGCCGCGGCGGCCGTCGATCAGTCTGTCTGATGCTCCCGAACTCGGCGCCCCTGCACGACCCAGAGCTTCCCACGAACATCCGTGCGGGTCAGCGCGTCCACGAAAGTTGCCAGCGCCGCATCGATCGCTGCGAAGGTCACGCGAGCAGGAACCCGAAGCACGACGATCCCCGGCCGTGCCGAGGGGACGTACCGCACGCTATCCGCAAATCCCAGGTCGAGTGTCACCAGGCAGCGGTCTTCGCTCTGGCAGACCCTATCAAGCCCATCGTCCGCCTCCCCATGGAGACCCTGTTCCTGAACAGTGGCGACGTCGTGCCCGGCGGCACGAAGGGGATCGCAGAACCGTGGAGATCCGAGGTTCTCGTCGAGCTTGATCCTCACCCGGTCCCCTCAAACGGGATGTCGCTGTACTTCTCCCGGGACATCTCGGCGCCGTAGGCGATGCAGGCGAGGATGTCCGCCTCCTCGAGGTCGGGGTACTCCTTCAGCACCTCTTCTGGCTTCATGCCGCTGGCAAGGAGATCGAGGATCAGCGCGACCCAGATGCGGTGGCCGCGGATGCAAGGCTTCCCGAAGCAGACCCGTGGGTCGATGGTGATGCGGGAGAGAAGCTCTTCTCGCGTCATGATGGCCTCGGCCCTAGGCGCTTGTGCGATGCGTACTTCAGCGCCTGATGGATGTCCTCTGGCACCAGATCCGGGTATTCCGCGAGGATCTCCTGGGCGCTCATCCCATTGGCCACGAGGTTGACAACCAGGGCCACGGTGATCCGCATGCCGCGGATACACGCCCTCCCACCCATGAGGCCCGGAGTGAAGGTGATGCGGTCGAACATGGTCATCGGCGCCTCGTGGCGGGATTCTACCAGGGGTGCCTTGGCTTGAGCGTAGAGCCATCAACCCTGTCGCCGCTGCTGGCCTTTTCGGGTGCTCTCCGGGTTCGAACTGCGTCCGTCTTGAGGAGCCAAACCCCAGGTTTCGAAACCTAGCGGCAGAAGTCGCGCAGCAAGCACCCGAGCCCGTGCGCTGCGCTCGCGCCGCTCTCCGTATTGAAGGGCTACGCAGCGCGACGAACCATCACGACAGGCAGGTGAGCTCGCCACGCACCTCGAACTGCGGCGGGGGTCTGCGCCTCACTACGTGCGATGGCCAGAACGACTCGGGCCATCGAGAGAGCGTACACGACCGCTGAGCGCCACCGTCCGGGAAGGGCGAGGTTCGAGTCGAAGGCGCGCCGACCCATGAGCACTCCCGGAAGGAGAGTGGCATCCTATACCTAGTAGAGGTATATTGCGCGCGTGGCCATCCGCTCGTTCGGCGACAAGGCGACCGAGAGGTTCTTCGTCAGCGGCCGGGTGCCACCTGGAGCGGGCTGGACTTCCGTTCGCGCGGTGGTCAGAAGGAAGCTCGACATGCTGCACTACGCCGTCCGCCTTTCCGACCTGAGAAGCCCGCCGGGGAATCGGCTGGAGGTGCTGAAAGGACTCGGCGGGCTCCACAGCATCCGGGTCAACGACCAATGGCGGATCGTGGTCGAGTGGACGGCGGAGGGTCCGGCTCAGGTCCGCGTGACCGACTATCACTAGGATGCGAGGAGCGACGATGAAGATCCGCAGGCCCCCGACGACCCCCGGAGAGATCCTCCATGAAGAGTTCCTGAAGCCGCTGGGGATGACCCAGGCCGAGCTCGCCGCGCACCTCGGCTGCGACGTCAAGGTCGTGAACCGAATCGTGAATGGGCGAAGCGGCGTCACCGCCGAGATGGCCATCCGGCTCGGCGCCGCCCTCCGCATGACCCCGGAGTTCTGGCTCAACGCGCAGCAGGCGGTGGACATCTACGAAGCGTCGCGGCGGTTGAAGAAGGTTCCGGAGCCGATTCCGATGGCGGTGTAGGCTCCTCGCGGATCGAGGTGTGTCACGACGGGCAGGTGCTTGCGGCTGGACCGGTCCTCCTGGCTCTATTCAGCCTCGAGCGTAGCGCACTTACCGCGCTGCTCGCTTCTTGGCTCTCTCCCGTGTTCGAAACTGCGTCCGTTGTCGCACGACGCGCCGCTTGCCGCGCGGCCTGCAGGCTCGACGCTGAACTGGCTCCAGCGAGCAACCAACCGATGTTTTGGATGGGCTCCGGCACGAGCACGAACTTCCACGTGATTCCGCCGTTCTCATCGGACCCACCCCCGCCGTCTACTGGGAGCGCAGCTGGCGGGCCCGGCGGTCGTTGAGCGCCATTCCCGTCTTGAGCGTCTTGCCGGTATCCTGTCCGAAATGGTCGAAAGCCGCCACGAGCAGGAGGTCGACGATCTTGGGGCTGGCGACCGGAGCGGGATTCACCACCGCGCCGCCGGACCACAGCATGTCGGCGGTCTTCCTCGCCTCGTCACGGTACGACTCGGCGTCGACCAGGCTGAGGGTCAGGGTGTGGATGAACGGGCCCTCGCTGGCCGTCGTCGTAATGCCGCCCGAGGGACCGGAAATGGGCATGAGGTACTTGCGCGCGAGCATGTCCTTGATCTCGTAGTCGAAGAACAGCACCATGGTGGCCTCGCTCTCGGGGACCACGCGGTAGCCTCGCTGGTCGAGAATCCGCTCGATCTTGGCCGCGAGGCTGCGCTCGGCAACGGGCGTGGCCTGGGGATTCGCGGCGACGGCGATTGAGAGGCCGGGCTTGAGATCGAACTGCACCCGCGCCTCCCGCACGCCCCGCACCCATACGGTGTAGGCGCAACCCGATGCGACGACGGCGAGGCCGAGCGCGCCGAACACTGCGAGCAGTCGATGAATTCGAATCATCGCCAGCCTCCGGGGCGCCCGACCATTCGGACTTCTCAGCCTAGCGGTCCGGCGCGAAGATCACAGGAAGAACCACCGTCTCGACTCCCCAGGTGCGACGGGCTCCGAGGAATTTGCGATCGGCTTGGCCTTGTTCCCATCCAGCCGGTTTCCGGAGAGTTCATCGACTCGCCCCATGAAGAGGGGAGCCAGTTTGCGCTCACCCAGGTGGTTCGGTGACCGGCATCCCTCACGACCTTGACGATCGGTGAACCAGATCCACTTCGTTTTTTGGCGCCCGCTGGCCAGAATCTACGCGATTCCGGCCAGCTTCAAATGGACAGTTTTCGGGGGATACGCCAAGGCGACGGAGAGCGGCCCTCGGCTTTCCGGCTCTCTCTTGAGTTTGAACTGCGTTAGTTTTGGCGAGCCAAGCCCAGGTTTCGAAATTTGCCCCAAGAGAATCCCGCCAGGACGCGCGCTGAGGCGTGTAGAAGACGTACGGAGAGCCAATCCACGCGCGGGCAGAGCGGAATGGGCTCTCTTGCTCTGAGGCTCTCCACGACATAGAGAGGGGCGCTGTGATGGACGACAACTACGTCATCCTGGGCTTTGGAGTGATCGTCATTCTGCTTGGCGCAATTCCAGGAGGTGGGCTCGGTCCCCGCCGTGGACCATATCGTCCGATGACGAAGACGCTCCGAATCGCCCTCGTCACGTACGGGGCGCTGGTGGTCACGCTGGCGGTGTCGAGGCTGTTACGCACACCCTGACCGCTGTTCGCTCCGCGCTGGAGACCTATGTTGTTGCTGGCGACCTTTGAACTGGGGAAATCACTCGTGCGATCTCTCGGCTTGGTTCTTCTGGCTGCTCTCCTCAGCGCGCTCGGGCCAGCGTTCGCCTCCACCGACCTCGCGGGAGAGGTTCTCACCATCAACAAGGACACGACGGCCGGTGAAGTAGTCCTTCTCTGGACTGGTGGAACGTCCCCCTGGGAGGTGTTCCGCTCCCCGACTCCGGTAGCCGTCG
Organism: Candidatus Polarisedimenticolaceae bacterium; assembly: GCA_036274395.1. GTDB lineage: Bacteria > Acidobacteriota > Polarisedimenticolia > Polarisedimenticolales > DASUFT01 > DASUFT01. The sequence goes on along the minus strand of DASUFT010000057.1, from coordinate 69,341 downwards.
TGGACCCCTCCAACCGCCTTGCAACCACCACGGCAGGATCCTGGACCGATGTGCCTCCAGCGAGCGAGGCCCTCCTCTTCTACCAGGTTGGCTCCTGCGCCCTACCTGCCACTCCCATCCCCCACGGCTGTGCGAGCTGCGACGTGTGTGACACCTGGGGGATTTCGTGGGCACCGATCGCGTGCACCAGTCACTACATGGTGCGCTGGAAGTGCACCTTTGTCTCGGAGCAAGCGTGGGAAGTTTTCGGTACTTCTGTTGCGGACATCTGCACTGACATCGGCATGTGCGACCGCTGCGGCTCTGGAGTCGTTTACATCCGCGTCCAGGCATGCAATGGATCGGGCTGCTCGGTGGCTGCAGACGTCCCCGCCGACGAACTTCCGAGTCAATGCGGAGGCGGCTGCTGCGTGCCGTGAGCTAGACACAGCAACACCCGCGAGCCTGCCCGCGACGACGGTCCCCTCTCACTTCTCGGCTGCACTGGGGACGCTCCAGAGCCCTGTCTTCGCGTTCAGCTTGTGACAGTGCGTGCACTCACCCTGGAACACCGTCAGGAAGGGGTTGTCCGCGCCACCGCCGAGGTGGATCGCGTGCATCAGGGGGGCGAACGGGGGAGCCGTCTTCGATGTCTTGCTGTGGCAGGGAAGGCACTTCGCGGGAACGCTCTGGAGCGCGGTCCCCACCGCCGGATGCTTGCCCTTGAGCGCCGCGCCGGTAGGCATGGTCGCCTGTGCCTTGGCCAGGAGCGCAGGATCGGCCCGCTCGGACCAGCTCGCGAGCAGCGTCTTGAACCGCGTGTCCCGCTGCTCGTCCACGTAGTTGATGTGGCAGTCCACGCACCCGTGCGGGTAGGCATCGGTGGCGGTGATCCCCGGGATCTTCCGCGCGGGGGGTGGAGGGGAAGGCGCGCCGGGCGTCCCCTGGACGAGCACCGCCGTGCACACCAGCCCGAGCCAGAAGACCGCGATCCTTCGCATGGTTTCTCTCCTCCTCTGGCGGCGAGTCTAGAGCCCGGTCCCCGCGGGAGGCGTGAGACGTAAGCGACGGTTTCGGTCGGGGTTTGTTCGCGCTGCTCCTCTCTGCATCCGATCAGGCCACATCAGGGACTCCTTGATCTGCTCTCCCATTGCCTCGGGAGCGACCCTCTTTCCCATTACGAATTGGTCACCGCGCCCGCTGGCGGTAGGGAAGGGCGCCCATCGATGGCCCATCCTGCCCGTCGCAGCCAGCGCGGGACACCGCTGTCCACGGCGGTAGCTCTCGAACGCGGCCGGCACGTCCTGGAAGGTGTCGAACGCGCGATCCACATCGTGGGTTCTCGAACGCGGCGTCGCATGCGGCGATGAAGGCATCAGGCGTTCGCCCCAACGCAAACAAGACATCGTGCACGACTTCGTGACGCAATCACAAGAATGGCTCTTCCCTGTGGAAGGACCCCGCCGTACCTTCGTGACACCTGCGGTCCCCGCGTGTTCGGCGACATGCTCGTGGAGCAGCGACGGAGGCCGATATGCGCGGCGAACGTGGCAACAAGCGGTCCGGCGAGCGTGGCTCGGCGATGATCATCGCCGTCCTGGTGATGGTGATGCTGACCCTGCTCGGGGTCTCCTTCCTCTTGATGGCGGAGACCGAGAACCGGATCGCCGAGAACGAGCGGCTGGGCCTGCAGGCGCTCTACTTCGGCGAGGCCGGCGTCCGGCAGGTCAAGCGCTGGTTCGACTATCCCGCCTCGGCCAACAACCTGATCAACCCCCCCCTCAACGTCATCGACCGCAGCCTGCGCTGGATCGACGACGACGGTGATCCGGCCACCGCCCCCACGCCCAACGACGGGGTGGCGAACGGTCCGCTCTGCCTCTACAAGCAGGAGTGGGATCCGGACGCGGACGGCCTGGACGACGTGTTCGAGAAGCCCTATCGCGAGGGCCCGACCCTCGCCCTCTTGGGGACCGAGGACCACCCCGACATGCGCATCGACGAGGACGCCTCCACGGCGGCGCGCACCTTCCTGAGCAACCTGTCCGACATGCTGCTCCCAGACTTTCCGAACCAGAACTACCGAGCGCGGATCCGCACCATCGACATCTACGAGCCCCCCCACGTCAGCAACGGGGCCAGCTGGGTCCGCTACGGGATGGGAACGGTCAAGGTGATCGCCCGCATTTACCGGACGCTCGGGGATGGGACGGAGCAGATCCTGGCGGAGCGGATGATCAAGGCGGTGCTCAACGAGACGCCCTACTACGGCGGCGCGTTGGGGCCGCTCCACTCCTGCTCCCAGGTGCTCTGGAACGGCGACTTCGGCGTGCACTGGGGCCTCACCTCTTCGGTAGGAAGCGCCGACCTCACGAGCAACGCGAAGAAGATCCCGGCCAGCCTGGCGCGAGAGGCCTCTCCCCATCCGCGCATCGATCGTCTCTGGGGCTGGACCGACTACCAGGCCAGCGGCACGGCATTCCAGTCCTACGTGTCGGCCATGACCGGGCGCGATGTCGAGGATCCATGGTCGCGCTTCCTGGCAGGATCGATCGTCATCGATCCCGTCTCCTCGATCCCCATGCCACCGGCCACGGCGGCGGAGCCATTCAAGTATCCCTGGACCGTGGGGACGCCTCTGGGGGACGACGACTACGAGGCGGGCGTGCACCAGGGGGGCACCACGGGGTCCCTCTCTCACGTGCAGCAGGGACAGCCCATCTCCTGCATCGAGCTGCCCTACGACGTCTGGAAGGCAGTGGCCACCTCGGGCGAGGGGGACGTGCACTACTACACCTGGTCCGCGGGGACGTCGTTCAAGGAGAACGGGTTTGGCACCGCCCAGACCTTCGAGAGCCTCACCGACGACAAGACCGGCCTGTTCTTCTTCGACACCAAGGACGGCGTGGCACCGTACACGGCGAGCGGGAACCCTCCTCCGACGGACAGCTACCTCAACCTTACCCCCGCCATCAGGATGAACGGCGGCACGTGGGGGGTGCGCGGCTTCGTCTACCTGAACGCCCAGAGCTTCCAGACCAAGGGCGTGGGCGGCCGGGACGCGGCCTTCCAGGCGCCCGGCGAGCCCTACCTCGACCTCAACAACAACACCGTGCACGAGGGCGCCGAGCCCTGGATCGATCTCACCTACCCCAGCACGCTGACCTCGGGCGGCGGCCCGACCCCGTTCACCGTGGCCGGGCTCAACGGCTCCTACGACGCGCGGGGGCCGGTGATCACCGACGACGCCGTGGTCTGGGGAATCCTGTACAACAACGGGAAGTTCGACGCCACGGGGAACGCCCGGTACTACGGCAGCGTCCTCACCCGCAGCGGCATGGAGGAGAGCGCTCCTTCCGCGGGTACGCCGGAGATCTGGTGGGACGAGAGCATCAAGGCGAACTGGCCACCCGTGGGATGGGAGCTGCCCCGGGTGGTGATCACGCTGTGGGAGACGGACCTGTAGAGGAACGTGAGTCCTACGGCGTGTCGCAGGCGTCGCCGATTCCGTCGTGATCGCCGTCCTGCTGCCCTGGGTTGGGCACCGTGGGGCAGTTGTCGCAGGCATCTCCCACACCGTCCCCCTCTCCGTCCTGCTGCCCTGGGTTGGGCACCGTGGGGCAGTTGTCTGCGCCGTTCGCGACGCCGTCTCCGTCGACGTCGGGATCGCAAAGATCGCCCACACCGTCGCCATCGAGGTCCGCCTGATCCGTGTTGGCGATGGCGGGGCAGTTGTCGCACGCGTCCCCGTGCGCGTCCCCATCCACGTCGGACTGGGAGGGGTTGCGGAACCCGGGGCAGTTGTCCGCCGCCTCCTGCGTGCCGTCGCCGTCGTCGTCGAGCGTCGCCGCCGGGCAGGGGAACGGCCGCGGACGCGGGTCGCCGCCGGAGGCTGACCCCAGATCGCTCTCGTTGCCGAAGCAGACGGAGGAGACGAGATAGTAGAAGTGCGTGGCGAAGCGTGGGTCGAGCCCGTCGCTGGTGGAGGTGCCGCTCACGCTGGCCAGACACTGCTGGTTGTAGGCGAAGGCGTTCCCCACCGTGTGGTATCCGCGATAGACGCGGTAGCTCGTGGCTCCCGGGACGGCACCCCAGGAGATGGTGGTCGGCGCGTGTCCTGCGGCCATCACGGTCGCGGCCACCGGCGGAGGCGCCAGCCGCGTGGGATCGTTGGGGGCGCACTCGCAGGCGTCTCCCCGCGCGTCGGCGTCCGCGTTCGCCTGGTTCGGGTTGAAGGTGTCCGGGCAGTTGTCGAAGCAGTCCGCGACACCGTCGGCGTCGCTGTCGCTGTCCTCGTCCACGGCACCGTCGCAGTCGTCGTCGAGCCCGTTGCACAGCTCGGGGCCGGGTCCGGCGTCGCGCACGCAGACCAGGACGCCGGCCGTGCACTGCCGCACACCGGCCTGGCAAACGCCGAGCTGGCCGGTCGAGCACGCGGCGCCGCCGCCGGGATTCCCTTCGTCGGTGAGACCGTTGCAGTTGTCGTCCACCAGGTTGCAGGCCTCGGCGGCCCCGGGGCGGACGGACGGGCTGGCGTCGTTGCACTCGCCACACTGATCCCCTGGGGCGAGAGCGCAGCCTCCGCAGCAGACTGCGTAGCCGTCGTTGTCGAGGTCCTCGCAGATGCCGGCGTTCACCTGCAGGACCACGCTCGTGGGGCCGTACACGGGCTGCCACGTCGCGCCGCAGGTCAGGGCCGGGAAGCTGGTGCTGGTGAACGTGCCCGTCCGCGCGCTGGTCGTCAGGATCGTGAACGCGTTCCCCGGATTGGGGACGAATCCCTGGACGAGGGACACCTGAAGCGCGCCGGCCAGCGTCACCGGGGCGGTGACGGTCAGGCGATCGTGCTCGGTCCCGGGCGCGGTGCCGCCGATCTCCACCTGCAGGGCTCCTCCCGCGTTCTGCACGTAGGCCCCGCCGACGGTCAGCGTCCCCGGCGACAGACCGGGCGCGACCGTGCCCGAGCTGGTGATCGGCGCGGCGATGGTCCCGGTGCCACGGACGATCCCGCCCTGGATGGCCAGCGGCGCGTTCGCGCTCAGCACGCCGGTGGTCACCGTGGTGGTCCCCGCCGTCTGCGTGTAGCCGCCGTTGAAGGCGAGGGTCCCCGCCAGCGCATCGACGGCGCCCGAGGTGGCGAACGGTACCAGCACGGTGCTCGTCCCCGACCCCGCCGACTTCTTGAAGGTCCCCGAGCTGACGATGCTCCCGCTGCCGGCGAGGGTGTTGGTGGTGGCATCCGTGGTGACGTCGAACGTCCCCGTGTTCTCGAGGACCGATCCCCCGCCGAACTGGAACTGCCCCGCCCCCCCCCAGCTCCCCGCGCCGGGGTTGCGGAGCGTGCGCGGGTTCAGGATCTTGGCGGCGCTCCCGGAAAGCGCAAGCCCTCCTCCGGCGGTGGTGATCCCGCCCCCGGCCATCGTGCCCCCCGTCCAGGTGGTGAGGCCGCTGACCGTCACCGCGTCCGCACCGCCCAGCGTGCCCCCGCTGAGGGTCAGCGTCGCCGGCGCCACCGTCTCCCCGGTGTCGAAGGTCACCGTTCCAAGCGCGACGGTCAGGGTCGCGCCGACGGAGGTCAGCGTCGCCGTGGACGTGAACGCGTACGGTCCCACCCCGTTGATGGAGGTCGTCCCCGTCACGGCGTAGCTCCCCTGCACCGAGACCGTGCCCCCCTCGAACTGCACCGTCTCCGCGCTCACCGAGGACGTGGGACCGAGCGTGAAGCTCCCCGCTCCGAAGCGCAGGACCGCTCCCGTGGATGCGGTCACCGCCCCCGTCAGGGAGCCGCCGCCGCTCAGGCTCAGCGTCCCGGTTTGTACCTGCACGGGGCCGCTGGCCGTGAGCGGAACCTGGATCGTGCTCGTCCCCGCACCGCCGGACTTCTTCAAGGTGCCCGAGCTGACGATGCTTCCACTGCCGGCGAGGACGTTGGTGGTGGCATCCCCCGTGAGATCGAACGTCCCCGTGTTCTCGAAGACCGATCCCCCGCCGAACTGGAACTGTCCCGCTCCCGCCCAGCTCCCCGACGCGGGGTTCCGGAGCGTGCGCGGGTTCAGCACCTTCGTGCCGCTCCCCGAGAGCGCGAGCCCGCCTCCGGCGGTGGTGATCCCACCCCCGGCCATCGTGCCCCCCGTCCAGGTGGTGAGCCCGGCGACCGAGAGATCGCCGGCGCCGGCCAGGGTCCCACCGCTGACCGTGAGCGGGCCGCCGGCCGTCGAAGCCTGGGCGATGGTGAGCGAGCCGATGGAGATCGTCAGCGAGGTCCCCGCCACGGTGGTCAGGGACTGGATCGCGTGCGTGCCCGAGGACAGGGTCACCGTGAATCCCGCCGGGAGGCAGACGTCGTCGGTCGCGTTCGGCAGGCGATCGAGGTTCCAGTTGGTCGCCGTCTGCCAGAGACCGGTGCCGGCGGAGTTGTCGAACTGGATGGTCCCCGGGCAGCCGGCGGCCTGGGGCTCCGCGGGGGCGACGCGGGAGAGGACGCCGATCCCGCCCAGCGAGCCGGGATAGAGGATCTCCCCCTCGTCCCCCGGCTCCTCGTCCGCGATGCCGGCGACCCAGCGCACGCCCTGGGCGTCGGCCACGAGACCGGGCTCGATCTCGTCCGCCGAGGGAACGCGCGGCTCCATGGAGACCTTCGCGCCCCCCTGCTCCAGGCGCGCCACGAAGGGCTGCGGCCCCGCGTCCGTCTGCGTGGCCGCCGCCACGGCGAGTGCTCCGTCGGGAAGGAGGCTCACCGACTCCGCCGTCGTGTCGGTCTCCCCCCCGAGGATCGTGACCTCGAGCAGCGTGCGGCCGTCGGGGGCGAACCGGGCCACGTACGCGCGCCGGACGCCGTCACGGAGGGTGCCGGCCACCGCGACCGTTCCGTCCTTGGCCACCGCAACGTGCACGGTCTCGTTGGAACGCGCGGAGCGCGGCGGGACCAAGTCCGCGTCCACGAGGACACCGCCGGCGCCGTCGGGACGGAGGCGGACGGCGCCTTCCGGCTGGAGCAGGCGGAGGGCGTCGGCGGACCCGGAAAGGACGATCCGTCCGGCGTGCCCGCGCACCTCGAGATCGCCGCCGGAGGAAAGGCCGCGGTAGACGAGGGCCGCTTCGAGCGGCCGCTCCTCGGCGGGTCCCTTGCCCTGCCAACGGTAGAGGCGTGCGCTCATCTCCTCGAGCGGGACGGGAACGGCTGCCGCTGCGAGGGCGATCTGCGCGCTCTCCCCCGTGGGGAGGGTGAGCAGGATTCCGCCGGGGCCCACGGTGGCCTCGTACCGCGTGCCGCGGAGGACGTAGCGGTCCTCCCCCATGGGCTCGAAGGCGCGAGTGAGGTCTCCTGCAAAGGCTGGCGACGCGGCGAGCAAGGCCACTCCCAGCAGGATCCAGGACCGTCGTGCCATGGCGTCCTCCCTCGCGTGTTCAGGAGGGAAGACGCGCGCGCCACCCCTTTCTCCCCAGCCACCATCCGAAAAAAGAGACCGCGAGCATCACGGCTGCCGCGAGCGCCACCTGGTGCCGGTCGCGGGGCCGGGGCACCCCCCCGGGAAAGGGAACGAAATCGCCGTCACCCAGGACAACCACGCCGGCCCAGTCGGCGGCCGCCTCTCCCGCTCCCCGGCGCTCGCGGCGCGCGGCGGCGAGCGCGCCCGCCACGCTCTTGCCCGAGGCCAGCTCTTCCGTGAACTGGCCGAACAGGCGCTCGGCCCGGTCGTCACGGAGCGGCCACAGCGAGGCGACCACCGCCCGGGCCCCGGCCTGGAAGAACGCATGGGCGAGACCGTACGGCGCCTCACCGGCCACGCGCTCGCCCCCGGCGGAGCCGCACGCCGCCAGCACGACGACCGCGCCGGGCAGGCGCAGCTCCGCGATCTCCCGGGGCTGGAGGAGCCCGTCCTCGTCGGCCGCGCCCGGGCGGAGGAGCACGGCGGAGCGCTCCGGGTGCCGCTCGTCCACGACCGCGTGCGTGGCCAGGTGCACGACACGGTAGTGCGCGAGGTCGGTCTCCTTGAGCCGCCGCTCGCTGGCGTCCTCTCCCTGGAGGAGCCGCCCTCCGGCGCCGAACCGTCGGGCGGCGTGCGCGGCCTCGGCGCGCGCGCCGCGAAGCGGTCCCAAGCGCAGCCCTTCACTCCAGAACCCGCCGTCGCGCAGCGCGGCGTGCGGTCCCGCCTCCGAAGGATCGGTGACGGCAAGGAGGGGAGCCGGCGCGTGGCTCTCCGGTCGCGTGCGCAACTCGAGCCACACAGCCGCGGAGGGGGCCACGGTGAGGTCGAACCGCTCCGCCAGCGCACGCCCCTCGCCATCCCTGAGCGCGTCGAAGGGAACGAGATGCAGGATGCCGTCGGGCACGATCACCAGGCGCCGGACCTCGGGACCGAGCGCTCCCACGGCTTCTCCCGCCACCATCTCGAACAGGCGCGAGGCCGTTTCCGCCTCCCTTCCGTCACGCGCCGGGACGAGCCCCAGGAAGAGGCGTACCGCGCGATCCAACTCGGGTGCATCGGGGAGGGGGAAGGCGCTGAGGGTGCGGGACGTGACGCACACCACCCACGAGCCCCCGCGCGTGGGGGAGCGCCGCCTGTCCCTCTCGCGCTCCCCGAGCTGGAACGCCAGGAGAGCGCGATCCGGTCTCAGGGCCGCCCGCAGGTCCTCTGCTTCCGGCGGAAGCAGGGGTCCGGGAGGAGGGACGGTGCGCGCGACCTCGTCGTCGAGCGCGGCCGCCGCCGTCTCCCAGCGCTCGAGCTCTCCCAGCGCGGCAAGGCGCCGGTCCGGTGCGAGATCGGGGTCGGCCAGCGTGCGCCCGAGGCGGGAGGTGGCGGCATGGATCCGCTGCCTGCGCGCGGCCAGCTCGGGGGGAAGGGAGCGCTCCGGCGCCTCGCTGACCCGCAGCGCCTCCCGGAGGGCGCCGGCTCGCATCCTCTCCGCAATGGCGAAGCCGCCCTCCACGTCCCCCGCTTCCAGCAGCGCTCCCGAGACACCGAGGACCAGCGGGCGCCAGCGGGCGCGCACGCGGGCGCGCTGCAGGGGATCGGCGAGCCCCTCGGCCACGTGGTCCACCACGTCCATGGCGGCCAGCGCTTCACGGCGTGCCCCGTCGGGCCCATCGCGCGTGAAACGCACCATGGCACGGGCCACTGCCACGCGGGCCAGCTCGGCGGGCGAGCCCATCGCGCGCGCGGCACGCTCCGCCTCCTCGAGGAGCGCGTCCCCCTCGGCGGGGCGGCCCTCCCCGGCGCGGAACTCGGCGAGCAGGCTCAGCGCTTCGATCCTGTGCGTCGTCTCCCCCCGGGCGCGCAGGACGTCCGCGCAGCGCTCAGCCTCGCGCGCGCGGTCCTGGAGCGGCCGGTCCCGCTCCGCGGCGCGCTGAAGGCGCGCGGCGGCCTCGAGGTCGTCGGCCCGGGCCTGGAGCGCGGCCTCGATGGCGGCATCGGTGGCCTGGCTCGCCTCCGCGAAGGAGACCGCCCCCTCCTCCGCCATGGCGTGCAGCACGGAGGCGATGTCCGACAGCTCCGCCGCCGCGGAGCGCGGGTAAGGCGTGGTCCGGGAGATGGCGAGCGCGCGACGGTACGCGGCCAGGGCGTCGTCCCACCGTCCGCTTCGCCAGGCCAGGGTGCCGGCCAGGTTCTCGAGCCCGAGGCGCACGTCGGCGGGATCGTTCTCGCGGAGGAGGGCCCGCCCCTCCTCGATGGCGCGCAGCCCTCGCGCGTCTTGTCCGGCGACGAAGGCCAGGCGGGCCTCCAGCCACCGGATGCGGGCGCGCAGCACGGGGTCGCCGTCGCGCTCGGCAGGAGCCGCGGCCAGGGTCACCTCACGGTCCGCCTCGCCCGTCTTCCCGCGGTCGAGAAGGCCCCAGGCCAGCGTGAGCCGGGCGTAGACTTCGCCGCGGGCTTCTTTGCTGGCGGCGAAGGCCTCCGCCGCCTCGCGCAGGAGCGCTCCCGCGCGCGTGCCTCCCGTGACGTTCTCGATGCGCCCGAGGTAGAGCGCGGCGGCCGCGGCGTGCGCCCCCTGCCTGCGGTGCCTCTCGAGCGCCTCCGCGGCATCCGCCACCCGGTGATCGCGCAGCGCGATCACCTCGAAGCAGCGCCAGGCGTCGAGCTCCCCGGGATGGGCGGCGACCAGCCGCTCGCAGTCCGGGAGGCCCCTCACCGCACGCGTGTCCAGGGAGAATCCCGCCTCCGCGCTGGAGGCGAGCAGCAGCAGCACCGCAGCGCCGCTACTCCAGCCTCGCACGCCAGGTTTCCGAGACCAGCACGCGACCATCGGGGAGACGGGCACGCACCTGCCAGAGGACCGTCGCTCCGGAAGGAAGCGAAGCCAGAGCGTCCGCGGGGACACGCTGCGTGGGCGCCGTCAGACCGCCGGCCTGGTGGAGCGGGCGGAGGCTCGCGTCGGATACCTCGAGGTCCCATCGCGTGCCCGGCGGCCCTCCCGACCAGCGGAGCACGAAGGCCTCCCGGGGCAACACGCTCAAGTCGGAAATCTCGGATACAGGCTCGCCTGCTCCGGGCGCCCGGTACACGACGGGAGCCTCCGTCCCTCCCTCTCGGAACCGCTCGCGCAGCGGCGACACCAGGAGGACGGCACCCGCCGCCACCGCCGCCAGAGCCCACAGGAGCCGCGACCCCAGCCGCCCTCCCCCGGCCGGCGCCGCCATGGGCTGCTCGCGCAGCTCCTGCGCCAGTCTCCAGCTGGAGGCGCAGGCGGGACACGCGGCGAGATGCGCCGCGATGGCCTCCCTCCCCGCCCTGTCGCCGCGCCCGTGGGCCGCATCCCACAGCGCCTCCGCGGGCGGGCACGGCGGGACCACCCCGGACCGGTCGAGGAAGGGCCCGCGCAGATCCTCGATCACGGGATCACCCCCTTCCTCTCGAGACAGGCGCGCAGATCGCGAAGCCCGCGGGCGGCGAGGTGCTCGGTTTTCTTCCCGGACCATCCGAGCAGGGCGGCGATCTCGGGGACGGAGTGGCCGAGGAGCTGGAGGGCCACGGTGGCCTGCCGCGACGGCGCCACCGTGCCCAGACAGGCGGTGATGGCGTCGCCGATCTCTCGCGAGGACGCCGCGCGCTCGGGGTCCTCGGGGGCGACCGGGGAGGGCATGGCTTCCAAACGGACCTCGGGGCGGCGGCTCCGCCGGCGAATCTCGTCCACCGCGACGGTCCACGCGACCTTCAGGAGATAGGACGTCGGGGGAGGCTCGCCCCCCCCATCTGCCCGGCCCGACTCCAGCAGACGCACGATGACGAGCTGCGCGATGTCGTCGGCCTGCGAAGCGAGCGCGCGCGGGCACGTCCGGGCCACCGCGCGACGCACGCGCGCCAACAGCTCCTCGAGGTCGGCCCTCTCCCTCGTCGCTGGCATCCCCCCTCTCCGCGCAGGCCAGTCTAGCCGCAGAGGTGGCGGCGCGTACGCTTGCCGCTGCTGCCCCACCGCGCCCCGCTGCAAGCGGGCTTGACCGGCGGCGACACCAGGCGTAGAAGCGAAGGAGAGCCGCACTCTCGCGGCCGCAAGGAGGGGTCATGCACGCCTCGGTCCGGATCCTCTGGGTGGCCGCCAGCGGCGTCGCCTTGGCGCTGATGCTGGTCGCCGCCACCCCAGCTGCCCTGGCCTACGACGACACGCCCATCAGCCCCCACCTCAGGAACGCTGTCCATCCGCTGGTCAACTTCAGTTCCGGTCACGCCTCGTACGAAGACGGCCCGGTGGAGCTACCGCACCCCATCGATCCTGTCCCCGGGACGTTCTCCGCACCCGCGAGCATGACCCCGACCGCCCCCACCAGCGGCAAGCTGGAATCGGCCGCCCTCACGGGTGCGATGCCCGGGGCCCGCGGCGCCGGACCCATCGTGGACAGCGCCACCCGCGCCGAGCGCAGCATCCGTCAGGTGATCCGCAAGCTCGGATGATCGCACCCCGCTAGAAACGGTCGCGGCGGGGCTCCGGCTCCGCCGCGGCTCTGCCTCCCCCCCCTCGCCACTCCACCCGTAGCTCCTCCAGCAGGCGTGCCTGTCCCACCAGGAACGTGCTATCGATGGCTCCTCGATCGAGGGGTGCGGGTGGAGGGGTAAGCTACGCTCCACCTCGGGAAGAGAGCACCGGGAAGTGGGACGGGAAGAAGCTTTCTGGAGGTGCCATGCCCCGCGTTGCGATCCGAGCCTCCCAGGACCTGGCCCGGCTGCTCCGGCAGCGTCGATCGGAGCTGAACCTCACGCTCCGGGAGGTGGAGGAGAGGAGCAAGACCTACGGGAAGGTCATCCCTTTCACCACGTTAGCGAAGGTGGAGCAGGGCCGGGTGGACCCCGGCGTGGTGCGCTTCCAGCAGCTCCTGGAGGCCTACGACCTGCCGAAGGAAATGGCCCTGGACGTCGTCTCCATGGAGACGCTCCGCGCCGAGATCCCGAAGAAGGCGGAGCCTCAGGCTCTCTACGAGGAGGCCCTGCGCCTGTGGAGGGCGGGTCAGATCGGACAGGCTCTGGGCCACATGTACGCTCTCCGGGAGGCGGTGGCGGGGAAACCCCAGTTCGACGAGCTGAGACGGAAGGCGCAGCTGCACTTCGCGCTCGTGGCGGCCAACCTCGGCCGCTTCAGCCTCTCCCGCTACCTCCTCGAGCAGCTCCTCAGGGAGCCGCTCGGGCCGGCCATGCTCCTGCGCGTGTTCGTGCAGCTCGCGGGCTGCTGGAATCGCCTCGGCGTCCATGAGCTCGCCCTGGCCATGCTCGGGAGAGCCGAGACCTTCGGTGCGCACGTCGAGCCCGGGGAGGCCGCCTGGCTTGCCCATGAACGGGCTCTCATCGAGCTGAGTCGCCGGAACTACGCCGAGGCCCGCAACAGCCTCAAGCGGGCCCGGGACCTCTATCGCCAGGCCAAGGACGACCGCGGCGTCTTCAAGGCCGACGTCACGCTGGCCCGGATTCACCTGGCCCTGGGCGAAGCCCGGCAGGCGATCCGTTTGGCCAATCAGGTGGTGGAGGCTGCCGCCATGTACCCCGCCCTGCAGCCGGGGGCCCGCGTGCTCCTCGGCCAGGCACAGCTGGCGGGCCGTCAGTCAGAGGAGGCCATCGCGACCCTGCGCGTTGCGCTCAGCGAGGCAGTCGCCGCAGACAACGCCAGCGCGCGCTACCTCGCCCACCACTACCTGTCCATGGCCTTCTCCCTGGTGGGCGACACCGAGCGCGCGGACGTCGAGCGACACGCGGCCGAGCAGTTCCAGCGCTACGTGGACCACGAGCCGGATCCCCTGGTGTTCGAGGGGGGGACCGCCGAGAGCCGTGCCGTGGACCGCGTGGTTCCGCGGAAGAACCGTCCCCGTCGAGGCAACAAGCACAGGTAGTTGCGGACGCAGCGGATTCGACGCCGGCCCGGATTCTCCCTCGGAGCCGCTGCTCACGCCCTAGTGAGCCGGCGAGTTCCCCGGGCTCACGGACATGCCTCGGGATCTCCGTTGACCCGAGGCAGACCCGCGGAGTCGCTCCCCAGCGAGCCCCATCCGCAGGCCGCCCCCCGGGCCTGGAGAAGATAGGCGAAGCCGTTGCCGAGGGGCGGAGCCGTCCCGTCGTCGTAGGAGGTCGCGGTGAGGCCCTGGGTGAGGCAGCTGCCGTAGGCCCCACCGGTCAGGTTCGACAGCAGTCCGCGCGTGATGCCGTAGTCGTCGGCGCCCGCCGTGCCCGCCCAGGTCAGCCGCGTCACGCCGGGGAGCGGCGAGCCCAGCTGCAACCCCGTCACCTCGCCGGGGCCGGTGGCGGCGGGATCCGCCGGCGCACAATCGCAGATGTCTCCGGCGCCGTCATCGTCGGCGTCGGCCTGGGCGGGATTGTTCCTTTCCGGACAGTTGTCGCAGACGTCTCCCACCCCGTCCGGCGCCGGCGTCGTCCCCACGCCCACGGCGACCCCCACCAGCTCCACGGCGTCGATCTCCTCCCACCCCGGCTTCGCGGTGCGCACCACGACACCCTGGACGAGATACGGCACCTCGGGGAACGAGGCCACGAGCACGCTTCCGCAGCTCGTGGAGTCCGTCGCCGCCCAGACCGTGTGCAGCGCGCCCTGCGTGTCCCGCACGTCGATCCCGGTGACGAAGGGAGCCTCCAGCTTCTCGTGGACCTCGACGCTCCGCGCACGCACCGGTGTCGCGTAGCCGAGCTCGATCCATTCCAGTGTGGCTTCCGAGGTGAGGGGGGACCAGCTCGTGGGCAGATCGGCGCAGGCTCCCGGTGCTTCCGGCGTCCCGGTGGCCTGGACCGCCCCATAGTCGGTGCTCGAGTATTCGCTGCTGGCGATCGCCGTGGCCGCCCACTGGCGGATGACGCTTTCCAGCACGACGTCGGAGTCGGCCTGATCCGGGTTGGCCGCCAGCGCGCAGTTGTCGCATGCGTCCCCCCGTCCGTCGCCGTCGAGGTCGGCCTGGTCCGCGTTGGCGACGGATGGACAGTTGTCGGCGATCTCGCAGGCGCCGTCCCCGTCCGAATCGAAGCAGGTCACCGGGATGCAGTTCGAGAACTCCGACGTGCTCCCGTCCAGGCTGGTCGCGGTCGCCGTGACCGACGTGCCAGGAGCCTCCGGCAAGGTGACCTGGAAACTCCTGGCGCAGGTCTGTGAGAACCCGAGCGTGAGCGAACCCAGGTAGCCCTGCCCCTCTCCGTAGCCGGAAGGATCACAGGCGTCACTCGCGAAGAGCTCGATGGTGAAGGCGTCGTTGGGAGTACTGTCGAGCGTTCCCTCCACCGTCACACTCCCCAGATAGATCGTGGCCGACGTGAGGACAGGAGCGTTCTGGCGGCCATTCGGCCCGCCGTCGGCGTCGCAGGCATCGTTGACGTCGATGCCTGCCGGCTCGAGGTCGATCCCCAGGCCTCCGTTGGAGAAGATGGCGTTGCCGCTGATCCTCTCCAGCGTCGGGTTCGGGGAACCGGCGGCCACCCACACTCCGGCCCCTCCGTTGTACGCGATTGTGTTCGGCGGACCGCCGATGGTGTTGGCTGCCCCCGCCGAGTTCGTGACCGTCACCCCGTGCGAGCCGTTTCCCAGGGGCGCGATGCCGTCCCCTTGCGTGCCGATCCGGTTGCTTTCCAGACGATTGTAGTTGGTGCCCGGGTTGAAGATCCCCACGCCCACGCTGGTGTTGCCGGCGATCACGTTCCCCTCCGCGGCGAGGGTGCCTCCGACCACATTGAGGGTCGCGCCGAAGGCGATCTCGACCCCGGCGAAGCCGTTGGGGATCGCGGTGCTCCCGGCGGGGTCGGTTCCGATGAGGTTCCCCTGCACCACGTTGTCGCTGGTCCCGTTCTGCGTGAGGAGCACCCCGTCGTTGGGATTGCCCGAGATGACGTTTGCCGCTGCATGTGCCGATCCGCCCACCACGTTGTTCTTGGCACCGGAGAAGATCCCCACTCCGGCGATGAGATTGCCGACGGCGTGAGGGGGGGCCGCGGCGCCGGATCCCTGTCCGGCAGCGGGCCCGTTGGTGACGAGGTCCGCCCCTCCCTCGAGGACGTCATTCCGCGTCGCTTTCCCCTCGACCGCTTCCCGGTCCACCGCGAACCCATTTCTGGGCCGGCCCGCGCTGGATGCCGCCTCGGCCGTGACCTCGCCATCCTCGAGAGCCACCGCCGCATCGGTCTCTGTTCCCGGCGAGGCCTCCACGAAGATGTCCGCCCGCGCAGGGGCGGCCGCCCGGGATGCCAGGCCGGCCGTGGCGCTCAGTCCGATGGCGTTCCCCTGGACGTAATTGCTGTTCGTCCCCGGGTTGAAGATCCCCACGCCCATCTGGAGGTTCCCGGAGATGACGTTGCCGGCGCCGTCCCCGGTCCCCCCCACCGTGTTCGCCAGCGTGCCGAAGGCGAGCTCCACCCCGTGCATCCCGTTGGCCAGCGCGGCGGTGCCGCTCACGTCGGTGCCGATGTAGTTGCCCTGCACGACGTTGTCCCTGGTGTCCCCCGGCGCGCTGGTGGAATCGATCAGGATCCCGTCCCGGGTGGTGTTGCAGCAGTTCCGCGAGTTCCCGGAGATGACGTTGCGGGCGGAGACGACGGTGCCTCCCACCAGGTTGTTCCGGGGCCCGAAGCGCATGGCGACGCCATAGACATTGGCGACGGCGGCGGTCCCCGCGGCGTTGGTCCCGATCCTGTTCCCCTGGATCAGGTTGCCGCTGGAATCGGGCTGGAAGATCCCCACGCCGATGAAGGCGTTGCCCGACACCACATTGCCCGCCCCTGCCGCCGTCCCGCCGATGACGTTGCCATCCGTGCCGCTGGCCAGCTCGATCCCCATGAAGAAGCCCTGCGGGTGGTACCCGTTCCCCAGGGCCGCCGTTCCCGTCGCGTCCACCCCGATGAAGTTCCCCTGGACGACGCTGCCGCCGGTCCCGCCCACGCCGTCCACGTACACCCCGTCCCAGGCATTCCCGGAGATGACGTTGCGGGCGCTGGTCACGGTGCCGCCGATGGTGGCCTGGGCGTTGCCGCCGATCTCGATGCCGTCGTCGCCGTTGGCCAAGGCACTCGTGCCGGTGGCGTCGGTGCCCGCGTAGCACCCCTCGATCACGTTCCCCCTCGCCGCCGCACCCGAGACGAGGATCCCGTTGTCCTTGAAGCCGCTCACGATCAGGCCGCGCAGGAGACAGCTGGGAGCGTTGATGCGCAGACCGCTCGAGGTTGCCCCGGCCAGGGTTCCGTTGAGCATGATCAGCGGGGTGCCGGAGAACCCGGGCTGGGTGGTCCCATCGATGACGAGCGTCTCCGTGATCGCAGGCAGCGCGGAAAGGACGTTGATGGTCTGGAGCCCGGTTCCAATGGCGAAGGCGATGAGATCGGCGCCCGGGGTCTGGTTGGCCAGGGAGATCGCGCTCCGCAGGGATCCCGTGCCGCTGTCACTGGTCGTGGTCACCGTGAAGGTCGACGACGGCACCGTCACCGCTGCCGTCGCGGTATCGCCGCCCTCGGCATGGGCGATCAGATAATCGGTGAGCGCATCTCCGTTCAGCCGCATGGGGAGGAGAGCCGTCACCGGGCTCCCCTGGTCGATCCCGAGCCCCACGCTCGAGCGCAGCGCCTCGCGGGAGGCTGCGGTCAGTCGAGCCTGCGCCAGCTGCGCGGCCATGGCCCGCCGCCGAGGATCGGAGGCCCCGACCGGCCGAGTGCGCCAGTCACCGGGTGCGAAGACCGAGCGCAGCCGCTCGGTGTCCAGGATCTCCATCCTGCCCTCACCGGAGAGGACCACGACCTCGGAGCCGGCGCCCTCCGTGCGCTGGACCACCGCGACGGAAGCGAGAGGGAAGGGAAGAGAGCGCACGGCCAGGGTCGGTCGGCCGACCTCTTCCTGCAGCCGCGCATCGAGGGACAGGCGCCGATTCCGGCCCCGCAGCAGGACGAGGTGATCGCCGCTGGCGACGGCGAGGTCCACGAGGTGATCGTCGTCCAGCCGCCCCAGGGCCAGAGCCTTCGCTTCGGCCGGAAGATCGAAGACCTCGGGACGGTCTTCCACCGCGCCCCGGGGCGATTCGAAGACGAGAAGCTGCGCTCCCAGGGTGGAGCGCACGCCGACGAGAAGATCGGGCAGGCCGTCCGCCTGGTTGATCTCGCCGACCTGGAGCGCCGTCACCGATCCCGGCAGGTGGACCCGACGGACGTTCTCGAACCGACCGTGACCGTCTCCGGGAAAGAGGAAGAGCGTCCGGCCTCCTCGGGCCGCGGTCAGCAAGTCCACGTCGCCGTCGGCGTCGAAGTCCCCGGTGCCCAGGAGCTCGGGCACCACGGGCACGTCGGCGATGCGAACGCCGGGAAGAAAGGGTATGGCGGTGGTGCCGCCAACGACTCCGAGCACATCGACGGCCCCGCGATGCAGCGCCAGTGCCCCTTTGCCTTCCGCTGCCAGACCGGAGACGAGGTCCGGCACACCGTCTCCGTCGAAGTCTCCGGCCCCCAGGGCCACCACGTGGGCTGGCGGAGCTCCCTCCGCGGCGGGCTCGACGCCCGCGATCCCGACGTACGCATAGCTTTGGGCACTGGCCGGGGTTGCCCTGCCCGCCGCCGCAACGAGGGCGAGGACCCCAAGCGCCGAGCGGAAGACACAAGTTGCTGCCTGTGGGACGGATTGCGCTCCTTGCATCGTCAGCCCCTCCCTCACCCATCCCTTAACGGCGGCGGGAGGCGAACCCAACAGCGGATGTGGGAGCGGGTGAGCGGGCGAGGTCACCTCGGGCCTCCCGGCGGCCCTTTTTGCGCGTACGCTTCTGGCCGTGACGATGCTCCGCAGGTGTCTTCTCGCGGTATTTGTGCTGGGCGCCACCGCGTGCACCGTCCACCGCCCCCCGGACCTCGACCAGGGCGGGCGCCCTCCGGCGGCGTCGTGGTTCGCCCGGCAGCGCCTGTCCGGCGGCGATCCCATCCCGGCCGACGCCCGGTACCGCAGGGCGGCGCTGCCGCGCGCTCCCGGGACCTGGGTTCCCGCGGGACCGACGAACGTGGGCGGCCGGCTGACCTCTCTCGCGGTGGACCCCAACGACCGGGACCACGTCTGGGCGGGTGGCGCGGCCGGTGGCGTGTTCGAGTCCCGTGACGCGGGGAACACCTGGACTCCGGTGTTCGACGCCCAGCCGGTCCTGAACGTGGGCGCCCTCGCGACGCATCCCACCAGCTCCGCCATCGTCTACGTGGGTCTGGGGGAGGCCAATGGCGCGGGCTACTCCTACGACGGCGACGGCGTCTACCGCACGCTCGACGGCGGGCTCACCTGGCAGCACCTGGGACTTGAAGCCACCAGACGGATCGGTCGGATCGCCATCGACCCCGTGAACCCGCAGCGCGTCTTCGTGGCGGCGGCGGGGAACGTCTACGTCAGCGACACCTGGCGGGGCGTCTACCGCACGCTCGACGGCGGCACGACCTGGACGAACGTGCTGTTCGTCGCACCCACGGCGGGCGCCATCGACGTGGCGATCGACCCCTCGAACCCGTCGCGGATCTACGCTGCCATCTGGGAGCACTTCAGCACGCCGACCCAGTGGGTTCCCTCCGGGTTCCACAGCGGGATCTGGCGATCGCTGGACGGCGGCGACACCTGGACCCGGCTCGGCGGCGGCTTGCCCGCGAGCGCCGCCGACGTCGGACGCATCGGCCTCGCCATCGCGAGGTCCAGCCCGCAGACCGTCTACGCCCTCTACACCGACGATGAGGGGAAGCCGATGGGCGTCTACCGGACGACCGACGGCGGGCAGAGCTGGTCACGACGGAGCGCGTCCGGGGCCAGGCAGGCATTCGGGGGGTACCCGGGCTACTGCGGACAGATCCGCGTCGATCCGGCCGACGCCAGCGTCGTCTACGTCCTGGACATGGACTGGCTGCGCTCGACGGACGGGGCGCAGAGCTTCGCCCTTTCCTTCGCCGGGTACGCGGACCACCACGACCTGGTGATCCTGCCCGACCGCCTCTACCTCGCGAACGACGGCGGCTTCTATCGAAGCACCGACCTGGGGAGCACGTGGACGCACGCGCCCTCCATGGCGGTGACCCAGTTCTACGATCTCGGCATCGACCCCGTGGACCCGGACCGGCGCTACGGCGGCTCGCAGGACATGGGGACGCTCCGCACGATCGACGGAGGATCGGGAAGCTGGAACAACATCCTGGCCAGTGACGGGTTCCAGTGCGAGGTCGACCCGGTCGAGCACCTCCGCGTCTACTGCGAGTCCGCGCACGGCAACATCCGGCGTTCCACCAACGGGGGCGACACCTTCGAGTACGGGGAACAGGGAATCAACCAGAACGACCGGAAGAACTGGAACGCTCCCATCGTCCACGACCCCAGGACGGCACAGCGCCTCTACGCCGGGACCGACCGGGTCTACCGCTCGGTGGACGGTGCCGCGCACTGGGAGCCCATCAGCGCCGACCTCACCGACGGTGCCCCCGCCCTCGCTCATGCCTCCCCCTCCTCCTCCGTCTCCGCCAGGCGAGCCGGCACCGAGGTCAGAGATCATGTCGAGAACGTGGCGGAGGGGACGGTGACGACGATCGCCGCGTCCCCCCTGAGCCTGAACGTCGTCTGGGCAGGGACGGACGACGGCAACCTCTGGGTCACCGAGAACGGCGGGGCATCGTGGACGCGGGTGGACGTGCCCGGCCGCGCGGAGTGGGTGACGCGCGTCGAGGCCGACCCGTTCTCCATCTCGTCCGCCTACGTCACTTACTCCGGCTATCACCACGGCTCGCCCCTTCCCAGGATCTTCCGCACCCTCGACTTCGGGGCGACCTGGGCCGACATCGGTGCCGGCCTGCCCGACGTCCCCCTCAACTGCGTGAACGCCGACCCCGATCCGGCCATGCGCGGCCGCCTCTTCGTGGGAAGCGATCTCGGCGTCTTCGTCACCGATGATTACGGAGCGTCGTGGTCGCTGCTGGGAGCGGGGCTGCCCAGCGTCGTCGTTCCCGACCTCGATCTCGTCCATCCCTCGCGCCAGCTCTTCGCCGGGACTCACGGACGATCGATGTTCGTCTTCGACCTCGATCAGCTCGGCCCCGCCGACGCGGACGGGGACGGGACCCACAACCTCGCGGACTGCCGCCTCGACGACCCCGCCGTGTTCGCGGCCCCCGGCGAGGTCGCCGGTCTCTCCTTCGGCGATGATCGCGCCACGCTGTCCTGGATCTCGGCGGCGCCCGGGGCCGGTTCCGGTACGCAGCATCAGGTCCTGCGCGGTGTCGTGGGAGAACTCCCGGTGGGCGGGGCCTCGGATGCGTGTCTCGCCTCGGGCATCACGTCGTCTTCGATCGCCGACGTCACGGTGCCCCCGCCCGGTTCCGCCTTCTGGTACCTCGTCCGCGCCCGCAATGCGTGCGGGACCGGCACCTACGGCGCCGCCAGTCACGGGAGCCCGCGGGACGGCGTCGCCTGTCCATGATCTGGCGCCGGCGATGACGGCATTGAATGCGTGGAACCCTCCGTCCTGTTCGAGGGGGCCCCTCCCCTGCCGGGGCACGGTCCTTGCGGGAATCCCCTCCTGGAGGCGAGGCGCATCCATTGAAGGGGGAAACCGGGGCGTTGCCGTCCACCGTGGCCGTGTCCAGCCGCGGCGCCATGCACGCGAGCGCGCGGGCACGCCGTGGTGCGCGTGATGGTGTGACGCGGCTCGGTGACCAGCTCCGCATGGCACGGGAGCACCGCAATGCCGTGCTCGAGCAGGTGTCCGAGGAAACCAGGATCCAGCTGCGCTATCTCCACGCCCTGGAGCGCCACGACTGGGACTCCCTCCCCGCGGACGTGTTCACGCGCGGGTACCTTCGCACCTACGCGCAGTACCTCGGCCTGGACCCGGAGCACCTGCTGCAGGCCTACGCGCGGGAGCGGCGGATTGCGGGATTCGACGACGCGTCGCTGCGCGGCCGGGACGCACAGGATGCGGCCAGGGCCTTCCTGGAGAAGCTCGCGCAGAGTCAGGGAATCCAGGCCGGCCGGGTGCGATCGAGAATCAAGTGGATCGCGCTGGGCCTGAGCGGAGCGGGGGTCGCCGCCCTTCTTTTCTGGACCTTCTGGCACGAGACCATCCCCGAGGCCCCGCCGCGGGTGGAGCGCGCGCCCTCCATCGCGCCCGTGGCGGTCGCGCCGCGCCCGCCCGAGCCCTCACCGCCACCCGAGGTGCCCGCTCCGGCCGCATCGAGCGCGGGCCACTTGACGGTCGGGGAGTTCGGCGTCGGCACGAACGTTCTCCACCATCGCCTGGTGGGCCGTGGGCACCAGTTCCGGGAGGGGACGGTCGTGTGGTTCTGGACCCACGTGGCCGGCGGCCGTCCCGGAGACAAGATCCTGCACGTGTGGCGGTACGGGGGCCGGTCCATCGCCGAGGCGGAGCTGAACGTGAATGCGGCACAGTGGCGCACGCAGAGCCGCCGCCTGCTCCCGGAAGGCTCCACCGGTGAGTGGACGGTGGAGGCACGCGATCCCGAGGGCCGCGTCCTCGCGAGCGCCGCCTTCTCCTGCGTGCCGGCCGATTGAGCACCCTGCATCTCCTGCGCCGCCACTCCAACGTGGTGATGTTCGCCGCGGGGTTCCTGTTCGACCTCGCCACCATGCGCCGCATCGACGCCTGGACGGACCTGGCCATCCAGCTCTTCTATCTCGCCGCCCTCACGGTCCTCCTCCTCTACCAGCATCGCGAAGCGCGCGGTCAATGGGAGCCGCCGGCCCCGGTGGGGCGGCTCTGGGCCCACAACGTCGAGGTCCTCCACTTCTTCTATGGCGGACTGCTCAGCGCGTACGTGGTGCTCTACCTGAAGAGCAGCACGCGGGCGCGGCCGCTGGTCTTCTTCCTCCTCCTGGTGGCCCTGATGTTCCTCAACGAGATGCCGCAGGTCCGGCGCGCAGGGTATCGGCTCCGCCTCGGCCTCTACGCCTTCTGCGTGATCTCGTTCCTCAACTACTTCGTTCCCCTCCTGATCGGCCGCATGTCCGGCTGGGTGTTCCTGCTCGCGCTCTCCCTCTCCGCCGGAGTGGTGTGGCTGGTGGCGGACCGGCTGGCGGCGCCCGCGGCCGATCGGAGGGCGGTCCGCGCTCGCCTGTTCCTCCCTGCCCTCACCGTCTGCCTCCTCATCGGCGGACTCTACGTCTTTCGCCTGATCCCGCCCGTTCCGCTCTCCGTGCAGTTCCAGGGGATCTACCACGACGTTCTGCGGCAGGACAGCGCGTTCCTCCTCACCTATCAGAAACCGCCCCTCCATCTCTTCTGGAGGCAGGACTCGCGCCCGTTCCGGACGCGTCCGGGCGACCGCCTGCACTACTTCGTCCGCGTCTTCGCCCCCACGCGGTTCCGGCACGCGGTCTACGCGCGCTGGGAGTCCAGGGGCGGGGAGGGGGGATGGCGCACCCGCGATCGCATCCGCCTCCCCGTGGTGGGGGGGCGCGCCAGGGGTTTCCGGGCCTACGCCGTGAAATCCAACTTCGAGCCGGGGCGGTGGCGGGTGACGGCGGAGACCGACGACGGCCGGGCCCTGGCCGCGGTGACGTTCCGGGTGGTGGAGGATGGCGGCACGGGCACGCGCGCGTGGCGGACGATCGAGGAATGACGAGAGGACGGCGTTTCATGCCACAATCTCCGGCGTGACGATTCCAAAGGAGGCGACATCGTGCGGAAGGTGATCTCGAGGGGGACCGGGGCGGCGCTGGCGGCCTTGTTGGCGGCCGCTCCCGCCTCCGTCCTCGCGCAGGAATCGAAGGACGATCTCCGGAAGGAGATCGACGGGCTCAAGCAGGGACAGCAGGAGATCCTGAAGCAGCTCGAGGAGATCAAGAAGCTGATGGCGGCGCGGCAGGCCCCGCCCGCGCCGGCGGGACCGAACGTCAAGGACATCGTGTTCGACCTGGGAGCGAACCCCACCAAGGGCTCCGCCACCGCCAAGCTGACCCTGGTCGAGTTCACGGACTATCAGTGACCGTTCTGCTCGAGATACGTCCGTGAGACGTACCCGAAGATCGCGACCGACTACATCGACTCCGGAAAGATCCGCTACGCCATGCTGGACATGCCCCTGCCCATGCACAACAAGGCCTTCGACGCGGCCGAGGCCGTGCGCTGCGCGGGTGACCAGGGCAAGTTCTGGGAGATGCACCATCGCCTCTTCACCAACCAGCAGGCGCTCGAGCCCTGGAACGGGCACGCCGAGGCGATCGGCCTGAAGGTCCCCGAGTTCGAGGCGTGCATGAAGAACGACAAGCACGCCGAAGCGATCCGGGCGGACATGAAGGAAGCGCAGAAGGGCGGCATCACCGGCACCCCGAGCTTCATGATCGCCCTCACCGACCCCAAGGACCCCAAGAAGGTGAAGGGCATCGTGGCCATGGTGGGCGCCAAGCCCTACGACTCCTTCAAGGCGGATCTCGACAAGGCTCTGGCGGCGAACTGAACGATGGAGGCGGCCCGGCGGGTGCCGGGCCGCCCCGGCAAGGCTGGAGATGAGTCGAGCCGCCCCCCTCCTCCTGGCCGCGCTCTTCCTCCCCCTCGCAGCCGCGGAGAAGGCCCCACTGGAGCAGCTGTGGGAGCCGCCGCAGGACCTCTCCTCTCGCGATCTGTTCCACGGCCCGGGTGGAACGGCGCTCGCACCCGCCGACGGGCCGTTCCGGTTCGTGTCCGAGGACAGGGAGGGCCACTCCGGCGGCTACGAGGTCATCGACGCCGGGGGACGGCACTGGGACGTGAAGATCGGGGAAGAGGCCCAGGCCGAGCTCGTCGTCTCCCGCATCCTCTGGGCCGTCGGGTTCCACCAGCCGGTCACCTATTACGTGGACGACTGGCGCATGACCGGCGGCCCCACCGGGCATCCTGCCCCCGGCCGCTTCCGCCTCGAGTCCGATCACGAGAAGGAGGGTGACTGGCCGTGGCGCCGGAACCCGTTCAGCGGCACGCAGCCCCTGCACGGCCTCTTCGTGATCAACGTCCTCCTCGACAACTGGGACCTGGACAGCGGCCAGAACCGGATCTACACGATGGACGAGGACGTGCCCGGTCCCCGCCGGCGCTACGTGGTGCAGGACCTGGGGGCGGCGCTGGGGAAGCCCAGCATCCGCGCCGGGACACGGAACGACGTCGACGGCTACGAACGGACGAAGTTCATCCTCGGGGTCTCGGAGCAGCAGGTGCACCTGGCGCTGCAGTGGCGCCATCCCAGGTTGCGAGGCCAGGTGAGGCGGGACGACGTGGTCTGGGCTTGCCGCCTGCTCGCCGGCCTCAGTCCCCGCCAGATGGACGATGCGTTCCGCGCCGCCGGCTACTCCGAGAGCGTCCGCGGCCGCTTCATCCGCAAGATCCAGGAGAAGATCCGGGAGGGGCTGGCCCTGGAAGGGCCCCTCTAGCGGCAGCGGTCGGGGTCGGCGTTGAAGCGCTCGTTCCCCGGCGCCTGCTCCCCCAGCGTGCCCGCGCCGCACGCTTCCGTCCAGGGCTGGATGAGATACACGTAACCCTGCCCGGAGGCCGGGAGCGCCGGATCGTCGAACGCGGTCCCGGCGATGCCCTCCGCCAGGCACGGTCCGTACGCCCACGTCCCCACCTCGGCCAGGCCGGTACGCGTGATGGAGTACGCCTCCGCGCCCGGGACCGCCGTCCAGCTCAGCCGAGCGGTATCGGGCGTCGGCTTGGCGACCACGAGACCGGTCACCCCGCCCGGCCCCGCGGATGCCGGATCCGTGGGAGCGCAGTCACACGCGTCGCCGACCCCATCGCCGTCGGAGTCGCTCTGGCCGGCGTTCGGGGAGCCGGCGCAGTTGTCGCAGGCATCCCCCACGCCGTCGGGAACCGCGACCCGGCCCACACCTTCCAGGCCCACGGCATCGACCTCCTCGAAGAAGGGGGCCGCCGTCCGCACCACGACCGCGTCCGCCAGGTAGGGACGGGGGGAGAAGGCCACCTCGAGCGTCTCTCCGCACAGCGTCGTATCCGCCGCCGCCCACACCGTGCGCAAGGCATCGTCCGTCCCCCGCAGCTGGACGGCGGTCACGAACGGTGCTTCCGTCTGCTCGTGGACGGAGACGGCGCTCGCCAGCACGGGGGTCGCATACACGAGCTCGAGCCACTCGGGGTTCGACGTGTCCGTGGCAGGCGACCAGTTGGAGGGCGCATCGACGCACTGGCCGGGATACTGGGGCGGACCGGCCGCCTGCATCGCCGAGTACTCGTCCGCCGTCCACTGACTGCTGGCGGTGACCAAAGACGCCCACTGCACCAGGGCGGCGGGGGGCGCCAGCTCGGAGTCGGCCTGACCGGGGTTGGCGGCGAAGGGGCAATTGTCCACCTGCGCGCATCGCCCGTCCCCGTCGATGTCGTTCAGCGGGTCGGCGGGACAGGGATCGCAGGCATCTCCGAGGCCGTCACCGTCCCCGTTGAACTGATTGGCGTTGGCCACGGTGGGGCAGTTGTCGCACACGTCGCCGTTCGGGTCTCCGTCGAGGTTCTCCTGGCCGCCGTTGGGATTGAGGAGGCAGTTGTCGCAGGCGTCCCCCACCCCATCTCCGTCGCTCTCCTGCTGGCCGGCATTCCCCGCCGCGGGGCAGTTGTCGCAGGCGTCCCCCACGCCGTCGCCGTCGCTCTCCTCCTGGCCGGGGTTGGCGAGCGCGAGGCAGTTGTCGCAGGCGTCCCCCGCCCCGTCTCCGTCGCCATCCTCCTGGCCGGGGTTGGCGAGGCCGGGACAGTTGTCCACCTCGGCGCAGAGGCCGTCTCCGTCGCCGTCGTTCCCGGGATCGAGCGGACAGCCGTCGCACGCGTCGCCCTCACCGTCGCCGTCGCTGTCCGTCTGGGCCTGGTTGGGCAGGAGCGGACAGTTGTCGCAGACGTCCGCCACCGTGTCCCCGTCGCCGTCGGGCAGGCCGCTGCCCCCGCCCCCCACGCAGGTCGCCGTCACCAGCCAGAACTGGGTGTCGCGGTTGGCGCCGTACCTGGAGGGCTTGATGAAGTTCGTGTCCGCGATCACCTCGCAGCTCACCTGGTACTGGCCCTCCTGGGGGAACACGTAGTCGAGGTAGGGCCAGTCGGTTTGCACCACCACGGGCGTGGGGTTGGCCGGGCCGCTAACGGTCCAGGTGATGGCGTTGATGCCCCCCTGGGGGAGCCGCGTCACGACCTCGAAGTGGTTGGGCAGGCCCACGGGGAGCGTGGGCGTGGGCTCGGGCGTCGCCGAGGTGATGGGCGCCGTGGGATGAACGCGGAAGTGGCCGAACACCCCCAGGGACAGGTGCTGGATGCACACCGGGCAGAACGCCGGACCGAGAGAGCGCATGTGACAGTTCGACAGCGGCCGGTAGAGGCACTGGTTGTAGTACTGCGCGCCCTGCCAGGGCGCACCGATCTGGGAGATCCACTCGGGCCAGGCACCGGTGGAGGCGTTGCGTGACGTGTTGATCTCGCCCGCCGAGGTGCCGCAGGCCGCGGTGCCGTCGTACTCGTCCGCCAAGCCGTTGAAGGAGTGGCCCAGCTCGTGGGTGACGACGTCCGGCCCCGCGCTGTGCCCCGCCGAGTAGACGGCGCGCTGCCCCCCGCACCCTCCGTAGCGGGTGGTGTTGACCATCACCACGCTCTCGTCCATGGCGGGCGCGCGCAGCTCGGCGCTGGCGATGTTGAACTGGCCGTCGCTGTCGCAGCCGGAGCCGTAGTACAGGCAGCGATTGTCCGAGTGCCCGCAGATGCCGTTGCCGAACGGGAATCGAGTGCCCATCGCCGTGTCGGCCACGACGGAGCAGTCACACTGATCGGTGCCGCTGGCCGTGGAGTACGCGTAGACCAGGATGTAATTGAAGAAGGAGTCGTGCTGCGCGAAAGGGGTCTTGGCCCGGAAGCTCGCCACCAGCGCCGCGGCGTGGCTCTCCATCAGCGCTTTGTCCTGGTAGCGATAGCCGTCGGGGACGATCACCACGTTGATGCGCCGGGCCACCTCCGCGGCGTCGCCGTAGACGCGGTAGACGTCCGGGTCGCTGTACTCCTCGGGCCAGTGCACGGTGGCCGCGAACGGCGCGGGCGAGCCCACCGGGAGATCCACCCCTTGCCCGGCGATCGCCAGGTCCTCGTACGCCAGCTCGCCGGCCGCGCGCTGGAAGTGCCCGGCGTCGAGGGCGAACGTGCCCAGGGCCATGGACCGGGACGCCTTGCCCGTGTCCTCCTGGACGCCGACCGAGACCTGGTCGAAGCCGGGAAGCTCCGGCAGCTCCACGACGAAGGTCTCCTCGTGGAGCAGGATGGTGTCGCCGGTGATGTGGGGCTCCGCGCCGCGCGGGTGCTCCAGGCAGAGCCCCTGGATCGGCTGCGTGCGCACGATGGCGGCCCCCTCCGGCCCACGGAGCACCACCTCCAGCTGCTGCGAGGCGCTGGTCGCGCCCTCCGCGGCCAGGAACGGCCGTGCCTTCACCGTGTAAGCCGCCAGGGCGGCGCCGTCCCGGTGCACGACCACGGCGACGCTCAGCGTGCGCTCGGAGATCGGTTCTGGCTGGGCCGCGCGCGCCGCGAGCACGGCGAGAGGAAGGCACACGGCGGCAAACGCTCGCATTCGGTCCCCCCGCGCGTCGGGCGGATCGTACGGCCACCGCCGCTCGCCGGCAATCTCGAACTGGGCTCCCGGGGATCGATTCCGTCCACTGCTGCGACCGGGGCTCCCCGGGGCTTATGATCGGCCCGATGAGAGCCTCCCTGCCCGTTCCCGTCTTCCTCATGGCGACGCTGTGGGGGTCTCTCTCCCCCGTGCCCCTGCTCGCGCAGGACGATGCCGGGCGCCGATCGGCCCCGGCGAGCGCCGACTACCTCATCGGGGTGGAGGACGTCCTGTCGGTGTCGGTCTGGAAAGAGGCCGAGCTCTCGAAGAACGTGAACGTACGGCCGGACGGAAAGATCACCGTGCCCCTGGTGGGCGACCTGCAGGCGTCGGGCAAGACGCCGGGCCAGCTCTCCGCCGCGATCGCCGAGGGGCTGGCCCGGTACGTCAACGAGCCGCTCGTCACCGTCACCGTGGAGCAGATCAACAGCTTCAAGATCTACCTCATCGGCGAGGTGGGGAAGCAGGGAGAGCTGGCCCTGAAGCGGCGGATGCGCCTTCTTCAGGCCATCGCCATGGCGGGCGGTCTCTCTCCCTATGCCAGCAAGAAGATCGTGGTGGCGCGCGAGGAGGGTGGCCGGGAGGTGCGCACCGAGATCGACTATCGCAAGCTGGTCAGCGGGGAGCGCTCCGAGCTGAACATCGAGCTGAAGCCGGGAGACACCATCATCGTTCCCTAGGCTAGGGGCTCCGGAACAGCATCGAGATCCGGCACGTGCTCCCGTCGCCCTCGATGCGCACGTCGTCGGAGGCGGCCCGGGCCAGGCGGATCATCTTCTCGTTCGTGGCCAGGACCTCGGCGATGAACCCTCGCAGGCCCCGGGCCAGGGCGTGCTCCTTCATCCTCGTCTGCAACGCGCTCCCCAGGCCCACCCCCTGCCACTCCGGATCGATCATGAACGCGGTCTCGGCCATGTTGCTGGTGTGGTTGACGAAGTAGCAGGCGCTCCCCACCACGGTCTCGTTCTCACGGGGGCCGGCCACGGCCACGAACGCCACCTCCGACTCCTGGTCCACGTTGCAGAGGTTCTCGGCCTCCTCGATGGACAGGGACTTGAGCCGGCGGAAGAACCGGGTGTAGACGTCCTCCGGCGGCAAGCGATGGAAGAGACCCTGCAGGGCGCGGGCGTCGATCGTGCGCGCGGGCCGCAGCAGCACCGCACGGCCACCCTCGAGCGTCACCGATCGCTCCTCGCCGATCTCGTACCGGGGGGCGTGGACCGGCCGCTGCTTGGCGGTCAGGTAACCCAGGCGCTTGCCTTCCTCGAGGAGCCAGGGGCGGAACGCGGGGTGCGCGATCTCCGTGAGGGCCATGGCGCGCTCCTGGATGGACTTCCCGAACAGATAGGCGATGCCGTACTCGGTGATCACGTAGTGCACGTCGGAGCGCGGAATCCCCACGCCGTCTCCTTCCCCCAGCAGGGGCCGGATGCGCGACGTCCTCCCGTCGTCGGTGGTGGAGGCCATGCAGATGATGGGCTTGCCATCGCGGGCCAGGCTGGCGCCCCTCATGAAGTCCGGCTGGGTGGACACCCCGCCGTAGAACTCGCCCTGAAACTGATCGATGCTGGTCTGACCGGTGAGGTCGATGGCGAAGGCCTGGGTCATGGACACCATCCGGTTCTGGGCGGCGATCACGGCCGGGTTGCACACCTCCTCCACGGGCTGGAAGAGAAACGCGGGGTTCCTGTCCACCAGGCCATAGAGCTCCTGGCTGCCCAGGCAGTAGCTGGCCACCACCTGTCTCCGGTGCACCGTCTTCCGGGCGCCGGTCACGACACCGGCGCGGATCAGCTCGGCCACCCCGTCGGTGATCACGTCCGAATGGATCCCCAGGTCCCGGCGGTCCGCCAGGTAGCGCAAGGCCTGGTTGGGGATGCGGCCCAGCCCGATCTGCAGCGTGGAGCCGTCCTCGATGACCCCGGCGATGTAGCGCGCGATCTGATGGGCGATGTCGTCCGCCACCGCGTGCGCGAAGGTCGGCAGGG
The DNA here is from genome assembly GCA_036274395.1 of Candidatus Polarisedimenticolaceae bacterium. Classification (GTDB taxonomy): domain Bacteria; phylum Acidobacteriota; class Polarisedimenticolia; order Polarisedimenticolales; family DASUFT01; genus DASUFT01. The sequence continues at coordinate 39,340 of DASUFT010000057.1, read as the reverse complement.
CATGATCGACGGGGACGAGGTGGGCGATGTCGGAGAGATGAACGAACGTGTCGCCGTGCGTCCAGGGCATGTGGGGGTTGACCTCGGCCACCACCATGCGGGCATGGCGCACCACCGCCATCGTGATGTCCACCGAGATCCCCAGGCTCACGAAGCCGTTGCCGTCCGGTTCCGAGACCTGGATGAACGCCACGTCGTGAACGAGCCGGCGGCTCTCCAGGAGACGCGGCACCTCCAGCAGGCGGATGGGGACGTAATCCGCCTTGCCGCCGGGGACCAGCGGCTTCATGTCCGTGCCGATGAAGAGCGCCCGATGGACGTAGCGCGTCCCCCCGGGGGATGCGCCGGCCTCGTACACCCCGGTGGTGAGGAAGTGATGGAGGGTGACGCCGGGCGGGGGCGGGTCCAGCGCTTCCAGCGCCGAGAGGATGGTGCGCGGCGCGGCGCACGCCGTCCCCACGAAGACGTGGTCGCCCGGCTTCACCAGGCGGGCGGCCTGCTCCGCGGTGATGACCTTCTCGCCGTGGACGTCGGTCCTCATGGCTTCCCGGGAAGCGGCAAGTGTAACCCCGCCGGGGACCGGACCAGAAGCATCCAGAAAGGTCCTGGCGGCGCGCACGGCATGACGACAATCGTGCTTTCACAAGCCTCCGCGACGGCGTACCTCCTCGATGGCCGCATTGGCGGAGGGGGCAGGACAGGGGCGCCTCGATGGGCGGTCCGGAGATCGCGGTCGTCATCCCCACACACCAGCGGCGGGAGCTCGTCCTGCGCGTGCTGGCGGCGCTCGCCGCGCAGCGCCTGGAGGCGGCGCGCTTCGAGGTCTCCCTCGTCTGCGACGGGTGCACCGACGGCACGGCGTCGGAGGCCCGGGGCCGCTACGGACCCAGTCAGCCGCGGGGCTTGAACCTCGTGGTCACGGAGCAGGCCTGCTCGGGCGCTTCCGCGGCGCGCAATGCCGGTGTGGCCCGGACCACCGCTCCCCTCCTCCTCTTCCTCGACGACGACATGATCGCGTCTCCCGATCTGCTCCAGCGCCATCTGCGCGCGCATCGCATCGCACCGGGGGGGATCGCCTACGGCGCCGTGCCCGTGCACCAGGACAGTCCTCGCTCCTTCCTCTCGGCGGGACTGGCGGCATGGGCACGGCGCCGGGATCGGCAGCTGCGGCAGGCGGCGACGGTCTCCCCGGACGAGGTGCTGGGGGGGCACCTCTCCGTCAGCCGCACGGTGTTCGACGCCCTGGGAGGCTTCGACCCCCTGTTCACCGGGGGAGGATGCTTCGGGGGCGAGGACATCGATTTCGGCTGGCGCGCGCGCCTGAAGGGGATCCCCCTGCGCTACCTGCCCCAGGCGGTGGCGCACCAGCTCTACACCAAGACCTTCCGTGATCTCGCCCGGGACATCCGACAGGCGGCCGTGGCCGACGTGAACCTCGTGCGCCACCACCCGGAACTGCGCTCCTGGCTGATGCTGGGGCGCCTGGACGAGCTGGGACCTCTCCAGCGGCGGTTCTTCCAGGCGACGCTGCGGGGGTCGGCGCTGGCCTCCCTGGCAGGGACGGCAGGGGTCCTGGTGCTGGAGGCCGCGTCGCGGTGGAAGCGCTCGGGGGCGGCGCTCGATCTGCTCCATGGTCTGCTGCGCGCCCACCTCTACGCGGCCGGGCTGATCGAGGCCGGTGGGATCCCCGCGGTGGTCGCCACGCCGGAGAGCGCGCACGCCCTGACCGCCTGAGAAGGGCTTGCCTTTCTACTACGCCAGTAGTAGAAAGAACGGGCATGTAGGAGGCGGCCCGTGAAGCTCTCCCCGTTCGAGCACGAGGTGATGGAGGCGTTCTGGACGAGCGGGGCCTCGACGCCGCTGTCCATCCGCGAGGTCCACGCCCGGCTCACGTCCAGGAAGCCCCTGGCCTACACCACCGTGCAGACGATCGTGGGCCGGCTGGAGACCAAGGGCGCCCTGCGGCGCGTTCGCAAGGTGGGGAATGCCCATCTCTTCGAGCCCGCGGTGACGCGGCAGTCGGCGCAGCGCCGCCTGGTGGACGAGTTCCTCGCCCTGGTGGGCGGCGCGCGCCCGCTCATGCTCCACCTCGTGGAAACCGGAAAGCTCTCGCTCGACGACCTCCGGGAGATCGAGTCCGCCGTGAAGCAGGGGCCCGGCGGCGGCAGGAGAAAGGGATGAACGCACACGCCTGGCTCGCGGCAGGATCGGCCTGGGTCTGGCCTCGTGTGGTCCATCACCTGTGGGAAGGGACCCTGCTGGCCCTGGTGGTGCTCCTCGCGGCGCTGGCACTCCGCCGCGCCCCGGCACGCGCCCGTCACCGCCTCTGGCTTCTGCTCGCGGTGAAGCTCGCCGTCCCCTCGTTCCTCCTCACGGCCGCGCTGGCATGGCTTTCGCGCACCTCGCCCCTGTCCCTGGAGACGGGGCCGAGCATGGCGACCGTGGGCGGCTGGATGACCGTGGCGCGCGTCCCCGATCTCGTCGTTCCTTCCGGCGGGCACTCCGAGATCCTCTGCATCGCCTCCCTGATCTGGACGGCCGGGTTCCTGTGCACAGCCGGAGGTCTCGCCCGCCGGCAGGTTGCGCTGGCGCGGCTGCTGGCGAGGGCGAGGCCGCTCGAAAGCGGCCCGGCGCACGAGGCGCTGGCACGGCTAGGCCGCTCCCGCCCCACCCCCAGGGTCCGTCTCCTGGCCTCGGAGGAGGCAGAGCACCTGGGCTCGGCCGGCATCCTCCACCCCACCATCGTCATTCCGGACGCGCTCACCCGGGTCCTGGAGCCGGCGGAGCTCGACACCATCCTCCAGCACGAGCTGGCGCACGTCCGGCGGCGCGATCCCCTCGTGCATGCCGTGCAGGCCGCGCTCTCCTGCGTGCTCTGGTTCTTCCCGGTGGTGTGGCTCCTGGACCGGAGGCTGGCCGTGGAGCGCGAGCGCGCCTGCGACGAGGAGGTCCTGCGGAGCGGCGGGAGCCCGCAGGTCTATCTCCTGGCGCTGGCCAAGGCCTGTCGTGCCAGCCTGGGCGCGCCGGTGCCCGGCATGGTGACGGCGACGGCCGCCCTGCGGGCGCGCATCGCCGGTCTCCGCCGTCCGGCGAACCCGCGCAGCGCCGGCCAGCACGCCTCGTGCGTGCTGGTGACCCTCGCCTGCGTCACGCTCTCCCTGGCGGGGATGGAGCAAACCCACTGGCGACCGGTGACCATCGACCGCTCGCCCCAGCCGGTGCGCATGACGGCGGCCCGGGCGCGCATCGCCGCCGCCGGGAGCGAGGAGATCGTGCACCCTCCGGAGATCCGGCTCGAGAACGGGACCGGCCGTGCCGTGACCGGCATCCTCCTCGGGTTCGGGGACGGGAGCACCTGGCGTGACGCGGTGGACCTCGACCTCTCGCTCCCCCCGCACGGAACGACGATCCTGCAGCCGGACTGGCGGACGTGGCACAACACGCGGCCGGCAGGGACCGCCGCCCCGCTGCACGCCCGGATCGACGGCGTGCGCTTCGGTCCGGGCCCCGTTCCTGTCGCCGCTCCCGCCGGGGAGGGCGTCCCCGCGCGCTTCGCGAACCCGAACGGCGCACCGCTGAATGTCAGGTCGGCACGCGCCTTCAGCATCCCCGGCGCACCCTCGCAGGTGGAGGTCGCGCTCGAGAACACCACCCGGCGGCGCATCACCCTGGTGAAGCTCCGCTTCAAGTCCGATGCTCCGGGGCACGCCGTCACCGCGCGCGCGGTGGAGCTTCCCCCTGGATGCGAGCTGCTGTTCCGCTCGAACCCCATCGTCCCCGGCTCTCCCGAGCACATGACGGTCCAGGTGGTCGGGGTCGGCTTCGAGGACGGGGGGCACTGGGGCCTGCTCGACTCCCGGATCGAGAGTCGGTGGCCCCGGGTGGAGCTGCCGGAGGAGCGCCCATGATCGGCGCCGTGCTCCTGGCCGCGCTCTCCGGTGCCGACCTCGCCGGACGCTGGGAAGGCGCCGTGGTGCGGAACAACGCCACCCAGGGCGTGGTGTTCGAGCTCCGGTCCACCGGGGAGGGAGTGGCCGGCATCTACGACATCCCGGACCTGAACCTCTTCGGCGAGGCGCTGGACTCCGTGCGCGCCTCCGGAGAGGAGATCGAGCTGCGCTTCAAGTATGGCCGCTTCCTGGGACGTCTCAGCGAGCCCGCGCAGGAGATCACCGCCATCAACGCCGACTGGGGCCCACCGGTCGCGCTCCACCTCAAGAGGGTGCCCGCCCGCGCGCCGGAGTACCTGCAGGAGGAGGTGCGGTTCGGACGCGACGGCGCGCTCGCGGGAACCGTCTATCGGCCGGCGTGGGAAGGCCGCCATCCCGGCGTGGTGGTGATCCATGGCTCCGGCCCAGGAAAGCGCTCGCAGTGGGAGTATCGCGGCCTGGGACCGATGTTCGCGCGGATGGGCGTGGTGGCGCTCGTCTACGACAAGCGATCGGAGGATGCGACGTTCGCCGCGCTGGCCGACGACGCGGCCGCCGCCCATGCCTTCCTGGCGCACCGGCCGGGCATCGATCCCCGGCGGGTCGGCTTCTTCGGCACGAGCCAGGGCGGCTGGCTGGCCCCGCTCGCCGCCACGCGCGTGAAGGCGACGGCCTTCCTCGTGCTGGAGAAGGGAGCAGCGGTCACGGTGGCCGAGCAGGAGCGGCAGCGCGTCGCTTACACCATGCGGGCAGAGGGGCTGGACGAAGCGGCGGTGGGAGAAGCGACGGCCTACACGGACGCGATGCTGCGCGCTGCCGAGAGCTCCGGAGCCTGGGAAACGGTGGCCAGGCGCGCCGCGGAGCTGCGCGACCGCCCCTGGGCCACCCACGTGCAGCTCGTGACCTCGGCCGAGGACCTGGAAGGGTGGCGGCGTCAGGCGTACGACCCGGCCCCGGTGCTGCGGCGCACCCGCGTGCCCCTCCTGGCCCTCTTCGGAGAAAAGGACACGCTGGTCCCACCAGCCGAGAACCTCGAGAAGATGCGGGGCTATCTCGCCGAGGCCGGAAACCGCGACGTCACGCTCGTGACGCTTCCCGGCGAAGGGCACAACCGCTACCTCGGCCAGCACCTCGAGGGCGGGGACTGGAACTGGCCGCAGGGCTTCTGGGTGTGGGACCGCGTCTCTCCCCGGGAGATCTGCACCATCCAGGAATGGCTGAGGGCGCGGGGTTTGCTGGCGGCACCTCCGCCGTAGGGCTTTCCGGCTCTTCCGCCCGTGACCGGAGGCCGGGCACGGCCGTGACCGAATCGTCATCGCGACCCCCCGGATTCTCCCTCCCCTCGCTCCGTTAGCCGCCTCCTGCGCCAAAACCCACACGGCACGCCCCTTGCCCTCCCCTGCCGCGCGCCCGATCCGTGGGGAGCGGGAAGACGAGGGGGTGCCATGGCCCGACGCAGCCGGATCACGCTCATTGCCATCCTGGCCGTCCTCCTCTGCCTGGGCGGCAGCCCCGGCCGGGCCGGGCAGAGCGACCAGCAGCAGATGCGGGGGCTCGACGAGCAGGTCCAGGAGATCAAGTCGGACGTCCTGGGCATCTCCCAGGAGCTGAGCCGCCTGGAGGAGAAGCTCCTCTATCCCTCGGGGACGGAGGTGGCGCTCTTCGTGGCCCTGGCCAAGGGCGAGCCCATGCGCCTGGACGCGGTGCGCGTGCAGATCGACGGCCAGCTCGTCGCCCACTACATCTACAGCTTCAAGGAGCTGGAGGCCCTGCGAAAGGGCGGCGTGCAGCGGCTCTACGTGGGAAACGTGACCACCGGCGAGCACCAGCTCGAGGTGATGGTCGACGGCAAGCTCGAGGGCGGGGCCGACTACAGCCACACCGAGCACTTCACCTTCCGCAAGGAGGTGAAGCCCAAGCTGGTGGGCCTGCGGGTGGCGGGGACGGACTCCGCCATCGCTCCCATCGCGCTCGAGGAATGGTGAGCGATGCACGCCCGGCAGCCGCTTCTCGCAGCCGCATTGGTGTTGGCGCTGGCGGTCCCGCCCGCCGGGGCGGCCGACCTGCGCGACGTGTACTTCGGTGAAGCGCTGTACGAGGCGTACCAGGGCCAGTTCTTCGACGCACTGCAGAGGCTGGACACCGAGCTGGCCATGTACCACGGCCTGGACGAGCCCGGCCTGGACACCCTCCACTACCACGTGAACGACGCCGAGTTCTCGGTGGGCGACTTCGAGCTGAACTACCGCATGCACCACCGCGCCGGACGCGCCATCAAGGCGGTCCTGGAAGGTGCGGTGGATCCGCTGGTGAAGAACGAGGCCGCCTTCCGGCTCGCCCGCATCCACTTCCAGAAGGGGCAGCTCGACGACGCCCTGAACGCCCTGGCCCGGATCGAGGGTCCGGTGCCTCCGGAGATCCAGGACGACGTCGAGTTCCTGCGCGCCAACATCTACATGGCCACCGGGCGGCCGGGCGACGCCGTGAAGGTGCTGCAGGAGGTGCAGGCCGGCGACGACCTGGCGGGGTTCGTGGTCTACAACCTGGGCATCGCCCTCCTCCAGGATGGGCGGCAGCAGGAGGCGATCGAGCAGCTGGAGCGGGCCGGACAGCTCTCCGCCTCCGATCCAGCCGCCCTGGCCATCCGCGACAAGTCGAACCTCGTGCTGGGCACGCTCCTGTTCGAGTCCGGCGACACGGTCCGGGGCACGACGGCGCTCGACCGCGTCCGCCTGGAGGGCCCCTTCTCCAACCAGGCCCTGCTGCGGGCGGGAACGGGCGAGGCCACGGCACAGCACTACGACCGCGCCCTGGTTCCCTGGAACATCCTGGCCGAGCGCGAGCCCACGGACGCCGCGGTGCAGGAGGCCATGCTGGCCACCCCCTACGCCTACGCCAGCCTGAACCTGCACGGCCGCGCCGCCCTCCTCTACGGCCGCGCGCTGGAGCTGTTCAGCACCCAGATCGAGCGGGTGGACGCCTCCGTGGCCAGCATCCGGGAGGGCCGCTTCCTCACCGCGCTGGTGCGTGAGGAGAGCCGGCAGGACGAGGGGTGGGTCATCCGCCTGCGCACGCTGCCGGAAGCGCCCGAGACCTATTACCTCATGGAGCTCATGGCCTCGCACGACTTCCAGACCGCCCTGCACAACTACCTGGACCTGGAAGACCTGCAGTCGCGCCTCCGCCGCTGGCAGACCAGCCTCGATGCCTTCGAGGACGTCATCCGGCTGCGGGGCGAGAACTACGCGCCGCTGCTGCCGGAGGTGGACGCACAGTTCCAGGAGCTGGACGCGCGCATCCGCCTCCGCCTGGAGCAGCAGAAGAACGTGGGGAAGCGCCTGCACGCCATGCTCACCGCTCCCCGCCCCCAGTACCTGGCCACGGCCGAGGAGCGGATCGCCGGCGAGCGCCTGGAGGCCATCGAGAAGCAGCTCGGCGACACCGATCCCCTGCGGGAGCGGGTGGCCCGCCTGCAGGGCGCCCTCACCTGGCGCCTGGAGACCGAGTACCACACCAGGCTCACGGCGGCCTTCGAGCACCTGATCGCGCTCGATGCGGACGTGGCGGACATGAACGAGCAGTACGACGCGTTCGTGCGCACGCGCCAGGCCGCCACCCACAGCTACGTGGGCTACGACGCCCAGATCTCCCGGCTGCGGCAGCGCGTGGGCGAGGCCCTGGAGAAGGTGGAGATGCTGTCCTCCCGTCAGGGTCACATGATCGAGACCGTCGCCATCAACCAGCTCCAGTCCCGCCGGGAGCGCCTGGCGGCGCAGCAGACGCAGGCCCGCTACGCGGTGGCGGACAGCTACGACCGCGCCTCCCGCGTGCCGTCGGGGCCGGGCCCGGAGGCACGCTGATGCGCCGTCTCACGCTCCTCCTGGCGCTGGCGGCGGCACCCATGGCCGGCTGCGCGCAGAAGCACCGCCCGGTCTCGCCCTCTGGCACGCTGGCCACCCTGCACGACGTGCGCCCGGACCTCGAGGAAGCTCAGGTCGAGGGCGGCCTCGACCAGGCCATGGAGGGCTACCGGCGCTTCCTGGCCGACACGCCGGAGACGGCGATGACGCCCGAGGCCATGCGGCGCCTGGCCGACCTCCAGCTCGAGAAGCGCTTCGGCATCCACACCGGCGAGAGCAAGCCCAGGGAGATGGCGGCGCCGGAGAGCGCTCCCCTGCAGGCTTCGGTCCCCGATCCTGCCCCGGCCGGCGGCCCCCGCGAGTCCGACCAGGACTTCGAGCGCCGCACCACGTCGGAGACGGGAACCCTGCTGGCCAGCAACTGGACGGCCATGCCGGGGGACGCCCTGGGCACCGACGCCAACGCCTCCGGTCCCCTGGAGGCCATCGCCCTCTACGACCGGCTGCTCACCGAGTACCCGCAGTACGAGCACAGCGACCAGGTCCTCTACCAGAAGGCGCGGGCCTACGACGAGCTGGGCCGCACGGAAGAGGCCATGGCCACGATGGAGCAGCTGGTCCGCGTGAGCCCCCACTCCGGGCACCTGGACGAGGTGCAGTTCCGGCGCGGCGAGTACTTCTTCATGCGCCGCAAGTACCGCGAGGCCGAGGACGCTTACGGGAGCATCCTAAAGCTCGGCACCGCCTCCGAGTACCACGAGCTGGCGCTCTACAAGCTGGGCTGGACGTTCTACAAGCAGGACATGTACGAGGAGGCCCTGCAGAACTACCTGGCCCTCCTCGACTACAAGGTCTCCATCGGCTACGACTTCGACGAGAGCCACGCGGAAGAGGACGAGCGCCGCGTGACCGACACCTTCCGCGTCATCAGCCTGAGCTTCAGCAACCTGGGTGGACCGGAGGCGGTGCGGGATTGCTTCTCCAGGTCGGGCGCGCGGGGCTACGAGGACCGCATCTATGCCAACCTGGGCGAGCACTACCTGGCCAAGCTGCGCTACGACGACGCCGCCAAGACCTACCGGGCCTTCGAGACCCTCTACCCCTTCCACAAGGCATCGCCGCGCTTCGCCATGAAGGTGGTGGAGACCTTCACCCAGGGCGGCTTCCCCAAGCTGGTGCTGGAGTCCAAGCGGGAGTTCGCCGCCAGGTATGGCCTGCAGGCCGAGTACTGGCGGCACTTCAAGCCGGAAGAGTCGCCGGAGGTGCTGGACTACCTGAAGGCCAACCTCAAGGACCTGGCCACCCACTACCACGCCCAGTACCAGGGCAGCGACAAGCCGGACGAGAAGCTCGCGCACTACCGCGAGGCCCTGCGCTGGTACGGCGACTACCTCACCTCCTTCCCCCAGGAGGTGGATTCCGCGCCCATCAACTACCGGATGGCCGACCTGCTCCTGGAGAACAAGGACTTCGGCGAGGCGGCCCGGCAGTATGCGCGCACCGCCTACGACTACCCGGCGCACGAGCAGTCCGCGGCCGCCGGTTACGCCGCGGTCTACGCCTACCGCGAGCAGCTGAAGGTCGCGCCCGAGGACCAGCGGGAGCCCGTGAAGCGGGACACCGTGGCCGCCTCCCTCAGGTTCGCCGACGCCTTCCCCGAGCATCAGGCCGCCCCCGCCATCCTGGGCGCGGCTGCCGACGACCTGTACGAGATGAAGGACTACCCCCCGGCGGTGGCCACCGCCCAGCGGCTGCTCACCACGTATGCCGCGGCGGAGCCCGGCATCCGGCGCTCCGCCTGGATCGTGGTGGGACACGGCTCCTTCGAGCTGGCGCAGTACCCGCAGGCGGAGGAGGGCTACACCCAGGTGCTGCGGCTGACGGCGGAGGACGATGCCTCCCACGCCGCCCTGGTGGACAACCTCGCCGCCTCCATCTACAAGCAGGGCGAGCTGGCCAAGCAGGCGCAGGACTATCGCGCCGCCGCCGACCACTTCCTCCGCATCCGCACGGCGGCGCCCACCTCCACCATCCGCCCCACCGCCGAGTTCGACGCCGGCGCCGCGCTGATGACGCTTAAGGACTGGACGGCGGCGGCCAGCGTGCTGGAGGGATTCCGCGCCGCCTACCCGGAGCACGAGCTGCGTCGCGAGGCCACCAGACAGATCGCCCTCGCCTACCGGGAGAGCAACCAGCTGATGCACGCCGCCGACGAGTACGACCGCCTGGCGGGCGAGTCGGACGATCCCGCGGTCCGCAGTGAGGCCCTGCTCACGGCGGGAGACCTCTACGCGCAGTCCAGCGCGCCCGAGCGCGCGCTCGACCTCTACCGCCGGTACGTGGAGGCGTTCCCCTCGCCCCTGGAGCCCGCCCTGGAGACCCGGGGGAAGATCGCCGAGATCCACAAGACACGGCACGAGGACGCGCTGTACCGCCAGGAGCTGCAGGACATCGTGCGCGCGGACGGCGAGGCCGGCGCTGCCAGGACGGCACGCACCAGGACGCTGGCCGGACGTGCCGCCCTGGTGCTGGTGGAGCCCCTCTACCAGCAGTGCGTGGACGTGAAGCTGCGGCAGCCCTTCGAGGAGAGCCTGCAGGAGAAGAAGAAGCGCATGGACGCGGTCATCGACGCCATGGACGGCCTGGTGGAGTACGAGATCGCCGACGTGACCGCGGCCGCCACCTTCTACATGGCCGAGACCTACCTCGACTTCAGCCGCTCCCTGACGGGATCCGAGCGCCCCGCCGACCTCGACCCCGGGGACGAGGCGGAGTACGCGGAGGCCCTGGAGACCGAGGCGTTCCCCTTCGAGGAGAAGGCCATCGACTTCCACGAGAAGAACCTGGAGATGCTGCACGCCGGCGTCTTCAATCCCTGGACCGAGAAGAGCCTGGAAAAGCTGGTGGAGCTGGCGCCCGGGCGCTACGCCCGCAGCGAGTCCAGCAGCGGCTTCCTCAATGCCATGGACACCTACGTCTATCGCTCTCCGGTGGCGCAGCTCTCGCCGTTGACCCTGGGAGACGGCCCGGTGGTGGATGATGCGGATCCGAAGTAGCTGCTGCGCGGCGGCCCTGCTCCTGGCCGCCGGCTGCGGGGCGGGCGCCAAGCGTCCCCCGGAGGCCCCGGCGCCGGTGGCCAAGCCGGTGACGGCCTCGGTGGAGGCGGTGCAGCTCGGCGTCCACCAGGACGCGGGCGGCTTCACCATCACCCAGCGCATGAACGCCCCCCCCGACGTGCGGGCGGACTACGACATGGCCGTGAACATGCTCGAGGCCGGCCGGTTCGAGGCGGGGATCGCCGTGCTCCTCAGGGTGGCGGAGCGGGCCCCCGAGGCCACCGCCCCCCAGGTCGATCTGGGAATGGCCTACGCGCGCACCGGCGATCTGGAGCGCGCCGAGGCCAGCCTGAGAAAGGCGCTGGAGCTGAGCCCCCATCACCCCGCCGCCTGCAACGAGCTGGGGATGGTGCTGCGGCGGAAGGGCCGGTTCCCGGAAGCCCGGGCCGCCTACGAAGAGGCCCTCGCCCAGTTCCCCGACTTCCACTTCGCCCACCGGAACCTGGCGATCCTCTGCGACCTCTACCTCGGGGACAAGGCCTGCGCCCTCACGCACTACGAGGCGTACCGCAGGCTCGTGCCCGAGGACACCGAGGTCGGCAAGTGGATCGCCGCCATCCGCGGTCAACAGGAGAAGCCATGAACACCAGGTGGTTGTGCCTGCCGTTGCTGCTGGCCGCCGGGACGGTGCGGGCGGCGGAGCCCCCAGAGACGCCGGCGGCGGAGACGAAGGAGGGGCCGAAGACGCTGGAGGGCATGTCCATCCTGGGGAACCAGGAGGCGCCCAAAGCGCTGGTCATCGTGCCCTGGAAGAGCTCCGAGCTGGGCGCCTCCGTGGGCATCTCGCCGCTGCTCGACGACTCCAGGCAGCCGGTGGACCGGGAAGTGTTCCTGAGAGCCCTGAGCTACTACGACATCCGATCGGAAAGCAACGCGGCGCAGTCCACCACTGCCTCGCGAAGGAGCAAGTGATGAGCTTGATGGAGCTGATGGGGAACGTGGGCCCGTTCGGCATGGCAGTGATGGTCTGCCTCGCCATGCTCTCGATCTACTCCGTGGGAGTGATCTTCCAGAAGCAGCGCCGCTTCCGCGCCGCTGCGCGCCAGTCCCAGAAGTTCAAGCCCGTGTTCGGCAACTCCCTGCGCGCGGACAAGCTCCAGGAAGCGGCCGACGCCGCCAAGCAGCACCAGGGCTCGCACGTGGCCCTCGTGGTCTCCGCGGGGATCAACGAGTACAGCGGCGCCAAGGCCGCCGATCCCAACGCTCAGATGGAGCGGGTGACCAGCGCCCTGGAGAACTCGAAGGTGGAGGCGCTGGTGGAGATGAAGCAGGGCCTGGGCATCCTGGCCACCATCGGCTCCACGGCGCCGTTCATCGGCCTCTTCGGGACCGTGGTGGGGATCATCAACGCCTTCCAGGGGATCTCGTCCACCGGCTCCGGCGGCATGGCCGCGGTCTCCGGCGGGATCGCCGAGGCCCTGGTGGCCACCGCCCTGGGCATCTTCGTGGCCATCCCGGCCGTGATCGCCTTCAACAGCTTCAACGGCAAGCTGGAGACCTTCCAGGTGGAGATGAACCAGGCCTCGTCCGACCTCATGAACCACCTGTTCCACACGGCGGGGGCGGCCCATGCGGCCCGGTGAGCCATCCCGCATGCAGGCGTCCATCAACGTCACCCCCCTGGTGGACGTGGTGCTCGTGCTGCTCATCATCTTCATGGTGGTGGCCCCGGGCATGATGAAGCCCGGCCCGGAGGTCGACCTGCCGAAGACGGGCACTCCCCCCGAGCAGGGGGACGCCCGCGACCGCCTCCTGGTCACGATCGACGCCCAGGGCGCCCTGTGGATCGACGACCAGCAGGTCACCCCCGATCGCTTCGCCGACAGCCTTCGCCAGGCGGCGGGGGGCATGGAGGACACCAAGGTGGTGATCCAGGGGGATGCCAGCCTTCGCTTCGGCGACGTCCGCCGCACCATGAACGCGGTGGAGGAGGCCGGCTTCAAGGACGTGGGGCTGATCGCGCAGCGCGCCGGCCAGGCGCGAGGGAAGTGACGTCATGCAGCTCAACGGAGGCGCGCCCGGTTCCGGCCTGCAGTCCGAGATCAACGTCACGCCCCTGGTGGACGTGGTGCTCGTGCTGCTCATCATCTTCATGGTGGTGGTCCCCCTGGCCATGCAGGGGTACAACGTGAACATCCCGCGCACGTCCGCCGAGGCCGTCCCCGTGCAGGAGGACGCACCGCAGCTCATCCTCAGCGTCCTGCCCGACACCTGCGGCATCCTGGAGCCTCCGTCAGGGGACGGTCTTCCCACCGACTGCCGGGTGGGGCTCGCCGATCAGGAGATCCCCGCCTCCCAGCTGACGGCACGCATCAAGGAGCTCGTGAGCAGCCAGCCCCCGGACCAGCGCCTGCTGTTCCTCGCCGCCGATGACCGGCTGAACTACGAAGGCGTGCTGCGCATCGTCGATCTCGCCAAGGCCGGCGCCGCCGACCTGAAGATCGGCGTGATCCCGGTGGAATGAGGTGAGCATGTCTCCCAGGACGACCTCCGCCCGCAGCATGCTGCAGAGCTTGGTGGTGCACGGGCTCGTCTTCGGCATCCTGGCGCTGGTGCCTGCCAAGGTGCTGCACCACAGCACACGCCCCCGGGAGGTGGACGTGGTCTTCCGCCGCCTCCTGCCGCGGATCCAGGCGCCGCAGAGGCCGCTGCCTCCCCCCCGGGACCTGACGGCCGGGGTGCGGCAGGAGCCGAGCAAGCCGGCCGCGCTTCCCGTGGCGCCGCCCGTGCCGAGAGCGCCCGCGCCCCGGGAGCCGTTCCAGGAGATCGAGGCCGCCGCCCAGGGGGAGGCCACGCCCGAGAAGAAGGTGGGACGGGCCGGCATCCTGGCCTACAAGGACCAGCTGGCGAGCCTGGCCCAGGAGAAGAACTCGCCGAAGCTGGGGGCGGACGCGCGCTACGGCGACGCCGCCGAGATGAGCCAGTCCGCATCCCGCGCCCTGCTCACCACCAACAACCCGGGGAGCGGCGGCATCAACCTGGCCTCCCTGACGCGCAGCCTGGGAAGCCGCGGAGGCGGCCGGGGCACCGGCGGCGGCGGCGGCGGCGGCGGTACCGGCGACGGGATCGGCGGCGTGCAGGTGGGCAAGGTGGGCAGCCCCATCGCCAGGATCGGCGGGGGCGACCGGCCGCTGTCGCACGGCGGCGTGGGACCTTCCCGGACCGACGAGGAGATCCAGATCGTCTTCGACCGCTACAAGGCGTCGTTCTACCGGCTCTACAACCGCGAGCTGCGCAACGACCCCACCTTGCAGGGTCAGATGGTGCTGCGCCTGACCATCGAGCCCGACGGCAGCGTGTCCATGTGCGCGCTGCAGTCGTCCGACATGGACGCGCCCGCGCTCGCCGACCAGGTGGTGAACCGGGTGAAGACCATCAACTTCGGAGCCAAGGAAGGAGTGCCGGCGCTGACGATCGTCTACCCGATCGACTTCCTGCCGGCGGCATGACGAGCATGTAACAGCGCGCGCTGGAATCGATTCTGACAAAGGCAAAGCCATCGAAAGGTGGCGACGCAAAGTCACCGGTCTAACGGGCCCCCGGGGGCCCCAGGACAGCGGGACCGCCGGAATCCCCTCCACGGACGGCGTGGACGTGTTCCCCGGTCCCTCCCTGTCGCGACGGGGGAGAGGATGAGTGCACGCCGGCTGGGAATCCTGTTCGTCGCCTTCGCGCTGGCGGCGCTCTCCGCCGTCCCGGCATGGGCGATCGACTGCGTGGCCGACGCCGGGGGGGTGATCGACGGCTTCGTCAACTACCCCGTGCCCCCCCCTCAGATCAACATCGACGGCCCCTGCACCATCCGGAACTATCCCGCCTCCAATCCCCTCACCTCCAACATCAGCTGGTTCGGCAACAATCCCACCAGCTGGCTGCTCATCTTCGACAACGTCGTGCACACCGGCAACATGTCCTGCAACCTCAGCGCTCAGGGGAACTTCATCTGGTTCGTCAACAGCGCGTCCACCACGGTCCAGGAGAATTGCCTCGCCCTCCTCATTCCCGTCGAGAAGATCGACAAGCAGAACGTCCCCACGAACCGGACCACCGCCACCATCGGCGTCCCCTTCACCTGGAAGATGATCATCCCCGTCCTCTTCAACCCCGCCGACGGCACCATCATCGACAACCAGGGCAGCCTCAACGATCTGCACAGCATCACGGTCTGGGACGACCTCAACGCCACCGGCGTCGATCTCAGCCTGGTCGGCTACAACATCTACTGGGAGGACGACGGAACACCCGTTCCCCACACCTTCACCAACGTGGGGGGCTTCCTCACCTGGGACAACATCCCCATCGTCGTGGCCGGCCGCCAGTTCGTCATCGAGCTCACCGCGGTCCTCAACGACAACCCGGCCGTCAACGTGCCCGGCACCACCTTCGTCAACACCGCCAAGTGGGACTTCGGCCGACTCATCTCGGGCACCTTCTACGAGCCGTTGCCCGGCGAGTGGGGCATCTCGCCGCCCCTGACGATCGCGGCCCCGGTGCTGATCTTCGACAAGTCCGGCCCCGCCACCATGAACCTCGGGCAGTGGGGCGACTTCGTCCTCGACGTGCGCAACACCGGGCTCGGCGAAGCCTGGAACGCCTCCGTCCGGGACCTCCTCCCGGACGGACCGAACGGCGGCATGTGCGACCAGGCGCCCCAGATCCAGAGCGCCCAGGTCTTCGCCGCCGACGGTGTCACGCCGGTGCCCGGCAAGGGACCCCTGAACGCCGGTGTGGACTACACGCTGAGCTGGACCGGAGCGCCCACCTGCCGGCTCGACCTGCGCATGCTCACGCCGGCATCCGTCATCGGTGCGGGCGAGCGACTGATCGTCCGCTACCGGACGGTGCTGGACGGGAACACCCAGGACGGCGTCGCCCTCACCAACGTGGCGGGCGCCATTCAGTGGTTCAACGGTGACGCCAGCAACCCAGAGCGTGTGGCCTACGACCGCACCCTGACCAACGGCACCGTGGGCATCTCCGACCACGAGGACGCGCACACCGTGACGGTGGCCCTCACCGGCTTCTTCTTCGAGAAGACGGTGGCCGATCTCACCAGCGGTGCCGACCCCGCGACCACGGCGGCGCCGGGGGACCGGCTGCGCTACACCCTGCGCTTCCGCTCCACCGACCAGGGACTGCAGAGCTTCCGCATCGTCGACGAGATGGATGCGCTGAACGCACAGGCGTCCTTCGTCCCGGGTTCGCTCGCGCTCGTCACCGTCCCGCCCGGGGCCAACACCAGCGGCACCAACCCCAGCGGTGGTGTCCGCGGCACCGGGGTGCTCGACGTGGGCGGCCTCAGTCTGCCCGCCGACGGCCAGGTGGTGATCCAGTTCGACATCACCCTGGCGGCGGGCCTGGTCAACGGCACCGTGGTGGCCGATCAGGCCACCCTCCGCCTCCCCAACAACACGGTCTTCGCCCTGAGCGACGACCCCAACGTGAACGGAATCGCCGACCCGGACGTGGCCGGAGACGAGGACCCCACCCGTCTCACCATCCAGGCCTCCCCCGCGTTCCTCGTGCAGAAGATCTCCACCGACCTCACGGGCGACCCCAACGTCCTCCTGGCCGGGGAGACGCTGCGCTACACGATCACCGTCCGGAACACCGGGAACGGTGCCGCCACCGGCGTCGTGCTGCGCGACGCCATCCCCGTGAACACGGCCTACGTGGCGGGGAGCACCACCCTGAACGGGACGGCGGTGGCGGACTCCGGCGGCCTCTCGCCGCTCGTCAACGGCATGCCCATCGGCAACATCCCCGTCGGTGGCGTGGCCACGATCACCTTCGACGTGGTGGTGGACCCCGGCGTCGTGGACGGCACCGTCATCTCCAACCAGGGCTTCGTCTCCGCCGTGGGCCAGGGCGTGGTGGACGTGCCCTCCGACGATCCGGACACGCCGGTCGCCAACGACCCCACCCGGGACATCGTCGGCAACTTCCCCCTCCTCTACGCGGAGAAGCGGGTGGCCCTGTCCGTGGACCTGGGCTCGCCGGGGATCGTCGATCCCGGCGACACGCTCCGCTACACGATCACCATCCAGAACTCCGCCCCCACCCCGGCCACGGGCGTGGTCCTCACCGACCAGGTGCCGGCGAACACGACCTACGTGGCGAACTCCACCTACTTGAACGGAGCCCCGGTGGGTCAGCCGGACGGCGGCGTTTCCCCGCTCGCTTCCGGGATCGCCGTGGGCACCATCGCCTCCGGCGCCACCGCCACCCTCCAGTTCGACCTCCGCGTCAACCTGGGCACGCCCGGGGGCACGCTGATCAGCAACCAGGCGGTGGTGGACAGCGTCGAGCTCCCCGACCTCCTCACCGACGGTGACGGCAACCCGGCCACCGGTCCCGAGCCGACGGTGGTGGTGGTGGGCGCCGGCCAGCAGCTCTCCATCAGCAAGCAGGTGACGGTGGTGGGCGGCGGTGCCGCCATGCCCGGCGCGGAGCTGGAATACACCGTCCGCGTCCTGAACATCGCCGCCGTTCCCGCCTTCAGCGTGGTGCTCACGGACACCTTGCCCGCGGGGCAGCTCGCCTACGTGACCGGCTCGGCCACCATGAACGGCGCCACCGCCGGGGTCACCGTGGCCGGCTCCACGATCACCGCCGATTACAACGCGGTGAGCGGTCCCCTCGAGCCCGGCGAGAGCGTCGTCCTCCGCTTCCGGGCCACGCTCGACGCGGGCCTGGCGCAGGGGACGGTGGTGACCAACACCGGTGTGGTCACCTGGAACACGCCCACCCAGACGGCGAGCGCCAGCGTCTCCATCGTGGTCGGTGGCATCCCCGGCGTGGCCGCGCTGCACGGCGCCGCCTGGCACGACGCCGACTTCGACGATGGGCGCGATCTCGGCGAGCGGCCGCTTTCGGGCTGGGCGGTGGACCTGTACCGCGACGGCGTCCTGGTGCACACCTCCGTCACCGATGGGAACGGCGTCTACCAGATCCTGGGCGTGGAGCCCAACCAGGGCACGGGCGTGCGCTACGAGATCCGCTTCCGTGCTCCCGGCGCGGGTGCGCGCACGGCCATGCTGGGCCGGGCCTCCTCCGTCTTCACCAACGGGCCGCAGCAGATCAGCGACATCGTGGTGCCGCCCGACGCCAACCTGCAGAACCTGAACCTTCCCATCGATCCCAACGGCGTGGTCTACAACTCCATGGCGCGCGTCCCCATCGCCGGCGTCACCCTCACCCTGCGCGACCTCGGCGGCTCCCCCTTGCCCGTGAGCTGCTTCGACGACAGCGCCCAGCAGGGACAGATCACCCTGGCCGGCGGCTACTACAAGTTCGACGTCAACTTCAGCGACCCCGCCTGTCCCAGCGGCGGCGAGTACCTGATCGATGTCACCCCTCCCCCGGGAGGCGGTTACGTCACCGGCCAGTCGCAGATCATCCCCCCCGTCCCGGGAGCCTTCTCGGTCCCCACCTGCCCGATGAGCCCCGACGACGCCATCCCGGCCACGCCGCTCTACTGCGAGGTGCAGCCGTCGGAGCTGGCGCCGGCGGCGGCGGTGCCCGCGCGCACGGTGGGCACCGTCCACCACCTGCACCTGCGCCTGGACAGCAGCCGCACTCCCGGCTCCAGCGAGATCTTCAACAACCACATCCCCCTGGATCCGGTGCTGGACGGCTCGGTCGCCATCTCCAAGACCACGCCCCTGCTGGACGTGACGCGCGGCCAGCTCGTGCCCTACACGATCACCCTCAACAACGTCGCCGGCCTGCTCCTCACCGACGTCACCCTGGTGGATCGCTTCCCGGCGGGCTTCACCTACGTTCCCGGCTCCGCCGTCCTCGACGGCGTTCCCGTGGAGCCGGCGGTGGCGGGCCGCGAGCTCCGGTGGAACGGCCTGGTCCTGGCGGGAACCCAGGTGAGCACGGTCAAGCTGCTCCTGGCCGCCGGCGCCGGCATCACCGAGGGCGAGTACGTGAACCGGGCCCAGGTGGTGGAGGGCGTGACCGGCGCCGCCATCTCCGGCGAGGCCACCGCCACCGTGCGGGTGGTGCCCGATCCCACGCTCGACTGCACCGACGTGATGGGCAAGGTCTTCAACGACAGGAACCGCAACGGCCGCCAGGAAGAGGGGGAGGACGGCCTGCCCGGCGTCCGCCTGGCCACGGTGCAGGGCCTGCAGGCCATCACCGACCCCTTCGGCCGTTATCACATCACCTGCGCCATCGTGCCCAACGAGTACCGCGGCAGCAACTTCGTGCTCAAGCTCGACGACCGCACGCTGCCCAGCGGCTTCCGCTTGTCCACCGACCAGGTGCTGGTGAAGCGCGCCACCCGCGGCAAGGCCCTGCTCATGGACTTCGGCGCCTCCATTCACCGGGTGGTGGCCCTCGACCTCTCCGATCCCGCCTTCGAGCCCGGCAGCACGGAGATCCGCGTGCAGTGGAAGCCGCGCCTGCAGCTGCTGCTGGACGAGCTGCGCAAGGCGCCCGCCGTGCTCCGCCTCTCCTACGTCGCCGACACCGAGGAGGCGGACCTGGTGCACCGGCGCCTGGAGGCGGTCAAGCGGGAGCTCACCGATGCCTGGGGCGCCGACAGCGGCTATCCCCTGGCCATCGAGCCCGAGATCTTCTGGCGGCGCGGCGGCCCCCCCAAGCAGCCGGATGCCCGCCTGAGGCAGGGGAGGTGAGCGGCATGCGCACACACCGTCGCCTCTCTCTGATGGGAGCACTGCTCCTGACCGCCTCGGCGGGGGCCGCTCCCGTGGACACGACCGCCCCCGGAGAGCCGGTGGAGCGGCACATCTCCGGCGATCAGACCTTCGGGCAGTGGACGCAGGACCCGGAGCTGCTGGGCAAGGAGCGCGGCGACCGGCTGGAGGTCCGCCAGGTTCCGGCGGAGAAGCTGGAGACCGTCAAGCTGAAGAACGTGGTGCCCCCCATCCACTTCCAGTCCGGCGTGGCCAAGATCCCGCCCGACTACGTGGAGAAGCTGGCCCGCATCCTGGAGAGCATGCGCTACCGGAAGAACGTGCGCGTCCACTTCGTGGGCCACGCGGACACGCAGCGGCTCTCCCCCGCCCTCAAGGAGGTGTTCGGGGACAACGCCGGCCTCTCCCGGGAGCGGGCGGGCGAGGTGGCCGAGTACTTCAAGAAGAGCCTGGGCCTGCCTCCCGAGGCCATCACCTACGAGTGGATGGGCGATACCCAGCCCCTGGCCGGAAACGACAGCGAGGAAGGACGGGCCCAGAACCGGCGGGTGGAGGTGGAGGTCTGGTACGACGAGGTGCGGGAGGCCGTGAAGGAAGAGGAGGTCGTGGTCAGCGACGACCTCAAGCGCATCAAGGTCTGCCGGATGGAGACCGTCTGCAAGCTGCGCTACAGGGAAGGAGCCGCCCGGCGCTCCCGGGTCAAGAACCTGGTCCTGCCCCTGCGCTACGAGGACGAGACCACGCCCATCTCCGAGGAGTTCACCAAGCAGGTCCGGCAGGCGGTGGCCAACCTCCACGACAAGCAGGGCCTGCGCGTCCGCTTCATCGGCTACACCGACGATGGCGCGCTGAACGCCCGTGACGAGCGCATCTACGGCGACCACCTCTCCCTGTCCAAGGCGAGAGCGCACCGGGTGGCCCTGGCCATGCAGGAGGCGCTGTCCCTCTCCTCCTCCTCGGTGGAGAGCGACGGCCGGGGCACCTCCCATCCCCTGGCCGGAAACGACACCGCGCAGGGGCGGACGCTCAACCGCCGCGTGGAGGTGGAGTTCTGGTACGACGACCCTCTCCAGGAGCTGCCGGACGAGCCGCAGCTCTGTCCCGGCGACGCCGGCGAGGAGATGGTGACGAAGGTCTACGATCCGCCCTGGGGGCCCCTCTCCACGGTGGCCCTGGCGGACGGCCAGCCGGTGATCCCTCCCGGGTTCGCCGCCGCCCTCCATCGCGCGCTGACCGACATCGCCGGCCGCACCAACCCGCGCCTGCGTTTCGTCGGCTACACCAGGAACGAGCGCCTGGATCGCCGCACCGCCACCGTGTACGGCGACGACATCGGCCTATCCGCCGCGCGCGCCCGCCGCACCATGGAGCTCCTCAAGCAGGATCCCCAGCTGGCGAGCGCCCGCTCCGAGCACGAGGGACGGGGCTACGTCACCTCGGACGACGTGGTCAACGCCGGCTTCGTGCAGGGGGAGACGTCCTTCGTGCGCGCCGAGGCCGTGTACGACGAGCCGGTGCCGCTGGACGACTACGAGGGAGTGGACGTCACCCCCCTCACCCGCGAGCTCACGCCCCAGACCCCGTACGCGCTGAACGTGATGCGCATCACGGTGGACGGTCAGCCCATCGACGATCCCGGCCGCAGCTCCTCCGACGTGCAGCGGTGCACGGACGTGGCCCTGGAGGGCGCCAGGATCCAGTTCCGCTTCGACAACCTGGAGTCCCGCCCCCGGCTGGGCGTGGCGGCGGATCCCGCCGCCCTCGCCGCGGGCGAGATGGTGCGCTTCCGCACCTACGCCAACTACCTGGCCTTCGTCGAGCGCTCCGAGGTCCGCATCTTCGAGCACGGACAGTCGCTGCAGGCGGCTCCCCTGGCCGTCCTCCCCGTGGACGCGGCGGGGACGGCGGAGTGGCAGGCCGAGGGTGCGCCCCGCGAGCTCCAGTTCGTGCTGCGTGCCTACGACGCCCAGGGACGCTTCGACGAGACGGAGGCACGTCCGCTGTGGCTCCTCGCTCAGGGCGGCGCGGCGGGCACCGCCGAAGGCGCGCCCGAGCTGCTCGCCGTCTACGGAGAGAGCGCCCTGGCCCGGCACGCCATCCCCCTGCAAGGGGGCACGGTGAAGGTGCAGGGCGGCGGCATCCCCGCCGGCCACACCGTGTGGGTCGCGGGCCGCCAGGTGCCCCTCGATCCCGCCGGGAACTTCGCGGCGGAGGAGATCCTTCCCGCCGGCGCCCACACCGTGGAGGTGGCGGTGCTGGACGATGCCGGGAACGGCTCCCTCTACCTGCGGGACCTCGAGTTCAAGCGCAAGGACCTCTTCTACGTGGGCATGGCCGACCTCACGCTCTCCGAGAACCGCTCGGACGGGCCGGCGGAGGAGCTCCAGGGGGCCAACGCGCCCCAGCCCTTCGACTCCGGGCTCGACGGCCGTTTCGCCTTCTACGTGAACGGCAAGGTCACCGAGCACTGGCACCTGACGGCCAGCGCGGACACGCGGGAAGGGCCGTTCAAGGACATCTTCAGCAACTTCCTGGACAAGTCCCCCGATGCCCTGTTCCGCCGCATCGACCCGGAGGACCACTACCCCACCTTCGGGGACGACAGCGTGGTGGAGGAGATGGCGCCCACGCTGGGCAAGTTCTACGTCAAGGCCACCCGGGGGCAGAACTACGGCCTCTGGGGGAACTTCAAGGTCGGCTACCTGGAGAACGAGCTGGCCCACGTGGACCGCGGCCTCTACGGCGCCAACGCACATTACGTGTCGGAGAACGCCACCGGCTTCGGGGAGCGGCGGTTCGCCGCCGACGCCTTCGCCGCCGAGCCGGGAACGGTGTCCAGCTACGAGGAGTACCGGGGCACCGGCGGCTCCCTCTACTTCCTGCGCCACCAGGACATCCTCCAGGGCTCGGAGCGCGTGCGCGTGGAGATCCGGGACAAGGACTCGGGCATCGTCACCGGCGTGGTGCCGCTGCGGCCGGTCATGGACTACGACATCGACTACCTGCAGGGCCGGCTGCTCCTCACCCAGCCGCTCTCCTCCACCGCCGACGACAACCTGCTGGTGCGCACCAGCGGCCTCTCCGGCGACGAGGCCCACCTGGTGGTGCGGTACGAGTACACGCCGGGCTTCGACGAGCTGGATGCCATGGCCGTGGGCGGCCAGGGCCACTACTGGTTCGGCGACCACGTGCGCCTCGGGGTCACCGCCAACTCCAACGAGGAGGGGGACGTCGACAGCACCCTGGGCGCGGCAGATCTCACGCTGCGCATGAGCACCGAGTCCTTCTTCAAGGTGCAGACGGGCCGGAGCGAAGGCCTGGTCTCGAGCTCTCTGCGCTCGGACGACGGCGGCTTCGTCTTCCAGGGCCCGGCCGACGCCAGCTTCACCGACGCCGACGCCGGCGCCTACCGCGCCGACCTGAGCGTGGGGCTGGGAGACTTCTTCCAGGGGAACAAGGGCCGCGTCACCCTCTACAGCCAGAACATCGAGGCCGGCTACTCGGCTCCGGGCCAGGCCACCCTCAAGGAGACCGAGGTGCGCGGGGGCACGTTCCGCATGCCGGTGACCGACCGGTTCAGCCTGGCCGCCAAGGGCGACCAGAGGACCGAGGACCAGGGCGTGGAGACCCGGGCCCTGGAGGTGAACGCCGGGTACCAGCTCACGCCCAGGTGGAACGTGAGCGGCGGCGTGCGCAACGACCTGCGCAAGGACAGCTCCCCCGTGGTGCCGCTGACCCAGGAGCTGGGCGAGCGCACGGACGCCGTGGTGCAGGCGAAGTTCGATCCCGGCACCAACTGGCGCGCCTACGGCTTCGTGCAGGAGACGGTCTCCACCAAGGACAATCGCCCCGACAACGGCCGGGTCGGTGCCGGCGGCTCCTACAGCCCCACCAAGCGCTTCCGCATCGACGGCGAGGTCTCGGACGGAGACCTGGGGGCCGGGGGCAGGCTGGGAACCAACTTCCTGGTGTCCGAGAGGACCAGCCTCTACTTCAACTACTCCCTGGAGAACGAGCGCACCGACAACGGCCTGCAGGTGCGCCGGGGGACCCTGGTGTCCGGGGCCAAGAGGCGGCTGTCCGACGCCTCCAGCGTGTACGTGGAGGAGCGCTACCAGGACGCCGGGTCCCTGAGCGGCCTCACCCACGCCACCGGCATCCACCTGGTGGCACGGGAGCGCTGGAACCTCGGGGCCAATGCGGAGTTCGGCACGCTGGTGGATTCGCGGACCGCCGCCGAGACCGACCGCCGGGCGGCCGGCTTCCGGGTGGGCTACGGCCTGGAAAAGATCCAGCTCGCGAGTGGGGTCGAGTACCGGCGTGACGACGTGGAGCAGATCGACACCACGCACACGGAGCGGACGGCCTGGCTCTTCCGCAACAACTTCAAGTACCAGGCCACGCCGAGCTGGCGGGTGCTGGGAAAGCTCGACCACTCCTTCAGCGACAGCTCCCTGGGAGACTTCTACGACGGGGGCTACACCGAGGCCGTGATCGGCTATGCCTATCGCCCGGTGACCCACGACCGGATGAACGCCCTGGTCAAGTACACGTACTTCTACAACGTCCCCACCACGGACCAGGTGATCTTCCGGAACGTCCCCGTGGAGTTCCTGCAGAAGAGCCACATCGGAGCGGTCGACCTCTCCTACGGCCTCACCCGGGACTGGGACATCGGCGGCAAGGTCGCCTACCGCCTGGGCCAGGTGAGCCTGGACCGCCAGCAGCGCGACTTCTTCGACAATGCGGCGCGCTTCGCGGCGGTGCGCGCGGACTGGCGATTCCGCCAGGGCTGGGAGAGCCTGCTCGAGGTGCGCACGCTGAACCTGCCCGATGTCCGCCAGCGCCGCGCCGGCGCCGTGTTCACCCTCTACCGATCCCTGGGCAAGCACCTGAAGGTCGGCGCCGGCTACAACTTCACCGACTTCTCCGACGATCTCACCGACCTCGGCTACGACCACCAGGGCGCGTTCTTCAACCTCGTGGGCAGCATGTAGCTTCCCGACCGGTCAGGAGTATGCTGCGCGGGCGCGAGGGGGTTCGCGCAGGAGGAGATCATGCAGAAGAAGCTCACGGCCCTGGCTCTGGTCCTCGGTTCCTTCACCGCCATCGCCGGCATCTTTGCGCTGAGCAGCCCGGCCAACGCGGCGAGCACCTGCTGGCAGGTCGACTGCAACACCTGCTGCCGCGGCAAGGGCGGCGTGGTCTGCACGCAGCGCGCCTGCGTCTAGCAGGCCGGCCCCATGGGCGCGTTCGCCTGCCTCGGGGGAGGCGAACGCGCCGAGAAGCCTCATGCGACCCCGTACGCCACGCTTCTGCGGCAAGCCGGTCCTCCTGGCCGGCCTCACCCTGCTCGCTCTCATCAGCGTGGCGCACGCACGGGCGAAGCGGGAGGTCGATCTGGCCCCTCCCTCGTCACGCACGCTGCGCCGGGCCCTCGCCCGTGCCGAGGTCTGCAGCGATCCCGCTCCGGCGCGGGTGAAGGTGTCCCCCGGCTTCCGGTACGGCTGCTTCTGCGGCGGGGGGTATCCCGGCCTCGCCCGGGAGAGCGGCAAGCGACCCCGGGACATGACGCCGCGCGAGCGGGAGAAGCTGATCGCCCGCTACTACGCGGTGAAGCCGGTGGATGCCCTGGACGCGGCCTGCCGGGACCACGACGTCTGCTGGATCTGGAACGGACGGCACGCGGTCGCCTGCAACCAGGCTTTCGGAGACGCCATGCGGGCGCTTCGCCGAGAGTTCAAGGACGCGGGCCGGAGCCGCTGCGCGAACCTCGCGCTCGACATGCAGATGGCGGCGAGCTACGTGCTCCCCAGCGCGTCGTGGCGGGACCGTGCGGAGAAGGTGCTCTGGTCTCCCGTCACTGCCGTGCAGGCGGTCATCGCGCAGTCCGGAGCGCTGCGGGACAGCTACCCGCAGCGGGACGAGCTCTGCGGAGCGGCGACCGATCCCTAGATCTTCCCAATCGCCGCCCTTCACCGTACTCTTCCGCGATGCCAAGCAACCTCCGACGCCTGCTCGTGGCCGCCACCCTGGTGGTGGCCGGCGGCACTCTCCGCGCCGAGACTCCGGAGCCCAGGCTCTTCGTGGAGGTGACGGTCCCCTCGCTGGAGGCGGCCCGCACCCTGGCCCTGGAAGGGTTCGACGTCGCCGGCATCGACCGCAAGGCGCTGGCGGTGGGGCTGGTGGTGACCGAGCAGGAGCTGGCGGACCTGCAGGCCAAGGGCTTCGCGGTCACCGTGCGCGGGAGCAACGTGGAGCCGAGCGCCACCCGGGCGCTGGCGGACTACACCGATCCCCAGGAGATGTCGGCCTTCATGGACCAGGTGGTGGCCGCGTATCCGAACCTGGCCGAGAAGTCGATCAGCCAGAGCCCGCTGTTCGAGGGGCAGACGCAGTACGTGCTCCACCTCACCAAGGACGTCGGGCTCGCCAACGAGCGCCCCTCCTTCGTGCTCGACGCCCAGCACCACGCCCGCGAGGTCATGACTCCGGAGATCGCCCGCGACATGATCGACTACCTCACGTCGCGGTACGCCACCGATCCCCAGGTCCAGCGCTGGCTGGACAGCATCAACATCTACGTGGTGGGGAGCGTGAATCCCGACGGCGCCATGTACGTGTTCACCACGGACACCTCCTGGAGGAAGAACCGCCACCCCTCCTGCGCCGTGGACAACAACCGCAACTACCCGGTGCAGTGGGGCTCCTGCAACGGCTCCAGCGCCTCCTGCAGCGCCCAGGACACCAGGGGATCGGCTCCCGGATCGGAGCCGGAGACGCAGGGGCTGATGCAGCTCACGGCGCAGGTGCGGCCGTTCTTCGCCCTCTCCTACCACTCGTACGGCGAGTACCTGATGTACTCGTACGGGTGCAACGATCCCGACGAGCGGGCGGCGCTGGACGAGGTGGCGCAGGGGCTGAACGCCATCCTCCTCAACGACAGCGGTGTCCCCGGCCAGTACGCCACCGGCCCCATCTGGTCCACGATCTACCTCGCCGACGGCGGCAGCGTGGACACGCAATACAACCAGTACGGGGCCTACGCCTACGTGATCGAGGTCAACTCCTCCGCGGCCGGCGGCTTCCAGCCCAGCTACGCCAGCTGGCGCAACCTCACCGTGCAGCGCCAGCGCACCGCCTGGCAGTACTTCCTGGACGAGACGCTGGACGGCGCGCAGATCCGGGGCAAGGTGACCGATGCCCAGACGGGCCTCCCTCTATCGGCGAACCTCGAGCTCCAGGAGGTGACGTTCACCCACGGCGAGGCGCCGCGCCGTGCCGACGCCAAGGGGAACTACCGGCTGCTCGTGCAGAGCGGCCAGACCTATCACGTCCGCTACTCCTCGCCCGGCTATTGCACCGCCACCCGGGAGGTGGCGGTCGGCTCCGGCCCCCAGACCGCCGACGTCACCCTGGGGCAGCCGGGCGTGCCCCAGGGCGTGACGGCGGCGCCCGCCGGGGACAGCGCCATCGACGTGTCCTGGCAGCCGGCGGCCAACGCGGTCACCTATCACGTCTACCGCGCCCTCGATCCCGGTGGTGCGTTCGCGCTGGTGGCCGAGGTGCCGGGGGCGCAGACCTCGTACCACGACGCGCCCGTCTCGGGGGGCGTGACCTACCGCTATCTGGTGCGCGCCGTCCAGGGCTGCGAGTCCGCCGACTCGGCGGTGGCGCAGGCCACGACCACGGGCCCGTGCACGGTGGGTCCTTCCTTCGCCGGCGCCATGGGGGTGGCGGACTCCGCTGCCTCCACCTGCACCCTTCATCTGTTCTGGCCGTCGGCCGTGACGCGCTGCGGGGGTGCGGTCACCTACACGGTGCACCGCTCGGCGACCACGCCGTTCCTCCCCTCTCCCGCCAACGTCGTGGCCTCCGGCCTGACCAGCAACTTCCTCAACGACCAGGCGGGCCTCACCTCCGCCACGCCCTACGCCTACATCGTGCGCGCCGTGGACGGCGGGAACGGGGCGGACGACGGCAATCTCGTCACGGTCTCCGCCACCCCCACCGGTCCACCGACGGTGGGAACCTGGACCGACACCGCGGGCGACTCCGGGCCGGCGGCCATGGCGCTCGCGAACCCCTGGTCCGTCAAGCCCACGGGGGGCAGGTCGGCGCCCGGGGTCTACGCCACCGGCACCTACGGGAACAACGTCTGCGCCGCCCTCACCACTCCGGCGCTGACGGTGCAGAGCGGGGCCTCCCTCTCCTTCGCCTCCAAGTACGACATGGAGACGAGCTTCGACCTGGGCATCGTCGAGATCGCGACCGGCTCCTCCAACTACACCGACTGGACGAAGCTCGCGCTCAACTACCCCGCCGACTCCATCGCCTTCACGGGAAACGCCTGCGGCATCCCCACCAGCACGGGCGCCGTCTTCTCCCGCACGATCGCCACCCCGGCCTATCCCGCCTCCCCGTACACGGGGTCTCTGGCCGCCTACGCCGGCCAGAGCGTCAAGGTGCGCTGGCGGTTCTCCAGCGACGGCGGTGTCACCGGCCAGGGGTGGTGGATCGACGACGTGTCCGTCAGCAACGCGGTGATCCCGGGCACCTGCGCCACCGGCACCGCCCCCAACCCGAAGGAGGTCAGCGCCAGCGGGGGGATGACCGCCTCGCGCACGGCGAGCGGCGCCATCGACGTGCTCTACACCCCGGCGTGCGGCGCCACGGACAACGCCGTCTTCTGGGGGACGGGGACGTTCCCGGGACACCCCGCGTGGACCGGGGTTGCCTGTGCCGTGGGCAACACCGGGCACGCCGTCTTCGACCCCGGGGCCCTGGCACCGGGCACGCTCCTGTACTTCGCCGTGGTCGGGCAGAACGCCACCCGGGAAGGGAGCTACGGCGCGGGGACCGCCGGTCAGCGGCCGGAGGCGGTCAATGTCGGCGCCTGCGACCGGCCGCAGGACCTGAGCGGGAGCTGTCCCTGAGGACCGAGTCGGTCCGCTTCGCCTCTTGACCGGCTGGCCGCACTGCGCCAACACAAGGCTCATGCACCACGCACTGGCTCGCGCCGTCGTCCTGGGGACGTGTGCCACGCTTGCTCTTCCCGCGCACGCGGACACCGCGACCTGGTTCCAGCCCTGCCAGGTCGCCGCCCTCGTCTCCGCGGGGGTGACCTCGGACACGGTCCGCAGCCAGGGATATCTCTTCACCTACACGCGCGACAAGCTGTTCACGGGAGGGACGGGGGAGCCGATCGGCCGGGCCGTGCGCGTCCCCTGGCCGTCGGGCCTGGAAGCGCAGGCGGTGACGACGCCGCCCCCGGGAGTGACCGACCACCACGCGCGCATGACCATCCAGCGCGCCGACGGCGAGGTCTTCGACCTGACGTCCTTCTCGTTCGAGCTCCTCGCCAACACCGCGGGCGCCGGGGCCTCGATCGAGATCATGCCCGTCCTGAACGGCGAGGACGGCCTCGCCGACCCCGTCGCCCTCGACGCCACCGGTTACTACGGCATGGTCTTCACCTATGGACCGTCGAGCACCACCCTGCTGCGCGGCTTCGACACCTACAAGATCGCGCTCTACGTGGACTTCGCCGTGATCGGTCTCACGCTGGACGGCGCCAGCCCCGATCCGCAGTCCTGCTGCCTGACCGGCACCCCCTGCGCCGACCTGACCGCCGGCGCGTGCGCGCTTCAGGGCGGGACCGCCCTGGGCATGGGTACCAGCTGCTCCTGCGATGCCTGCATCGCCACCGGACCTCCGCCCGTCCCCGGCGGGATGCGTGGCAGCCGCCTCTCCGCCTCGGGAGATGCCCTGCAGGTGACCTGGGATGCCCTCTCCTGTCCCGCCACGGACTACGCGCTGCTGTACGGGAGCCTGGCCAGCGTGTCCACCTACGCCCTCGATGGAGCCGTCTGTTCCCTGGGGGCGAGCGGCACCGCCACCTGGTCGGCGGTTCCTCCAGGCAGCTTCTTCTTCCTGATGGTGGGCACGGACGGCGCCGGCGTCGAGAGCAGCTGGGGTTCGGATTCGGCCGGGCAGGAACGCCACGGCTTCACGCCTTCCGGCTTCTGCGGGGTCACGGCCAAGGACGCCTCGGCCACCTGCCCCTGATCACGTGCTGGATCCTTCCGAGGAGCGCATGCGCTCGCGGAACCGCTCCCGCTCCTCGGGGGTCATCCGCGCCCACATCTCGGCCCGCCCGCCACGGCGCGACCCACCCATCCCGAAGCCCCCGAAGAGGATCCGGCAGAGCGCGAGCAGCCCCAGCGCCTGCCAGAACGTCACCGCGGGGAAGCCGAAGAGGTCGGGCAGGAGGCCGTTCCAGAGCAGGCGCACCACCGTCCCGCCCAGCGCCAAGAACGCCGCCATGGCCACGATCGCCAGCGGCGCGATCCAGACCAGCTTCTTCGCTCTCGGTCTCATCGCATCACCTCGTGCAAGCGCGCCCGCAGGCGCAGCACCGCATACCGTTTGCGCGACAGCAGCGTGTTCACGCTCACCCCCGTGGCCGCTGCCATCTCCTTGAAGCTCAGGCCCGCCAGCTCGTGGGCCAGGAAGACCTCGCGCTGCTCCTCCGGCAGCTCCAGGAGCGCCCGTTCCAGCTCGGCCAGCATCACCCGCCGGGCGTGGACGGCATCGGGACCGGCCTGGGGGGAAGGCAGCAGCTCCCCGAGGCCCAGCACCTCGTCCTCCGGCCTTCTCCGCCGCAGCAGGTCCGTGATCCGGTTGCGTGCCACCCGGAAGAGCCACGCGGTGACGTGCTCGATGGGCATGAGGAGGCGGTTGGCCTCCACCAGCTCGTAGAAGACCTCCTGGAGGACATCCTCGGCATCGCGGGGGTCCGGAACGCGGCGGCGGATGAAGCGGGCGAGGCGGGAGCCCTCGTGCTCCATCACCTCGGAGATCCGCCGGTCCTGCTCGATGGCCATCGTCTCCACGCCCTGAAGACGGAGGATGGGCGCGGATATTGTGGTCCCGGGACTACTCCTCGGTGAGCAGGTGCACCTTGAGCGTCACCGACATGCCGATCGGCTTCCCATCCGGCCCCAGGCCCGGGGAGAAGCGCCACTGGCGCACGGCCTTGAGGAGCGCCTGGATCGCCGTGTCGTCTCCCTCGGCGGGGTCTCCCTCCGGCGGAGCCTTCACGACCTGGACGTCCCCCACCAGTCCGGTGTCCAGCACCCGGACGTAGAGGATCGCGCCGTAGCGGAGCCCGGGCACGGCACTGCCGTACTCCGGATCCACCATCTTCTTCAGGACGGGAAGGGTGACGCAGGCCTCGAGGGGGGGCCACCAGGCGCGGCCCTGGCCGCAGTCCGGCTCCGCCGGTGCGGCATCGCCGGCCAGGGCCGGCGGCGTGAAGGAGATGGCGGCGAGCGTGACGATCGCCGCGAAGACGGCGGCTCGGATGTGCAGCACGGCTTGTCCCCCGGTGCTGGCCGGGAAGTACGTTGCTTCTCAACGAGAAACCACGCCTGTGGTCGTAAAGGGAGCCGGTTTCTCGCGCCGGCTCCGGCGACAAGGACGAGGACCCGGAAACGCCCGTCCCACGCGACGCTTGCGTGCCAGCCCCTCTTTCCGGGAAGATGAAGGCAACGCACCCGGCCACGTGTCCCGCGGCCGGGCCTCCGTCTCGATCGAAGAGGGCGATCCGATGGAATCGAGGACCCAGGAACCGACATCTCTGGCCGCCACGGGAGTGGCCGGGCTCGACGACGTCCTCCGCGGCGGCCTTCCCCGCCGTCGCCTGTACCTGCTCGAGGGGGATCCCGGCGCCGGCAAGACCACGCTGGCCATGCAGTTCCTCATGGAGGGGGCCCACCGCGGCGAGGCCGGGCTGTACGTGACGCTGTCGGAGACGAAGGAGGAGCTGCTGGCCGTCGCCGCCTCCCATGGCTTCTCCCTGGACGGCATCCAGATCTGCGAGCTGATCACCATGGAGGAGGCGATCCGCGCCCAGGCGGAGAACACGATCTTCCACCCCGCCGAGATCGAGCTGGGGCAGCTCACCCGCGCCGTGCTCGACGAGGTGGAGCGCTCGCATCCCCGACGGCTCGCCTTCGACTCCCTCTCCGAGATGCGCCTGCTGGCCCAGAGCCCACTGCGCTACCGGCGGCAGATTCTGGCCCTGAAGCAGTTCTTCAGCGGCCGCGACTGCACGATGCTCTTCCTGGACGACCGCACGGGCCCGGTCGGCGACCTCCAGGTGCACAGCATCGCCCATGGGGTGATCGCTCTCGAGCACCTGGCGCCCTCCTACGGGGCGGAGCGGCGGCGCCTGCGCATCACGAAGCTGCGCGGCTCCGCATACCGCGGCGGCTACCACGACTTCCGCATCCGCACCGGCGGCCTCGACGTCTACCCGCGCCTGGTCGCGGCCGAGCACCAGGGCGAGACCCGCGTCGAGCGGCTTCACACCGGGGACGACGCGCTCGACGGCCTCCTGGGGGGTGGACTCGACTGGGGGACCAGCACCTTGCTCCTGGGACCGGCGGGGACCGGCAAGTCCACGATGGCCACCCGGGTCGCCCTGGCCGCCATCGCCCAGGGCCATAAGGCCGCCTATTTCGCCTTCGACGAGAGCGTGACCACCCTGCGCCTTCGCTCCGCAGGCGTGGGCCTGTCCCTCGAGGAGGTCATCGCTTCCGAGAAGCTCCACCTCCAGCAGGTCGACCCGGCGGAGATGCCCCCGGGGGAGTTCGCCGTGTGCGTGCGCGGGGCCGTGGAGCGTGGCGCCCGCACGGTGGTGATCGACAGCCTCAACGGCTACATGCACGCCATGCCCGAGGAGCGGTTCCTCACCATCCAGCTCCACGAGCTGCTCACCTATCTCGGCCAGAAAGGGGTGCTCACCATCCTGATCGTGGGCCAGCAGGGGTTCATGGGCGCGGGCCTGGTCACTCCGTTCGACGCCAGCTACCTGGCGGACACCGTGATCCTCTTCCGCTTCTACGAGGCGGAGGGCAGCCTGCGGCAGGCGCTGTCGGTGGTGAAGAAGCGCCGGGGGACGCACGAAAAGGGGATCCGCGAGCTGAGCATCGGGCCCACCGGGATCACCATCGGGCCCGAGCTCTCGCTGTACCGGGGCGTCTTCACCGGCGTCCCCGTTCCCTTGCGGAAGAACGGACACGAGACCGAGCTCGCCAAGCCCGGGACCGGCACCCCCCATGCCTGACGGGCAGGGCGCGCGGGAGCGCCGGGTGCTCATCCTCGCCCCGGTGGGCAGGGACGCCGGCCTGGCGGCCGAGGTCCTGGCGGGCGAGGGAGTGCTCGCCCTGCCCTGCCGCGACATGGACGCGCTCTGCTCCGCCCTGCGCCGGGGAGCGGGTGCCGTGCTGATCACCGAGGAGGCGCTGCTGGGCGAGGAGAGGGAGAGGCTGGCCGACCTGCTGGGGGCGCAGCCCCCCTGGTCCGACTTCCCGCTCATCCTGCTCTGCAGCGGTGGGGCGGATTCTCCGGCGGCCCTCTGGTCCCTGGAGCGGTTGAGCAACGTGCTGCTGCTGGAGCGGCCGGTCCGGGTGGCCACCCTGGTGGGGGCGCTCCGCAATGCGCTGCGCGCCCGCAGCCGCCAGTACCAGATCCGCGCGCACCTGCGGGAGCGGGAGCGCACGGCGGCGGAGCTGCGCAAGCAGGCGGACCAGCTCCGGCGCTCGAACGCCGAGCTGGAGCGCTTCGCCTACGTCGCCTCCCACGACCTCCAGGAGCCCCTTCGGGCCGTCCTGAGCTACACGCAGCTCCTGTCCCTGCGCTTCCAGAACCAGCTCGGAAGCGATGGCGACGAGTTCCTGGGGTACATCGCGGCCGGTGCCGACCGCATGCACCGCCTGATCAACGACCTGCTCTCCTTCTCCCGCGTGGATGCCGCCCCGTCCACGGTGGCCCCGGTGGACATCGGGACCGTGGTGCGCAGCGTCCTCCGAGACCTCCGCCCCACGCTGGAGGAGCTGGGTGCAGAGGTGACCGTCGGTCCCCTCCCCGTGCTGGCCGGAAACGAGACCCAGCTCACCCAGGTGTTCCTCAACCTGGTGGGGAACGCCCTCAAGTTCCGTGGGGACCGGGCGCCGCACGTGGAGATCTCCGCGGCCCGCGAGGGGATGGGCTGGGTGTTCGCGGTGGCGGACAACGGGATCGGCATGGCCCCGGAATACCACGAGCGGATCTTCGAGCTGTTCCGCCGGCTGCACACCCAGGAGCGCTACCCCGGAACCGGGATCGGCCTGGCCGTGTGCAAGAAGATCGTCGAGCGCTACGGGGGCCGCATCTGGGTCGAGTCCGAGCTGGGCCGGGGATCCGTGTTCCGCTTCGTCCTGCCGGACCTCCCCATGGAAGAAAATCAGGGGGTGAACCGGCTCCAGGTGCGCGAGCGTCCGCGGAGGCTCGCCGTCGGCTAGGCCTCGGTGCGCAGGCGGATCTTCAGGATCACGGTCATGGCGACGGGCTTGCCCCAGTCGTCGAACCCGGGCTCGAACGTCCACTGCCGGACCGCGTGCACGAAGGCGGCGAGGACCGCTTCGCCTTCGGGGGTTTCTTCCCCCTCGAGCGGCGCCTTGACGATTTGGACATCGGCCACCGCGCCCCGGGCGGAGACGTGCAGGTACAGGAGGGCGCCGTAGTCCAGGCCCGGCGCGGGGTCCAGGTACTCCGGGTCCACGCGCTTCTTGAGCACCGGGAGGGTGACGCAGGCCTCGAGCGGAGGCCACCACGTCCGTCCCTCGCCGCACTCGGGGCCGGCGGGCTCCTCCCCCTCCTCGGCGGCGTGGACGTGCAGGGGGAACCCGAGGAAGATCACCATCAGAGCCGCGAGGAGGGTCACGCGCATGCTTCGCATTCCGTTCCCCCTGCCGTGGTGAAGGGTTACGGCGCCACGACGCGAGAATCCACGACAGCCTTCGTAAGGCAGGCGGGCTCGCGGCGCGGGACCTCCGGAAAAGGGCCGACGCCCGTTAAGATCGGCGGCGTGCTCCCACGCTTCGTCCTCGATCCTCTCTTCAGGCGCGTGCTCCGTCCGCCGCAGCGCAGGCCGCGGGCACTGCCGCCGGACATGGTGGCCCGCGCCGAGGACGTGACGATCCCGGGACCGCGCCCCATGAAGGCCTGGCACGTGAGGCCGGAGGGATCGGTGCGGGGGACAGCCGTCTTCGTGCACGGCTGGTCCTCGGACGGCGGCCGCATGGCCCCGCTCGCCCGTCCGCTGCTGCGGGCGGGGATTGCCGCCTTGCTCCTCGACCTGCCCGGGCACGGCAGGACCGGGCCGGCGGAGGCGTACCACGCCGCCCTCATGGTCGAGGACCTGCGCGCGGTGGCGGATCACCTGAACGGCGCGCGTGCGGCGCTGCTCGGCTACTCCTTCGGCGGCATCGGCGCCATCGTGAGCGCGGCCACCGATCCCCGGTGGTCGGCCCTGGTGGTCGTGGCGTCCGCCGAGGGCCCCATGGAGGCGACCGAGGTGTATCTCGAGCGCAAGGGGATCCCGGCTCGCTGGTTCCGGAGGACGCTGCACAGGAGCGCGCGCCGCCTGGTGGGCGTGGACCCGGACGCCTTCCGGGGCCGCGCGCACCTACCCTCCCTCGGGGTCCCCGTCCTCTTCGTGCACGGAACGGACGACGAGGTGGTGCCCTTCGCCCACGCGGAGCGGCTGTTTGCGGCGGCGCGTCCGGGCATGGCGGAGCTCGTGCGGGTGGAGGGTGCGGGGCACGACGCCCTGCTCACCCGGATCGAGGCCGGGGAGCGGATCGCTGCATTCCTGGCGCACGTAACTTTTTAGTTGCTTGCGTGCCCCTGACCTGGGGCAAAATCCGTCTCCTTCAGCACAAAGATCGAAACGGGGGGATTCATGTCCACGCCCTTCCTCCGGGCCTCGAGGCCTTTCCTCGTCGTCGCTGCCCTTCTTCCGCTCGTCGCCTCCCACCCCGTGCCGCCGACGCTGGCGGTGGAGCACGCGACCGGGCGCCGTCCCGCCATCGAGCCCAACCGCGGTCAGTTCGGGCCGGACGTCGCGTTCGCCCTGCGGGCGGCCGGGGGAAGGGTCTCCTTCGCGGCAGGCCGGGTGGAGCTGCCCGGGGAAGCGGCGCTCGGCTTCGGGTTCCTGGGGGGAGCAGACCCGGGGACGCTGGAGCCGGTCGAGCCTTCCCCCGGGCTCGTGCACTACGTGGCCGGGTCCGATCCCGAGGGCTGGGTCACGGGTGTCCCCACGTTCGGAGGGCTGCTCCGGCGGGGCGTCTACCCCGGCGTGGACGTGCTGTTCCGGGGAGGACCGGCCGGCCTCGAGCTCGAGCTCGTCCTGGCTCCTTGGGCCGACCCGTCCGCCGTGGTGCTCGACTTCGGCCGTGCCGGCGCGTTCCGCCTGGACGGAGAAGGAGCGGCGATCCTGGAGTCCGGCGCCGAGGCGGTGCGCATCGGGCAGCCCGCGCTGGGAACCCTCCTTCCCGCGGGCGGGACCGTGGCCCTGCACTTGAACCGGGGGAGCGGCGACGCCTCTGCACCCGTGCACGTGCATCTGTCCATCGACATCCTGGTCCCCCCGGGGCGGGGATTGGCCGACCTCCCGCGCCTTGCCACCGGTGCGGGCGGAGACGTGTTCGTCGCCGGCTCGCTCGGCGGCGTGGAGCTCGACGCTCGCTCCGCCCGACGTGGCGAGCACCGGGGCCACCCGCATCGCGGGGCGCGCGAGCTGCAGCCCGGAGACGCTCCCCTGGCGGAGCGCACCGGAGCCTTCGTGTCCCGGGTTTCCGGCGAGACCGTGCTGGAGACGGCGTGGTTCGGGGAGAGCATGGAGAGGCCGGAGGCGATCGCCACGACGCCGGAAGGCGACGTCGTGCTCGTGGGGGAGAGAGGAGAAGACGCGTTCGTGCTCCGGCTGTCCCGGAGCGGGCTGAGGCCGATCGCCGAGGCCGCGATCGGGGGCGCGGGAGAAGACGTCGCGCAGGCGCTGGCGGTCGACGATGGGGGAGAGATCTGGGTCGCGGGCAGGACGGCGAGCGCGGACCTGCCGGTGACCGACGATGCGCTCCAGGCGCATCCCGGCGGCAGGACGGACGGGTGGGTCGCGCACCTGGATGCGGCTCTGAGCGTGACCTCGCTCACCTACCTCGGCGGGAGGGGGGACGACGAGGCCACCGCGCTTGCATTCGACGGGAACGGCACCCTCCACATCGCCGGCACGACCACGTCCGCGGACTTCCCGGTGCGCTCTCCCCTGCAGGCGTTCGGAGGGGGGCGGGACGCGTTCCTGGCCACCCTGGACCCGGCCACGGGAGCCCTCAGGCAGGCGACGTGCTACGGCGCGGACGGCGACGAGACTCCGCTCGGCCTCGCCGTACACCGCGGGGGAGACGTGCTGCTGCTCGGCAAGGACGCGCAGCCCTTCCTCGTGCGCGTCGCGGGCGACGGGAGCGCGGTGCTGCAGACCGTGCGCCTGGAGCTTCCCGCGGCGGCCCTGGCGCTCGATCCCGCCGGACGGATCTGGATCGCCGGCACCCTCGAGGGGGAGGAGGACGGCCTGACCGATGCCTTCGTGGCGCGGCTGGTGCCCGAGACCTTCGCACCGGAGGAGACCCACCTGCTGGCCGGAGACCGCGAGGACCGGGCGGGCGCCCTGCTCCTGGATGCTCGCGGCAGGGCCCTCCTCGCCGGGCTCACACGCTCCGACGAGCTGCCGGGTACCACGCGCACCGAGTCCACCGCAAGTGGGGACGTGTTCCTGGCGCGCATCGTGCCGGACACCGAGGCGCCCCAGGGCACCTGTCCCGGCGACACCCACTGGGTGGGGCCCGCCTCGGGCGAAGACTGGGCGACCGCGGCCAACTGGAGCGCCGGTGTCCCCACCGCGACCACCGACGCGTGCATCCAGAACGCCGCCGTCATCGTGAGCACGGCGGGCCAGACCGCGAAGTCGCTGCGGGTGGAGGGCGGCGGAGCCGCGCTCACGATCAGCGGAGCGGGAAGCCTCACGCTGGCCAACGCTTCCGAGATCGATGCTCCCTTCACCCTCAGCAGCGGCACGCTGACCGGCGACGGAAGTCTGACCCTCTCGGGCCTGTTCACCTGGGGCGGCGGCACGATGGGCGGCAC
The DNA here is from genome assembly GCA_036274395.1 of Candidatus Polarisedimenticolaceae bacterium. Classification (GTDB taxonomy): domain Bacteria; phylum Acidobacteriota; class Polarisedimenticolia; order Polarisedimenticolales; family DASUFT01; genus DASUFT01. Next base: position 1,739 of record DASUFT010000057.1, on the reverse strand, counting down.
CGGCACCACCACCGCGAACGGCGGGATCGCGTTCACGACCGCGGCGGAAAAGACGCTGACGCGGACGCTGATCCACTCCGTGGGCCAGAACGCGGTCCTCTCGGGCACCGGCCCCCTGATGATCAACTCCCCGGGTGTGCTCTCGAACCTGGGGATCTTCGAGCACCAGACGGACGCCTCCGTCACCGGGTCGGGCACCTTCGACAACGCGGGGAGCTTCCTGCGCACGACCAGCGTGGGCACCGCCCAGATCAGCCTCGGCTTCACGAACAGCGGCACCCTGGAGGCGCTCTCGGGAGACCTGCACTTCACGGGCCCGTCGCTCGTGCAGACCGCCGGCTCCACGACGGTGAACGGCGGCACGATCACGAACGCCGCACCCCTGCTGATCCAGGGCGGCACGCTGCGTGGAACGGGGACGATCACCGGGAGCGTGAGCAATACCGGCGGCGCCGTGTCGCCCGGACTCTCCCCCGGCACGCTGAACCTGGTGGGCGGCTACACGCAGGGACCCGGGGGGGACCTCACGCTCGAGCTCGGCGGGCTCACGGCGGGGACGGAGCACGACTGGCTCACTCTCACCAATCCAGGCTTCGGCAGCGTGGACGCGGCGCTGGACGGCTCGCTCACGGTCAGCCTGGTCAACGGCTTTGCCCCCGCCATCGGCGACTCCTTCACCGTCCTCACCGGCGACACCCGCACCGGCACATTCGCCACCACGAACCTGCCCGCCTTCGGCTGCGGCAAGACGTGGAACGTCCAGTACAACGCCACGACGGTCGTGCTCGAGGTGGTGGCGCAGCCAGGCTCGTCCGACCTGGTGATCACCCCGTTCGTGGCACCCGATCCGGTGGCCGCCGGCGATCCGGTGACCTACTCGCCCAAGGTAGGGAACTCCGGACCCGACGACGCGACGCAGGTCACCCTCACCACGACGCTGCCGGCCGGAGCGACCTTCGTGTCCGCCAGTTCCGGCTGCTCCGAGGCCGGGGGCATCGTGACCTGCGCCATGGGTACCATCCCCGCCGGGAGCGGCTCCTCCGCGGAGATCGTCGTGACCTTCGCGGCTCCGGGGGGTCCCTCTTTCTCGAGCAGCGTGACCTCGGCCGAATGTGATCCCAATCCCACCGACAACACCGACCGAACGATCTCCTTGATCGTCCTCCCCGCCTGCCCTGACGACGACGGCGACGGATACGCGGTCTGCTCGACCGGCGTCGCCTGCCTCCCCACGGGCGGCGACCAGTGCGGAGACTGCGACGACAGCAACGGCGACGTGCATCCGGGCGCCGCCGAGCAATGCAACGGAGTCGACGACGACTGCACGAACGGCGTCCCCGCCGACGAGGCGGACGACGACACCGACGGCTTCCGCGTCTGCGACGGCGACTGCGACGACCTGGACGGGAACGTGCATCCAGGTGCCACCGAGCAGTGCAACGGGATCGACGACGACTGCGCGGACGGCATCCCTGCGGACGAGGGGGACGGGGACGGGGATGGCTCCCGCGTCTGCGCAGGCGACTGCAACGACGCCAATCCCAACGTTCACCCGGGCGTGCTCGAGCAGTGCAACGGCGAGGACGACGACTGCGACGGCAACGTCCCCGCCACCGAGGCCAACGGCGACGACGACGGGTTCCGCATCTGCGACGGCGACTGCGACGACGGCAACCCGGGAGTGCGCCCGGACGCCCCCGAGACCTGCGATGGCCTGGACACCAACTGCGACGGCAGCA
>DASUFT010000056.1:0-5194 GCA_036274395.1 Candidatus Polarisedimenticolaceae bacterium | reverse complement strand
CATGACGCACGCCATCACCAGGGAAGCGATCAGCCGGTTCACGCTGAACATCGCGTGATCGAGGGAGTAGATGAGCTGGTACATGAGGAAGAACATGATGAAGGTGGAGACGGCGATCATGGCCGCGAAACGGCCCCAGCTCATGGTCATCTTCTGTTCTCGAGGGTCCATCTTCGCTCCTGCGTCGATTGCCGCGCTCGTGCGATAGGTGACGCGCGGCGACCTCGGCGGGGGAATGCCGAGGGGATGCCACCATGCTATCCGCGCAGGTGTGCCGTCGCGAGCCCGCGTCCAGCCCAGTAATGCGGCGAACGCAAAGTGGGCATCCCAGGACGCCATCGCCTCGGGCGTGACGTCCATTCGGCGTCGGTCGCGAGATCCTGTCCCTCGTCAACGAGAACGCGCCGTGCCACGAAAAAGTCGTTGACGGCAGAGCCCCCCTGCAGCAGCCTCCCGCCATTCACCTCTCGAAACGCCGGGAGATGAACCGGGGGGTATTCGAGCATGACGAGGAGATCCGTCTTGATCGCGGTCGGGATCGTGTGCGCGGCGGCGGCGTTTCCGGCCTTTGCGCGCGCCGAGCGGGGCGCCGTGCAAGCGGCCGGCGAGCAGCTGGGGTGGGGGGCGGACCCTCTCCGCAGCGCGGCGGAGATGCGGGCCAACCAGGCGTGGCTCGTGGAGCAGCGCGCCCCTCTGGCGGGCGCGCCCGGCGTCGTGGTCCGGCTCACGCCCCAGGATCGCCGCGACATCGGCGAGGAGCCGTGCGTGGAGTGCGACGGGACCGTGCGGCTGCAGCCGGGGAAGCTGCGGGTCGGCGTGGTCAAGGCCGCCTCACCGGTCGTTCGCCTGGAGCGGCTGACGCCGGCCAGCGTGGGCCGGATCCAGGATCTGGCCGGGGGCACGCTGCGGCCGACCGCCGACGGGTTCGTGTGGACGCTGGCCGTGGAGGCCGAGGGGGCGAAGGGGCAGCGCATCCACTTCACCGGGTTCGATCTCCCGACTGGAACCGAGGCCTGGGTCTACAACGACCTCGGGGAGGCCTATGGGCCCTTCCGGGAGCGCGGTCCTGACGGGGACGGCGAGTTCTGGGCACCGAGCCTCGCCGGATCGCGGGCCTACGTCCAGGTGCACGATTTCGGGCCGGCCAGCGCCACCCGTCTCCGGAAGATCCATCTCCAGGTTCCGGAGGTGGCGTACCTCGGCCGGTATGCGCTGGACAGCCAGCCGGAGCCGCCTCCAGTGCAGCCGGAAGCGTTCTGCAGCTTCAACGCCTCCTGCATTCAGAACGCCTCGTGCGCGAGCATCCCCTCCGCCATCCAGAGTGCCCGCAACGCCATCGCGCACATGCAGTGGATCTCCGGAGCCTTCATCTACATCTGCACGGGCGGCCTGCTGGCGGACACGGACGACGGCACCCAGGTGCCCCTGTTCCTCACCGCGAATCACTGTCTGAGCCGCGCCAAGGAGGCCAAGAGCCTGGAGGCGTTCTTCCAGTTCTCGGTTCCGTGTGGGGGCTCGTGCCCGCAGCCCTTCACCGATCCTCCCGGCGTTCCCAAGGTCGTGGGCGCCGACGTCCTGGCCACCGGGACGACCGGGGATTTCACTCTGCTCCGGCTCAAGCAGAACCCGCCGGCCGGATCGTCCTTCATGGGGTGGTCGAGCACGGCCGTGGCGGGCGTGAACGGGAACGCCCTCTACCGCATCAGCCATCCCGGGGGGGCGCCCCAGGCGTACTCCGCGCAGAGCGTGAACACGTCGTCGCCCACATGCACCGGGCTTCCCCGAGGAAGCTGGATCTACAGCACGGATACGTCCGGTGGAACGGAAGGTGGGAGCAGCGGTTCCCCGGTGCTGAACGCCAGCGGCCAGGTGGTGGGCCAGCTCACGGGAGCCTGCGGGACCAACGTCAACGACCCCTGTGACAGCGCGCACAACGCCACCGTGGACGGCGCCCTGGCCGCCTACTTCCCCAGCGTGGCTTCCTTCCTCGATCCCACGCCGGGAGGCGGGGGCGGTGGCTGCGACAACGACGGCACCTGCGAGTCGGGAGAGAACTGCACGAACTGTCCGGCCGACTGCGACGGCAAGTCCGGAGGTCCGCCCTCCGGCCGCTTCTGCTGCGGCGACGGAACGGCCCAGAGCGCCGAGGGGAACGGCTCGATCTGCGACGGGAACTTCTGACGCTCGTCCGGGGGGGACGGGCGGAGGAGGTTCGCCCTTCGCCCGTTCCCCCGTTTGCGGCCCGGGCCCAAGGGTTCACTCCCGCACGGCCAGGCTGCCGATCGGACAACCGGGCTGCGGCTCGATCCGCACCTCGAAGCTGCGTCCGTCGCGCCGGATCCCGAGCGTCATGGCCTCACCGGCCCGGGGACGGGCGAGCCGCCGGCCGCCTTCGCGCGTGGTGATGGGCGCGCCGTCCACCGAGACGATCACGTCACCGACCTGGAGGACGTCCGCGGCCGGCGGTCGCAGGCGCACGATGCGCGGCTCCGTGGTGAACCGGTGCTCGCGCCCTCCGTCCGGGCTCTCCAGGTTGATCCAGCACTCGCCGCCCACGCACAGCAGGCGCTCGATGCCGCTCCCCACCGGGTCCGGGCCGGCCCACGTGCAGGCGGGGAGCAGGGCGGCGAACACGAGGGAGAGCCCGCTCACGGCGCACCCTCTTCGGATGGGCCGAGCCACAGGCCTTCCGCGAGGCGCCGTATTTCCGAGGTGGCCGGGTCCTGCTGGCCGAGGCGCCCGAGCTCGTAGGCCGCGCCCGACATGGCGGCCAGAGCGACCTCGCGGCCCGTCCGGAGATCTGCCCCGGAGAGACCCTGGTCCACGTCTGCCATGCGGGCGATGGCGGCGACGTACGCCGTGCCCGTGCGCTGGATGGCGAGCGTCGGCGAGGAAGCGTCCACCGCCGGTGCAGTCGCCGGCCTGCTTCCTCCTCCGGTCCAGAGCGCGTGCGTGACGACGCCAGCGGCGAAGCAGAGGCAGGCCGCGGCCGCCGCAGCGAGCACCCTCGCAGGTCGGCCGCCGCCCATCCTCGGGGCCAGTCCCTCATCCGTGCCCGGTGATACCGCGATGTCCCGCTCCAGGCCCTCCACCGCGGCCAGGATCCTCCGCGTCTCCCGCACACGTCCGGCGCACGGGTCACAGGTGTCGGCGTGGACCCGGGCGCCGGGCGCCGGATCGTCGCCGGCGGCCAGCTCGTAGATCTCCACGTCCGTCAGGTGTCCGGTCACGTCGTCATTCATGGGGGAGCTTCTCCCTCAGCAGGGCGCACGCCCTGGATGTCTGGCTCTTCACGGTTCCCGCGCTCACTCCCAGCACCACGGCCGCCTCCGCGCAGCTCAGGCCGTGGACGTGCCGCAGAAGCAGGGCTTCCCGGGCGCCCGGCGGCAGCTCCGCGATGGCCCGCTCGAGGTCGATGCGATCCACGGCAAGACGGGCGCGCTCCGTCCAGGGAGGGGCGGCGATCTGCGGCTGCCGCTCCCGCTGGCGGCCCCGGGCGCGCAGCGCCTCGCGGGCGCGATGGACGGCGATGCCGCAAACCCAGGTGCCGAACCTGCTCTCCCCCCGGAACCGGGGAACGGCGGCCCAGGCGGCAGCGAAGGCGTCGAGCGTCACGTCATGGGCGACCTCCCGGTCGGCCGTGAGGCGCACCGCGAGGCCGAACACCATGTTTCGATGCGCGGCGAAGAGCTGCCCGAACGCACCCCGATCCCGGCGGCGTGCCCGTTCCACGAGCTGGCGCTCGCGGTCTACGGCGTCTCGCTCGCTGTCCAGAATCCCTCCCCGCCGAGGTTCAGGCGCATCTCCACCTCGGGGAAGTTCCGCTCGGCATCCTTCTCCCCGACGCCGTCGGGGCGGAGCAGATCGGGGTGCGCTCCGTTCAAGTAGCGCGAGAAGAACGCATCCAGGTAGTCCGCCGTGATCTGGTTCGCCCTCGCCGGGCTGATCTCCCTCCGATGCCGCGCCCGCCAGTCCCTCGGCCCGTACGCCTGGTAGACGTACAGCAGATCGGAGGGCGAGGCATGCCAGGCCCCCCGGAGGACGACCTCGTAGACCGGCCGGTCCGCGCCGTCTCCCCGGAAGTGCCGCCCGGCGAGCTCCGCCCGGTTGGAACCGCCGACCAGGTACAGGAGCGGCCCGGTCACCTTCATCGGGCGATCCTCTGCGCGATAGATCTGCCCCTCCCAGCTGGCCGCCGCCTTGACGCGCCGGTCGCGCCGAAGCGTCCATGCGGCCGTGGCGCCCCCCAGCGAGTGACCGGCGTAGCCGACCCCCGAGGCCAGGTCCAGTCTTCCCGCGAGCCGCCCCAGCGGGCTCTTGCGTCCTTCCCTGGTCCACTGCTCCAGCCGGTCGAGGACCGCGCTGGCATCGAGCACCATCTGGTCCACCTTCTCCATCATGACGGCGGCCTTGGCGTCGTCATCGTCCCACCTGGCCCCCGAGAAGCCGATCCGGGTCCCGTCCGGGAGGCGGGTGAGCGCTTCCTCCCCCGGGTGGCTGAGCCCGGCGACGACCCAGCCACGGCTGGCCAGGTCCTCGAACAGGATCTGGTAGTTCTCGATCGGCCAGGAGAGTCCGTGAGAGAAGAGGATCACCTTCCACCGGGCCGCTCCCCGCGCGGGCTCCGCTCCTTCCACGGCGTGGGTGACCACGGAGTCCTGCCAGCCCGCCGGCGCGGGAAGGGTTGCGCGCCACGCCTCCGCCAGCTCCGGATGCATGTAGGGCTTGGTCCGGGCACCACCCGTGGCGGCCACCGCGGGGTACCAGAGCTGCACGGGGACGGGGCGGGCGATAGTCCGGCCGTCCTCCGTGACGATCGTCCGGGAGGCGTCCACCACGAGCGCCGAGAGCACTCCGACGCCGTGCTCTCCCCAGGGATCGGGGAGCACGAAGGGGCGCACCGTCCCGGTCGCGACCTCCTCCGCCGCCGCGGCGAAAGCCAGAAGGACGATCGAGGAAGCGATGATCTGCCGATGGCGACCCAACCTCGCACCTCCTCCCCCCCATGGGGGACGGAGGTGAGTGGGACCAGGAGGGCATCGGGTTGGAACCTGGGCGCCCGGCTGCCGTCAGCCCTCGACGATTTCCCCCGCGGCCGCGAGGAACCGGTCGGCGCAGTCGAGGGCGCGCGCGGACTGCGCGGCGGAGAACGCCTGACCTGGCGTTCCGGCATCGAGCCCGTTGGGGTAGCGGG
>DASUFT010000055.1:0-2998 GCA_036274395.1 Candidatus Polarisedimenticolaceae bacterium | reverse complement strand
CGTTCCCGGAGGCGTTCCTGACCGCCTACGACGCGCTCTTCCGCCGCGGCGCCTTGCGGCCCGGTGAGGCGGTGCTGCTCACGGCGGCGGCTTCGGGCGTGGGAACCGCTGCCTCCCAGCTGGCCTCCGCCGCCGGGGCTCGCGTGCTCGGGCTCACGCGCAGCTCCGGGAAGCGCGCCCGCCTCCACGAGCACGGCGTCCTCCACGCCCTCGACCCGGCCGCGCCCGATCTCCCCGCCACCGTGCGCGCGCTGGCCGGCGGCGCAGGGGCGGAGCTGGCGCTCGATCTCGTGGGCGGTCCCGGCATCTCCACGTTGCTGGAGGCGCTCGCGCCCCGGGGAAGGCTCGTCCTCGTGGGGCTGCTGGCGGGGGCGCGTGCGGAGGTCGACCTCGGCCGTCTCCTGTCGCGCCGCCTCACGGTGGTGGGCACGGTCCTCCGCTCCCGCCCCCTCGAGGAGAAGATCGCCCTGGCCCAGGAGGGGGGCCGGACGCTGCTGCCCCTGCTGGCCTCGGGGCGGCTCCGGCCCGTGATCGACCGCGTGCTCCCCATGGCGGAGGTGGCGCGCGCCCACGCCGCGCTCGAGCGCGACGAGACCTTCGGCAAGATCGTGCTACGCCCGTAGAGGAGGTTCGATGAGCGAGGCGCCCCCGTCCGTGAAGATGCCGGAGAACGCCTACCGCGAGCTGCAGCCGGGAGAGGTGTACGCGCCCATCGTCCCCGCAGGCACCTCCCTCCCCGAGGTGACGGCGCGCTCGGTCGCCTTCGGCCTGGCCATGGTGGTGGTCTTCTCGGCGGCGGCGGCCTACATCTCGCTCAAGCTCGGACAGGGGATCGAGTCCGCCATCCCCATCGCCATCCTGGCCATCGGCTTCTCCGCCGTACTGGCCCGCCGCTCCACCCTGCTCGAGAACCTGAACATCGTGGCGCTGGGCGCCACCGCGGGCATCGTGGTCGGTGGCACCACCTTCGTCATGCCCGCGCTGTTCATCCTGAAGCTGGAGGGAGGGCTCTCCCCACTCGACCTTTTCCTGCGCATCTTCCTCGTGCCCCTCTTCGGTGCCGTCCTGGGCGTGCTCTTCCTCATCCCGTTCCGGCGCTACTTCGTCTCGGAGATGCACGGCAGGCTTCCCTTCCCGGAAGGGACCGCCGTGACCGAGATCCTGGTCACGGGGGAGCGCGGAGGGCGGCAGGCGCGCGTCCTGCTCTCCTCGATGGGGATCGGCTTCGCCATGGACTTCCTGGCCCTCCACTTCCGGCTCTGGCGCGATACCTTCACCACGGCGCTCCTGGACGCAGCCAGGCCGCTGACGGAGGGGGTGAAGGCAGTCTTCGCCCTGGGCACGTCGGCGGCCGTGCTGGGCCTGGGCTACATCACGGGCGTGCGCTACGCCGCCATCATCTGCGCCGGCTCGTTCCTCTCCACCTTCGTGCTGGTGCCCCTGTTCGGACGGCTGGGCACCGGCTCCACGGCCGCGCTCTTCCCGGGGAGGCCACCGCTGGCCGGCCTGGGCTACGAGGACCTGTTCTACGAGCACGTCCGCTACATCGGGATCGGCGGCATCTTCGCGGCGGGGGTGATCTCGATCCTGCGCATGTCGCCGGTGATCGTGCAGGCCCTGTCGCGCGTGCTGACGGAGGTGACGCGCCTGGGCAAGCGCGGGCACGGAGCGGAGGACGTGCGCACCGAGCGGGACATGGACCTGGGCCTGGTGGTGGCGGCGATGGTGGGCGTGTCGGCGCTGCTCTGGGTCTACTTCCGCTTTTCCGTGCTGGCCGGCATTCCCGGCGCGACCACCCTTTCCTTCGTCGCCCTGGGACTGGCCCTGGGCGTGTCCTTCCTCTTCGCCGCGGTGTCCGCCTGGGCGGTGGCCATGATCAGCATCACGCCCGTCTCGGGAATGACCCTGACGGCGCTCATCGTCTCCTCCGTGGTGCTGGTGCGGCTCGGCCTCTCCGGAAGCGCCGGGGCCATGGCCGCCCTCCTCATCGGGGGCGTGGTGTGCACCGCCCTCTCCACCACCGGATCCATGGTGACCATCCTCAAGTCCGGCTACTGGATCGGAGCCACCCCCAAGCGGCTGGAGTGGTCGCTCATCGGCGGCTCGGTGCTGGCCTCCCTCACCGTCACCGGCGTGCTGCTCCTCTTCCACCACGTCTACGGCTACGGGCCCAAGCCCGGCGCCCTGCCCGCGCCCCAGGCGAGCGCCATGGCGGCGGTGCTGCAATCGGTGATGGCCTCGGCCGCCGCGCCCTGGTTCCTCTACGGTCTGGGTGCGATGATCGCCGTCCTGGTGGAGCTGATCGGCGTGTCGGGCCTGGCCTTCGCGCTCGGCATGTACCTTCCCATCGAGCTGAACACGCCGCTGCTCGCGGGCGCGCTCGTGGCCTGGTTCGTGGGACGCGGCAAGGCCGACGTCTCCATCCTCCGGGCGCGCATGAACCGGGGCACGCTGATCGCCTCCGGATTCATCGCCGGGGGAGCGCTGGCCGGGGTCGTGGACGCGGTGGTGCGCGGCATCGCCGCGTCCCGGGGTCTCGAGGAGCTCTGGTGGGAGGCGGGGTTCGTGGGTCCGGGCGGGAACGTGGCCGGGTTGCTCGTCTTCCTGGGCCTGTGCGCCTGGATCTGGCTCGACTCCCGGCGCGCCAGCGCCGAGGAAGGCGCGGGGCCGATGATCTCGATGTGAGTGGACGTGCAGCAGGTCGGGCGAGGCTCGTGACAGACTCCAGGGATGCGTATCCCTCCCCTGCTCCTCCTCCCTCTCCTTCTGGGCTGTCCGCGTGGTGAGCCGTCTGCCCACGAGACGGCGCTCCGCGCCCTTCACGCCAAGGTGCTGCGCGCGCACCTCGCGAGCGACATCGACCTCCTCCTGGAGGACGGCGCGCCCCAGGGCACCATCGCCAATCGCGGTGTCGTCTCGCGCACCAGCGAGGCCGACGCGCGCCGGCATCTCGGGCCCTATCTCGCGGCCACCACGTTCCGGGAGTACCGGGACCTCA